>CALGLU010000102.1 GCA_937959275.1 uncultured Saprospiraceae bacterium | reverse complement strand
GTATTGAACCTGACTCAAGTAAACTTACTTTCTCTTTTTTAAACGCTTCGCTGTACTTTTGTCTCTTTTTCTTTGACATATATTGTAATTTTAGAAAAATTATCAACACTTTTCTTGTCAACGTATTTCATGAGACATCACTTGATTATTTCCAATAGGCAGTAAATAATGGACTTGAATATCAAAGCTATAATTACAATCCTGTATTATGCAATGAAATCGACAACACATCAGTCAGTGAACTAAATTTTGATTATGAATACAAAAATGAAGTAGCTGCAATTTATAGTTCAGATCAAGCAATAAGAAATAGTTCGGATAAAGGTAATATGAAGAAAATTGACTCTATAAACATAGAAATTCTATTATCTTTAATTGAAAGGAAAGGCTATCCAAATTCAAGAGTTGTTGGTAATAAGACAGCAAATAATGCTTTCATAGTGTTATTGCATTTTGATTCAGATATAGGAAATAAGCGACTAAAGCCATTATTAATTGAAGCATATAATTAGGGTATGATTTCACCTGAAAATTATGCTTGGATAGTAGATAGAAGAAGATTTTGGGGCCCAGATAAAATAGAACCATATTTTTTTCAATTACCCTCCAAGAAGTATTTTGAAATGACCGATGAAGAGATAGCTATCATTGATGCAAGAAGAGATTCAATTGGATTAAAACCATTATCAGAAATGGGTATCAGAAAAACTGAAAATGGAGGAATATCGATTACGAATACTTATTAAATGATCACTACCTCTAACACATGATGACAAGCAAAAGTAGTGGGGTAGAGCGGTTTACAAATGCAATTACAATATAATTAGACTATCATAAAATGCCAGACACTGTCTAATGAATAACTAAGGCCATGTATAAAATAAAATCCTCGACATATCAACGATTAGTCAATAACATAGGAGCTTCTCTCGAAGAAGGAAAAACTTTAGCTGTACAAAAGATAAATACTACTTTGGTAGTTACCTACTGGAAGATAGGACAACAAATCGTGGAATTTGAACAAGACGGCAAGAATAGAGCCGATTATGGTACAAAGCTTTTGACTACATTGTCCAGAGATTTAAAGAAACAATTCGGTAAAGGATTTAGCAAATCAAATCTTTACATGATGCGATTGTTATACCTCAAGTTTCCAATTTTCCAGACACTGTCTGGAAAATTATCTTGGTCGCATTATATAGAGTTACTGAGCATCAAGACAGAAAATACATTTGAAACAGCTACGCCAGTCTTCCTTTGCCAAACCGTCGGATATAATTATAAGTGACGCACGCTAGCTATTATTTAAAATGAATTATAGATCAATATCAACAGTCCTTTTACCCTTATTTTTCACCACCATTCTGTTAGGGCAGCCAAACACAGAATCCGTATTTGATAGCCACCGAAACTTTAAGTGGCATTCATATAAAAACAACGATCAGGCGCTGTACAAGATTATTTCCGAAGAAGCATTTAGATTATTGGATGCGCGTACAAAAAACATAGCCAACCTTGAGACCAAAGACCAATGGTTAAGTTACCAGGATGAACTCAGGGGAAAACTGTTCGGTTCAATGGAGAAATTCAAAAGAACTCCTTTACATGCGCAGACGACAGGTGACATAAAGAGAAAAACCTTTACTGTAGAAAAAATACTTTTTGAATCCCTTCCTGGATTTTACCTAACCGGTTGTCTGTTCCTGCCAAATACAAGACAGAGTCCTGCTCCCGCCATCATTTATTGTTCGGGACATACGGATCAGGCTTTTCGTAATGATACGTACCAAAATGTAATTTTGAATTTGGTAGACAAAGGATTTGTGGTATTCGCCTTCGACCCCATTGGCCAAGGCGAACGCTCCCAATATCTGGATACAGCTACTGGAGTATCAAAAGTAGGTCTGTGCACCCCCGAGCATTGCTATGCAGGTATGCAGACCTTGATGACAGGCACATCGATTACAGATTATTTTGTGTGGGACGGCAGTCGAGCTGTCGATTATTTGATGTCCAGGAAAGAGGTTGATCCAAACCGTATTGGTATCACGGGTCGTTCGGGAGGCGGCACGCAAGCGGCCATGATTGCGGCTTATGACAAGCGGATTTATGCTGCTGCCCCAGAAGCTTGGTTCAATAACTTTAAGCGACTGTTGCAGTCGATAGGGATGGGCGATGCCGAGCAAAATCCTTATCAGGCTATAGCAAATGGTATAGATTATCCAGACTATCTCCACATTCGTGCGCCCAGACCTTCCCTCATTGTGACAACCACACACGATTTCTTCAGCATCCAAGGAGCAAGGGAAACCTTTACAGAGGCCCAACGATCATATACAGCATTAGGCAACTCACAGAACATCCTGATGACTGAAGATCTGGGCGTGCATGAAAGTACAAAGACAAACAGGGAATCGGTCTATGCCTTTTTTCAAGAACATTTGGGACTTCCTGGAGACCCTACCGAAAAAGAGATACCCCTGTTTGCAGCAGATGAATTATGGGTAAGCAAAACAGGACAGATTAGTAGCTCCATGAAAAATAAAACTGTCTTTGACCTCAACCAAAGTTATTTTTTGAAAACGAAACTCGCTAAAAATGAATTAGGAGAAAAAATTAAAGAAATAGCAGGAATACGTTTTGACAGAAAACTAATAACAGCTGTCTATACAGGAAAACTGAATCGTGAAGGCTATGAAGTAGAAAAGTATTTTTTAGAACAGAGTAAAGGAGATTACGCCCTTCCCGTTTATGTAATCAAAAAATCAGATGTAAAAACAAATAAAATTCTAGTCTGGCTCAACACGTCGGGAAAGAACAAGGTGTTAGAAAACGATAGGCTGCCAAAGTTCTTAGACGCGAATTTCACCATTATAACTGCCGACTTACCGGGCATAGGAGAACTGTACGACCCCGAATTTACGGGCGATGGATTTATTGATGGCATACCAAACAATTATGCATTTGGGGCCCACTTAATAGGCAAAAGTGTTGCAGGTATACAGGCTGAGGGTATCGATGTGTTAATGCAATTTGTCACACAGCGATCGAGGGACTCAGAGCAAGTTTATGCATTAGTAGAAGGTGGGGTAGGATCTGCCTTTTTACATTTTGCATCCATTAAGAATACCTTTAGCAAGATTGTCCTTAGCGATATGCCAGACTCTAATCGAAAATTGATGGAAACTAAATATTACAATCCCAGACAAGCCTATTATATTGTTCCCGGTAGCCTTCCCTTTTATGATATTGATGATATGATATCACTCCTTCCTGCCGGTTCGGTAAAGATGATGCATAGGGCAGACCCAAATAGAAAAGCAAGAACACCAATCGTTGAAGAATCAACAGCCATTGATTTTCTTCTTAATGAATGAAATAGTTAACTCTATGAGAACAGGTTTAATTTTTAAAAAAACATATGATGTCTTGTTCTAAATCCTGGAGATGCTACATATCAAAACCGTTGGTCTCCACTAATTAAGAAATATAACAAATGAAAGAATTCGAATCAATTAAAGAGCTGGAAAATTATCTAACAAGTGTCTCTGATGTCAATGAAATTGCAATCCAATCCTTAGACTTAACAACAATTGAAAACTTGATACTTTCAAAGAGCTTTAAAGATTGTATTTTTTTGGGTTGTGAGATGACCTCAAAGATTCAAGAAGCAATTCTTAAAGACAATTATATATTCCCTACCATTGACGTTCCTTATAACATCTACCCTAACAAATTATACAGCCCGGATAGTCTCTTTAATGATTATGATCCCAAACGACCAAGCTCCTACGAAAATACACTGGATAAAATTATATACGAACACTATTTAAAAACGGGTAAAGAATCTTCTAATATTAAGGAAACGCTAGCCAGACGATTACATGACCATTCTATAACTGATGCGCTTCAGGAATTTATAAGCACGTATGATGAAAAGATGGTAGTAGCAATCATGGGAGGTCATGGATTAAGTAGAGCAAGTAGTAGTTATAAGCAAATTGCCGAGATTGCTAAGACGATGACAGAAAGAGGTTATTTACTTGTATCAGGAGGTGGACCAGGAGCAATGGAAGCGACTCATGTAGGCGCTTGGTTTGCGAATAAATCAAATGAGGATTTAGAAACAGCAATAGACCACTTGAGTACAGCTCCATTATATGATCATCCCAATTGGTTGCCAACCGCATTTGAGGTTCTTGAAAAATTCCCTTCATCTGAATTTAAAAGTTTGGGCATTCCAACATGGCTGTATGGTCACGAACCTCCAACTCCTTTCGCTACTCACATCGGAAAGTATTTTGCCAATAGCGTACGGGAGGAAGGACTTCTTTCAATCGCAAAAGGAGGCGTTGTTTTTGCTCCAGGCAGCGCTGGCACTATGCAAGAGATTTTCCAAGATATTGCTCAAAATCATTACGAAACATTTGGCTATGCCAGTCCAATGGTTTTTCTAAATAAAGACTATTGGTCTTATGATCGTCCAGTCTATCCAATGATTGAATTGATGAAACTAAGAGGAGATTTAAATCATCTTGATATTGGCTTATATGATAGCAATGAAGACATTATCAATCACCTGCAGGCGTTTGTCTAATACAAAAAACTGAAGATGCCTATTCGACCGCAAGAGATTTGACAAGAATAGGAGGACTATTTGGCGGCTTAACTTCAGGCGCAAATGTCTGGGCTGCTATTCAAAGAGCAAAGGTGTTAGGAAAAGGAAAAAAGATCGTAACTGTCATTTGTGATTCAGGTCTGAAATATTTGCAAGGGGATTTATATAAATAAAAAGCAAACTAGTGCTCTGTCAATATATACTTGACAGACCACTACTTAAATTTCAAAAGGAATGCTGCCTGGTGTGCCATGAATATAGGAACGCCGCTAGGTCTGACATGATTATAAACTACAGCCCATCCTGAATAGAAATGTGACATGTAAGTTTTCTAAAAACTGACATGTCTGTAACCAAGAAAATCCAATCCAAATCACCTCAAAAGTATGAAAGCTTTGTTTTGTCTTTTCTAAAAAATGCTTAAGTTGAAATCTAAAATCTTATAAACGTATTTTTATTATCTTATATCGCTATAAGTTTCAACAAAACAATAAAAATTAAACCTTGAACAAAAAAAAGATATTACTATTTTCAGACGGAGGTGCTGAGCCAAATCCAGGAAAAGGAGGATTCGGAGTGATTCTTAAATACGGAGATTATGTTAAAGAGTTTTCTAATGGCTATGAATTAACAACAAATAATAGGATGGAATTAATGGCAATTATTGTTGGATTAGGAAAATTAAAAGTAGAATCAAAAGTAGATGTATTTTCTGATTCTAAATACGTTGTCAATGCGATTAATCTTGGCTGGGTTGAAAAATGGAGAGCCAATAATTGGTTCAGAAATAAAAAAGAAAAGGCAATTAATATAGATTTATGGAAACGACTATTAATTCTATTGGCTACTCATGAAGTAACATTTAATTGGATTAAGGGACATAATGGTCACGCGGAGAATGAAAGATGTGATTTATTAGCAACGGCTGCTATTAACGGTGCAGACCTTTTAAAAGATGAAGGCTATTTAAATTCGATTGAAAATCCTCTACAATCAGGAAAGATTGAAAATGAAGGTGATACGTGTAGAAAATGCAATGCATTAGTAGTCAAGATTATAAATAGGAAAAGGAAAGTAAAAGCTAAGCAAAAGTATTTTTATGAATACTATCTAGTCTGCCCTAACTGTGAAACATTATATATGGTTGAAAAAGCCAAGGTGAAGATTGATAAAGATGAAAATTCATTGTTTAAATAGAGATAGGAACGATGTTTTTTAGTAAGGCTTATTGTAAGAGGTCTAATTTCATTGTATCAAAATTTATATACTTTAGCTACTCATATTGACAGTTAAACATGAAGAGCTTAAGACACGTAACACTACTACTCACAACCTTACTATTACTAACAACTTGTGATCAAATAAATACGAATGCAGGAGTACTGGTTTCAAACGCTGAAGAATTAGTAGCAGCCATTTCTAATGCAGAGCCAGGTAGCTCAATTACCATGGCGAATGGAGTTTGGACAGATCTTCAAATCAAGTTCTTTGGTATAGGGACTGAAGATAAACCAATTACCCTACAAGCGGAGACTGCAGGAGAAGTGATCATACAAGGAAGTTCTGATCTAAAATTAGGCGGTGAATACCTGAAGGTCGATGGACTTTATTTCACGAATGGAGCATCTCCATCTCGATCTGTTATCCAGTATTATATTAATACTGATACGCTGGCAAACAACTGCCGGGTAAGCAATTGTGTGATTAAGGACTTCAACCAGTCTCAAAAAAATAAACAGGACCTATGGGTCACCTTCAAGGGTCGGCACAACCAACTTGATCATTGCTACATAGCTGGAAAATCTAATAGAGGCCCAACCATTCGAGTGGACTTAGCTGGTAACGAAAGCATCAAGAATTATCACAAAATCACCAATAACCATTTTGGTCCAAGACCACCCAAAGGAGGTCCAAGTGCTGAAACGATTCAGATCGGGAATAGTAGCACATCCATGGCGCCTAGCCACACATTAATCGTTGACAACCTGTTTGAGCGCTGTAATGGCGAGGTAGAGGTGATCTCAAGTAAAACTAATTTTAATGAATTTAGAAATAATGTTTTTTATAAAAGTGAAGGCTCATTAGTTACTCGACATGGTAATTATTGTATCGTGGATGGCAATTATTTTATTGGTGATGAGACATCTCCTTACGCAGGTGGCGTTCGCTTGATCGGGACAGGGCATTGGGTCACGAATAACTATTTCTACAATCTCCGTGGCGAGATGTTTAGAGCGCCATTGGCAGTGATGAACGGCATCAAACGATCTGCTATCAATAGGTATATCCAGGTGACAGATGTTGTGGTTGCTTATAACACATGGATTAATTGTAGCTCGCCTTGGCAATTTGGCGTGGGCTCAAATGTTGATCAAAAAGATGTACTTCCAGCTTCAGAAATCAGATCTGAAACTCCAATACGTACGATAGTCGCTAATAATTTAATTTATAATTCAGAGGGTGATCCGCTACCGATATTTCGGCATGATTCAATAGAGGGCATTCAATTTAAATCGAATGTTATCAACAATCAAGGCGTAAACTATCAAGAAGTAAAAGGACTGGATACTATGGATTTTTCCATAACAGAACTACAAGAGAATATTTGGATTCCTTCCACTGATCTTACAGAAGTAGAACGTTATCACGGATTTGATTTTGACCAATTGAATACAGACCTTTTTGGAAATTCTCGAAATGAAAATAACACGATTGGCGCAACAGTTGGCACGTCGAGCGCAAGGCCTGATATTATGCAATTGACAAAATATGGACCTGATTGGTATGATCCATCTCCACCTAAACCAGATCCCAAAACATATTCAGTATCCACTTCTGAAGAATTAATAGCTCAGTTAGAAAAAGCAAGTGATGACGATGTGATTGTATTAACTGCTGATCGGTATACCTTAAATTCATCCTTACAAATCAATAAAAAAATAAACATTCAATCTGCTGATCAGGCTAATAAATCCACGATCACATATACGGGATTGAATAAGAGCCCAGCCTTTGCAATGAATCCAAAAGGGCAGCTCGAACTCAAGTCCGTCAAACTAGAAGGCAATGGCACCAATTATGCTTTTGCCAGCCTTAAAGAAAACATGTCTAGTTTATATAATTTGAATGTGAAAGACTCTGAAATAGTTGGTTTTGATTATGTACTTAAAGCATACAAACACTCCTTTGCAGAGTACATTAATTTTTCTGAAACGAGTATAAGAAACTGTAACAATGGAATAGAGCTGTCTAGTGAAGATGATAATAAAGGAGAATACAATGCTGAGAATCTTTCGATAATCAACTGTCAGTTTGAAGGCATCCAGCAAAATATTGTCGACTATTATCGCGGAGGATACGATGAATCAACTGTTGGTGGCACTCTTTTCTTAAGCGGTAGTACATTTTCTGGCTGTGGAGCTAAAGAAGAATCTGGCATCCTAATAAAATCACATGGCATTATCAATGTTGATATTTCGAACAATACATTTTTAAATAATAAAGTAGATGTCGTTGCTAGGCTTTGGGGAGCTAAGAATAATTCAGAAACTGATAATATATTTAAGAATTCTGGCCGCATTATGACTGAACAGAATTTGTCTCTAAAATTAATGTATTAAATTTACTTCCAGTTGGATCCTCAACACCTGCCGGCAGGCAGGCTCAACACTCAGTACTGAAGGGCTAACCTCATCGGCATCCCATGTTTTGGCCGAATCGTAATCTTTGTATCCAACTCTAATGAATACGGTTCGATTAGGCGAAAAGAAAAACGCTTAACAAACTGGGCTAAGACAAGATTCATCTCCATTTGAGCAAACTGCGATCCGATGCATAGCCGTGGCCCCTTCCCAAACGGGATAAACGTATTCGCTGTGATCTGAGATTTATTTTCCTCTGAGAATCGGTCTGGATTAAACGAATCTGGATCTTTCCAATACTTCGCAGATCGATGAAGACCATAGGTGTATAAAGCGATAATCTCGCCAGCACTAATTTTCTCTTCTCCTATATATTCATCTTCAATGGCTTCACGATCCATAAACCAAGCAGGCGGATAAAGCCGCATAGATTCTGAGATCACTTGGCCCGTATACTTCAAACCCATAATGTCCTTCATAGACGGATTTGAATTTAACTTAATGCCTGCTACTTCTTTTTGTAATGCAGATAGTACATGGGGGTGTTGTGATACTAAGTACAAACAAAATGTCAAGGCATTTGTCGTCGTCTCAAATCCGGCAACAAAAATGATCAAAATCTCGTCCAGAATTTGCTGATTCGTCATCCCTATATCTGTTCCTTCATAGCGAGCATCTAGCAGCATGGTCATCAGATCAGATGGAGGAGATGGATCAGATCTTCTCTCATTGATGTATGCTGAGATCATCTTGTAAATACGTTCTAAATGTGCTTCAGATCGTTTTTGTTCACCTGAGAGTTTTCTCCACCCTGATAGAAATGGATTCTGTACTTCTTTGAGTGTGATGTCCTGTAATGACTGAACGCCCTCTTTCAAGATGTTGATCTGTTCTTCAGTAATGTCAGTGCTAAATAAAGCTTTTGATACAATCCGAAGCGTCATCTTTGTCATCTCATCCAATATGTCAAACTCATGATGACCTTTAGTAATCTGAGCTTCAATATCATCCATCATAGTGATGATGACAGCGTGCATATCACTCAGCAGACTTTCAATTTTCTGTTTATGAAAGCCTGGTTGAATCAATCGCCTCTGCTTAAGCCAATAATCGCCATTGGTGGTTAAGATGCCTTTACCCGCATATTTGGATAAAGTCTCCGTGACAATTTTTGACTTAAGGTAGTTCTTATGATTTTTCTGTAAAATGTGATTAATGACCTCAGGGTCTTGTGTGAGCATGCGTCTTGCCTTTCCGACTTGCAAGTGATACGTGGATGTCTCGTATGTAGACAGCGTTTTATTAATGAGATAAATCGGATTCTTTGAATGCCTCATGCCATTATACAGGATATAATATAGAGGTACGTTTAGATTGCTTTGCTTCATCAGTCTAGTATAACAACGATGAGGTGGAATTGTTATAGACTGAGGTAAAGAAAAGGACTCTAATCCTCTTGCCATACCCGCACAATATCTGAGGCTAAGGACTGTAGTGTTTTAGCTTTTGCTCGCGATTATGCTAATTCAATTGTCTATATTCAATCGGTGTATAACCGACTTTATTTTTAAAAAGGCGTGTAAAATGCTGTGGATATTTAAAACCCAATTCAGAGGCGATTTCACCGATAGATATATTGTGGTCGAAGATTCGTTCTTTGGCGACTTCAATAATTTTAGCTTGTATACAGTCATGGGCACTTTGTCCCGTTTCTTTTTTGACCAAATCTCCAAAATAATTCGGTGAGAGCTGCAGTTCATTCGCAAAATAATTGACTGACGGAATGCCCAATTTTTTAGCTTTGCCCGATAGTATATAATCACTCAAAGAGGCCTTGAACTGTTTAATGGCGCTGACATTAATTGTGTCTCGAGTTATAAATTGTCTATCGTAAAATCGCTCGCAATATTTTAAAAAAAGCTCAAGATTAGAAACGAGTAAGTCTTTGCTGTGTTTGTCTATTCCTTGAGAAAGTTCAAATTGAATGTTATCAAAGCAATCAAGCACAATCTCTCTTTCTTTTTGAGAGAGGTGCAGTGCCTCATAGACATTGTAGGAAAAAAAACTATGCTTATCAATTGTTGTTTCGAGTGTGGTCCCTTTAATCAAATCAGGATGAAACAGTAATGCATGTCCCGACGGTTTGAAATCAGAATCAAGATGAGTAATATTAACAAGTTGTCCCGGTCCAATAAAGACTAGTGTGCCATCTTGATAATCATAATTTTGTCGACCATAACTTAATACACACTGTTGCCCCTGTTTTAGAAAGACACCAAAAAAGTGATACCGGACAGCATCAAATTTTTCTTGAACAGCCCAATGTCCAGTCGAAAGATCCAATACACTGACCAATGGATGCAAAGCAGACATACTGAATCCAGCACAGTAATCATTGACCGTTAATAAATCCTTTACCTTGTGCATAGCATCTTTATTTTCAGTAAACATAACAACAGCTTTAACAATATACTGTATCCACTAAATTTCATCAGTGAAAATGGTAAGTAAAAGAGTAAAAGAGGTAGATGTATTGTTGCAAACTATATTTACTTTGAGCAAGTAATTTAGTGTTTTCATAAGTGAAAACCTATTCAGATTAAAACGATAATATATACACATATGAAAAATATAAAGCTGAGTCTACCGTATCTAGTATTCATTTGCTTAATGGTCATGCAAATCTCCTGTGTGCAGTATTCCAAACAGGGAAAGTTGACAGAAACGATGCCAGAAGCTGAGACTGTATCGGAAATTACTGAACTTTCCAAAATGAAGTGGCAATGGATGGCTGATAAAAATGTTGCCAAACTCGAACCCCTTTTTCATGACAAATCAAAATTTGTTCATATGAGCGGATCTTGGAAAAAAGAACGTGAGTTAGAAATTATTGAATCAGGAAGCATTTGGTATAAAAATGCAGACGTCCACGATGTTGCGGTAGAAGTGTTTGGCAACACGGCTGTGCTGTGGAATCGCATTACACTATTGGCCCATGTACGAGGCAATGACGTATCAAATGAGTTTACAGTTACAGAGGTGTATCAACATGATGGAAAGGATTGGAAATTATTAGACTTAACCTTTAGCAGTGTCAGGGATAGGCATGAAATTGAACAATAATAAAATCCTAATTGAAGCTCAGTGAATAAGGCCGTTCAAAATGTATTTCGAGATGAGAGGCACTAGCTTGTTTGGCGACCCCTGGATCATTCTTGGGCTCGTGTTACTCTTACTTTGTGCAGGCTGTACATCTAACAATACGATCAATCCAAACACTTGGACAAGCTATAAAGCTGATGCAAAAAGTACAAGTTATTCTCCTCTTGATCAGATCAATGTTTCTAACGTCAATCAACTACAAACCGCATGGACTTTCCAAGCAGCTGATCTAGATCAAGGGGATAAGCCAGTATCGAGTCAAAGTAATCCCATTATAATAGATGGCGTGATGTATGCTAACTCAGCTAAACAATCTGTCCATGCGATCAATGCTAAAACTGGTGAAGAGATTTGGACATGTAAGGTATTGGCTGAGGGCGAACCAAGTGCCGCCAGTCGAGGTGTGACCTACTGGGAAGATGGAAGTGACAAACGAATTTTATATTCTGCTGGTAATGACTTATTAGCGATTGATGCGACGACAGGCAAAATAATTCCTTCATTTGGCCAAGAGGGGAGAGTGGATTTGAATGTTGGCGTGAGAGATGATCCGGATAAAATTTCGATCACACTGACGACTCCCGGCAGACTCTTCAAGGACCTGATTATTATTGGCTCGAGATTGCCTGATTTTTACGGTTCGCCTCCAGGCTATGTCCGTGCCTACAATGTAAAGACTGGAGAACTGGTTTGGACATTTCACACGATTCCACATCCAGGAGAACCGGGTTACGAGACTTGGCCACCTGATGCGTATCAATATGCAGGTGGAGTGAATTGCTGGGGAGGCATGAGTGTAGATGCAGAAAGAGGGATGGTTTTTTTAGCGCTTGGCTCACCATCATTTGATTTTTATGGCGCTGATAGAATAGGAGCTAATCTTTATGGGAATAGTGTTTTGGCTTTGGATGCGGCCACTGGTTTTTATAAATGGCATTTTCAAACTGTCCACCATGATATTTGGGATTACGACTTGCCTTGTCCTCCCAATTTAATAAGCATTAAACAGGAAGGAAAAGAAATCGACGCAGTTGCTCAAGCGACAAAACAAGGATTTATTTTTGTATTGGATCGAGACACGGGCGAGCCCCTTTTTCCAGTAGAAGAACGAAAAGTGCCAGCTTCAAACCTGCCTGGAGAAGTGGCTTACGAGACACAACCCTTCCCTGTGAAACCTAAGCCTTTCGTTAGACAGTCAATGACGGAGGATGACCTTAACCAGTTTTCAACTTCTGATCACGAGGCGAATTTAAAGACGTTTAGGTCTTTGCGATTTGAAGGTTTATTTACGCCGCCTGATTTGAAAGGTACGTTATCAATACCCGCGACGAGAGGCGGAGCGAATTGGGGCGGTGGTGCCTTTGATCCTGCTACAGATTACCTATATATCAGAGGGAATAATTTACCTGAAATTCAAACAATCGTAGACGCCAACGAATATGTTCAGGCTCAAAATAATACAAGCTATGAACTTGGCCGCGTAAGCTATGTAACACATTGTGCCTCTTGTCATGGCAAGAATCGAGAGGGAATTATGCCTTCATTCCCTGCCGTAGATGACTTGAGAAATAGAATAACAGAAAAAGAAACTCGTTTAAAAATTCTTCAAGGTGGCGGTCAAATGCCAGGGTATAAAGGGGTCTTGACATCCAGTGAAATCGATGGCATCATGGCCTTTTTATATGACATGAAAGATGAATCGATTGAAGTGCCACAGCCCATTCTTAAGGAGGAGAAACCAATGAGATATATGAATATTACACCATACAGAGAGTGGAGAGATCCTAGCGGAAATCCCGCATTAAAACCACCATGGGCAACATTAAACGCATTAAACGTATCGACAGGAGAATATGAATGGCAAATCCCATTGGGAAACAATGAAAAACTGCAAGAAACAGGAGCACCTAATACAGGTTTATTAGGTCGTTCAGGTCCAATGGTCACTGCAGGCGGATTAGTCTTTATCAGCGGCGCTGCTGATAGTAAGCTTTGGGCATTCAATAAATACACAGGTGAATTAATTTGGGAAACGCTCTTACCTGCTCCAAATAATGCCAACGTTTGTAGTTATGCCATAGACGGAAAACAATTCATCGCTTTATCAGTAGGAGGTACAACAGAAAACCCATCAGGCTCGATTATGGCCTTTGCACTACCTTAAGGCGTGGACACTCAGACAAAGAACTCCACTCCTCTTGCCTTTATAACCGAGGCAAAGGACTCCGTTCCTCTTGCCCTCCTTGACTGAGGCAAAGGACTCCGTTCCTCTTGCCCTTTAACCTAAACCAATAAATGAAGATAAAAATGATGCATAAGATGTTGACTCCCAATAAGTCAATTATATTTGCCTACCCTAACAATTACTATCGCTTTTAAAGTGAATTGAAAGTTCTAAAAGAAACGAATAAAATGAGTACCAAAATCGCTACGTTAATATTGCAATCTATTTTACTTATTAGTCTTGTAGTATTCTTAAATAGTTGCTCCCACACCAATAAAGATGCTGCTACTAAAGCCGGTGCAAAAGATACAGTCCTCCCGAGTGACATCACACCATTTTTTGATCAATGGAAATTGATTTTAGGTGACGGCACAAATGCTGGTAACGCAACCAATCTTGAAAACAAAGATTTCTTTTATACTGCCAATGATGATGCTGGCGATTGGGTCGTCTATAAAACACCGAATGCAGGGAACACACATGGAACCTCAAATAATACAAGAACTGAATTAGCGCAAGTGATGAAATGGTCCCCAATGACTGATGCTAAATTAACAGCGACTTGCAAAGTCATGAATGTGTCTGCGACAGGCGATGCGCGGGTAGCTTCCACCCACTCAGTTGTTATCGGTCAGATCCATAGTGCTGATGGTCATGAGAACGAACCGTTTAAATTATTTTATAAGAAATTTCCTGGACATACCAAAGGTTCGGTTTTTTGGAATTATGAAATCAATACAGCAGGAGATGATAATTCTGGTAGATGGGATTATTCATATCCAATCTGGGGATATGACTTTTCTGTAGTTGGTACTGGAGAAAATACGTATCCAGCAGAACCTATGGACGGTATTGAATTAGGTGAAGAAATCACCTACGTAATCGAGATTAAGGATGGGATGATGAATCTTACATTCACAAGTGCGGGGCATGAAACCAAAACATTTACCAAAAACTTAATCACATCAGAATATGCGAGTAAAGCTGATATGCCAAAGCAAGTGCGTGATTTATTTGTGCCCATTGGACAAGATGGTGTAGAGCAAAAAGATGCTTATACAGGGCAAGGTTTATTTTTTAAACTAGGCTGTTATAATCAAACGAATGGCAAAGATCCTGTTGTCAATAAGGTCTGGTGTTCTGGTGCTGAAACACATGGCGGGGATCTTCAAAAACAATACGCTGATGGTAATTACGCTGAAGTGTGGTTTAAAGATGCAAGTCTATATGTCAGTCCTGATGCTTACTCCAATGAAGGTTATTTCCAAGCAAACGATGGCTTAAGCAAGAAAACAGTGTATCCGAGTGAGGTGATTCCGTTTATGGATAAATTTAAAATCCTCTTAGGTAATGGGACGAATGAAGATGATATTGTAAATTATGAAAACAAAGATTTTTTCTATACAGTCATAGACGGCACCATGAATTGGGTTGTCTACAAAACGCCAAATTCTGGTGTCACTTCAAAGAATTCTAGTAATACAAGAACAGAGCTACACGAAAAAAGAGAGTGGATTCCTGAAGAAGGAGGTAAGTTGACCGGAAGCCTACAAGTGATGCATGTATCTACCTCTGGTGATGCAAGAGTTGCGGCGTCATACTCAACAGTCATAGGACAAATTCATAGTGGAGAAGGACATGAGAATGAGCCGTGCAAAATCTTTTATAAAAAATTCCCTGGCCATACAAAAGGGTCTGTGTTTTGGAATTATGAAATCAATACAGCTGGAGACGATAATTCTGGTAGATGGGATTATTCTTATCCTGTGTGGGGTTACGATATGTCTGTTGTTGGTTCAAGCCCGACAGACTACCCTGCAGAACCCAAAGATGGAATTGAGTTAGGCGAAGAATTTAGCTATGAGATCAATGTCCATAAAGGCATCATGTATTTGACCTTTACAAGTGATGGACATGAGACTGTGCGGTTCACCAAAAATTTATTGAAAACAGAATACGCAAGCTCTGCAGATATACCAAAACAAACCCAAAATTTGTTTGTCCCTATCGGTCAAGATGGCGTAGAACGAGAAGAAGCTTATGCAGGTGAGTTAATGTACTTCAAACAAGGAGCGTATAATCAAACCAATGGCAAAGACCCTGAATCAAATATGGTCTGGTGTTCTGGTGCTGAAACCTATGGTGGCGATATAGCCAAACAATATGCCAATGGAGATTATACAGAGATCTGGTTTAAGGAGGCAACTGTTGGTTATAGTGCAGAGCCAGCTGTTAAATAACATTTGATAGTGCTTATTCTTTGAGCGATACCCAACCAAGATTCATAATGTGTAAAGAATTAAACTATATAAACTGGCCCACTCACATCAGACTTGATTGGTAGCTGAACATGCGGCGAACAAATAAACGATCAATAAAGAGGAGATACTAAGGGTCGAGTCATAGCAATGTTTCTGGATAGTTCTAGAGTTGTAAATTCACCTGAATCGTACTCCCGAACCCGAGTATGCTTAAAAGATTTAGAATACCGTTTAAATTATTTTGACTTCTCTCTGCATTGGAGAATGTTTTATAAAACGGCGAACCTATATCAGGCACACCTTCCACCTTCCACCTTCCTTCCTTCCTTCTTCATCCTGACTATCTTACACATCCTATAAATCCTGTTCAGACAAAATCCCAATGCACCAATCCTGACCAACCCTCAAAAGAAAAAAGCACTGATGTTATTTACTTCCACCTTCCTACTTCCTACTTCCTTTTTCATCCTCCTTCCTGACCATCCACACATCCCATAAATCCTGTTCAGACAAAATCCCAATGCACCAATCCTGACCAACCCTCCAAAGAAAAAGCACTAATGGTTATTTACTTCCCCCTTCATCCTCCTTCCTCCATCCTGACCATCTCACACATCCCATAAATCCTGTTCAGACAAAGACCCATGATTGACTCCGTCGATCCCCAAGTGGCAATCCTGGCCAACCCTCAAAACAAGAAAAAAGCACTGGCGTGCTTTTTTTCTGTTTTCAGCCAATCACGCCTTCAAGCGAGCTTGAGTCGTGCTTGTCTGAAAACAGAAAACCCGCTTGCGCGGGTTTCTTGTTTTTAGCATTGCGGAGAGAGAGGGATTCGAACCCTCGGTACACTTTCGCGCACACACGCTTTCCAAGCGTGCTCCTTAAGCCACTCGGACACCTCTCCATTGCTGGCAGCTGCCAATAATGTGTGGCAAAGATAAAAACTAATTAAGACTATTCGCCTTGTTATTCAATTTGAAAAGAGTGAATTGTGTGAGGATACAATCTGAATGCATATCTTAGGTTATATAAAACTTTCTAGACTTGAACTTAAGCTACACATATTCACTACGTAAGACATTGCAGTTTACAATATGTTTAACAGGTCTTTGGTGCCTGAATGCGTGTAATAGCTCTTTAGAAGAGAATGGGCTGAACAGCGGGAAAGTCGTCGGGGAATATGTTTCAGGTGAAATGCCTCTTCAGAATGGCATGACATTATTTAATCAGTATTGTGCCAGTTGTCATAATTTTTCTGAAAATGGGATTGGACCAAATTTGACTGGGATCACTTCAGAGGTTGACAAACAGTGGATTATAGATTTTATTCATAATCCGACTAAGATGATCGAAGCTGGGGATCCTCGTGCAAGAGCAGGATTTGAAAAATACAAACAACATATGCCCGCTTTCGCCATGATTCAAGGTGAAGACATGGAAGACATTTTAAGCTTTATCCATAAGTTTTCTCAGGGCGAACGAAGAAATGCTAAAAAGAGACCTGGTGGAATCATCAATCCAATCCCTGAAAAAATACCTGCAGCAGCATTGACTTTGGTGCTTGAAGAACAATTCACTGCTCCCCAAAGCTCTGAAGTCCCGCCGATAACCCGAATCAATAAAATGGATGTGGGCACTGGCAATCGTGTCTTCATTCACGATATCAGAGGCAAGCTTTATGAAGTCGGTCAAGACAATACATTGACTGAATATTTAGATGTATCTACACGCTTACCCAATTTTATCGATAATCCAGGTAAAGGCTCTGGTTTAGCGTATTGGGTATTTCATCCTGACTTCGAGACGAATGGTCTACTGTACACCTCTCATACCGAGTCTGCTGGATCCGCGCCAGCAGATTATGCCTATGCAGATAGTATAAAAGTAACGTTACAATCTGTCTTACTCGAATGGAAAGCCTCTAATCCTGCAAGCCCACAATTTGAAGGCACATACCGGGAGTTGTTAAGAGTGGATATGGTCTCTGCTGGTCATACGTTTCAGGACATCACCTTCAACCCACTTGCCAAACCCTCAACACCCGATTATGGCATGCTGTATTTGGGTATAGGTGATGGTGGTGCAGCTGTGCGCGGGTATCCCTTCTTATGTGATAATATTCAACGCGTATGGTCCAATATCTTACGCATTGATCCTTTGAGCACTAATAGTAAAAATGGGCAATACGGCATACCGCCAGATAACCCATTTGTGAATGTACCTGATGCACTAGGTGAGATTTGGGCTAGAGGATTTCGAAATCCACATCGCATTGTTTGGGACGAAACAGGATCTGGTAAAATGCTCATCACCAATATTGGCCAACATAGTCTAGAAGAAGTGAATTTGGGTAAAGCTGGCGCTGATTATGGCTGGCCCTATCGAGAAGGTCGGTTTGTCTTTGATCCAGAAGCAAATCATGAATTAGTCTATCCGCTACCAGAAGAAGGCGATGACTATACCTATCCTGTCATTGAGTATGATCATGATGAAGCTAGCGCAGTGGCAGGTGGCTTTGTGTATCAAGGTGAATCAATTCCTCTCTTAAAAGGAAAATATGTGTTTGGAGATATTTCTTTAGGTACACTATTTTATTCTAATATTGACGAGATTGTGGAAGGGCAGCGTGCCCCGATTTACAGATTAGATGTTGCATTAAATGGGGAGTCATCTGATATGGAAACCATCACTGGCAGTCGACGTGTTGATCTACGTATTGGAAAAGATGCGGCAGGAGAGCTTTATCTTTTGACTAAAAGTAATGGGTCTGTTTACAAGGTTATTGATTGTAAACGAGCAGATGCTATTTAATTAAAATCAAAATCTAAAATAAAATTAAAAACTAATCAAGCCCATCCCAAACAGCACCAATCCCATTCTCCCACAACTGCTGATTTAAGGCAGGAATATCTTCTTTTAAAATAGCTTGACCGATTTCCTTTAATGTTTCCCACTCAGCATCCAACTCTACTTTCCTGTTCAAAGAGCCTTGATTAACTCTTGGGATATTAGATTCAGTCTGATTAATTAAGTATAAATAATTAGCTGTGAACTTATTGGGGAAGTTTTCGACATCATCATAGGCAAGTGATTTTCGTTGTATCATATCTTCATCCCAAGATTTCATTCTATCGATTATGTTTTGAGTCTTAGATTTTAATGCCTTGTCATTAGATATTTTACCAATCAAAGATTCGATTTGTTTTCGTTGTTTGTAAATGGAATTTGTCATGTCATGCATCTCAGTCACCTTAGATTCCATGTCTGTCATGAATTGGTTATACTGTTTATAATCAAGATCAGCTGGATATAAAGGATGTGGCTTAATGACAAAATTAGTTTGTGTTGATTCATCGCCATGGATAATCGTAGCTGTGTAATTTCCAGGTGGTACTTTATGCCCGCGATAGCTTGCTTCAATATAAACACCTGGTATGCCTGGCATCGTTTTGTGGCGCATATTCCATACAAATCGATTTAAGCCTTCTTTTTTGGAGATGGTTGCGATGGCGGGAGGGCCACCATCATATTTTTTATAATCGCCATCTTTCTTTGAAGAATATGAATTGACAAGCTTCCCATCTTCATCTCTAATTTCCATGATGATGGCTATGGTGTCTGGTATTTTCGGTAGGGTATAATACAGGACAGTACCAGTTGCTGGATTAACTCCAGCCAAAGCATTTGTTCCGTTGAAGTTTTCTGTATCTCCATCCATTGGGCTATACCAGTTGGCCAGTATAGCATCCTCTGGTTGAAATAAATGCAATCCTTTTTGATTGACTTTTTGTTGTCGCAGTAAGCCTAGATCATCAAGTACCCAAAAGGATCTTCCCGACGTTGCTAAGACAAGATCATCATGTTTAATAATCATATCCAAAATCGGCATCACGGGTAAATTTAATTGGAGTGCCTGCCATTGCGAACCACCATTCCAGGAGATGTAAACGCCTGTTTCTGTGCCTGCGAACAGCATATCTTTTACCTTGTTATCTTCACGCACGACTCTAGTAAAAGCTCCTTGTGGGATGCCATTAGAAATGTTAGTCCACGATTTACCATAGTTAGTTGACTTATATAAGGCCGGTGTCTTATCATTAAATTTATAGCGCGTTGTCGCTATATAAACAGTTGCTGGATCATGTGGCGATACTTCGATAGCATTGATCAAACATTCTTGTAATCCACTTGGCGTAATGTTGGTCCAATTTTCTCCACCATCTTTTGTGATTTGAATATACCCATCGTCGCTAGCTGTGTAGAGAATGCCTTTCTCATGAGGTGATTCGACAACATAAGAGAGAGTGCCATAATTTTCAGCACCGACAGCTTCATTCGTATAGGGGCCTCCGCCATTCCCTTGCTTGTCATCTTGGTTACGGGTCAAATCTGGAGATACTTCCTCCCAAGCCTGTCCCATGTTTCGACTGCGCAATAAATATTGGGCACCATGATAAAATGTACCAGGTTCATGTTGCGACCAAATGATAGGCGCATTCCAATTGTATAAATATTTCATCTCTCGAGCCTCCATCCCTAGGTACTGAATAGGCGCAGACATGATATTGGTGGATGCCTTAGATTTTGTGTCAAGCAGATTGATTGTGCCCAGATAAGATCCACCCATCACATACCTCGGGTTATCTGGATCAAAAGCTAAAAATGCACTTTCGCCTCCTGCTGATGCTGACCAGTCTCGCGTTGTGATTCCTCCACTACCGAGTGCTATGCTTGCAATTTTTACAGATGAATTATCTTGCTGCCCACCATAAATATTATAAGGAAACTCATTGTCGACATTGACGCGATAAAACTGCGCGGTTGGCATATTGGCTTGAGTTGACCAAGTGGCACCTTGATCAAAACTAATTCCGGCGCCACCATCATTCGAAATACACAGGTTGTTTGAGTTATTGGGATTAATCCAGAGATCATGATAATCGCCGTGCGTGCCTGTGATGCGACTCCAACTCTTCCCGCCATCGATTGATTTTAATGCAGGAGCACTCAATACATAGACCGTGTTTTCATTATTTGGATCAATAAATACTTCTATATAATACCAAGCCCGCTGAGTCAATCTATTATCCGTACTGATACGACTCCAAGAGTCACCTGCATTATTAGAAACAAACAATCCCCCTTTGTCTTTATCTGTATCACTTTCAATCAGAGCATAGACTTTATTAGGATTTGATCTCGCCACGGCAATGGCCATTTTGCCCTTTTCTGCGGGTAGACCTTTGTGTATTTTTTTCCAAGTCTCGCCGCCATCGATTGATTTATATAGTCCACTACCTTCACCGCCACTAATCACCTTCCAAGGTTTTCGCTGATGATGCCACATGGTCGCATAGAGTACATTTGGACTATTCATATCCATGGATAATTCTGAGCATCCAGTTAGTGAATTCACAAACAATACATTGGTCCATGTCTTTCCGCCATCTATCGTTTTGTAAATGCCACGGTCTTGATTCGGGCCATAGAGTGCGCCTTGCGCAGCGACATAGACAATATCAGGATTCGTAGGGTGAATAATAATTCGAGCTATATGCTGCGTCTTTTCTAATCCAAGGTGAACCCAACTCTTACCTCCATCAGTTGATTTATAGACACCATCGCCATGTGATGTCATGACGGCTCTTGGCGCATGTTCGCCCATACCACAGTACACAACATTGGTATGACTCTCGGACACCGCAACGGCTCCGACAGATCCAGTTTTAAAATATCCATCGGAAATGTTATTCCAGTGTTGACCAGCATCTGTTGTTTTCCAAAGACCACCACCAGTCGTGCCCATGTAATAAGTCAATGGATCACCAATAACACCTGAAGACCCAACTGATCGTCCACCTCTGAAAGGGCCTATGTTTCGGTACTTCACTGATGTATAAAAACTATCGAGGGAAGTGTCGTCGGATTTTGTGACTTGATTCTGAGAAAAAAGAAAGAAAGGTGTCAGGAACAGCGCAATTGAGTATTTCAGTGTCTTCATTATAATGATGTTATAGTGTTCGAATATAGTCACTTTATCTTTTTTGGGGCAGCGATTCTTTAGCAAAGCGTTTAAGTCTCATTTTTAAAGAGCGTATATTCTGGGTATATTGAAAGGTGACTCACAGATTCAATACCATACATATGAAGCTAACAATCATTCTATTTCTTATCCTATCTACAGCCCAGTTGTCCAGCCAAGACAGCTTATTATGTCCTGGATCATTCTGGACAGAGGACGAGGGCAATTTGAAAATGAAAGAATTTTCACTTGAATGGGATGATCTAGAGTCTTGGGAGAGCAGAGCTCAAATTATAAAACAAGGTATCATTGAAGGTTTGCAGTTAGAAAGAATGCCAACTCTTACTGGAGACTTTAATCCGACCATACGTAGTACGCGGATAATGGATGGGTATATTGTTGAGAATATTGCGATTGAGTGTTTTCCAGGTTTTTATGTTACAGGTAATCTATATCGACCCACTGAAGAACAACAGACCTATGCTGGTATTCTGTGTCCTCATGGCCACTGGGATGACGGGCGGATGCGGGAGGCAATGCAGATTAGATGTGCCGCTCTTGCCAGAATGGGGGCTGTTGTCTTTGCCTATGATATGATAGGCTATGGAGATAGCCAACAAGTTGAGCATAAAATACCATATGCCTTATTGTTGCAGACGTATAGTAGTCAGCGGGTATTGGCGTATTTATTATCAAGGCAAGACATTGATCCAGATAGGATAGGGATGACTGGCGCTTCGGGAGGTGGGACGCAGACCTTTATATTAGCCGCGATTGATGAACGAATAAGAGTTTCTGCTCCGATTGTGATGGTTTCATCACATTTCTTTGGAGGCTGTGTATGTGAGAGTGGTATGCCAATTCATCGAAGTAAGGCTCATCAGACTAACAATGTGGAAATTGCAGCGGTCAGTGCGCCAAGACCACTCTTGCTTATATCTGATGGAGATGACTGGACTCGGAATAATCCTAGAGTAGAATATCCGTATGTAGCAAAAGTATTTGGCCTTTATAATGCAGAGCATAAAGTTGAACATGTTCATTTTCCTGCGGCAAGACATGATTATGGTTATGCTAAACGAGTTGTTGTGTATAATTTTCTTGCGCACCATTTAGAGTTGAATAGTGGTGCATTGCCTTTCCAGGATGGCTATGTAGAAGATTTTGTGACACTGCTTACGACATCCGAATTGAGCGTATTTAATGATGACTATCCTAGACCTGATAATGCCTTGATTGGATATAAAGAGGTTTTGAAGTCAATAAACATCTTAAAAGAGTAGATAGAAACTAAAGAATGTCATCGTTATTTAAATATGGGGCAGGAAGAGGAGAGACCTAATTATTTTAAATAGCAACACACCAAAGGGGAAATGAATGACATCTTGTAATTGAGAAAAGAGGCTTATATATTATTATAAAAATTATATGTTAAAACCCTTTGAAATTCGTAGACTTTATGCGGTGCCAAAAAAACTTTGGACAATATCATAATGTTTACTAAAACTTTCTATTTTTAGCATGTAAAGCAAATTATATCACGAATAATAGTTGAAAACTTATCAAATCATGCGAAAATTAATTGTTCTATGTGGAGTATTTTTCATGGCTGCCTACTTTGGCGCTTTTGATGCTGCCGCGCAAGAAGCTTCGTCTTCGGGATTCCAGACGTTGAAGGAAAAATTTATTGAGGGAGACTGGAAATTTATGAGTCTCGTGTTAATCACACTTATTTTAGGGTTAGCATTTTGTATAGAAAGAATAATAACATTAAACATAGCTACAGCTAATACAGACAAGTTATTAAGTCGAATCGACGAGTCTTTAGCTAATGGAGATATGGAAGGTGCTAAAGAAATAGCAAAATCTACGCCTGGTCCTGCTGCAAGTGTTCTTTATGAAGGACTACGTAGTTCAGCTGGAGGTCCAGAAGCAGTTGAGAAAGCAATTGTATCCTATGGTTCTGTTCAAATGGGTCTATTAGAAAAAGGTCTTGTTTGGATATCATTGTTTATTGCGATTGCACCGATGCTTGGGTTTATGGGTACGGTAATCGGTATGATTGGAGCCTTTGATAAAATAGAAGCTGTTGGTGATATCTCTCCAGCTATTGTTGCGGGTGGTATTAAAGTTGCCCTTTTGACGACAGTATTTGGTTTGATCGTTGCGATTATTCTTCAGATTCTATACAATTACATTGTATCTAAAATTGATGGTATCGTTAACAAGATGGAGGATTCTTCAATAGGTCTTGTTGATATCATGGCTAGAAATAATGTTTTTAAATAATCAATTAGAACTACAGAAATTATGTATAATTTTCTAGTTAAAAAAGGTCAGATCTTCGCACTCCTATTGGGAGTAGGGGTAGTGGCTATTTATCTGTTCACTGTATTAGGTGGCATAAAAGGTGCAGGATATTCGACTTCAGATGATTTAAATCTAATTTTGAAAAGTAACCCTAACGCAGACTTTAGTTTCTTTGATACAGGTATGACGCTGACACTGGCTTTAATCGTTATCGCCGTTGCTGCAGCAGTCCTATTTGGCATTTTCCACTTAATCACATCACCTAAAGGATCTATAAAGATCATTATTGGTGTGGCAGTACTTGGCATTCTATTTTTTGCATTGATGAATACGTCTGAAGCTGAAACCACTGGAAAGATTGGTGAATTAGTGCAGCGGTTTGATGTAGGAGAAGCCGCCAGTAAGTTTATAAGTGGAGGCCTTAAAACAACAGCTGTACTTAGTGCGGCGGCAGTTTTATTAATGTTCTTTGGAGAAATAAGAAATCTATTTAAATAATATCTTATGGCTAAGACAAGTATAAAAGATAGAATGAGTAATGAAGTGAATGCTGGCTCTATGGCCGATATAGCATTCTTACTTCTCATTTTCTTTCTCGTTACGACAACGATAGTTGAAGACAAGGGTGTACTTGTAAAACTACCACCATGGTCAAATGAGCCGCCTGACATTCAGCAATTGAAAACAAGAAATGTCTATTCAGTTCTTGTAAATGCACAAAATCAATTGCTTGTTAGAGGGGAACCAGCTGATCTGGAGACCTTGCGAGAAAATGCAAAGGAATTTATCATGAATCCTAACAAACGAGCCGATATGGCAGAAAAGCCAACGAAAGCGATTGTTTCGATGAAAAATGATAGAGGTACTAAATATGCCACCTACCTTGAAGTCTATAACGAGATTAAAGGGGCGTATAACGAATTGAGAAACGAAGAGGCCAATAAACGTTTTGGCAGAGATTATGAGTTCTGTACACGAGAGCAGCGGAAGGAAATTAGAGATGATATTCCTTTAGTTATTTCTGAAGCAGAACCAACATCATTTGGAGAAGAATAAATTTAATCACAGAAAATCTAAATAATTATGGCAAGTATTAGAAAGAAAAAAGGTAAAAGTTTACCCCCAGTTTCTACAGCCTCATTACCAGATATCATTTTTATGCTTTTGTTCTTCTTCATGGTCGTAACTGTGATGAGAGATTCTGAGCGAAAGGTTGATGTGACGACTCCAAATGCTACAGAATTGTCAAAGCTGGAGAAGAAATCCTTGGTTAACTATATTTACATTGGTAGACCAATTGAGAAACTTCAAAAGGAAGCAGGTACAAAACCTAGAATACAGTTAGGTGATAAATTTGCAAACTTAGCTGACATTCCGTTGTTCTTGGAAAAACATCGAGTAAAAATCAACGAAAGTCAAAGAGGTGCTATAAAGACATCTCTTAGAATTGATAAGGATGTCACTATGGGTATTGTGACTGACGTTAAAACCGCCTTACGAAAAGCTGGCCAATTAGCAGTCAATTATTCTGCCAAGCCAAAAGTATAAATACAGAAATAATAAATTGTTTTACAGGGATTGACGAAAGTTGATCCCTTTTTTTTATCCGGATATTCGGGGTTTTCAACCTCGAATCGATATGATTGTATTTCAATCCTATGCATTTGACATTGAAAACCTCAGAGATCCATTTGTACTCGTCATGCAGGTGCAGAGTACCGTCCTGTCTATAGATGCACAGCATTGATAGACACAAAATGAGGAGCAGCGCACCGTCCTAGTATTGATATTGAATTAACGGATATTCGGGGTTTTCAACCTCGAATCGATATGATTGTATTTTCAATCGTATGCCTCTGACATTGGAACCATCAGAGATCCATTTTGTACTCGTCATGAAGGTGCAGCACACCGTCTTGAAATTGACATTGACATTGACATTGACATTGACATTGAAATTGACATTACCATTGACCAAGCCTATCTCAACCGATCCATAGATTTGACAATCTTATCATCTTTCTTAATGCCCCTCAATGAAAGAAAAAGCATGATGACAGCTCCAATTGGTAAAAAGGTGCCAACAAATACACTACTAGATTGTAATAATCCAGGCGTATCAGACATCCCTAAAAAGATAGCAGCGACTGGCAATCCTATTGCAACAACAATAGACACAATGACCAATTTTTGCTGTATTGATCGATTCTTGAATAAAAAGATCGTAATCAGGGATAATAGCCCGCCTGCGACGGTAAGGCCAAGCAAAATAGGATGATCTTGAATGTTGAATACGGAATCAGAAAAGAAGCCAGATGAAGTCGGACTCGACTTGAAAAATGGAAAGGCAAATTCTCCAAAAAAGAACAAAGCTGCTAAGAGTAAAAATAAAGATTGTATACGCTGAATCATCTAAAACTATTTAACTGCAAGATTACAATTTTCCCTTTACTTTTTCAATCTGCTTAAAGCTAATGTTAGCTTAATAAAGCCTGAGACGGGACCCCTCCAAGGGCGCATAGATTTAAGCAAGACTCTTCTTTTACATTTTAGGTATATATCTATCCCAATTCCAACACCCAAGCTGGTAGCGCCCAGAAAAAGTTGACATAAACCCTAAGATAAACTCAGGTTAATAAATATTTGCCTCCCCCGACATCTTCTTTTTTGCCTACCCCCTCCCTAGTTGCATAAGAGGAGGCATTCAAAAAATAAGCTGTGCTCTA
>CALGLU010000101.1 GCA_937959275.1 uncultured Saprospiraceae bacterium | reverse complement strand
GTCTCTTTAATCTTTCAAGAGCTTCAATCTGAATTTTGCTTACTGTTAAGGGAGGGGCTGGGTTACTCCCTCTCATAAGTTTTGTGTTTGTTAATATTAAGGTACTATTTATTTAGAACTTAATGCACTAGTGTCTCAAGAACTAAATAAATGGCTGTATGAAAGCAGTTATTTTTCGTCTACTCAAGGCACAGGTTCGCTTTGATAGCCTTAGCTATCAAGGCCGGTTCTGTAACGCAGAGAAGGCGGAAAAGAACAATTTAATATGGCAGTATATTTAGTTCTTGAGGCACTAGCACACTACTATTTCTTTTTAGTTATGCCCACCTAGCTTTTGCGCAACCCGATTGCATCTGCAATGGTGAGGATCTAAGCTGGCTCAACAATCTAAAAAACGACATTGCTGAAGTCGACTGTATTTGTGGTCGGTTATTTTTTTGTTGAGGTTTTTTAAAATTATATATTATGAGTCCCCGCAATTATACCTAAGTGCATTATAGCTGCACGCTACTTTTGATATTGGGTTAAAATAACTCAAAATGAATATCTTAAAATTTATCGAGAATTTCCCTGACGAGACAAGTTGTAGACAGCATTTTAAGAATAAAAGAGAAGCTGAAGGGATCAAGTGTAAAAAATGTGAATGTACAACACATTATTGGTTAAAAAACAAATGGCAGTGGCAATGCAAAGACTGCAAATTTAGAACAACTCTGCGTAGTGGAACGATAATGGAGAACAGTAATTTGCCCTTTCTACTTTGGTATAAATGCATAGCATTTATGACGATGTCCAAAAAAGGCATATCGGCATTAGAAATGCAAAGGCAATTGGGACATAAACGTTACGATACCGTTTGGTTAATGATGCATAAAATCAGGTCAGCTATGGGACTTAGAGATGATCTGTATAAACTTGAAGGCATGGTCGAATTAGATGAAGGCTATTTCACCAAAGGAATTAGAAAAGGTTCAAAACCTAAACGTGGTCGTGGATCACAGGTAAAATCGAATGTGGCTGTAATGGCAGAGTCTACTGAAATAGAAGATGTAGAAACTGGTGAAAAGTCTAGACAATGTAGATATTTCAAAATGCGGGTTTTAGAAAACCACATGGCAGGAAGTATTGAACAGGCAGTAGAAGACAACATAGAATTTGAAAGTATTATCCTCAGCGATAAAAGTACAAGCTATGTGAATCTGTCTGATTATGTTGAAGTTCATATTCAACAAAAATCAGACAAACAAACAACTGTCGAATTATTGAAATGGGTACATGTAGCTATCAGTAATGCTAAGAGATGGTTATTAGGGATACACCACATGGTTAAAGGTAAATATTTGCAGAATTATTTAAATGAATTTTGCTATAAACTAAACAGGAGGTACTTTGGACCTAAATTATTCGATAGGGTAATTATTGCGACAGCTAAATCATACTGGTAAGATTGCGGGGACTCATACTCTTTAATATTACCAAAACGGTCACCATATATCAACTGACCTTGACTATCTGATTGGGAGCCAATTTTTTTTGCGCTTGTTTGTAGATCACCACAGCTGAATAATTTTTCTTGGCCATATAAGTGGATTGTATTCAGTGCAAGGAATAAGAATAGAACTAAATTCTTCATGTTTATTATTTAATTTAGAATAGATAGAACTGACATAGGGATATCCTAAGGGTTAATAGAATCTTACCCTGTGCTCAAATTTTATTTCTGAAAGAGATGTGAAACGCCAGTATGGATTGTAGTTGGAAGTAGATGCTGAGGATGTTTAGCAATGCAGATGTTCCGACTACATGTGCTAGTGTAAAAGGTATAAGTTAAAAGTGTATATAAATCTAGGCGCAAGTTCGGTCTGATAGCCCAGTGTCTGAAGCACTAACTATCAAGGGCGGTTCTGTAACACAGAGAAGGCGGAGAAGAACAATTTAATATGGCTGTATATTTAGTTCTTGAGGCACTAATTATCAAGGCCGGTTCTGTAACGACGTGCATATGCAACATGCGCCAAATGCACTAGTCAGGTTTATCTTGACAGACCACTAATCAAATAATAAGCCTAATAGGTATTTTAAAGCGATTCGGCTTATCAACTCACTATCTTAATTTGCTACATTCCCAGCAATATCCCAACTAAATGTAACTTCAGTGTCAGGCTCACCATCAATACCAGGCTCATAATAAGTGATCGTGTACTTACCAAAATTCAATACAATATTCTCAGTATGAGGTATAGCATCTGCTGATCCTGCAATAGAAAGCTCTTTAACAATGATGTCTTCTAACTCAATCATCATGTACGGTGAACCGTCGGCATACTTTATCACTAAAGTTGCTTCAATTATTTGATCTCCTGAGACAACGTGCTGCAAGAGAGGTATAGATGATAAGTCTGGATATTTAACGAGTGAAATATCCTGATGGCTAGCCAAACCACTGGCACCGCCACCGCCTGAGTGTGTTGTACCGGGTTGTGTGACTCCCCATGACCAATCTAATATTTCAATCAAATGGCTTACTCCTAATAGTTGTGCACTGCCAGGTATATCAGGAATATACAGATAGATGATGCCAGGACTTGTTGGGTTAGATGTATGTGTATTATTGGTAAAGCTTTTCCATTCAGACCCAGTAAACCCTTCAAAGTCGGCATTGTTCGTATTATATCTGATATCACCTTGTACTTCAATACCACTATTATCCTGACCCACATTTATGGATTTGGAGACTTCAAGTTTGCCATCCAGTTCTGTATAGCCGTCTTTGTAAACCACTAGCGCATTTGATCGATCAATGTCAGATGTACCATTGGCTACCGTCAATAATCTGTCTGTGCCATACCAGCTTTCATTAGAATTAGAATTTGCAGGCGTGTAGTCTGCACCGTAAGTACCCAGCACAGTTTCACCAAAGGACTTGGCTGTATTCTGCTGACCGGTCACGAATGAGGCCTCGCCGATTGCCTGATTGGTATGGCCAAATGCAGAAGCATTGTTGCCATTCGCATTTGTATTCATTCCAACGGATGCACTGTGATCTCCAGAAGCGATTGCCCCAGAACCCAAGGCTAAACTAGCCGCACCCGATGCGATGGAATTCGTGCCACTTGCAATTGATTGTGGGCCTGGCGCATCGCTTGTGCCTTGAGAAATTTGGGCAGTCAAGAGGTGACATGAAAACGATAAGGCAAGTAATAAATAAGTGATTTGAGAAGTATTAGACGTATTCATTTTTTAAATTTTATTAATAAAGGAAATTGTTATTGTCTGTTGGAAGTTATACCTAATGCACTTGAAATTGACCTATTTACTGCTACCTGTTTTTTCAATCTCTGTGTTTCAAAGCCTCGTAATAGCACTACTAATTCTGCGTTTTATATCTTGATTTAAAAAAAACATCTTCCATTAAACAGGTGAAACCCAAATCTGTTGGGTATAGATTGGTTTAGCTTGCGCCTAAAGATAAATTAAGTCATCGATATTTTTAATCCCCTTTTCAGGGGAATTTTTCGCTGTGTTGGGCCATGTTTTTGCTGATATTATCAATTAAACTCCCACCGAATGTTCGATATTGAAATCATAAGTTACCAAACCAATAACGACTTGACTTCAATTTGCCTTTGCAATTACCATTGCCATTGATATTAATCAAGACTCAGGCATCCCTTCTTTAACCCAGTTCAAGCTGTTCCCCAACATCCGCTGATATGCTTCCAAGCCATGTGCATCCCCATCATGCCCAAGCGTATTCACAACAATCTTAGCACGTTTGTGCTTCACAATAAAGACGACAGGAAAAGTCGCTCCAGATTCAATACCTCGCCCAACAGCCAATACCTCAATGCCAGGACCTTTCGGATCTAATTCCCACCGATACAATTCGTCTGTAATTTTAAATTGTTGAGGGACTCCTTTCATGATGGGATGATTTGGATTCTTTGCCAAAACTTCAAATTCCTGCAAGGGCTCATGTGAGCGAGAGCCGCCGGAGATTATTTCACGATTATATGCAGGCCAAGCTTTCCAATTATACCAGGCACTGGGGTGGTAGATCAACATGGGCTTGCCTTTATTCACGTGATCAAATATTGCTTGTTTTGTATCTTGATCAAATACTTTGTTGTTGGATATCATGACGATGTCACTCTCTGCAATCAATGATGTGAATTCTTTTGAGTCTTCGGTATAGCGTACGGTATTTAATCCATCTTGATGTAAAATCATGCCGTCTGCTTGCCCAAAATATTTTTCAAAATTATGTGATCCACCTCCACCCATATTAGCGATGGCAATAGCATTTGGATTCTCTGATATAAATGTGCCTTTGGCACTGACTCTGAGGATCCCTTGCATCATCCGCCAGTGTCCTGGGAAGGTACAGATGTACGGATAATCTCCTGGCTTGTCAGGTACTCGGATTTGAATGACATCTTTCTCTCCCGGATCTAGCATTTTAGTCGCTGCTATCACATATCTTGTTTTAGGGATGTATTCCATCTCAGCCGCTTTTGGGCTTTTCAAAAATTGATCTACTATTTTCCCAAATGCTTCTGCGGCACCTTGTTCGATCAGCACTAGATTATGTTGCATTTCATCTGTGTTGTCTAGCTTAATTTCAAGATTGGTACCGGCAGTCGCATAGATCAGTTTTTGATCATATGCCATTTGAGATGGAATAGCAGTTAGCGTTATCGTTTTGTCAGCGGTAAATTGTTTTGCTTCGCCAATGCCAACATCAATAAACTGGTCTCCGCCTGTATTTTTGCAATGGACAGCTAGGGTATGTTTACCTTTTGCTAAGAGTGAAGAAAATTCTTCAGGTAATGACATGTGTTTGTATGCACTTTGCCATCCAGTTTCTTCCCAAACGAGTTGGCCATCAATATAGACTTCATAATCTTCATCATGGGCGACTTTGATCACAGGCTCTGTAATAGGAGCATCGAGCGTAAATGTTTTTCGTATCCAGATGTCTTCTGTTTCCCACTTTGTGCCAATGGTATGTTTTCTATCCGTCTTTCCAAAAACTGACTGACCTTTTTTCCAGCTTGTGTCATTAAAGTTTCTAGTCGTCCAATTGCTTGCCGGCTTGTCAAAGGTATACGACCATTCTGTAGGCGATTGATCTGACGTAGGTATGATCATAGTCACTTTTTCTGGCTCAATGTCTTGGATATTCTGAACACGGAAATAAATGTTGGTAGCTGCATTGAGCCATTTGTCATTTTTATTTTCAGCCAACCCTGCAAATGTTTCCATCGCTGAATACAAGGCTTCGTTGTCTGGCAATTCACTTGCTCGCAAAGCTGCCGCAAGTCTCACATGTAAATCTGATGCTGTCAATAAACCTGAGTCGACCAACAGCGTGCTGCCGGAATCTGACTCAGGCATCAAGGATAAAGCAGCTTTTTGCAAACCAGGATTACCTTGTATCAAAGCAGATTCAACCAAGGGATGCACTGCATCAGACGAATGGTTGATAGCACCCAAGCCATCTAGCGCATGCAGTAAATGCATCCCGCTATAGCTTTTCATATTCTTTTTTAAGAGCTTACTAAGTGGTGTGATATAGGACGCATCTTGACTTTCGACAATCAACCGTTGTGCAGTCAATCGCCAGAAAATATTATCACTCGTCATCGCCGCTAAGATGGATTTTTGATCTGTTCGATCTAAAGAGGAAATGCTGGGATCTGATTTGCCTTTATATTTAATCACATAAATTCGACCATGGCGTTTATCTCTGTGTTCATTTAAGTGTGCATTTCCATTGCCTTTGTTGTCGTTCCAGATTTGATTAGGCATCCCTCTAGCATCTGGATTGTGTTGGATAACTGGATTATACCAATCTGCTACCCATAGATTACCATCTGGTCCTGTCTGTGTAAATACTGGAGCTGTCCAAGCGTCGGTACTAGCAAAAATATTTCCACCATCCACTTCTTTGTAGCCTGCGCCGTCATCGATTATGTTAGCTATATGCACAAGATGGCCAGTCGGTGCATTCACATACATTTGATGTTGATATTGATTGGGATAATTTTTTGCTGAATAAAAATTAGCACCTGCCGCTGCAGTATAGCCACCTCTGACATCTACTTGCTGTAGCGGAACCGTGTCCACCGGTGTTATGTCATAGTGGCCTTGTATGAAATCTGCATTGATGGCCCAATGCGGCATTTTATATAAATAATCATAATGGCGAAGTGGGATCCCAACATAGCAAGCATGATTATTATTGGCTGTGGAGCCAAATATTTCGCCGTCCGCATTGACGCCAAGACCCCAAGTATTATTATTGAATTGGCCTAAAGGTTCAAAACTTTTCCCATCTCTCCCAAATCGATAAACGCCTCTTGTGAATTCTACTTTATTGCCATTAAATGTATGTTCAAATCCAGAATAGCCAACAGCGCCCCAAATGGTATTGTCATGTCCATATCTCAAACTGGATGGACCAGCATGCGTATCCCAGATACCAAAGCCATCAAACAAAACTGTCCGCTTGTCCATTTTATCATCACCATCAACATCCTCTAGGAGTACCATCTCAGGGGCCTGTGCGACTATGGCTCCACCTTTGACAATAACAATCCCTGTCGTCAAACTTTGATTTGTTGCAAAATCTGTAAAGCTGTCTGCCTTGCCATCTCCATCTGTGTCTTCGCAAATGGTAATGCGATCTCCGCCAACTTCATTTTCTAATTCGTGCGGGTAGTCTTGTGATTGCACCACCCATAATCGGCCACGCTCATCCCAGGCAAATTGAATTGGATTAATGATGTCTGGTTCGGCGGCAAACAATTCAGCTGTAAAGCCAGCTGGTAATTGAATATGCTTTTGAGATTCTTCAGGACTTAATGGGTTTTGGATTTTTGTTTCATTCCCAAAGTAAGTGAGTGGGGGAGGCGGAGTTCGTTTTTCCGTTTTGCAATGAGTGAATACGCATATGGTAATAAGAGATAGTAGGAGAGTGTGCAGCAGATATTTCATGTTAAATCATTATGTATTTGAAGACTGATTTTATGCTTGATTTATTGAGATCTATATGTAGAATAAGGCAGCCGTTTTGACTCGTCAATTGTCCCTGCTTCCCATCCATTAGCTGGTGATAAAACAGCTAAAAATTCTAACTCATCTTCACCGGCATTAAATGTTGCATGAATCACATTAGGGGCTATATACACGGAGTCACCTACTTCTAAAATACGCTTCTCATCTTCTACCCATTGCTCAGCTTTCCCTTTTAAAATATAAAGTATCTCATTCATCTCGGGATGTCTGTGAAAGTCATGACCATCACCTTTCTGCATCACTACTTTTACAAAACAAGTCTCTGCATCTGGACTGATGTCTGGTTTGAAATGCCAATAGTGATCTCGCCCGAAAGCTCTCTCCTTCGGCAATTCTTTTTCATGTATAAACTTCCAATGACTCATATTCAATAACAATGACAATGACAATGACAATGACAATAAATCAAAATCAAAATTAAAATTACAATCAATCACCAAATCGCTGTATAAGCTCATCAGCACTTCCTCCCATTGTCTGAATCATGATTAATATGATTTTAGGATTTTCTTGATTTAATTACTATAAATTCAATCATCTATGAATTTAAACTAACATATCAGCAATTCATTATTCCAACGATCACTTCATACTGTTTTTCGCTGCACTCTAGTATCATCAAATCACCAATCACAAATTCACCAATCACCTTAATTTCAAATCCTTAAACCGCTTCGTCAAATCCGTCAACGATTTCTCCACACCCATGCGCTCTAAAGAAGATGCTCCCACAAATCCATGTGCATCTGTTTGGTCAAGAATAATCCGTACATCATCTGGCGTATTAATCGGTCCACCATGAGCCAGAAAAAATGTATTTGGATTAGCAGATTTTGTTGCCTCAATAATCGACTGTGTGCGTGCGATCGCATCATCCATAGTGCAAGTCGCACCAGTCACACCAATAGATCCACCGACTGTTGTGCCTACATGTGCAATCACAGCATCTGCACCAACATCTGCCATCCGTACAGCTTCTTCTGGTGTACCGACATAGACAATTGTAAACAGGTCCATTCGTGATGCGAGGCCGATCATGTCAACTTCTTTTTGAAAACTCATTCCTGTTTCTTCCAACACCTGTCTAAAATGTCCATCCACGATCGAGTGAGTTGGAAAATTATTGACACCTGAGAAGCCCATATCTTTTACCTGCCCTAGAAAATGCCACATCCTCCGTCTGGGATCACTCCCATGCACACCGCAGATAACTGGTATTTCTTCAACTACAGGCAAGACTTCGAATTCACCAATTTCCATGGCGACCGCGTTTGCATCTCCGTAGGCCATCATCCCAGCTGTCGATCCATGTCCTGACATTCTAAATCGTCCAGAATTATAAATGATCAATAAGTCAGCACCACCTTTTTCGATAAACTTCGCACTGATACCTGTTCCTGCTCCTGCTGCGATGATTGCTTTGTTTTGATCGAGTGTTTTTTGCAATCTGTCTCGTACTTCTTGTTTCGTATATGGATTTCCTATTCCGGTCCATTGATTCGGCATCTGTTTTGAATTGTTTTATCTAAAATAGCTAAAATTTCTGATCTAAATTAGTCTATTATTACTGATATATCTCCTCCATTCTGCGTCGCATGACAGCTGCATCAACATCGATGCCTGACCAATATTTGATCCCAATGCGACCTTGATTAACCAGCATGCCGATTCCATCTAGAATGATGCAACCCTGTGCTTCGGCTTCTTGGAGGAAAGGCGTGTAAGGTGGATTCACGATTAGATCGCAGACGACCATATTAGTTCTTAAAGACGCTTTGACGACTGGTACACGAACCACCTCTGGCGATAGGCCAATGTTCGTACAGTTGATCACAATATCAGTATCATTTGGAATGGCAAACTCGCCTTGCCACGCGTTCAGTTTGGCTTGGACGGAGGTTTTCTTTTGCAAAAGATCAATGAGACCTTGCCCCCGATCATGACTGCGGTTGACAATGGTGAGAGCGCCTACATCAGCAAGAGCTAGTTCGACAGACACAGCACGCGCGGCTCCTCCTGCCCCGAAGATCACCACCTTTTTTTGTTGAGGATTGATAACGGTCTGCAACGATTCTAAAAACCCTTTGCCATCTGTGTTTTCTCCAATGTACTTGCCATCCCGTTCGACAACACAATTGACTGCCTCCATGATAGCTGCTGATTCACCTAGTCCGTCGAGATAGGGAATGATAGACACCTTGTGTGGCATTGTACAATTGAAGCCTTTGAAGCCCATTGCCTTTACACCTTCAACAGCAGCATGTAAGCCTTCTGCGGGCACAAGTGTGGTTACATACCGATAGTCCATGTTGTGGTGAGCAAATGCTGCCTCGATCATAGCTTCTGTCGGATTTTCCCAAATGGGATCACCAAAACAACCAACTAATTCTTTTTTGAAATTTATCATTTTGGACATAACAGATCTATTAAATATTGTTTTTTAATAATCTTGGAATTGCTTCCAGCACAATTACATTTTGTGTAAGCTATCTAGTGCTCTGTCAAGATTTAACTGACTCATGCTTTTGGCGTATTTTGCACATGTACGTCGTTACAGAACCGGCCTTGATAGCTAGGCTATCAGACCGAACCTGCGCCTAGTTCATGCACAAACTACACTCAAATTCAACAAGTCAATATATACTTGACAAAGCACTAGTCGTTATTAAAATGTAACTCGTTTTCGTGAATATGATGCGCTTATCAATGAATATACTACGTTTATCGATTATTTTCTCTTCCCAATGATAAGATGATTATCCTGTGTCAGGATTTGTTAAATGACTATATTCACACACCAAAAACACACAGCAAAGCGTCTTTTATTAGATGAGATCACACAATTTTATATACCAGAACGTTTACAATTAAAAATAATTAAATCATGAAACACTATGCTCAACTGTTTATGCTATGCATAATTAGTCTACTTATTGCCTGTTCTCCTAAAACGACAGTCCAGGCTCCTGCACCACCTGCACCTCCCTCACCACCTGCTCCTCCTAGCGTTCCAGCTGCGCCATCCGCGACAGATATGGCCGCAACAAAAGGCGAAATGGCTGCTAAAATCGCAGTCGACGAGCGGGTCACTATTGGAATGCTGGATAATGGTATGAAATACTACATTCAAAAAAATGTAAAACCAGAAAACAGAGCCGAGTTGAGATTAGCTCTCAATGCTGGTTCAATATTAGAAGACGAAGATCAAAAAGGCCTAGCTCACTTTGTGGAACATATGGCATTCAATGGGACAGAAAATTTTGAGAAGTCGGAGTTAGTCGATTATTTAGAAAGTGTCGGTACACGATTTGGTCCAGATTTGAACGCGTATACGTCGTTTGATGAGACTGTATATATGCTGCAAGTGCGTACGGATAGTACAGAATTATTTGATAAAGGTATGCTCGTGATTAAAGATTGGGCCAATGGCGTCACATTTGAAGATGAAGAAATTGATAAAGAAAGAGGTGTCGTCGAATCAGAATGGAGAACTCGATTGAGCGCTGATCAACGTATGCAGAATGAATACTTCCCTGTGATGTATAACAATTCTCAGTATGCCACTAGATTGCCTATTGGAGACCCTGACATCATTAATAATGCGAGCTATGAAACAGTAAAGCGATATTATAAAGATTGGTACAGACCTGACTTGATGGCTGTTATTGTCGTTGGTGATATTGATGTAGCATCAGTCGAAAAGCAGGTAAAGGAGATGTTTGGATCAATTCCGGTACATCCTAACCCGAGAGAGCGAAAAACATTTAATGTACCTATGCACGATGAGACCTTAGTAAAAGTCGTCTCTGATAAGGAAGCTTCCTTTACTAGAGTGCAATTGATGTACAAGCATGAGCAACAAAAGTCTAAGACTGTAGGTGATATGAGACAGAGCTATGTCAGATGGGCTTACAATGGGATGTTGAATTCAAGATTGTCAGAATTAACCAAGGTAGCAGATCCTCCTTTTGTATTTGCTAGCTCATATTATAGCAGCGATGTGGGAGATATTGATTCATACTATTCCTATGCAATGGCTCCAGAAGGGAAAGCTGAATTAGCATTAGATGTCTTAATGACAGAAAACAAGAGAGTACAGCAGCATGGATTCATCGAGTCAGAATTTGAGCGTCAAAAGGCTGACATGATGGAAGCAGCAGAGCGTGCTGTCAAAGAAATGGATAAGACAGAATCAGGTCGTATTGCAATGTCTTATGTCTACAATTACTTAGATGACAATCCGATTCCTAGTCCGGAATATAGGCTCAAGATGTTGAAAAAATATCTACCAACGGTACAGATCAGCGAGATTAATAGCCTTGCTAAAAAATGGGTAAAAGATGACAGCCGAGTCGTCGTTATTTCAGGTCCACAGAAAGAAGAATCGCCTTTGCCAACAGAAAGTGCTGTCCTAGCCATGTTGGATAAAGTAGAAATGACTCCAGTTGAGCCATATGAAGACGATGTAGCTACATCGCCATTTTTTGAAGCAGAGCTAACAGAGAAAGCTATTGTTGAAGATGTGTCTTATGACGTTGCAGGCATTGATTTTATAGAATTAGAGAATGGGGTAGAAGTCTATTTTAAGAAAACAGATTTTAAAAATGATGAGGTATTGATGAGTGCAACGAGTGATGGTGGTACTTCACTCTATAATGATGAAGAGCACCAAAATGGATCTAACTCAACACGAATTGCGACGGAGTCAGGCTTATCAGGATTTACAAGTTCGCAATTAGAAAAACTGATGGCGGGTAAAAATGTGAGAGTGAGTCCATACATTGGAGGTCTCAGTGAAGGCATGAGTGGTTCGTCATCTCCCGATGATTTAGAGACGATGTTTCAGATGATTTACTTGTATTTCAACAATCCGAGGTTTGATGAGGAGTCATTCAAATCATATATCAACAAACAGAAAGGTATCTATAAAAATCTGATGTCGAATCCGCAATACTTCTTTATGGATTATACGGGTAAGAAGAAGTATGACAATCATCCGCGTGTGGGTTGGCCTAGTGAAGAGTCACTAGATAAATTAAATTTTGAAGAAGTAAAGCGGATTTATATGGAGCGGTTTTCAGATGCATCTGACTTCGTATTTAGTTTTGTCGGTAATTATGACGATGAGACAATCAGATCCTATGCTAAAAAATATTTGGGTAATCTGCCTACGACAAATCGTGAAGAAAGCTGGAAGGATATCGGTATTAAAGTGACAGAAGGACAAATCATTGATCGATTCAAAATGGGCGAAGCCCCGAAGTCAAATGTAGAAATGTACTTTCATGGTCCTTTCGATTACGATAGTGATAACAGCTACGAATTGAGTTCGATGTTAGCCTATGTTAGAATCAAAATGCGAGAGTCACTGCGAGAAGACAAAGGTGGTGTATATGGCGTACGTGTCTCTGGTGGTGGTAGTAAAAAACCAAGGGAGCAATACAGTATAACCGTATCATTTAATAGTGACCCTGATAAAACGGATATGTTAATTGAGGCTGCAAAGGAAGTAATAACCAAAGCTGTGAGTGAAGGGCCAGATGAGCTAGACATGACAAAGGTTAAGGAGACACAGAAACAAGGCAGAATCAAAAGTTTGAAAGAGAATCGATTCTGGCAAGGGCAAATCATGCGTAAGCAAGAAGAGGATAAAGACTTTGATAACATTACACAAGAGGCGTACGAAGAGAGAGTAAATGCATTGACAGCTGATCAAATTAAAGCTGCTGCTAAACTATACTTTGATTATAGCCGTTATATAGAAATCGTAATGGAACCAGAAGATAAAAAGGAAAATTAAGCCTTCTCATTAGGGCATAATGGTGAAGTGATTTTATTGTTGGGGAGCTCGTTTGGGCTCCCTTTTTGTGTGCCATGCATACTACACACGTTTAGGGTTAAAGTCCCGAACGAGCCTATTTGACAGGAATCGTTAGTCGATCGCAAGGGTGTCCTTCGTGAGGAGGAATCTGAAGGAAGCGTCAAGCAAAATGTTGATATGAC
>CALGLU010000100.1 GCA_937959275.1 uncultured Saprospiraceae bacterium | reverse complement strand
GTCCTTGTGCTCGACGATGATCAGGAATTAATGAAAGAAAGGAGACTAAAGATTTCATATTTTTAGACAAACATATTAAAATTATACATAATATGTAAATAATAATCATATGTTAAATTTAGTACTGTGCAGCCCTGCCCTAAAGGGGAATACCTTCACGCGAATGCCTCTTCTCCGCCGTCGTTGGACTCAAATCCAACGACATGATTTCGGGCTTCAACGTTTAGTTCATATTCTTTAACTAAAAATCTGAGCTCTGATCTTTAATTTGTCTTATGGTTTTTTAGACTGAGTCGAGACGTTTAGCTGAACTCAGAATTCACCTCACCTCTCTCCCCTTCCACTCCACACGCCCACCAACCACAGCCCAAAATCCCATGAAAAACAAATACGGCGCAAATAAGAAAAACGAAATCAAAAACCACTTCAATGATTTACGTTGCTGAAAAAAGTCAGCCATGTTTGTCAATAGCAAATAATCCATGATGCCTTTTACAAACAACTGGAACAGACCAATAAATAGGAATAGACTATTGACAGTCAAGCCTAGGATAAGATGTGCATAAATCAAGGCATTAAATAAAAAAATGCCGATCTGTAATTTGTACAAGCCTCGGCTGGCATAGCCTGAGCTTTTGGCAGCCCATCGTTTGCGTTGCTGCCTGAGCAAGGCCCAACTTGGCTCAGAGTTAGTCTGGACAATGACTTGTTTTGATTTTAAGAACTTGACGCCATCGGGATACAAATCACCAACTGCTTGCACTAAAAACAAATCGTCTCCAGAAGCAAATTCTTCGCGCGTATCCACTGCTTCATACAGCTCTTTCCGAAAGGCAAGATTCGCCCCATTCGCTGAATAAAATAAACCATTCTTTATGCCATAGCCCGTAAAGGCCATCGTCGCCATCATATCTAATGATTGAAATCGTCCTAGGATTGACTCGGGTTCTTCAAAGCAAATCGGCATGACTAGCATGCGGACTAAGGCTTGCTGCATAGCATAATCAATGTAAGACAACCATTGTGTAGGCACAACACAATCGGCATCCGTGCAGGCGATGAGTTCACCCTGCGCATGCTGCAAGGCAAACCGAATCGCTCTTTTTTTAAATGACTTAGACTCTAAAGAATGCGTATCGTTAGCAAGCTGTAAGACTTTGAGTTGATCGACGTCTAATCCGTTAACAAGCTCAAGAGTCTTGTCTTCAGAGTGGTCATCTACAAATAGAATTTCAAATTTGTCTTTAGGATATCTTACGTTGGCAATAGATCGTAGGCAAGTAGCGATATGCTGCTCTTCATTCCTACCGACAACAATGACAGAAACAAATTGATGATCCTTACGTCCTTGTAGATTATAGTTTGGCGTCTTCATCCTTTGCCAGGACGACCAGACGCGCATGATCAAAGCCGCATAGAGAAAACTGATGCCTAGGCTGATAAAAAAATAAAGAATCAAAATGTCGAATGATGACTATAAAGTGATTGACTGCTGTGTAGTAGAATCACGTTCATTTAAACAAATCATCATATTCATTATCCTTAGAGTCTTTTAAAATCTCTTTGACTTTTTCTTTTTCCTTGATTGGCTCAAGATCATCAAGAACGAGTGGATCATCTTCTTCCACCTCCTCATAGTCTGTAAATTCCGCTTCTTCCTTTTGTCGCATCCCGTCTCTCATTGAATCGACTTTTTTCAGTAGCATGGCTTTTCCAAATAAAAAAGCAGAGACTAATGGGAAAGCTACAAATGAGAGTATAATCCCAGCGATACCGACAAATGGATTAGTCTTTACTAGCTTGAGTAGAGTTTTGCCGTAGTCAAAGATGACATGACGATTGATAAAAAAGGTAGCGATGAATAAAACTGGTGCAACTAAACCCAATATCCAAAAGACACCTTTTGCTAAATAGAATAGTGCAACCATGAGGGCGATAAATGCGAGCAAAGCAAATAGCGGACTGACCTTGGATCCTTTATTTTCAAAAAAAACATTCATAGACTATGTGTTAGCAACTTTGTATATAACGCAAAAATAGACTTAAAATTCACCGGTAGGTGCAGTTATTTACAATTGGAACAAATTTAATTAAAAATAGATTTAGGACAATTCTTCCAGATTTTTGTGGGGTACAGCATATTGCTCCTTAATGCCATAATCTCCAAAACTAAATTTGTCATGATTTTTTGTAAAAATCATGACAAATCTCCTTAACAATTAAGTTTATCCCGCAACAAAAAAGCCTCCCCAGACAGGAAGGCTTTTAGATTAAACTTGTATGTTTTGAAAATCTTAATTCAATTAAACATTAGCTGATTTAACTGTTTTGACAATTCGTCCAGCTATTTTGTAAGGATCTCCATTTGATGCAGGTCTTCTATCTTCTAACCAGCCTTTCCATCCACTTTCCACTGTAGCGATTGGAATTCGAATAGAAGCTCCTCTATCTGAAATCCCATAACTAAAGTCAGTAATAGCTGCTGTCTCGTGCAATCCAGTCAGTCGCTGATCATTAAATTCTCCATACACTGCTATATGTTCTTTGACAACAGGTCTAAAGGCTTCGCATATTTTATCATATACTTCCTTTGATCCCGCTGTCCGTAAGGTTGTGTTTGAGAAATTAGCATGCATTCCAGATCCATTCCAATCCATATCTTTACCAAGTGGCTTTGGATGATATTCAATGTAATAACCGTACTTCTCTGTCAATCGATCTAATAGATATCTTGCGATCCACAATTCATCACCAGCTAATTTTGCACCCTTTGCAAATAATTGAAATTCCCATTGACCGCAAGCGACTTCCTGATTGATCCCTTCAAAATTAAGACCTGCTGCTATACAAACATCAGCATGCTCTTCGACTAAGTTTCTACCATGGGTGTTTTTTCCACCAACAGAACAATAGTATAAACCTTGAGGTGCAGGATACCCACCCACTGGAAATCCAAGAGGTAATTGGGTCATGGTATCCATGATGAAATACTCTTGTTCGAATCCAAACCAAAAGTCATTATCATCATCATCTATTGACGCTCGCCCATTAGATACGTGTGGCGTGCCATCTGCATTTAGGACTTCTGTCATCACCAAATACCCATCCAATCGTTCTGGATCTGGATAAATGGCCACTGGTTTTAATAAGCAATCAGAGGACCCACCTTCGGCTTGCCTCGTTGAACTACCATCAAAGGACCACATTGGGCAATCTTCTAGTTTGCCTCCAAAATCATTGACCACCTTAGTTTTACTCCTAATGTTTTGCGTTGGAGCATAGCCATCTAGCCATAAGTATTCTAATTTTGTTTTACTCATAAAAGCGTATTTTATTGTTTTGGTTTTTAAATTAATGCCCTCCCGTGATAAATCACGGGACTACAAATATGTCACAGCTCTGGCGTTTTCAATAAATATCAGTAAACTGCTAAAGAGTGTATATTGCTATACTCACCTAAAAATAATATTTCAATCCAAAAATTAGGTACCAAAAAGAATATTGATTTTCATTTTCTGAAATACAATGATCTTGTCAAGTCAAGAGATTTAATAAAACAGTGACTAATTTATGTGTTTAATCTAGGAAACCAATTCCTCAGCAAACTGCATCTCATACAATTCTCGGAATTTACCGTTTGGATCTTGAAGGAGCTCTTTATGAGAACCCTTCTCTACCATCCTTCCCTGATCCATCACCAATACTTGATCGGCATGGCGAATCGTAGACAACCTATGTGCAATAATAACTGATGTTCGTTTATCAATTAATTTTTCAATAGCATGTTGAATCACAGCCTCTGTCTCCTGATCAATAGAAGACGTCGCCTCATCCAATATTAACACATCTGGATTAAAGACAAGTGCCCTGACAAAACTGATCAATTGGCGCTGCCCCATCGACAGATTGCCGCCGCGCTCCGCAACCACGTAATTATAGCCATCAGGCATACTCATGATAAACTCATGCGCACCAATAATTTTAGCCGCCTCAATGACTTCTTCTTTAGTGAAAGATGGATCTCGTAGTGTAATATTTTCCATCACTGTACCTGTGAAGAGAAAGACATCTTGCAACACAATCGAAATTCTTTTTCTCAATTCTTCGAGCGTATATTTTCGTATATTCTCACCGTCTAATGTGATTTCACCGGATTGAATATCATAGAACCGATTCAGAATATTAATAATTGTCGTCTTGCCAGATCCTGTACTACCAACAATGGCTAAGGTTTCACCCGGTTTCAATTCAAAGCTTAAGTCGTGGATAACATAATTCTCTTCATCGTAAGCAAAATTCACATCCTTAAACTCGACATGCCCTTCTGCTTTCTTCGTATTCTTAAACCCATGATTTGGAATAACATCTTGATTATCCAAAATCTCAAACACTCGATCTGCTGCCACCAATCCCATTTGTATCGTATTGAGTTTATCAGCTAGCATTCTGATCGGTCTGTAAAGTCTCGTGATGTACATCGGGAAGGCAACAAGGACACCAATCGTCAATTCATCGGCTGCAAACCACTTGGCACCCCACCATACCATAATAGCCAATGTCCCATATTGTATAATTTCAATCACTGGAAAATACACTGCATAATATAAAATTGAATCCAGATTCGCCTGTGTATATTTTCTATTAATCGTCTTAAAATTATTGCGCTCTCTATCCTCTACATTAAATATTTGAACGATCTGCATCCCTGATATCCGTTCTTGCAAAAAGACATTCATATCCGTAATATGCGTCCTCACTTTCTGATACGCATCTTTTACCTTTTCTTTAAAAATGTACGTTGAGATTAGCAAGAGAGGTAAGGTGGACAGACACACCAATGTCAATTTCCAACTAGCAAACAACATAAAACCCAGTATTGTGAATATGCCCAATAGATCTGCAATCATTGTGACGACGCCTTGCGTAAAAATCGTATTGATACTTTCAATATCATTGATCGTTCTAGTTGTCGTCTTTCCAATAGGTGTCTGATCAAAGTATCGTAAGCGCAATGACGTGATGTGATTAAAGACACGTACTCTTAAATCCCTGATCACATTTTGCCCGAGCAAGGCTGTACTGTATAAGAATAGATATCTGAATGCCACTGTGACCAAGACGACCCCTCCGAAGATCCATCCCATACGATAGAGTCCAGGTAAATCTTTCTGTTGGATATAATCATCAACCATGACATTGACAAGAAAAGGCATGACTGCAGATAACAAAGCCAAAAAAACGGAAAGTAGACCAGCGAAGAAAAACACTTTGGTGTACGGGCGTGCCAAAGCTATCACACGGACCAAGGTTTGAAAATCAAATTGCGTTTTTTGATCGGACATCTATTATACTAAACGAGCACAAAAGTACAATGTTTTAGCATAGTAAATAATCTCAGTGATAAAAGTCTAGTGGGACTTTTAGTCGAGCTTACCAATCTCTTCCTTTGGTCGAGCTTAGTAATCTCTTCTGTTGGGCGGGCTTACCAATCTCTTCCTTTGGTCGAGCTTAGTAATCCCTTTCTCTTTAATTATTGGCAAGGGGAGATTTCAGCAAGAAACGTAGCACCAAACTCGACTTCAAATGCTGCTAACAAGTCTATCTCAATACCAGCGGTGTACACAATATCCATCGGATTAACAATGGTCACATCAGACGTGATAAAATTCTGTGCTTCAAATCGTTGTGACGTCGGGGTTGCCGGAATAGTGCTGATGTCAAGCGATGTTTGACAAGCCAGACCAAGAATATAATTCCTGGCACAACTAAACGCATCTTGTCCAATCTCAATCCCCATCAATCGTCCAGGTATATCATCAGCTGGAGGATGGATGCCTCCCCATATCCGCAGGGCTGCACAGTACTAAATTTAACATATGATTATTATTTACATATTATGTATAATTTTAATATGTTTGTCTAAAAATATGAAATCTTTAGTCTCCTTTCTTTCATTAATTCCTGATCATCGTCGAGCACAAGGACAAAGAGTTCCTTTTTATTCTTTCTTAGAAATGATCATTCTGGCTGGCATGTCAGGACAATTCGGCATACGACCTGTCTCAAGGTT
>CALGLU010000099.1 GCA_937959275.1 uncultured Saprospiraceae bacterium | reverse complement strand
GTCACCAATCTCTACAGGTAGAGCTTGTGCAGGATCAAGAATCTTAGTCAAAGCTAAATCGAACGCTTGACCGATCGGCACTGTTTCAGGATCTTCATCATCTTCAGATTGGTCACCATCATCATTATCAGGATCAGAATCGACATCAGTCGGAGGCTCGTTGTCAGGATCAGTATCATCATCAGCTTCACTAATTTGAGCTGTATTCATGATGCTGCTACCCATAAAGTCTGCATCGATCATGAATGTGATGTCAACAGTCGTAGACGCACCTGGTGCTAAAGGACCAGCAATGAGCGCAGTCAAATCAGCCACGCCACCATTGTCAGTCCAATTGGCATCAGCCAAAGTGGTACCCGTAGGAATATTGTCAGATAAGCCAATAGAATAGGCATCGACATTTCCTTGATTGGTAACTGTCAAAGTAAACGTAATTAAATCACCTGGAGCGATTGGCAAGACTTGAGAATCAGCAATATCTTTTTCAAGTGCTAAGTCAAAGACTTGAACAAATACGTCGGCAGGATCATGATCATCTTCATCTCCATCTGTATTATCAGTTGCATCGTCTGTATAATCGCCGTCATTTGTATTATCATTATCAGGGTCCGAGTCACCATCCGTTGGAGGTGTGTTATTCGGATCTGTGTCGTCATCAGCTTCACTTATTTCTGCAAAGTTTTGAAGACTACCACCACTGTAATTTGGATCTACTTGTAAGACGATAGGTAATGTAACAGATGCACCTGGAGCTATCGGACCTGGTATAGTCTGAAATGCTTCATCAGCTGCAGCTCCAACACTCCATGTTGGATCATTCAATATCATTCCAGAAGGTGTATAATCGACAACTTCTACATTGTAAGCATCGATCGTACCTTGATTGTATACTGTGATAAAGAAGGTGACATCATCACCAGGTGTAACTGGTGTGGCTTGATTTGGATCAATCACTTTTGCTAAAGCTAAATCAAAGCAATCTGGCATGATTTCACCTTGGCATGTCAAAATGCAGCCGTTAGCATCTCTTGTTGTAATTGTATATGATCCAACACCTAAATTTGTGAATAGATTTGTAGTTTGGAAAGTTGCACCAGCATCTATGCTGTACGTATAAGGCTCAGTGCCTCCTAACACAACGACTTCAATCGAGCCATCATCTAGTCCACAAGATTCATTGATGATCATTTCAGAACACTCGAGAAGTATAGGTTCTTCAATCATTGCCTCACAAGTAGCAGTGCAATTGAGTGTATTTATATTTCTTGTAATAATAGTATAGGTTCCTGCTGGGAGGCCAAAGAATGTGCCATTAGGCTGAAAACTAAGTCCATTATTAATACTATATTCATAACTCCCACTTCCTCCTGAACCAGCGACTGAAATTTCGCCATCGGCGTCGCCATTACAGCTGACGTCATTCGAATTGGTCACTGTGCAAACAGGTAATGTTGGACCAGCAATGCTTATTGAGCATGTTGTTACACAATTATTTACATCAGTCACGGTAATGGTGTGTACTCCTTCATCAATGGCAGTAAATAGATTGCTCATTTGAGGAGCCTCTCCATCTATTGAATATGAATAAGGTGCTGTTCCACCTGTTGCGGTCACTTCAACTTCTCCATTTTTCACATCGCAATCAGTTTCATCAGTACCCAGGGCACTACAAGCAAGTGGTGTCGGTTCTCCAAGCGTAATATTGCAGGTTGACGTACATCCATCACTGTCTTTAACTGTGATAGTATGGGTACCTGAAGTGAAGCCTGATGCAGAATTCCCTGGCTGATATGCTGCGCCATTAAAACTATATTCATATGGAGAATTTCCACCTGAGGCTGTCACAGTAATTGTGCCATCATCAGCTCCATTACATAAAGGATCGGTACCTTCTGTCGTACAAACAACTGCAGTTGGTTCGCCAACGGTAAACATGGCTGTACTTATACAACCATTCACGTTGGTGACTTCTACTGAATATGTACCAGCACTTAAACCAGTCTGATCTTCAAAGTCATCATTGATAGCTTCTAGACCATCTATGTCCCAATCAAATTCGAAAGGGCCTGTGCCGCCGACAACAATTATATTTATTTCTCCATCTGCACCTGCATTACAGGATGCATCAGTAATATTTCCATTTATGGTCACATCAGGTACCACATCTACTTGTGTAAAACAAGTTTGTGTGAAACCAAATTGATCAGTTATTGTCACTTCATAAACACCACCTATCGCTGGACTCACTACTGGATTTTGATCAGTGCTTGTAAACCCACCAGGTCCTGTCCATGCCCATGAAACGGCATCTCCTGCATCTTCCATTAAAGTAGTATCTTCGCCATCACAAATTGGACTGTTATTACTAACATTACAATTAGTCTGGACGACAGGTATAACAGCTGGATCGTGATCATCTTCATCACCATTTGAGCCATCAGTCGTGTCGTCACTGACAGGACCATCATTGCCGTCGTCATCATCGGGAGTACTATCAATATCCTGAGGCTGATTACCATTATCATCTTCAGCAGAACTTATCTCTGCATAGTTTTGGTAACTGCCAGTTGGAGGGAATGAGCTTATTGTACAAACGATCATAATGGTTTCGCAGTCACCTGCTGCAATTGGACCAGGTATTGTTTGGTATGCATTACCGTTAGCATCCAAAGTCCATGTGGGATCATTTAGAGTTAGACCGGTTGGTACATAGTCCACTACTTCGACATTTAAAGCATTAACTGTCCCTTGATTACAGACCTCTATATCATATGTGACATCATCACCCACTTGAACGGGTACGGTCTGACTGGCAGATAATGTTTTAGTAAGAGCGAGGTCAAATATTTCTACTGGTACTGTTGCTGGATCATGATCATCTTCATCAATGGTGCCATCATCACTAATGACATTATCTTCAGCTGGATCATCTGGTGTTCCACCAACATCATTGCCGTCAATATTATCTGGAGTACTATCAATATCTGGATAGCCTTGACTACCAATGTCATCTGCAGATGTAATTTCTGCATAGTTAGCTACATCGCCAACGAGTGCTGCATTTGTGACATCTAACATAATGGATATAGTGACACTATCACCAGGTAGCATTGGGCCAGCAACAGTGATGTTTGCTTCGGTTGCAGATACACTAAACCAATTAGGGTCATTTAAGACAAAGCCAGCAGGGATGTAATCTGAAACAATAATATCTTGAGCGACTTCTGTTCCTTGATTATAAATTGTAATATCAAAAGTCACTTTATCCCCTGCATAAACGGGTACAACTTGAGATGGACTCAATACTTTTTTCAGAGCCATGTCAAACGTACACTCTTTAAGATCAACAGTCAAAATTTCGGATGGAGTAGAACACTGTCCGTCATCAACAATTACATAAAAGTCACCTGATGGAAATGGTAATATAAATTCATTTGATGCTCCAGTCTGCAAAAGAATGTCTCCGGCAGGATCATCAAAATAGAATTCATAATTAACCAATCCAGCTGGTTCTGCAATAATTGTTGGCGGATCATAAGCAAAATAGCACTCATCGAAACCATCATAAGTAAGAGTAGGAGGTGTTGTATTGATCACATTAACATTGACCACCGATGAGGCAGAGCAACCCGTGTTAGGGTTAGTGACTGTGACAGTGTATGTAATGTTTGCTGTAGGATTACATATTTCAGGTTCCCAAGATGTTGCATCATCTAAGAATGTGGCTGGAGACCAAAGTACTGTCATGTTACCTTGCCAATCGGCAGGAACACCGTCCAGAGTCAATTCAGTACATTCCATATCACAAGCTTCAACTGTTGCAAATGGACCTATTTCAAATGTTTCTAAAGTGAAAATTTCAATTTCAAATTCTCCGCCACATGGGCCCATACTCATGACTTTGAGTACGACTGGACTATTTACGCCGAAACCATCATTTATCATAATAGATAAAGCATCTGCAGTTTCTGTTAAAACACCTGAAGCTGGGTTTGCAAGTTCAAAGTCATAACCACCACAAATGTCAATCATGAAATCATCACCTGGGCACAAGCTGACAGGTCCGTCAAATTGAGCCACAAAATCAGGGACAGGTGGATTATCAAAATAGAAGCTTTCTGAGTTACAATTACATGGTACATCAAAGATAGCATTGATGATAATTGGACATGAGAATTCTTCTGGAATCGTAGTGCTTCCCATTTCAATTGTAGGAGAACCCACAGCAATATTTACATTATGAGTCTGCGTATCCATTAATGGATCTACACCTGGATCAAAGACGCCATTCAGATTTAAATCTCTATAGAATTCTAAAGTTAGTGGTCCTACATAATCTGTAGTGGAGACCGTCTCTAGCGCTATCGTGTAATCGAATGTGGCCATGGTAGGGTCATCATCGCAAGCAACGACCATTTCCAATTCTGATATTTCTACAGGAGCCTTTATGTTGATGACCAACTGGTCATTGATAGAATTATTGACAAAAACATCACAGGTTGAATCATCAGGCGTGTCTACTACATTATCATCACCGATACAAACTTGATCTTCGACGAGAGATTTTACTAGTGATCCAATTAATAATTCTTCACATGCTGTATTCATATCTGGCGTAACTTCAGCTGTAAAAGCAAAAGACTGATAAGGTTTTAAGCCATCTGGTAAATCAAAACAAAGTTCTGTATATCCTCCAGCCAATGTCGTTTCATTGACGTAGGTTGGTGTCCAAGATGAAGGCGTCGTAAAGGCAAAACTCCCTGGGGTATATGGAACACTTGGAGGGAATTTAAAACAAGCTTCTGCCATCGATGTTTCTCCACCAGTATTTGATAGATTGACGCCAGACACAGTCAAAGGGACAGGACCTCCACAGATATAATTTAATGGATCAGCTGTGATCAAAAACTGAGCGCCTTCTTCTGGAATGGCATTTTCGATTGTTGGCCCTTCGAAAATTGATGCTCCTGATGATATGCGTCCTTCACATGGATCAGCAGCTGTCGTTTCGAAATAGAATGGAGTCCTAGATACGTATGAATCACAATCAGTCTTTGCTTGAAATCTAATTTTTAATCTATTGGCATTTTCAATAGGGTCTAATATGCCAGGTAAGCCATTTGCATTGATGTCACTGAACATGTCATCGTCATTGACTGTAAATACTTGACCAAATGCATTTGTTCCATTTGGTATTGGGTCAGAAATGGGTAACCAAATACCTGAACCAGCCACATATTCATACTCAAATGTTGTTGGTATTGTGGTGATGCCCGCAGGAAAATTGAAGTTGAATTCAAGATCTGTTAATGTGGCGTCTTTAGTATTCTTAATTAAGACTTCATACATATTCGTCGAACAGAGTGGAACTGTATCTCTTTCAGTTGTCCATTCTGCTTGTATTTCTGCTTCGCCCGCGACATAATTGTATTGCTGACCTGTAGCCACACAAGCATCACCTCCAACTCCAAATAGTTGTGATGCAAAATCTAAGTCTAAACAACTGCTTGTTGTTTTGACAGACACGACAGTTCCAACGCCTGGGTATGGGCATATCTCTAGTTCTGTTTCTATATTCAATGTTACACAATCATCAGGATTGAGATCCGGTAATTCTATTAAATATGTACTTCCAAGCGCACTGGTATTTGTCAATGTGAATGCAACTGGATTACCAGCTCCGTCAGTAATGTTTTGCAGACTGACTGTTGGTTCAAGAAACACAGTCGTCATGACGTTAGTATGCGGGATAGCACCTGCACCAGCACAAACTTCATATGTGTTGAACTCACTTGCATTGCTCGCGTCGGCCAATAGATTACTTGTAATTGAAGACGTTAATGCAGGTAGAGGATTTGTCATTTGATTAAACGTTAGTGTAAATGATGTATCCTCTGTTAAATGATAATCTCTATCATCAAATAATAAAGTATTGGTACCAACATCACCTGGACAATCTTCGACAGGGTAAGCTAATTGAGTGCCTAGAAATGAAAAATCGGCTCTTGAAGCTACTGTAGTCACACCACAATAGTGTCCTCCCGGCTGATAATCACATGTATTACTATAGTCAAATATTAACTGGAAGTTTTCCGGTGAATTTATAGGGCCTGGACAAATTCGTTCTAAGTCGTATAATAATTTATAACTACAGGCTGGGTCATTAGGAAGCCCAACTCCGAAGGTTGGAATTTCACTGACATCAAACATCATATATCCTACAGATCCAGCTAGAGATGTACACTTTGTTTGATTAGCAGCCGCATCAAATGCGCAAAAAGTATTGCTATCAAACATAGGATCACTCAATGGAATTATGGTTCCATCTTGTAGCATAATTCTAGGATTCCCAGCGTAAACAAAGGGTGAAGGGAGAGGGACTTTCAAAGTATCCATCTCCATGATGTCAGGTCTAAACTCACCGACATACCAATCGTCAGGCGTATTTGTCATAGTGAAAGAATGTTCGACAGTAGCTCCACAATCTGTTACGGTATATTCTGTGTTTGCTATAATCGGACCTGGACAATGAGTCTCAATGATTCGATTACCACCGCAGGTTGCTCTTTGGTAGGTTCTTGTTCCACCAACTACAGAATACCAATATGCATCACCTCTAAAAACTATTGAGGCAGCTGGTGTAGCAGCAACATCAGGAATTAATTGGCGATATGGATTTTTTTGCATGGGTATGTGAACATACATGTGAAATTTATCACCTTTTTCAAGTCCACCCATTTGATTTTCTAAAAGATCTGTCCAACAGTCGCCATCTGTGTTTGTATTCAATCCTCGATCTTTTTGTCTTTCAGAGTCAATAATACGGATATTAAACTCTCGATTATCAAATACATCAAAAGGATGGTTGTAGGTACTCACACCGTTTATAAGAGTAGCTGCTTCAGATCCTTTAGGTTCAAAATATCCGTCATTAATATTTCTATGTTGCGCAGATCTGTCTTCGTTGCATGCATTGAAATCTATCATAGTTCTAGTGCCAGGGGCCCCTACTTTTTCATAAGAGAACTCAAGCATTCTGGAATTGTGCATATCGGGTTCTAAGTCAAAAGTTGGTCTATGAGTCCATGTGCCCGGCGAAGCAGAATTGTACAATCTGAAATATATTTCGTCAAGATCTGCCATGGTCAAAGGATCAATTACAGTATATTCTACGTGCATATAAATACTATCACAGGGCAAATATCGATTCCAATCTAAGGGGTCTACTTCTGGACTATCATATTCTAATTTTTCAGTCATTGCTTTATCTGCATATCCATACTCAACTCTTCTTAAGTCGACAATATCACTTGACATAGGACAAACACAATTACATGATCTAGTCGATGCCAGTTGAGTATCTTCGCAAGCTCTAACAAGCGTACAATCGCCACCATCAGGACCAACACAATCTCCACAGGTTTCGATCACTCTCATACTTGCGGATAAGTATTGTAGCGGATAGCAAAGGCATGAATCTAATTCTAAAGTGAAGTTATAGCATTGAGGAACTGATGTATCATTATTTCCAATATCAATACCAAAAACGACTCCTGAATTATCTGTATTAAAAGCCGTTGTTATTAAGCCAGCTGCAACTGGTCCACCGTTGAAGGTTACTGATGAGGTATTGATTTCCATATCAGAGATTACTATTTCTGGACCACCAATTGATACTTCAAAATATGGATTATTGCCAGGTGCCATGCAAGGCTCAATGCCAGTCGCTTCGTACTGGTAGCAAAATTCCATAGTTACCGTATTTAAAGTGGCATCCGAATCATCCGTACCTGTTCCTAAGCCAAAATCATAGCCAACTATAGAGCCATCCATGTCAGGACTTATATCACCATCATCAATAGAAATGAAAGAAGAACCATAAGAGAATTCAGGTGCCGGGTCAATTTTAGGCGTTGTTTGAAAGACTTGACCACAATGTCTTAAACCTGTGACAGTCATCTGATCAAAGGTACAATCAAGTGATGCACAACCCGCAATAGCTGCAGGATCTTGGCATTTAATTTTAACAGCAATTGTCATAACTGCTTCATTGCCTCCTGGTAGATCATCATATACACCATCTCCATCGATATCTTCAAAACCAAATCCGGACTCATCAGGATCACTCATAAAGGTCGTCGCGTCAATGACAAAATCAAAATTGTCATAATAGTAAGAGGAAGCATCGAGAGGCTCTCCATTAATTTCGACATAAGCAGGCTCGAAAACATCGCCTTCGCAGATTTGAAATCCTAATTTTATTTCTTCCCATAAGCCTAAGACTGGATCAGTGTTGGTGCTTTTAACGACAACATCAAAAACAGCATCAGCACCACAAATGCCAGGGTCTTGCCTTTTTGTGACAGAAACATCAGCATTAGCATTAAAATTAGGTTTATATTCAATAGAACCATCAGCTGTTGATGGATCAACACATGGTGGTTCATCTGGGCTACATCCAAAAGATGCGCCATAGGTTAAATTATAAATTCCTGCATCAGTATCACACACCAAAGGAGCATCAAAACAAACTTGAACGTCTACACTTTGATCTTCCTGCAAAGAACCTCCTGGTAAATATGAAGCATCAACAAATGCAGTTAGCTGCATGGTTGCTGGATCCCAACTATACGTCAAATCAGCACCACCAACAGACAGTTCAACTAAATTGAAATTATCTAAGTCTATGCCATCAATGGTAAAACTAAATCCGGCAACACTTGCACCAATACCAGTCTGAGTGACTTCAATAATATTACATACACTATTGCCATTTACAATAGTTATAGCTGGTCTTGACTGATCTGTTATGGATATAGTTGGTCTTTTGATGAAGGGGCTATAATCTACTTCTCCATCAAACAAGGCTGAACATACGATTGGTTTTTTTGCACCATCTTCCAAGAATAGGAATTCAAATTTTCCATCAAATTTATATTCCTGTGTGGATGGGTTAGAGTAGACATCACAATTGGCTATAATACCAATCTGAATGATCTGAACACTATCCGCAAGTATGTTTGGGAATATAAATGTTGGACAATTTGGGTCTGACACATCTCCTTCCATAACTGTATAAGAGGGGTCGAATGGGTCGATAAACCCTGCATACTGCATACCCGGGGGGATTGTTAATTTCAATTCTGAATTTAACAATGTTTGTCCAGATGTATTCAAGACATAATACGAAATGGTATCAGGCTGTCCACAAATACTTAGATTATCTATTGCTGCATATCCTGGGACTCCGTTCATGTCATCTACAAATATTGTAGGACATTGGGCTTGAGACTGGGTAACTAAAAATGAACTAAATAAAAGTGCAAATACAAGTCTTATTCTCGTCGCTGAGAATTTTTGGAATGGGAAAGGGTGTGTAAAAAATGACATAAAATAATTTTTAATGTTCAAATAGGTACATAGAATGGCAGCCCCAATAGAGGTCAACTCATTAGATCAAAAAATGGAAACGAATTAAGTAGATTCTTAGAGTTGATATCGAAAACTGTTCATCAGTTTAAGGATATCATTGAAAGTAAATGCTAAATGACCGCTCACGAAAAAGTGCGTTATGTAAGGAGTTAAGAACGTGCAGAAATGGTGGTATGCGAAAAGGCAGAGCAGGAGCTAATTAACCTCAAATCTAGATTTAAATGAAGTTTATTACAACTTTAGTAAAGGGCGTAAAATCATATTATTTAATTTATATATATGTAAATAGCATATAATCAATTTATTACTTATTTAATTTTGAAGGTTGCTATTTATTCGTATGGCTATTGTAGGGGCTGTGTGATTGTTGTGTAAGAGTTTACATAAGGTTTTGGCAGCAATAAAAGAATTAGAATTTCAATTGTGGTTAACAATTCCTTATTTAATTATCGGTCACCAAGCGTAAAGATTCTCTCGCCTGGCCATCTTCTAAAGATTGCTTTGCTTCGTCATAGCAAGATGTAAATGATTGATTCGATTTAAACGTTTGAATACTAAAAGCGGCGTTAGCCAAGACGACTTGATTTTGCGCCTTTGTTCCTTTTCCATCAAGGATAGACAGGAAAATTTCTGCTGCTTCTTCTACAGTATTTCCTCCATATAAATCTTGAGCCTTTACAGATTCGAGTCCGAGGTCTGCAGCTTCATATGTTGTAGATCCTTGATTATTGAGAATGGTGAATTTATCTGTTAAAGAAATTTCATCATAGCCGTCATGAGCAAAGACAATACCATAACGAATACCCATGTTTTCAAACACATCTTTATATAAAGGGAGGATGTGTTGAGCATAAACTCCAGAAAATTGATGCTTGGGACGAGATGGATTTAACAAAGGCCCCATTATATTAAATACCGTTTTTACTTGCAAAGCTTTACGAATAGGTACAACTTCTTTCATAGCTGGGTGAAAGAATGGAGCGTGGAAAAAACAAAAATTTGCTTTCTCAATGTCTTCTCTTAATTTGTCATAATCATTAGAAAATGTATAGCCAAGATGTTCTAAAACATTTGATGATCCACATGGAGAGGAGACGCCCTTGTTGCCATGTTTTGCAACTTTATAGCCTGCGCCTGCGACAATAAAGGAGCTTAGGGTAGATATATTAAATGTGTTTTTGCCGTCGCCGCCAGTCCCAACAATATCAATCGTATCTAGATCACTAAAGTCAATAGGTGTTGCCAGATCAATCATGGCTTCTTGAAAGCCAGCAAGTTCGGGGCCTGTTATAGGACGCATTTGGAAGACTGTTAATAATGCCGTTGTTTGATGAGGCTCTACTTCACCTTTGCCGATTGCTGTGAGTATGGCTTTGGCCTCAGACTTATTGAGAATTTCTTGATTGAATAGACGATTGAGTTGGTCTTTAAGATTTGTAGCAGCCATAAGGTATTTATAATGATGAAGCTATTGTGTGAAACGTGAAAATATTGAAATTTTTCTAGAATCCTGTCACGTCTAGAATCAAGTCACAACTATATTCATATCAGGCTGTCAGCGGTCATAGATGTAATCATTGTTTTCTATACTCAAATCATGCTTTCAGCGTTCATTGGCGGAAATATTTCTTTATATAATCATGTCACACTTTCAGCGTTCAGAGATTTTTCTAAAGATGTGAAGTCTATTAGCATGTCACGATTTCGGTGTTTATCTATCAAAACTAATATATGCGATATGTGTACTTTAAGTTCTGTTCGGTTAACTTTGAGATTATTGACATTATTTAATCTAAAAGACAAATCTTGAAGTATTCATTTTTCTTTGCGACACTATTGTTAACGCAGATTTGCTGTACTAATCAAAAAACAGTGATCACAACTCCATTAAATAGCGATGATAAAAAGTCAGCTATGGAGGCTAAGCCCATCAAATCCTATTCTAAAGGTCTTAGCGAAGCCGATTTTGATATGAGTATTCCTTATTTCCAGATTCCTGATGCGCCTGACCATTTTTCAGGAGGTGCAGTTTTAGCTCGGACGATTGACGGTCTTGGCTTTAGATATTATTGGGCGACACATCAATTACGGACTGAGGATTTACAGTATAATCCTGGAAATGATGGTCGGTCAGCTCAAGAGACACTTAATCATTTATATGGTTTGTCAAACGGCCTGATGCATGCTGCAAAAAAATCAGCGAATCCTCGGCCTTTGGTGATTCCTGAAGTTCCGTTTGAAGAGCTCCGCAAATTAACTCTTCAAAATATTAAAACAGCAAGCGATATTTTTAGAACAGTTGATGATGTCTCTAGTCATCGTATTATCTTTCAAAGAGGAGAAAAGACATCTGAATTTCCAGTTTGGAATGTTATGAATGGTTTTTTGGCTGACGCCATTTATCATACAGGACAAATTGTTAGCTATCGACGATCATCTGGGAATCCGCAGCATCCAGGTGTGAGTGTGTTTATTGGGAAGACGACACTTTAAGTGTTTAGTTTTGAGTGTTGGGTGTTGAGTGAATGGCTGGATTTATCAAAAATGCCATTGGTGTGTAGACCAACGGCGGCGCACTTAGATGGAAATCATAAATGACATAGGCGCGGAGACCAACGACGGCTTCTATATATTTGCTTTTTTGGTTGTACTGATGGTTTTAAGGACAACTGTTAATAAGATGATGCTTCCGCCGATGATGGTTTTGTTTGTTGGAATTTCTTGCAGGAAAATAAAAGCCCAAATGATACCTAGTACTGGTGCAAGACAGGAGAGTAGTGAAGCGGTTGTAGCATCTAGCTTTTTTAAACTCATGACAAAGAGCGTGTGAGCAAAGACTGTGGTTACGATGGCTAATGCGAAAAGACCTATCCAATCAGTTTTACTAGGAAGACTTTTGATGAAAAGCCAAAAGGGTGCTACAACGACTATTAATGTGCCTAACTGATAGAGCATAATTGTCATACCTGGATTTTGTTTTGCTGGTTCTAGTAGTAATAAATTCCTAAAGACATAGGTGATTGATGAAATCAAACCTAATAGTATGGCAAAACTATAATTGTTGTTTAAGCTAAAACTTGGTACTAGTATTAAGACACCTATAAAGGAGCAAAGAGCTAGCAAGACATCTTTGGTGTTAAATGGACTTTTTGAATAAATGGGTTCGACAATTGCAGTGAATGCTGGGAAGGTGTAAAGTGTCAATAGTGCAATGGCAACATTCGAATAATCTAAAGCATAAAAATAGGTGATCCAGTGTATGGACAATAAGACACCGGATAAGAAGACTTTATTTCTGTTTGCCCTGGAGTCTAATTTGACGCCAATGCCTAGGCGTTTTATGATACACCATAAAACGGAGAATGCAATGACACTTCTCCACCAGTTTGCCATTGTGGAATCCATCTGGATAAATCGGCCAAGAACACCTGAGGTGCTCATAAAAAGAATACTCAAATTAATTTGAACAAGTGGATTAGTGAGTGCTGGAAGTTTCAAGTTGATTATCTTCTAAATATTTAATGCTGTGATATAATACTGTATTAATAGGAGTCGGAATTCCATATTGCTTGCCGAGCTTAATAATTTCGCCAGCAAAGATATCTACTTCAGTAGGTCTGCCATTATCCAGATCCTGCAACATAGACGTTTTATTATTGGGATCAAGACTCTTGAAGATTGAAAAGCAATCGTGAACATCTGAATCGGATAAATTTATACCAGCAGCTTTTGATATGTTAACGACTTCCATCATGGCAGCAGCAGCTACCTCTTGGACATGTTTATTTTGATATTCCCCATATGGTGTTTTTAAAATTGCTGAACTTTGATTGATACCTACATTCAACATCAGTTTCCACCACATTTTATATTCAATATTATCTACTTTTTGATGTGGAATATTAGCAGACTTAAGCATTAATTCTGCTTGGTCTGCGTAAAGCTTCAATTCTTCGGTCAAGGCTCCAAATACAATTCTGCCTCTATTCGAATATCTAAATTGATGTGCATGTCTTTGGCCATCCGTCTTGACTGTGTATCCGTGTATAACCTTGGCATCGGGCAATGTCTCTTGAATTATGTGTTCGCTAGTCAACCCATTGATAACTGAAATGATGATTGTGTTCTTTATGTTAAACGCTGCAAGTGTTTTCAATGCATCATGAAGGTTCTGGATTTTGACTGTAATTAAAATCAAGTCAAAATACTCATTCACATTGCTAGTACAATCAAAATGATAAGGCTGCTCATTAACGGAAAAGGCGAGGGCTGCATATTTACGTTTGCGATGTTCATCACAGATAAATGAAACTTGAGCGCCCACATCGATTGCCATAGATGCATAAGCAGCTCCTAGACTACCTAAACCTAATATACCTATCTTATAGTTTGTATCCATGTTAATATAAAATCCTCTAACGAATGTAGCTAACTTATAACAATGATTCTAAATCGATTCATTAAGTTTGAATATGCTTGACTTACAATCGAAATTGCCGGGAGGAGAAACAACAATATTTACGATCATGTCAGCCTTGGCGACACAACATGATGCCATTAATCTGGGGCAAGGATTTCCGAACTTTGATACGCCGCAAGAACTCAAAGACAAAGTTGCCTATTACTTACAAAATGCTAAGAATCAATATTGTCCGATGGCAGGGCTTCCCGCACTTAGACAGGTGCTGTCTGAAAAGGTAGCTTCGCTTTATGATTTGACTGTGAGTCCTGATACTGAAGTAACTATTCTTGCTGGTGCAACACAAGGTCTTTTTACTGCTATCGCTGCGTTTGTCCATGAAGGAGATGAAGTGATCATTATAGAGCCAGCATATGATTCGTACAAACCATCCATCGAATTGATGAAAGCCGTTGCAATTCCATATAGTTTGTCAGCTCCAGATTTTAAAGTGAATTGGGAGGAGCTTGGTGAGCTTATCACTGATAAGACGAGAATGATCATAATTAATACGCCTCATAATCCAATTGGTAAAACATTAAAAAAGGAGGATATGGTGGAATTGGATCGGTTGACTGAGGGTACGAATATTATGGTATTGAGTGACGAGGTATACGAACATTTGATTTATGATGGGCAAGAGCACCAGAGTGTCTTACGGTTTCCCAACTTATTCAAGAGATCTATGGCTGTGTATTCTTTTGGAAAAACATTTCATAGTACGGGATGGAAAATAGGTTACTGTGTAGCGCCGGATTATATTATGGATGAGTTTAGAAAGGTGCATCAGTGGAATGTGTTTTGCGTTAATTCCTTTGAGCAATATGCACTTGCCGATTACTTACAGGATTCATCTAGTTACAGTTATTTGCCAGATTTTTATCAAAACAAGAGAGACCTGTTAGCTGAAGCGATGGAAGGCTCCAGATTTAAGGCATTAGATTCTGAGGGGACATTTTTTCAACTTTTCGAATATGATCAAATTTCAGATGAAGCAGATACGGCATTCGTTAAGCTGATGACAATTGAGCATGGCGTTGCTGCAATCCCTGTCTCTGTATTTTATTCAGATAGGAGGCAGGTAGGCGTGATACGATTATGTTTTGCCAAAACGGATGATATAATTTACGAAGCGGGAAAGTTATTGAAACAAATTTAATTGAGCATAAAATCTAAAAAAATTATACATTGTGGTAGGTAAACACCTTTAAAGACCCTGCACCATTTATTCACGCTTGCTTCTACTTATTTGAGGATTTTGACAATTCTCTAAAGCATAAAATATTGGTCTTGAGAAATAGTGCATTAAGTATTCCTGAGTTGAGTGATCTCGTAAAACACTTAGAGAATGAAAACGTCGAATTACGATCAAGAGTAGATTTCTTAGATAAAAATATTGTTAAGATAAGTCAGGAATCTGCTGATCTCATTACTAAATTAGTCTATGTTGAAGGGCACAAGGATGAATTTATTGGAGAAATCCTAGATCAGAATCCGTCGAGTATTGCAATCGTGGATAAAAACTACAAATACCTTTTTGTCAATAAAAAATACAATGAATGGTTTAATGTAGGAAGAAAACAACTGGTCGGTTTACATGTGACAGAAATTATAGGAGAGCAATTGTTCGAAACAAAAGTCAAAGCATTAATTGATGCCGCTCTCACTGGGGAATTCATTATCGAAGAAAATAAAATCAAATTAAGCAATGGAAGTCAGATGTTTTTACGAACGACGTTTGCGCCAAAATATGATCGTAGTTATAAAATCGAGGGAGTGTATGTGTATAATATTGATCTCACAGCTCTAAAGTTAAATGAGGTTAAGTTGTCTCAATCACAAGCAGCATTTAGGACAATGCTTGATAGTTCTCCCGTTGGACTTGTGATCGTGGATTCAGAAGGGCAAATCATTAATTTTTCAGATTCATTTTGTAGAATGCTTGGGTATCAGAAAACAGAATTAGTAGATCACCAGTTAAATGAATTTTTGTCTTGTTCGTCAGATGATTTAATTGAGCTTGGCAAAACAGATAATGATATGAGTCAATCAACTTGTAGCTATAATAAAAAGGATGGTGTGATTTGTTATTGTGATTTAGAAGTGAAACAAATGAGTTCTGGACTCTATAAGGATCATTTAATTATTGGTGTATATGATGTGACCCATTCTGTTAAATCTCAAATTGAACTTGAACAGAAGAATAAGGAACTTGAGCAATATATCAAATCAAATTCTCAATTAAAGCAGTTTACAAGGACAGTTTCACATGATTTAAAATCGCCTTTGCGTACGATTAGTTCTTTTGCTGCTTTGTTAAAAAAGAAAACAGAAGACCGCTTAGAACCAAAAGAGTTAGAGTACCTGGAATTAATCCAAGCAAGTTCTAAACGTCTAACAGGTCTTATTACTGATCTTTTGGACTATTCTGTTTCTAATACACAGTCACTAAGCTTAAGTCATTTCAAGCCCGCTGAGATTATTAATGTAGTTGTTTCGAATTTGCAATTTAAAATTCAAGAGACGAAGGCTGAGATTAACATGCATAATTTAGACCAAGAGATTTATGCAGATTCTAAAAAAGTCGGCCAAATTTTTCAGAATCTAATTTCTAATGCATTGAAATTTATGCCTAATGACAAAAGGCCAATCATTGATGTCATAGGTTCAGAAAGCTCTACGCATTGGATATTCTCTGTTGTAGATAATGGCATCGGCATTGACAATAAATATGGGCTTAAAATATTTGACAGCTTTGCTAAGCTACACAGCCCAGATGAATATGAGGGTTCTGGGCTTGGCTTATCCATTTGCTATTCAATGGTGAATAAGCATTATGGAGAAATATGGTTGACATCAAAAGTTGGAAAAGGGAGTAACTTTTACTTTTCTATTGATAAAAGATTAGAATAATTAACAATCAGTCCTATAAGTTTGGTGTAATTCATTAATTTAACATGACTTAAGTCGTGTGCTGATGATCTACAGAACCTATGCTGCGTTTTATCTAGGCTTTTCCTTTCTTTTAGGATGTCTGATGATGTCCTGCCAAGCGGAGGTTCCTGAGCATATTCATAGTCTGTATTCTGATCTTCCCGAACAAGTCGATTTTAATTTTCACGTCAAGCCAATTCTTTCTGATAAATGTTTTACTTGCCATGGGCCAGATGAAGAAGCACGTAAAGCTAATCTGAGATTGGATATTGAAGATGAAGCATTTGCTAGATTAGAAAGCGGTGATGGTAAAGCATTTAAAAAAGGACATGCAATGGGGAGTCTGGCCATCAAACGGATGTTGAATACTGACCCAGAAGACATGATGCCTCCACCAGAAGCTAATTTGCCCATGTCTGACAAAGAAGTGGCTATGGTTTCGAAATGGTTAGACCAAGGTGCGGAATGGAAAGAGCACTGGTCATTTATATCCCCTCAAAAAATAGAGCCACCAACTGATGTCTCAGATTTATGGGAATCAACAAATGAGATAGATCACTTTATATATCAAGCGATCAAGGAAAATGATTTGGGAGCTTCTCCAAAGGCTTCAAAGGAACGGTTGCTTAGACGTGTCTATTTAGATTTGACGGGCTTGCCACCGAGTCTTGAGGTGCTAGATGAATTTTTAGCTGATGATTCGCCACATGCTTATGAATATGTAGTGGATAATTTATTGAGCTCTGATGCACACGCTGAACGGCTAACCATGGAGTGGCTTGACATCGCACGCTATGCGGATTCGCACGGTCTACATGCTGATGGCTGGCGACTCATGTGGCCTTGGCGAGATTGGGTGATTCAAGCATTCAAACAAAATATGCCCTATGATCAATTTGTCACCGAACAACTAGCTGGAGATTTATTAGAGAATCCAACGAAAGATCAAATCATCGCAACTGCCTTTAATCGAAATCATACCATGACGGCAGAAGGTGGCGCCATTGATGAAGAGTGGAGATTGAGTTATGTCTTTGATCGAGCTGAAACATTTTCGACAGCCTTTTTAGGCTTAACAATGAATTGTGCAAAATGTCATGATCACAAATACGATCCCATTTCGCAAGATGAATATTATCAACTCACGGCCTTCTTTAATAATGTTAGAGAATTAGGTATGACAGGTGATGATGGTAATTATGGTCCAACCATGCTATTGACAGATAAAGAGACGGATGCAAAGCTGGCGTTGATCAATCGCAGCATTGCGCAAAAGGAGGAGGAGATAAATTCTCTCAAAGTTGATGTAAACAGTGTCGCTAATTACATTACTAATTTAAAGGCTGGTCAAGACCCTATCAGTCTAATTAATCATTATCCTTTGGATGTCAAACAAGAGCAAAAAAATGAGAATGGAAGTTCATATCATATCTTTGATAAAAATAAAAAGGCAACAACAAATGGAAGCATCGCATTAGTTGAGGGAAGGTTTGGGAAGGCCGTACAGTTTGAGGCTGACTATAGTGAACTGCGCTTAAAGGACATCGGTGTCATAGAAGCCTATGAGCCTATCAGTTTTTCAGCATGGATTAAGACTTCACAACAAGATCCCAAAAAGACACAATCTATTGCGGGCAATACGAGTGAAAAAAATTCTTTTTGGCGAGGTTGGGAACTGGAATTAGATGGCGATAATCAATTGTCTGCAAAATTCATTCATACAAAACCACATAACTTAATTCATGTTACCTCCAAACAAGACATTGTTTTAAATGAATGGACACATGTTGGGATGACCTACGATGGCTCATCTCAAGCTAGCGGCATCTCCTTATTTATAAATGGGAAGAAGATTGAATCTACAACTCAGTATGATCGATTGTATAAATCCATACATACGATTGGAGGAGGAGCACATCAAATATTGGAACGACCATTACAGATTGGTAAAAGCGGTAGAGCATTTACTGGTGAAAATGGATTATTCGTTGGTCGTATCGATGACATTAAGGTATTCAATACAGAATTATCCGAACTTGAAATGAGTGCAGCATCTAGACTAGATATTGATGTTACAGAAAGCCAACTCAACGAACTGGCAATGCATCAAGATCCTTCAATTGTGAGCATAAAGAAAGAGATACAATTATTAAGAAAGGAAAAACTTGAACTCATAGACCCGATTGAGGAGATCATGGTGATGGAAGAAAGTGACAAAAAAAGAAAGTCATACGTCTATCGTCGAGGAGAATATACGCAACCCCAACACGAAGTGCATGCACAAACCCCAGCTGTTGTTGGTTCATTTCCCGAAGACCTAGCTAAAGATAGGCTTGGTTTAGCCAACTGGTTGTTTTCATCTTCTAATCCACTCACCGCCCGTGTTACTGTCAATCGTTATTGGCAAATGATCTTTGGAAAAGGATTAGTCAAGACGCCACAGGATTTTGGTCTGCAAGGTGCAAAGCCCAGCCACCCAGCTTTGCTCGATTATCTGGCTGTCCAATTTCAAGAAGAGAAATGGGACATACGGTGGTTATTGAAGAAGATGGTCATGTCTGCTACCTACCGCCAAGAGTCAATCACGACAGAAGAAGATAGATTAGCTGATCCTGATAATGTGTACTTAGCAAGAGGTCCAAGTTATCGGTTACCAGCGGAAATGATTCGAGACAATGCGTTGTTTGCTAGCGGCCTGATCAATCAAGCCATCGGAGGTGAAAGTGTCAAGCCCTACCAGCCAGAAGGCTTGTGGATTGAGAAAAATTCATTTTCACACAAACTCCTTAATTACAAAGAAACAAAAGGAGACAGTCTCTATCGCCGCAGCCTATACACGTTCATCAAGAGAACGTCGCCGCATCCGATGATGACAACCTTTGACGCGCCCAATCGCGAAGTCTGCACTGTCATGCGCGAAAGCACAAATACACCATTGCAATCTCTTGTTTTAATGAATGACCCACAATTTGTGGAGTCAGCAAAAGCCCTTTCGCAGCGGATGCAAGAAGAGGGTGGGGCATCACTCGATGAGCAATTGAGTTTTGCTTTTCGTGTATCGACAAGTCGCCAACCTAAGCCTAGTGAATTAGAATTATTAAACCGGTTATATCACGAACAATATGATCGGTTTTCGAAAAAGAAAAATGAAGCAAAACAGTTTTTGGAGGTTGGAGAGTTTGAGCTTGATCGGGCATTAGAGCCTGTGTCAACTGCTGCCTTAGCTATGGTAGCGAATGCGATTTTGAATCATGATGAAACGTATACTAAAAGATGACGTCATCTTTTAAGTGTTGGGTGTTGGGTGTTGAGTGTTGGGTGGATAGCATCCCTTTGGTCGCTATCTTTTTTTAATGAGAAATAAGAAATATAGAAGACATGATAAGTCATCTTTTAAGTGTTGGGTGTTGGATGTTGAGTGTTGGGTGGATAGCATCCCTTTGGTCGCAATCTTTTTTTTAATGAGAAATAAGAAATATAGGAGACATGATAAGTTATAGATATAAATATTTAAAAGTGGAAAAGTGTTTGATAAAAACTCAACACCCAACACTCAACACCCAACACTTTTCATAATGGAGCATTGCGGAAATTATGAAAACCAATATACGAGAAGAGATTTTCTGACGAAGACATCGTTAGGGTTGGGGGCATTTTCTGTGGCGTCATTGATGGATCCTGGGATGATGACGAGAGGGTTGAATACTGATGGTCCGGGCATGGCACCCCATTTTTCGCCCAAAGCGAAGCGGGTGATTTACTTATTCCAAAGTGGTGGGCCGTCTCAACTTGATTTGTTTGATTATAAACCACTGCTGAATAAAATGAATGGTGAAGAAATACCACCGAGTATTTTAGGTGAGCAGCGATTGACCGGGATGTCTTCTGGTCAAGGCGAATTTCCTTTGGCGGGGTCACATTTTGAATTTGCGCAGCATGGACAGAGTGGGAGATGGGTCAGCAACTTGATGCCGCATACAGCCAAAATTGTGGATGAGCTTTGCTTTATAAAAAGTATGCATACGGATGCGATCAACCATGATCCAGCTGCCACCTTTATTCAGACAGGATCACAATTGCCAGGCAGACCATCGCTAGGCGCTTGGTTAAGCTATGGACTGGGTAGTGATAATGAAAATCTGCCTTCTTACGTGGTGCTGGTCACGAAGAATAAATATGGTCAACCCTTATATTCACGCCTTTGGGGGAATGGATTTTTACCTTCTCAATACCAAGGAGTACAATTCAGAGCGGGTAAGCATCCCGTCTTATATCTACACAATCCGCCAGGTGTGAGTGACAGTGACAGGCGCGTGCAGTTAGATTATTTAAACGAGTTAGAACAACTCAATCTGAAAGAAGAAAAAGATCCCGAAATCGAAGCGCGCATCAGCCAATATGAAATGGCGTACCGCATGCAGAGCTCTGTGCCAGATGTGATGAGCGTGGAGGATGAGCCAGATTATATTTATGATATGTATGGCGAGGATGCGAAGACGCCAGGTACCTATGCTGCGAATGCCTTGCTGGCTCGACGGCTGATCGAGCGCGGGGTCAAGAGTGTGCAGCTCTATCATCAAGGCTGGGATCATCACGGCAATCTACCCAATGCCATCAAAACACAATGCAAAGAAACGGACCAAGCCACGGCCGCCCTCATCACTGACTTAAAGCAAAGAGGCTTGTTAGAAGATACGCTGGTGGTCTGGGGTGGAGAGTTTGGCCGGACAAGCTATACGCAAGGTCAATTATCACCGACTAATTATGGGCGGGATCATCATCCGCGCTGCTTTACTATATTTATGGCAGGTGCTGGGGTGAAGGCAGGATTTTCAATGGGTCAAACAGATGACTTTGGATATAACCTGGTGAAGGACCCGGTTCATGTTCATGATTTTCAGGCGACGCTTTTACATTTGATGGGTGTCGATCATGAGCGATTGACGTACAAGTTTCAAGGCAGGAGATATAGATTAACAGATCAATTTGGTAACGTAGTAAAAGAAATATTAGCATAATGGGATATTACATTGGACATATGCATCCGGCATTGGTACACCTACCGATAGGGTTTATCATTTTAGCGGTGCTATCGGATTTTTATTATAAGCGGCAGAATGGTTCTGGAGAAGGATCAGTGTCTACGTTCATGTGGATGGCGAGTGCGATTGCTGCAATTTTTGCGATGGGTACGGGGATTGTTTTGCTTCGGTCAGGCTATTATGAGGGTGGGGCGATGTTTGTGCATTTGCTGTGTGGCTATGGGATTGCGATTGTGACGAGCTTGATCGCGTTTACCAAGTGGAAGAAGAAGAGTTGGTTTGGTGCGCAGGGGCTTGTGTTTAAAGGTGCGTTGCTGGGATTGCTTGTGGTGGGAGGTCATAAGGGTGCTGAGTTGACGCACGGGCCTGAGTATTTGCCTGCCCCGTTTTCGAAGGCGGAGACTGTTGATTTGGGAAATTTGGATATGCACGACACGCTTGATATGTATGATCACATGATTGCGCCAGTCTTTGCAGTGAAATGTAATCGCTGCCATGAGACGGATGATGCACGAGGCAAATTAAATATGACAACACGAGAAGGCTTGCTCGATGATACCTATGGCGATCCAGGTATTTTTCCAGGGAATTTAGGGGATAGTGAGATTTTTAAGCGGATGACCTTGGAGCCAACTCATAAGAAATTTATGCCGCCAAGTGGTCCAGTCTTAAGTTACAAAGAATTAAAGTTGATTGAGTGGTGGATTGTAAATGGTGCTCCCTTCGATACCAACCTACGAGAGATGGATGTTGATCCTGCGATGAAGGAATTTTTGCAAGAGCACTATGGACTTGATCTGAGGAAGAAATCGTTTTACGAAAAAATGAATATCGATCCTTTAGCGGTGGCGGCTAAACAAGACATTGAGAATGCACAGTTTAATGCAACGCAATTAGCTTCTAATAATAATTTTTATGATGTCACGCGCATCGGCAAACCAGCGGATGTCTCGTCAGACGAATTAAAGGCTTTGTTGAACGCGAAAGAGCATATCACTTGGCTCGACTTATCAAGCACGACTGTCACAGACGAGGTGATGGATGTTGTCAGCCAATTGCCCAATCTGACAAAGCTCAAATTGCAAAACACTCAGATTACAGATGCATCACTGGATCGTATTAAAGATTTAAAGCATCTGAGTGTCTTAAATGTTTATGGGACAGCGATTTCAGATGACGGCATTAGTCAATTGTCGGGTTTGCAGAGCTTGAAGCAATTGTATGTTTGGCAAACCAAGGTGACGCCTGAAGGGATTGATAAGTTGAAAGCGTCGTTGCCTGAGCTTGATGTTGTGTCTGGGATATAGCTCCCGGTGGTCGCTAATGTTGAGCCTGCCTGCCGGACAGGCAGGTGTTGAGTGTTGAGCTTGCCTGCCTACAGACAGGTGTTTTACTGCTTGTTACAAATCACTAATTAACGAATCACCAATTAGTGAATCCCCTTTTTGGGCTCATATCGACTTGTGTACTTCGCCGTTTTAATAATCTCATTTTTATTCATCAGCATCTTTCTGAATTCGCCCTTGGCAAACATGTCAGCTTGATCTTTGTAGTGTGGACTTAACGCATTGCCAGATTGGCCAGTGGGTAAGATACTCCAGCTATTATTTTCAATATCGCTAAAGTCTATGATGCGTCGGGTAGACGGGCCACCCTTGACTTTATATTTTCCTTCTTTGTTGAGTCCAAAAAGCATATTGTTAATGACCTCGTTTGTACCAGATATTTCGTAAGGGCCAACGCTAAAGTACGGTGCTAGAGATTCATTTTGGCTCATGGCATGGTCGTGAGTCAGTGTATGTACCTTGCCCCATTTCCAGTACTTGGGATCTTCACCTAACTGATCAGATAATTCTGAGATTGCTGTACTCAGTGCTTGGGTGAAAATATCTTGTGCGTTTTCGATGGCTGTTGTTTCATGATTGTCCCACCATTTCGAACTAGGATTATTAAGTAGGTTTTGTATACTTCGTTTTAAAATATGGGTGCTTGTAAATGATTCAAAGCTCTCACCGATTTCGTCAGCCATCCCCAACTGCAAAATATGATAGACTAGTTTGATATAAATGGTTGGTGCAACTTGTTCTTGATCAAATGAACCATCCCATTGATTCAATATGGCTAAAATCGATTGTTGTTGTTCTGATAGATCAGTGTTGGATAAGATAGAGTCAATAGAGTTTACAATGGCAGTTGCATTAGAAGAGGTATCATCTAGGAGCATGTTTTTATAATCGTCGACAGACCATTTATCTTTTTCGTCTAAAAGGGTCGTGATTCGCTTGGCTCGATCTTCAGGTAGGTAATAGCCTGGGTATAATGCGCCATCATTATTTTCTGGTTGGTTATTCGCTGAATAGACGTAGTTGGAGCTAGGGTTGATGTTGTGTGGATTGTCTTCAAACGACCAATAGTCGAGAATGTCATCTTTGCCAGATGCACCATCGAGTATTAGTTTTGAATTCACGTGTTCTGCCCGTTTGGGAAGTTTAGCGACTGCCCACCAAGCAACATTGCCATCCACGTCTCCGTACATGACATTAATGCCAGGAGCATGCGCTTGTGCGGCACCTTTCGCTACGTCTTCCATCGTTGTAGCTGTAGCTATCGCATAACTAGATTCTAATAAATGGTTAGGAAATTTGGTGTAGACCCAATACATGCTTACGGGTTCATCACCAGCTATATCATCAACCAGTTCATTCATGATCGGGCCATGGACAGTTAATTTTACATCTAACTCCAGATCAGCTTCACCTTTAATTTTTATGATTTCTTTGCGGTGCTCATAGTCTTTCCATTGATCGATGTGCCAATATTGCTTGTCATTTTCTGGATTCTGTTTTTCTCTGTACAAATCCATATCGTCATTTTCAAACATGGTGAGTCCGATGGCATGATGTCGATTGTGTGTCAACTGTGCCATGGGATAACCTGGCAAGAGATACGAATAGCTTTCTGCTTTTGGCGTTTCCCAGTGCACTTCGTACCAGACTGCTGGTTGTGAAAATCCAATGTGTGGATCATTCGCGAATAAGACTTGGCCTGAACTTGATTTTGCAGGACCGACCACCCATGAATTGCTACCAATCAATTGCGGTATAGGCATAACCTTGAACAATTGATTTATATGAACAGATAAGTCTCTCAAGTCCGATGAAGCACCTTGCGAAGGAATTATCGTTGTAGAAGGATCGACGTGAACATCTAAATCATCCAAATATTCTGGACCAAATGTGTTTAATACATAGTCAAGTATGGGCTCAGTCCGATGAGCCATAGCAAAGCTAATGGCCATGTACCCCATGATGTTATTGACATCTGTCACCGTGAATTCTTCTTTTGGAATACCCAATGCTGTAAACTCTAAAGGAGTCGATCCAGTCTTAATAAAGGCATTGATACCATTAATATAAGATTGGACAATTGATTTGACTTCAGGGTTTGAAATCGCTTCAAAATCTGCTAAGCTTTTTTGAGAATAGTCTGCAATACCTATCGTCCGCATAAATTTATCTGAATCCAAAGCTGCACTACCAAATATCTCAGAGAGACGCCCGCCTGCCAAGCGCCTGATGAGTTCTATTTGAAATAATCTCTCCTTCGCTTGGATATAGCCGATCATAAAATGAACATCATCAATATTCTTAGCGTAGATGTGTGGGATGGCATAGTTGTCAAAGTAAACATCAACTTCTTCTTGGAGCCCATCTAGTTTTATATCCTCTTCATAAGTTGTTTGAAGTGATCTGGAATAGAGCCATAGGACCACAAACAGAATTAGGAAACTGATGACTAAAAAAAGAAAAATCCGTTTTATCCACATACATGTCTATTCGATTAGTTTCTCCCTAGAACTCACAGCAGCAACATTAAAAAATCCGATAACTAATGCATCAGATGTGCATGAAGTGACGTTTCCTCTGGTGTTAGTAACAGGAAGGGCGAATATACCATTATCACCGTTAATCATTTGATCCCTTGCAATTTCTAAGAATTGGAAAGCGGCTAGGCTTATTGAATGAATCTCGACCTTGACTAATTCTCCAGGTAGCCATGGTATCGGCAAGAAGTCCTGATCGACTGGATTCATGAGCTCTCGAATTGGAGGAATGAAGATAATACCGTCGACACCTGTGCCTGCGTCAAACGCCGCATCTACAGCAATATTTAATTCTCTAGGATTATTTCGAAAGACTCCATTTTTAAAGGTCTTAATCCAATAAGCATCTCCGGTTCCTTCTGGATCTCTGGCAAAAAATTGTGTATATAATCCATCGTCTAAGAAGATGTCATCTACGCGCAATTCGACATCAATGGAATCGACTGCCGGGACACGATTCATTTCAGATTGGGCACAGTATTGATTTCCATTCCAGTTGATTTCTAAATCAAATACATCACCGACCTCTCCAATAGGACCCATAGCTGTGTACTTACCATCTGTTGAATACTCGAATGGGATTTCTGTTGATCCGTTTTTTGTTAACGTGACAGTCGCATCTGAAATTTTCGGCGTCGCGGCCGCTTCAAAATAATTTGCTGTCATGGAGAGGGTGATTGTTTGTTCTGTCGGTAGATTGTTAATCCAACCATCAATCACCAATTGTTCTTCTTGCTGACCCAATTCTATTTCAACAACATCTTCGCATGCCATTATAAAAAGGGCTAAAAGTATGAATGGTATGTAGTTTATTAAATTGTTCATAATCCTAAAATGAGAAGTTGTAAGAGATTGATGGAATAAAATTACCAATAACGCTAAGTCTGATGGCCTCAGTCTGCAGGGGTACATCTGGGGCTCGATCTTCATATGACTGCCTGAAGTATATAGAAAAAGCATTTCTGCGGCTATACACATTATAGATTGAAAGAACCCAATCACCTTTCCATCTTTTATTTGGTTTGTCTTTACCTTTTAGGGTAGCCGAAAGATCTAGTCTGTGGTAGGCTGGGATTCGTACATTATTACGGCTATTTTCCAGATTATGTGGAATCACATAGCCTTGCTGCTCTATTCTTGATGTCGCAAAGGTGACTGGCGTTCCAGAGATGAGTGCAAATGAGGCACTTAGGCTAAGACGCTTACTCAGATCGTAAAATGTCGTTACACTCAAATTATGTGTTTGATCAAATCTAGAAGGGTACCATTCGTTGTTATTGATGCCATCCACGAATCGCTCAGTTTTAGCTAGGGTATAACTCAACCAACCCGTAAATCTGCCCTCATTTTTTTTCAACATGAACTCCAATCCGTAGGCGCGACCATCACCTTCCAGCAAGTCTCCTTCAATAAATTCATTCAAAAGGATGTCAGCACCGTCTATGTATTCGACGAGATTATCAAAGTCTTTGTAGTACAGCTCAGCAGAAAGTTCATATCGATTGTCACTCAAATTTTTAAAATAACCAATCGCAACCTGATCTGCCATTTGCGGCTTAATATTGTTTGTACTTGGTGTCCAGACATCTACAGGAGTTGAAGCAGCCGTATTTGAAACCAAATGAATGTATTGCGCCGTACGCATAAAACTAGCTTTAAAGGATGTCGATTCGTTCATTTGGTATTTCAAGGAAAGTCTAGGTTCCAGATTTTGGTAGCGTTGAATCGATTCCCATTGATCGTATTCATTGGCAGATGTAACAGGCTGCCTAGTCCCTGCTTCAGATTCGCCAAAGGTGTATCCAAATCCTTTTCCAGTATAATTAAATAATGAGAGTCTTAAGCCAGCATTTACTTCGAGCTTATCGGTAATATTGAGTTCGTCTTCTACGAAAATGGCACCCTCGATTGCATATTTTGGGTCTAAACTCAAATCTCTGCTTTCACCCTCGCTGACACCAATGGCCCTACCAGGCTGAAATTTATAAATTATACTTTGCCCTCCAAATCGAATGAGGTTTTTAGGATTTAAATAAAAACTTAATTCAGGTTTGACACTGTAATTAATTATGGATGCATCCCAATCAAATTTATTCGCTGAGTCATCACCAAAACTAATATCATAGTCATAGTCACTTGCAAACAGCGTTATGTTGGAGAACAGTCTGTCACTAAATAAATGATTCCACCGCAAAGTCAGTGTTCGATTTCCCCAATTAAAACCAGCGGCATCACCAAATCCAAAATTGTCTCGTCCTGTATAGGCTGACAGGAAGATTCGATTTTTATCATTGATGTTGTAATTTGTCTTAACGGTCAGGTCATAAAAATTTAAGACTGTATCATTAAGGTCATCATTCAGAAAGGGTTTGGCTAACACGTCAATGTAAGATCTTCTACCTGCGATAATAAAGGAGGCTTTATCCTTAATGATTGGTGCTTCCACTGATAACCGACTAAAAATAGCACCGATACCTCCATTGACTTCAAGCTTTTTACTATTCCCCTCTTTCATCCTTACATCCAATATGGATGATAGACGTCCACCATATCTGGAAGGGATACCTCCTTTATAGAGCTTGACATCCTTCACCGCATCTGGGTTAAACACAGAAAAGAAGCCAAATAGGTGAGATGAGTTATAGACTGGGGCTTCATCTAGGAGTACTAAGTTTTGATCAATACTACCACCTCTTACATTAAAGCCTGCAGCACCCTCTCCGACGGTACTAACACCTGGGAGTAGCTGGATACTTCGTAATATTTCAACTTCTCCAAGCAGAGTAGGCAACTTTTGAATCGTTTGTATGTCCAATGTATTCACACTCATTTCCAGATCGCTGACATTGGCATTTTTAGCTGTTGCACTCACCACAATTTCTTCTAATTGGGCGCTTGCTGTACCTAATTCTATATCAATCGTCTGATTTTGGTCTAATACAACTGATTTTGTTTGAGATTCAAAACCTAAATACGAATAGGTTAATTGATAGGTACCTGGAGAAAGAGACAATGAATAGAAACCATATTCATTAGACGTAGATCCGAGGGACTGCGACTCTACATATACGTTGGCGCCAATTAAGGTTTCACCATTGTCTGCGTCTCTAATATATCCGTTGATTGTAACTCTGTCTGATTGTGCTATTAATGCACAATTACTGCCAATGAGTAGAAATAGCAGTATAATATTTAGGTTTTTATAGATTTTCACCCCCTTTTAACGCATTTATTTAGTATTTGTTAAGCCATGAAGGTACTTTTAATCGTAATTTTCATTACTATTATGCTACTAACTAACTAACACGATACCCTGCAATGAAGGATTATACCACCTTTAGCCATCTGATGGATCGAGCTGTCAAAGCTGAAAGATTAGATTTAAACCACAGATTTCGAAAGCATAACATAAACCTAACGCCAGATCAATGGTATGTCCTTACAATTCTTAAGGACAAAGAAGAAGGGTTGTCACAAAATCAAGTTGCTGCAAGTACATTTAAGGACGCTCCAACAATCTCACGGATTATTGATCTCTTGGTTAAGAAAGAATATGTTGTTCGCCAACCATTTGTAGGTGATAGAAGGCGATACCAAGTTGTTATCAGCGAGAAAGGAATCAACATCCTCAATAAAGCTCAACCAGAAGTTGAAGGAAATATGAAAGAAGGTTGGAATGGGCTTGATGAAAATGATTTGGAATGTCTGAAGAAAATCACTAGCAAAGTATATTTAAACTATTCTCGCTAATTTGTTCAAATAAATAATTTGTTATTGTCGTAACTTGTGGGCATGACAAGTTTTTCTCACATAGATAAGAGCGGAAATCCTACGATGGTTGATGTAGGTGAAAAGCAATCCACTTCTAGAACCGCAATTGCTGAGGCACAGATTGCCGTCACTCCAGAAATTATAGGGCACCTGAAGAATGGAGATATTTTTACAAAGAAAGGCCCTGTTTTTCAAACAGCTATCATCGCTGGTATACAAGGAGCTAAACAGACTAGCCAACTGATACCGCTCTGCCATCCTTTAGCACTTCAAAAAGTAGATGTTAAAATTGCAATCAATGATCAGGATCTCATTATCGTTACGTGTACAGCAAAAGTCCATGGCCAAACTGGCGTTGAAATGGAAGCGCTAACAGGTGCCTCCGTCGCTGCTTTAACGATTTATGATATGTGCAAAGCGCTTTCTCACGATATAGAAATTATGAATATCCATTTAACCCATAAGTCAGGAGGTAAATCAGATTACAATAGACCAAACAATGAGTGAATCAAAAGCACATAAAAAACATGCTAATCTAACAAAGCCTCATTTGGGAAGCTGGGGTAGGTGTGAGTTTGCCATCTTAGGTACGACTTGTAGCGAGATTCAAACAGTTGCTAAGCAAATAGCAGCGCATTTGGCACCCTACAAAGTTGCCTATATTGACGAATCTCATCAAGAGCAAACAGAGCCAACCGGGTTTCATACGCAGTCAACGAAGCAATCAAGCCAGTGGGGCCATGTACAGTCTCAACTGTCTAATGATTATCAACATAAATTAACATTCAACTCAACTGATATTCAATTGATTAATGGCAATCATTTTGAAGCAGATCAGCAAATTGTTTTTATAGACGACAAAAAGAAAGACTCATTACATAGAAAGCTAGACAGGATTACCAACCTGAAAATTGTTGTCAAACAAAGCCATGATCAAGAGATTTATTCATTTCTGATCCCACATATGCAAGTCGATACAGTGGTGGTCAGTCGTGAAGATATTAGTCAAATAGGAGAAGTCATCATCCAAGAAAAAAATAGGAATAGCAGTATGAATGGCTTGATACTCGCGGGAGGTAAGAGTACGCGAATGGGTACAGATAAAGGTAAAATAAACTATCATGGCATGAGCCAAGTTGAGTATTTGAATTTGTTATTAAAGCCTTATTGTGATGAAGTTTATGTGTCTTTAAGGCCAGAGCAAGAGTCAGAGTATTCAGTTCCAAGTATTGAAGACAGCTATCAAGGTTTTGGGCCCATGAGTGGCATTTTGTCTGCTTTCAAACACAATCCTAATGCAGCATGGTTAACAGTGGCGACAGATTTACCAATGATCGCTGATGAGTCGATCAAAGATTTAATCCAACGTCGCAATCCCGCTAAAATAGCTAGCTGCTACAAGCAGTCCCAAAGTGAATTTCCAGATCCATTATTTACGATTTGGGAACCAAAGGCGTATTTGACATTATTGAGTTTTCTTAGTCTTGGTTATTCTTGCCCTCGAAAGGTATTAATCAATTCTGATGTAAATGTTTTACAAATAGAGGATGACCAAACTCTACTTAACGTGAATGATCCAGAAACAATGAAACTAGCAAAATCTTTATTAGCATAAATCGTAAACAATAGCAATGGCATCTAAGAAAGAAAAACAGATACTGAGTAAAATAAAAATCTTATTGACTCAACAATTTGAAAATCCGCAAGAAGCATTTGAATTTTTTGATAAAAATGAAGATGGTAATTTATCTAGAAGCGAAGTGAAAGAATTACTGAAACAAGCTAAGGTCTCCAAATTTATAAGAGGGGTCGTGTCGACTAAATTAATTGAAAAATTTGACGAGTCATCTGACGAAAGAATAGAGTGGCCTGAATTTAAGCAGGCTGTAAAGGATATAGCTTGATTCGAAAATTAAAGCTTGCTCTGGTTGGCTTTCTCGCCATTATTATCTCTGGAGTCATAGGTGTTACTCTGGCGATATCCGGGTTGAGAAACATGAGTCAAGAGACTGATTTTTTGGCTTGGAATGGATCTTGGCGCGTGAATGTTGATATGTCTTTGGAGACACCAAAGCAAAGAGCTCTTGTGGCATTAGTTGGCTTGTTTGCCTTGAGAGAGACAGAGGTGGTCTATTATATAGCAACAGTCGATAGAGATGGAAATCCATTGACATCAGCTCATGATTATATACTCTCAGGAACAATACCCGAGGCGCGGTATTGGAGCTACACACTCTACGGCGAAGATGATTTTTTAATACCAAATAAAAACAACATCTATGCATACAATGGAAAGACTATACAATACGCTGAGAGAGATTCATTGAACCCTGAACTATCAATAACAGCTCAAGCAACTTACAATCTAAAGATATCCCAAACTCCTCAAGATGAAAATTGGCTGCCCTCAGGTGACAATGACAACTTAGCATTGACCTTGCGCTTATATAACCCCTCACCTGATGTGTACAATAATCTCGAATCGATTCCTTTGCCCCAAATCATTAAAGTAAAATGAAGCGAATAGCAATGTTTCTTGGGCTGACTGCACTCTTAAGCACTGGCTTTTATTATTTGACGATACAGTATTTGCCAAATTATATTTACCATAAATTCTATACCAAGGTTGTCAATTCAGGGGATCGTAAAGTCAATGAGTTTACAATGACAATGGCTCCAGATGAGACTTCAAGGTTAGTGGTCAAACCGAATCCTGATTTTGCTTATGCAAGCGCCTTCTTTGATGTGTCAGATCGACCAATACGGATAACAGGTGATATGCCAGACTCGACATATTGGTCGGTAGCTATGTATTATCCAAACACGATTAACTTCTTTGTGAAAAATGATTTGCAATTCGATAGCAGTAGCGTGGATATATCGCTTGGGACACAAGGGCAAAATACCGATGTTGTTGCAAAGACCGATAAAGGTTTTATTCTAATACGCTTGTTAATTGCTGAAAGAGATGAATATATACAGCAACACATGCTATCATATTTAGAGTCTCTAACAATTACATATTTATAGAATAAAATTAAATATCCCTAGATCTGATAGGTTGCTCTATGATATACACACCACGTTTAATTTTTTGTCTTAAAATTAACTTGGGAAGCATTAATCTTGTTCCAGTATCCAACAATTCTACAATATAGCCTAAAGGTGTCTTTTCGATAATTCGAATAGACTTTTTCATACGGGTTAATTGAATTTCCGTTATAAGATATGAGCTAAATGTTTGAGTTGCAACTATATCGTGGATGACAATTGATGAAATTAACTATTGTAAATTTTGCGATAAAAAAGACATCTGAATGCATTCCCTGCAGTATACCGGGTTTTGCCTCTAGGTAGCTCTAAAAAAGCATTGCCATCAGCTAAACTCGCAAAGTCTCCCGAACCATTGTTATTAATTGGTTCAGCAAGTAGAGAGCCCTTTTCATTACTCATTACTTTAACGATAGGATAATATGTCAAATCTGGTTTAAATTGAATGTCTGCACTCAATACAGCATATGTATCCTGACTAGCTTGCCTTTTCAAGCTAGCAGAAAACCAAGGCAATATATAATTGACTGTACACATGAATGAAGAGACAGGATTCCCTGGTAAAGCAAATACTGTACACTGACCGTCTAATTCACCAAACCAAAAGGGTTTGCCTGGACGTTGCTTGATTTTGTGAAACAATTTAGAAACACCAAGTTCATCTAAAGCCTTTGGTAAAAAGTCAAACTTACCTTTTGAAACACCACCACTCAAAATCAAGACATCATATGTCTGTACTAAATCCTTGAGTGAACTGACAACCTCATCGTAGTTATCGTGTAGGTGATATCTTGTAGCACTTATGAGTAAGTCAGCTAAGGCTGTCTGAATCATGTGAACATTTGACCGTCTAATTTGATACGGTTCTGGTGAGTCTTCAATATTGACGAGTTCGTCGCCAGTCGAGATAATGGCTACTTTGGGATGTTGACTAACAAGCAATGTTGAGTGGCCCGTACTGGCAGCAATCCCAATCTCAATAGGGGACATGATAGTTCCTGATTTGACCACAGTTTGTCCTTCAGATCTGTCCGAACCCTGAAAGTGAACATTTTGTTGATTGGTGATTGTAATGTCATGCAATACGGCTAGTTGATCTTTAATCTCAACATCTTCATATCGAATGACTGTATCAGTATTTTTTGGCAGGACTGCACCTGTCATGACTTCAAGACAGTTATTGTCATCTACCAGTGTATGCTGAGCTGATCCTGCAGCTGCCACACCTTCAATCTTAAATTGGGTCTTCCCGGATTGATAGCTGTCAAATCGAATCGCTATACCATCCATCGTCACTCTATGATATGGAGGGAGCGGACGGTCTGTTTTGATATCTTGCTGAAGGATTCTGCCTAAGGCTTGCTTTGTATCAATCGACTCTGTTCCAAACTGTACTAATTTTGATTGGATGATTTCTCTGGCTTCATTGACTGTGATCATCCTCCAATTGTTGCCATTGATTCAGATACCTGATTAGAGATACCTCTATTTTTTTCTGCCTCAAATCCGTCTTTTGCTCTATGGCTTAAGGCAGTTTTTAAAGAGTCAATGACCTGTTGGTCAGTCGCACCATTCCTCATAATATCTTTAATGTTAAAGATGCCATTGTCATACAGACATGTTTTCATCACACCCTGAGGTGTAACCCGTATCCGATTACATGATCCACAAAAGAGTCTAGAGTAGGCTGCGATAAATCCAACAGTGCCCGCAAAATTAGGGATCTGATAGTTAAATGATGTACTATAGGCTGGGTCTTCAATCTTATACATATCTGAATAACTAGATTGTATATACTCAATTGTTTTTGCTGAGGTCCAAAACAAGGTCGCTGGGTGATCTCCTGTCCCATTGAACGGCATTTCCTCAATGAAACGCACACTGATGTTTTTATACCTAGTCAATTCGACCATAGGGATAATATCATCAATGTTTTTTCCATCCATAACAACACAATTGATCTTAGTCGGTATATCATGGTAAATCAACTCATCTAGCGTGTTCATGACCGTTTTAAATTCATCCCGCCTTGTAATCTCAAAAAATCTGGCTTTATCAAGAGAGTCAAGACTTAAGTTAATAGATTTTATGCCGATTGATTTCAGTTGAGATACTTTACCAGCTGTCAGCGTGCCATTCGTGGTAATGTGAATATCCTTTAGCCCGTCTATGTTGGATAAGCGTGTCAGAAAGTCAAACATACCTTTACGCAAAAAAGGCTCACCTCCAGTAATTCGTACTTTGGTAATCCCTTGACTGACGAAGAGTCTAATCAATCGCTCCATTTCCTCATAGCTGAGGAGTTCTGAACGTTTGACATAATTGATACCTTCTTCAGGCATGCAATAAAAACATCTCAGGTTACACCGATCAGTGACAGCGAGCCTGACATAATTAATTGCACGATTATGATTATCTACTAACATGAGAAGTCAAATTAAAACAATACTTTTAATACCAATGTTTAATTGTCATTAAATATCCAATATGAAGATTAAATTAGTCGCTTATGGAGTTGCTCGGGACATTATCAATCAGAAGACCATTGATTTTGAGTTAAGTGGCTCTACGGTTTCAGATCTCAGACAGGCATTATTTGCACAATATCCTGAATTTGAAAAATTGAATTCGATGCGATTTGCCGTCAATGATATGTATAAAGAAGAGGATGAACTCATTCAAGCTGAAGATGAAGTTATTCTCATTCCACCGGTAAGTGGTGGGTAATCCGAAAATGTGTAGGCTTGATAGATATTAAGATTTTAGATCAGACACTAGATACTGACTATTGCAGGTCCTTTGTTACGCATCCATCCGCAGGAGGTATTGTTGTCTTTGTGGGCACGGTTAGAGACCAGACTCAAGGTAAGCCAGTCCAAAAACTCGAATTTGAAGCCTTTGAGTCTATGGCCATTAAGGAGATGGCAAAAATTGCGGAGGCGATTCAAGAAAAATGGGATGCGATTCATGTAGCTATTCATCATCGCGTCGGGACTCTTGATATTTCTGATATTGCAGTGATAATAGCAGTCTCCACACCACATCGAAAGGCTGCTTTTGAGGCTTGCCAATACGCAATTGATACCTTGAAAGAAACCGTCCCCATCTGGAAAAAGGAATTTTTTGATGACGGGGAAGTCTGGGTTGCAGCACATCCATAATGTCAAACAGAATTGTTATTTCCCAAATGACAACATCCTATCTTTCACAGTTTTGATCATATAGCACATCTCCATACCTATTTCCAAAACTTTCTCATCATAAGCTGTGGCTTCATCTGCTGTATCATCTGCTTGTTTTGGGTCAACAAATGGTATGAAATAGCGGTGTTTGGCACCAAGGACTGTCGGACATGCTTCATCAGCTGAGTGACATACAAGAATAGCTATGAATCCTGTCTGCGGATTATATGGATGAGAATATTCCTTTGAAAAGTACTGTTTGTCATCTGGATTGTTATCAAACTGGAGCTTGTAGACTGGATTGTCACCAGACTCCATTATCTCAGATTGGACGCCGATTCGAAGAAGTGCATCGACCATTCGATGATTAAAAGCTGTTGATTCACTGCCACCAGAATACGAACGTATCTCTTTAATTCCATACCATTGAGCAGCTATTGAAATCCATGCTTCAGCCAATTGACTTCGTCTGGAATTATGAGTGCAAATGACAATAATGTCACTTGAATTTTGTGCATTGAGCTGCTCCACTATACTTGAGGCACATGCTCTCAGCAGTTCTTTTCGATCTTGAGGAATACTTAAACCCGCAGATTCGTTTTTGATAATGATGTTTTTTATATGTTGATACATGCTTATTTGAGGATTTAGATCTATACCCAACGCACTTGAATTTGACCTATTTACTACTGCCTATTTTTTCAATCTCTGCGTTACAAAGCCTCGTAATAGCACCACTATTTCTACGTTTTGTGCCTTGATCTTAAAAAAATATCCTCACATTAAACAGGTCAAACCCAAATCCGTTGGGTATATTAATCGTCATTTGAGGGTGCATATTACTAAAAATCACCTTTTTAGTGCATTGATATGTATGATAAAAATTAAGTATTTTTGACATGATTAAATTCTACTACACGCTTAGAAATATTGGGGCACTTAAATTGAAATAATTTTGAAGTATTTGTATAAGGTTCTTATTGTTATAGTATTATATATTACGGTTAATCATAATGTGTTTTCGCAAGATCACTCGATTGCACGGGAATGGAGCGAAGTGTTATTGGAATCAATTCGCAATGATTATGCTAGACCAACTGTCCATGCTAGAAATCTTTTTCACATTTCTGCTGCTATGTATGATGCTTGGGCCGTATTAGATGGTGGCGCTGTTCCCTATTTTTTAGAGCATGAGAGAGGTGGTTATGTCTTTGAGTTTGAAGGATTTGCAACTGATAGTATTGATATAGAAGCAGCGCAGCACGAAGCGATAAGTTATGCAGCCTATCGGTTGATTTTACATCGATTTCGATTCGCTCCAGGTGTCCAAAGGATTTATAATGAAGCAAACTTATTCTTTGAGGAGTTAGGCTACGATCCTGAAATGTTGAGCTCAGATTACACGACTGGATCACCAGCCGCACTGGGTAATTATATTGCACAAAGCGTCATTGAGTATGGCTTGCAAGATGGTGCAAATGAAATGAATCTCTATGAGAACACATTTTATCTTCCATCGAATAATGCTTTCTCCCCAGAGAGTTATGGTAATTCCGCACTTTTTGATTTTAACAGGTGGCAACCTCTGAGTTTATCTAGAAACATAGATCAGGCTGGAAATGAAACTTTGGGTCAGATCAACGATTTCTTAAGCCCAGAGTGGGGTACAGTTGTGCCTTTTGCATTACAAGAAGATGATTTGACGATTTATGAGCGTGATGGATTTGATTATTGGGTTTATTTTGATCCAGGTCCTCCGCCAATGTATGAAGAAGAAGGCGAGGAAGGTGAGATCAATGATTATACTTGGGGAATGGTTATGGTACCAATTTGGAGTTCACAGTTGGACCCAGCAGATAGTGTTCAAATTGATATTTCGCCAGGCAGTATAGGCAATAACCCTCCGCTGCCTACCTCTTTTGAGGATTTCAGAGATTTTTATAATCTTTTTGAAGGCGGGGATGCGAGCAGAGGACATGAGATTAATCCCTCTACTGGTCAAGCATACGAGGAAAACGTAGTCCTTATGGGAGATTTCGGTCGAGTATTAGCAGAGTTTTGGGCTGATGGTCCTGATTCTGAAACACCACCAGGCCATTGGTTTTCAATTATGAACACCGTGATGGATCATGATCTATTTCAAAGAAGATTCGAAGGTCAGGGTGAGGAGATTGATGCATTAGAATATGACGTCAAAGCCTATTTAACATTAGGTGGTGCGATGCATGATGCAGCAGTCGCAGCTTGGGGTATAAAGGGATGGTATGATTACATTCGCCCTATTTCCGCGATTAGAGGCATGGCTGAACTTGGACAATCGAGTGATTCGACATTGGCTAATTACCATCCGGGCGGCTTGCCACTTATAGAGGGCTACATTGAACTCATCACACCTGAAGATCATAATCCACCGTACATAGATACTGCACAAATCATTCGAAGGGGGCAGGAGCGAATACCGGTGAAAGAACAATTGAAAATAAAGTCCTGGGTTGGTCCAGACTATGTGAGAGATACAGATAATGATGTGGGTGGTGTACAGTGGATTCCAGCTGGAGAATGGTGGCCATATCAACGACCTACTTTTGTAACTCCTCCATTTGCAGGATATGTGTCAGGACATTCTACATTTTCTAGAGCAGCAGCTGAGGTGTTGACACGTTTGACTGGGGATCCTTATTTCCCTGGTGGTATGGGCGAATTCGTTGCAGAGAAAAATGAATTTTTAGTCTTTGAGGATGGCCCGTCTGAGGATATTGTTTTGCAGTGGGCAACCTATAGAGATGCTTCTGATCAGACGAGCTTGTCAAGAATCTGGGGAGGCATTCATCCCCCTGCTGATGACATTCCTGGTAGAATTATTGGTGAGCAAATTGGGAATAATGCCTTTTTGAAGGCAAGAACATTGTTCAAAACGAGCCCAGTCGAGTCTGTAAATATTCAAGATTTGGATAATGTTGATTGTTATCCTAATCCTGTATCTAAAGGTGATGATCTTATTATTGAGCTAAAGGATGACATTCGTGAGGCTAACATTATATTGACTGATCTTCAAGGTCGCAGAGTCTTTTCTAAACGCTATAGCTCTTCTGGGCCAGTCATTCAGATTAATACAGGCACTATCACCGAAGGAAGCTATATAATAACGATTGTTTCTGAAACTTTTTCTGCTGTTGCAAAGGTTATAGTACTTAGTAAGTAATGCTCACCTCTTCTGCTCTTATACTGGTATACTAACTAATAACTAATTATCTAACTATTCAGACTAATTATCATACAATGAAAAATATTTGTTACGTCGTTATCCTTTCATTAGGCATAGCCTCATGTTCTGGTTTAAAAAATTTACTTGTTGAACCAACAGCTTTAGAAACAATCAATGCTGTCAAATCAATTCTTAACAGCAGTGCTGCTAAATCGATAGCAACATTAAAGACACTTCAGCAAGGCGAAGAAGGATTACCTGACGAATTGAAGCCTGTGCTTGCAACGCTCAAGACACTTGGGCTCGAAGATCAAATTGGCAAAATCGAAAAAGCTGTATCCAGCGCTTCAGCAATTGCTGCTGAAGAAAGCGAAGGCATCATAAGAGATGCAGTCAAAGAAGTGAAATTTAAAGATGCAGTCGCTATCGTTACAGGTGGTGAGAATGCAGCTACTGCAGCACTAAAGGGCATCATGTACACAACTGTGAAAAACAGGTATAGTGAAAAACTTGATAGCGAATTGGCAAAACAAGATGTTACAAAATATTGGCCAATGGCGGTTAGTGCCTTTAACTTATTTTCAAAAGATAAGGTCGAAGCGAATATGTCCGACTTTTTAGCTGAGCGAGCAGTAGATGCGGTTTTCCTAGGCATGGAAAAAGAAGAAGCGATTCTTAGAGGTGATTATAATAAACTAGGAAATGCAGTTGTGACTAAGGTCTTTGATTACTATAAGAACAATAAAAGTTAGACAACTAAAATAGAATTTACGGATGTAAATTGAAGAGCTTGCTTCGTCAGAAGTCAAGCTCTTTTTTGTGTGCCATGCATACTACACACGTTTAGGGTTAAAGTCCCGAACGAGCCTATTTGACAGGAATCGTTAGTCGATCGCAAGGGTGTCCTTCGTGAGGAGGAATCTGAAGGAAGCGTCAAGCAAAATGTTGATATGA
>CALGLU010000098.1 GCA_937959275.1 uncultured Saprospiraceae bacterium | reverse complement strand
GAAAATCCAATTGTCATGATTTTTACCAAAAATCCCGCCAATTGGAGACTTTCTTTAATCATTCCACGCGGCACTTCGTACCGCGCTACAATAATGTCGCACTTTCAGCGCTTCTATTTCCTTAACTAAATGACATTGGGTCACGACCCATTGCATTTTTTATGGTAACAATGGGTCATGACCCATTGGAGGGAAGTTTTAAATAAAAGGTTGATTCGACAACAGCCTTAAATGTACCAGAATGTTTAATAGCAAAACCTATCTAATCTACACAATCCCCATCATCCCCAAATCCAATTCAATCTTTTTGCCACCTTCTTTAATCGATTGGTAAATCGCTTCTACAATAATCATATCTCGCTTACCCATCTCACCGGGAACAAGATTTGTTGTCCCTTGCAAAATGTGTTTCGAAAAATCATCCATTTGAAGTGCTTGCTGTCGCTTGTGTGGAAACTCTAAGACTTCACCATTCGACAAGCGCCCCTTTAATGGACCATAATTATTGGCAGGATTCAACTCGACCCAACCCTTATCGAATGAAGAAAACAATCGATTGATACCGACATTGTGTGAAGTAAATATATTACCAACCGCTCCATTCGGAAATTCAAATTGAGCTGAGATCGTTTCGTCTGTATCTTTAAAATAGTCTGGTCTTGTGCTAAACTCTTGCGCCGATACGGATACTGGATTTTGTCCCGATCCGTAAATAGCGCTTTGTATGGAATACACACCCATGTTCATAAGTGCTCCACCTCCAGACAAGGCCTTATCCAATCGCCACTGCCCAGGATTACCCCTCGAGTTATACGCAGCATCTGCTGACACAAAGCGCACCTCTCCAAAGGTTTTTTCTTTGACAATGCGCATCACCTCTTGCGTATACGGCTCAGAATGCAATCGATAACCCACGCTCAATTTCACATTAGCTTGTTTGCAAGCTTCAATAATAGCATCGCATTCCTCGACACTTACGGCCATTGGTTTTTCACAGATCACATGCTTACCCGCCTGTGCTGCACGTATGCAGAAATCCGCATGCATAGAATTTGGCAACACCACATACACGACATCTATCTCATCATTGTCTTTGATGCTGTCGAAGTTCTCGTAGTTATAAATGCTCTCTTGTTTTAAGCCGTACTTTTCAGCCCATAGCTTTTCTTTCTCTGGTGTCCCTGTCACGATCCCCGCTAAGTAACAATGTTCTGTCTCTAACAGAGATGGTGCCAGCTGAAACTCACTATACCGACCCAGGCCTACCAGCGCAATGCCTAATTTATTTTCATTCCCAACTTTCTCACCAAGCTTTGATTGACTAGAACAGGATTTTGTTGAATTGACCATCATCCCCATTCCCAAGGACATAGTTGTATTAAACGCTCGTCTTGATATTTTTTTCATTACTTATTATTTATATGCGATACATTTAAAATTATTAAAAAAATCAAAAACACAAAGGACTGTAAGCTCTCTTTTGACAAGATACTTAGATAATGATGATTAGTCGTAAGCTCTGTCATTTCGAGCGCAGTCGAGAAATAAATCCGTACACTTATTATTCAATTTCGACCTTGTGGAGAAATCTTTAAAAACTATTACTAAAGAATAACTTCTCACCTATGAGAATGATTCCCATGGCCCCGTAATCGCCACCGTCTCCCCACTCTCCTGAATATTCACAAATAAGGTCTTTCCAGATGGCGAAAACACCAAACCCGCAAACTCAGAACCAGATCCTCTATTCACTCCAAAATTATAGAGTTCTCCATTTTTATTGATGCCGCGGATATGATTTAATTGTCCATTATCTTCGCAGAGAATCACGTCTCCCCAAGGCGCAATTGTCAAATTATCACATTTATTTAGAATCGTTTTGTCTGGAGATTCAGCGTATAATTCTAACGTACCTGCTTGCTGAGATTCATTGCTTGTTCCTTCATGAGGTGAGGTCTTATAGCGAAATACTTGACCACTTCTGCTAGGCCCACCATTCGTACACGCAAAAAATAATTCATCCTTGCCAAACCAGATCCCTTCTCCTCGAGCAAACCGTGCTGCGCCCAACTTAAATCCTCGTTCGCGCAAATCATTCTCAGGGCTCAATACATCATCTATATCCATCCACCGTACAGATACTGGCTCATTCAATTTTATCTTTTGAGCATCCCAATTCCTCGTATCAAATTGGGGCTGATCGATGACGACTAATATTTGTAACTGCCCACCTGCTGACAATTGCTCAGCTACATTTGGGATAAACCGATAAAACAAACCATCACCCGCATCCTCTGTCTGATACACAATACTTGTCTTGGGGTCTACCGCTACAGCTTCATGATTAAATCGGCCCATTGCCGTAAGGGGCACAGGATCTACCAAGCCAATCTCATCTGTTGCTGGCACCTCAAACACATAGCCGTGATCTTTTTCAGCAGTCTCATTTTGCTTAGAGACATCCTCTTCACAAGTCAACCAAGAATTCCACGGCGTGATACCTCCAGCACAATTTCGATTTGTACCTGCCAAACTTAAGTATTGTCTTTCCACTTGACCAGTCTTTTCATTATAGATGAACGTTGTTGTACCTCCCAAGCTCGGCTCCTTTGAGCGACCCGCGTCATATAATTTCAGGGGATCAATATTTTTCCAAAGCTCATTATTTTCACCAAACGGGCTATCCACTGACGAACCTGGACTATTCTCATGATTACGAATCACAATGACTCTACCCTCTTTGCCTGCAAACGCACCCATGCCATCTGCTCGTCCAGGCACAAGAAAGCCATCATCCATTTTTTCACCCGCGCGAGAGATTACTTTGTAATGAAAGCCTTGTGGCAAATCAATATATTTTTTTGGATCTGGTATTAATTCAATCCCAGACGGACCGACGACTTGCTTATCCTTTAACGTGCAGCGGGACAAGGCTAAAAATCCAGTGCTAATCAGTGCTGTTTGCTTAATAAATGATCGGCGAGAAGACTCTCTAAATAATTTCATACATGTTTAATTTATAGCGCATCTTATATATTTTTAATATAAGACTTCTCTGGTAATCCACTTGAATTCCTTTGAATAAACTTTGTTAATTATGTCATCTCGAATGGCCCTTAGTCAAAAGACCAACATCGGCCACATTATCTACTCGTCGAACCACCGTCCACTTTTATAACCGCACCATTAGTAGCAGAAGATAAAGGGCTCGCCAAATAACAAATCAAACTCGCAACTTCATCAACAGTTGCAAAGCGTTGGAGTAAAGAGGAGGTTCGTACATTGGTGAAAAATTCATTGGCCACTTGCTCTTTTGTTTTTTGCTCTTGCTCAGCCATGGTTTCCAATAAGTTCTCAGCACCTTCGGTAAGTGTCGAACCAGGTACAATCGCATTCACAGTCACGGCAGTATTTTTTGTTAGTTGAGCCAATCCAATTGAGATAGTTTGCATAGCAGATTTGGTCATACTATAGGCGATTAAATCAGGAGGTACCAAAGAAGCACATTCGCTAGACATAAAAAGTATCCTTCCCCAATCACGTGTAAGCATGTGTGGTAGTATCACACGACTCAATCGCACCCCACTCATCACATTGACCTGAAACTGCTTAAGCCAATCATCATCAGTCGTTTCAAAAAAGGACTGCGAAGAATAAATACCTACATTATTAATTAAAATGTCGATGTCTACCAACTCGGCTGACATTGCATTGACGTCATCAACATTTGAAAAGTCTGCAACAAGACCAGACACGTTTGCTGAGGGATAATCAGCTTCTAATATAGCGATTGCCGCTCGGACTGAATTGCTTGTCCTGCCATTCAAAATGACAGCAGCACCTTCGCGAACTAAGGATCTCGCCACTCCAAAACCGATACCACTCGTTGATCCTGAAATAAAAGCTCTCTTACCAGTTAACTGTAAATCCATACTATCTAATCTACTAAAATACGATGACCTTATTGAATATCGATAGAGGCCATTTTGAAATTCATTATTCCAAGTAGAGACAAGGTATGCAGGTCTATAGAATTAAATATTTATTTCCGAATGTGGTAGGGCTAAATAAAGGTAATCCGTATTCTATATAACAGTTAAGATATTTTATCGTTTTCGTATTAAGACATAATTGAATTGGCAAATACGGATAAGAGAATATCTAAGATTAATTGCATTCAAAAATTTAATCCATGTGTAAACATACCTACATCTCCTATCTCTTACTTTTCTTTTTAAGTATACACTCTACCCTCTTTGCACAAGCCACTATTACAGGCACCTTCGCTTTAAAAAACGCCGCAACTAATTTGCACTTAATGCAGACAAATGACGCCGTTGAAGCAAATGTCACTGTCACAAATCCAGCTGCTATACTTGCTCAAGAATGGACTATATCAGAAGGGCCTGACGGGACAAGCTATCTTGAATGTCTGCGCAACGGTCAATTTTTAAATTCAGGAAACAATGTGAGTGGGACATCGACTAATGTGTATCCATTTAATGCAGGCTGGTGGAGTATGATGTGGTTTTTAGAACCAGTCAATGCTGATACCTATAAAATTAAAAATCGTTGGGCCGACCTCTACTTAACGGTAGAACCGTCTAACAATGTTGCTGTCTATGCACTTAACAATGCGCAGAATCAATTATGGATTCTGGAATCGGATGCGGATTGTGAATCCAACCATATCGTGAATTATCCAATCAATCCTGGACAATCCATTTCGATCCAAACTTCAAATACAGTTGTTGCGAACCACACGATTTATAACAATGCCAGCCTACAGATCAGAGCAGGTAATGATATTCAACTGAATGCTGGATTTGATGCACAATATGGCTGCGATTTTCTAGCAACAATTGACAACTGTCATTCGACAACACCAACGTCTTATTTATCAAATCCAAACGCCGATGAAAATTCGGTCCGGCTATATAATTTTTTACGAACATATAAAGACGATCCAAATCAATGCCTTCTTCTTGGTCAAAACATTGGTTGGTCTTATGAAATGTTTACGCCGACAGTGGCAAGCTTACAGCAGCAGACAGGCCAATGGTTAGGTATTATTGGTGGACAAATGAGATACACTTCGACTGAAATTGACTATCCAGCATTGGTGAATTTATATACGAGTTGGCAAGCCGCAGGTGGTATTTGCGAATTGGGAATGCTGCCTGATAACCCGTGGACTGGCGGAAGTATTTGGGATCGTTCAGTCACAGACATCGCACAGCTAACGACACCAGGATCACCTGGCTATGCAGCATGGCGAACCCAATTGGATTTTTATGCTGAGGTATTATCTGATATGCAAGACGCAGGAGTGACGATATTATTCAGACCCTTGATGGAAATGAATGGAGACTGGTTTTGGTATGGCTATGTCAATGGTCAAAATAATCAGCAGGCCTATATCGATTTGTATCGGGATATGTATGACTATTTCACCAATACTAAGCAGTTACATAATTTGATCTGGGTGTACTCAGCGAATATGGCATATACTGGCATTCCAGCCGTAGATTTTTATTACCCTGGCAATGACGTCGTTGATATTACAGGATTGGATGTTTACGAAAATAATTTGCCGCTACCAGCTAGTCAATATCAGACAATGATTGATTTGGGCAAACCGTTTGCCTTTACAGAATTTGGTCCAAATCATAATAACATGGATGGCTCTCATGATTATGAATCTTATGTCAATACGATCCTAACGAATTATCCAGAAACGATCTATGCACATGCTTGGCACGACTGGCCAGACCATGCAGTCGCCTGGATATCGAATCAAAATGCAAGTCAGGCCTTAAATATACCTTGTATTGTGAGTCGAGATGACATCAATTATTAATTGCAATTTCTCATTTGTCAGTATAAACCATAAAAACATAGCTCAAGTTTTAAGTCTGAGGACTGTCATTCCGAGCGATAGTCAAGGAATAAAGTGATGACCGACTACCCCATTTCGACCTTTTGGAGAAATCTTTTTAATTTATTAAAGAATTAAATGGTTTTAAATTAACCTTTAACGTCACTTTTGTCTTGACACAAAAGTAACCAAAAAGTCAAGACTTGATTGTTTTCTTAACGCTCCAATCGCTTCTTTTCCCTAAACTGAAAAAACTCGCGACTGGATCTATTCAGCCGATCGCGGAGCGAATCGGTTCCTTCACTATGAATTGACATTTAGTCAATTCATTTCTGCTGCCGCAGAACCATTTAGTCATGCTCAGACAGTTTTCAGTTTTTACGAGAAAAGAATCGCTTTCCGCTAAAAACAATAAGGTCGGAAGGTCCTCCTCAACATATCCCAGATGAAAACTAGATTTTACACTAAGATAAATCACTATTTGTCATCTGTATAATTTTATAGCCCGTAGGGATTTTAGGAGCTCGGAATGATAGTTTTTACTACTATTGAAAACCTTAAGAAACAGCTCGGCTAACGCCTCCATCGGAATGACAGTTTTTACAACTATTTAAAACCTAAATTAACAGCTCGGCTTCTGCGTCGTTCGGAATGACAGTTTCTATAATTATGTAAATGGCTAAAGAACAGAGTTTTATAAAAGTGTCAAAGATAGTGGGCATGACATTAGTTATTAATTCCAATATATAGTTTGTCCTGAATTATTAGCCGCGAGTCCCGTCATAGCGAGAAACCATTTCACACTTCGCTCCAATAAAATTAGAGTAATGACAAACATTGCAAACTATGAATCCTTTCTTTTTTTGCAGGTTTTAGCCTTTTACTGAACCCTTAACAAAGACAAGCTGTTAGCACAATAGTTTATTCTCTATAACCAAAGCACTGACAACTTATTTTAGCAATTGGTTTTAAAAAATCTTTCTAATTGAACAAATAAAAGAAACATGATCACACTTTTAAGCATTCTAATTACAATCGTTTGTGTTATTCTTATGACAGCAATATTAATGCAGAATCCTAAAGGCGGTGGAGTCAATTCTACATTCGGAGGTTCAGAAACAAGGCAATTATTCGGTGCTGCTAATTCTATTGTCGTAATCGAAAAAATCACATGGACTTTAGCAAGCACCCTATTTCTATTGTGCATCATCACAGCGATAGTCGCTAATGCATAAGGTCTTGATTTAGAGTATCATACTATCTGCATAAAGATTCAATCAAGCAAATATTGTTTGCGTTTTGTATGAGCTGAGGAATTGAATGGTCATTAAATGGACCTTAATTCTCAATATCTTATTAAATCGCATCTTTTAAAGGAATTAACTTTCTCAAAAAATACGTTACACATCTTTATCATCACATAATCTATCAATATTGTCCATTACAATAGTCATTATCGTCATCACCTGTATCATCTCTTACATGGCAGGGTTGACTCCACAAGAGCGCATGAGCCGCAATGGTCTTTTTGACAAATTGAAGCACTACCCCGTAGCTGAAAAAGGAAACAAAGAGTTTTATCGGATGTTGTCTTCAGGCTTTTTACACGGGAGTTGGACACATTTGATATTCAATATGTATGTACTATGGACCTTTGGTGAAACGATTGAAAATCAGTTCATGTCCACATTTGGGTCGATGGGTAGACTCATCTATGTTCTTTTCTATTTATCTGCCATTGTTGTTGCTGATATTCCAAGTTACTTTAAACATCAGAATAATCCAGGTTTTGCTAGCATAGGCGCATCAGGTGCAGTCGCATCGATTTTGTTTGTCTTTATCATGTTTAGACCAATGGATGGCTTGATGTTTATCTTTTTCCCCTTCTTTGCCTTTCCTGCCATCGTGTTGGGTATAGGCTATTTGATTTATTCTTCATGGGCGAACAAGAATAGTCGTGACAACATTGATCATTCCGCACACTTTGCTGGTGCTATTTATGGGATCATCTTTATCATAGCCCTTCATCCTTCGGTTATAACGACATTCTTATCCAGAATCCAAGAAGGATTACCTTTTTAGAAGGAATGCCATTCGCATTTAACCTGCGATTTATCCTGCGATTTATCCTATGATTTATCCTGCGATTGATCAAGAAATGTACCCATCTTGATAAATTCAATCGTCTAACTCGAGATATTCTTAGAATTAAGACTGCAATTCCTTAATTTACAGTCGCAGAATTAAAATTGTGAAAGAAGAATACGATGTTATAGTAGTGGGAGGAGGAGCGACCGGCTTAGGCTGTGCACTCGATGCCGCTAGCAGAGGATATAAAACAATTTTACTTGAAAAAGATGATTTTGGTAAAGGCACCTCAAGTAAAAGCACCAAACTCATTCATGGAGGAGTTAGATATTTAGAACAGGGCAATGTCTTTTTAGTGCGGGAAGCACTGCTGGAACGTAAACGTCTGTTACAGAATGCGCCTCACCTCGTATCAAACTTAACGTTCATCATTCCTAATTACACGACCTTACTGGGCCCTTATTATTATACAGGCCTCAAGGTGTATGACATGTTATCTGGCAAAGGCAGTTTTGGTCCTTCTCGTTATTTGAATAAGGATGAAGTCGTCAATCGACTCCCTAATATTGTTACAGATGGACTCAAAAATGGTATCTCTTATCAAGATGGTCAATTTGATGATACCCGATTATTGATAAGCATGCTTTGCACGTTTACAGAAATGGGAGGTGTCGCGTTTAATTATACCAAGGTGAATGAGCTAATCAAATCAAACAGTGGTGATGTGGTCGGTGTCAAATGTCATAACCGACTACAAAATGAGGATTATGAATTTCGATCCAAAGTTGTGATCAATGCGACTGGTGTATTCACAGAACAGTTTCAAAAATTAGACAACCCTAACATTTCTATAGCCGTGACACCTAGTCGAGGATCACATTTAGTTTTCAATCGGAAATTTTTAGAAGGTGATACGGCACTCATGATTCCAAAGACCTCTGATGGTCGAATATTATTTGCTGTGCCATGGCACGATCATACACTAGTCGGCACGACGGACTCTTATAATGAAGAGATCACCAATGATCCTGTGGTCACTGATGAAGAAATCGATTTCATGATCAAAACAGCGAATGTATATTTCCAACAAGATACAAGCCGTAGTGATATATTGAGCAGCTTTGCGGGCTTGCGACCTCTAGTCACGAAGTCAAACACACTAGATACGAAATCAATCTCTCGCTCACATGCTATATCTGTTAGCCCTTCTAAATTAGTAAATATTACTGGAGGTAAATGGACGACATACCGTAAAATGGCAGAAGACACGATTGATGAAGCGATCACAGTCGGTAACTTAAAAAAACAAATTTGTATCACTTCACAGTTAAAGCTAAATCACGGTGGCACTCATATCAATGAGAAACGCCTTAAGATATATGGTGGATACGCTGGACAAATCCAAGCACTAGAAGAAACTGACCCAAAATTAGCAGCAAAAATACATAACGAACTCCCGTATACAATGGCACAAGTCGTATGGGCATGTGATAATGAAATTGCGCATACAATTGAGGACGTGTTAGCTAGACGAACAAGAGCTTTATTTCTCAATGCAAAAGCAGCATATGATTCTGCCGAAAAAGTCGGTACTTTAATGCAATCTGTCCTTGGTAAATCAGATGAATGGCGTGAAAAAGAAATCAATACTTTTAAAGCATTTGCACAAGATTATATCGTTGATTAATTTGACTCACTAATTCCATAATGTAGCGTTGAATCGTTTTTATGAAGTTTATTAAAAACTTGGGGAAATTCTTATTGGTGATCTATGTTATAGCCTCTATTGCTCTATATTTTACACAAGAGCACCTTCTATTTAACCCTGATACACTAGCTGCAGATTACACCTATAGAAAAGGAGTTGAGCAAAAAATCGAATTAAAGGACGGTAAATACTTAAGCACTTTTTATAACACGACAAATAACTCAAAAGGTGTCATCCTCTATTTTCATGGGAATAAAGGAAGCATTCGACGTTGTATCCGACAAGCCAACATGATGGAAGATCTAGGCTATGATATCCTTATGCCTGACTACAGAAGTTATGGCAAGAGTGATGGCCCAATGGAATCAGAAGCACAATTTTATAGTGATGCTCAACAGGTCTATGATTTTTTAAAAAGCAAATATGATGAATCTGAAATTGTGATTGTTGGGTATTCTATGGGATCCGCTGCAGCGACTTATCTGGCAGGAGAAAATAAGCCCAAAGAACTTTTTCTAGTCTCTCCATTCAAAAGTATTGTTGATTTAAAAAACAGGTATGTCCCTATCATTCCAAATTTTATAATCAAATATCAATTCAGAAATCATAATTACTTTCCAAAAGTAACTTGTCCAATTTCAGTATTCTATACAAAAACTGACAATGTCGTAAAACCTGCATCTACTGAAGCATTGCTTGATTTTAATGATCACGAATCCGTTTACGAACTGAAGAATACAAGCCACAGAGGAGCTATCTTTCATAATACCTTTCGGGAAATATTGATTCAGCGTCTAGGAATGAATTGATACATCCACAGTTAATTGGCGTTCACAACTGTGCTTAGTCAATTTATTTGTTCATTTTTACAAGAATAGATCCTGTTCGTGTCAAATATTAACACTATGAAAACCTTTCTAACACTCACTCTCTTCTTAAGCTTTGTATCTCTATCAATACTCGTTGGTCAAGACTTAAAAACAATGGATGAGTCTGTGTATACTGAATGGAAGTCAATCAATAACACCAACATCTCAACTGACGGCGACTGGGTCACGTATTCCTTAAAAACTGACAATGGTGACAATACGACGGTCATATACAATACCCGAAATAAGAAGGAAATTAAATTACGTAGAACTGAGAAAGCAGAAATTGATTACTCCAACAGCTATCTCTATATATTAAGAAAACCATCTGTTGCATTTGTTAGAGAGCAGAAACGCAATAACGTTAAAAAAGAAGATATGCCAGGTGATACACTTGTCATTTATAATTTGGATAATCAAACAGAAACGATATACCCCTCAATTTCAAAATTTAAAATTCCGGAAAAAAGTGGTCAAGCTATCGCTGCAGAAATTCATAACAACTCAAAAGACAAAACGAAACAACAAGCCACTTCTGAGGTCATCTATATTAATCCTGAACGCAATCAAGCAGATACCCTCGAACATGTCATCGATTTTGTGTTTGCAAAAGAAAGTCCTTCGTTGCTATTTTCTGTAAAATCTGACAGCCTTACATCAGGAGGTGTCTTTATACATAACGGGACATCAATCGATACAAGCTTTATTATTAAAGCAAAAATTTATTCTTTAGCCATTAATAATGATGCTTCACAGGCGGCCTTTGTGGTGGATACGGACACAACAGATATGTTACACCGGCCTTATAAATTATATTATTGGAGTCATAAAAACGAATTGGTATCTGAAATTTTAAACTCAGAATCTAGTTTCCTACCGAATAATTGGACCATCAGTCATGAAACAAAGCCAGCGTTTTCAGAAGACGGCTCAAGATTATTATTCGGCGTGACTCCACAGCGACTCATGCAGGACACTTCAAAATTAGATGAGGAAATCGTCAACGTAGAAGTCTGGCACTATCAGCAACCCAAGCTATATACACAACAAGAATTAGATGCTGACGATGATGAAAAAAAATCCTACGATGTTGTTTATTTCACAGAAACAAATAAACTCATTCAGTTACAAAACGAAGAGATTCCCGATTTGAGAATGGACAAAAAAAGACAAAGTCAATATGCCTTAGCCTATACAGACTTGCCTTATAAAACACATGAGACTTGGCAAGGTTATGCAGAAAGAGATGTCTATAAAGTCAACATTGGGTCAGGTCAAAAAACGCTCGTCGCATCTGCAATCCATGGCCGACCACAACTCTCCCCAGAAGGAAAATATATCTATTGGTATAGCACTATAGACTCTACATGGCTTGCACACAATACGCTCAATAACCAAACAGCCATCATAGGAGACTCTAACTTAACGGCATTCTCTAATGAATTGCATGATGCACCATCCTATCCTAGACCCTATGGCCTTGCTGGATGGACAGTGGACCAAGAACTTATCGCCTATGACCGCTATGACCTGTGGCTGCTAGATCCTAACAATCCCGCTAAAACACGGAGACTCACGAATGGAAGAGAAAACAAAATACAATACAGGCACATTGAATTAGATGAAGATCAAGAGATGATTGATTTGGGAGAGAACATACTTCTGCATCTATTCGATGAAAAAGATAAATCAAGTGGCTATGCTTATTTAGACAATAAAAGTGGAGCTGTCACCACAGCTATAAAAAACAATGTTCATTATACGACGAGTGTGCATAAGGCTAAAAACACAAATGATATTATATATTCGAAACAGTCATTTCAGCTCTTTCCCAATCTAATTCATGACAAGCTGGATTTTAAAAATCCTAAACAAATTTCAGATGCCAATCCACAACAATCTGACTACGCCTGGGGTGATAATAAAATAGTGAGCTGGACTGCATTTGATGGTCAAGCCCTCGAAGGTATTTTAGTCACTCCACCCGGATTTGATCCCAATAAACAATATCCACTACTCGTTAATTTTTATGAAAGAAGTAGTGATAGACTGCATCGTCACCGAGCGCCATCCGCTGGACGATCGACGATCAATTACAGTTTTTATGCAAATAGAGGCTATCTGATTTTTAATCCTGATGTGCCGTATACAATCGGAGAGCCTGGCGAAAGCTGCTACAATGCCGTCATCTCAGGGATAGAAGCATTGATTGCTGAAGGCTTTGTTGACCAAGATCGCATAGGTGTACAAGGACACAGTTGGGGTGGCTATCAGGTAGCTCATCTAGTCACTAAAACTGATATATTTGCTTGCGCTGAATCAGGGGCTCCTCTTGTCAATATGACAAGTGCATATGGTGGAATCCGATGGGGAACCGGGCGAAGCAGACAATTTCAATATGAAAAAACGCAGAGCAGATTAGGTGCGACACTGTGGGAATCTCCTGAAACCTATATCAGAAACTCACCACTATTCAATGCTGACAAGATCAATACGCCAGTACTCATCATGCACAATGATAGTGATGGTCATGTCCCTTGGCACCTTGGCATCGAATTTTTTATGGCACTGCGCCGATTGCAGCAGCCTACTTGGTTATTAAACTATAATGGTGAACCTCATTGGCCATTAAAGTGGCAAAACAGATTGGACTTCAACATCCGCATGCAACAGTACTTTGATCATTACTTGATGGATGCTCCTATGCCTAACTGGATGAAAGACGGAATACCGGCGATTGAAAAAGGGATCCGTAGTGGATATGAGACTAATAATAAAAACTAATAAACAGATCGACGATAGAAGGTGGAATTAAAAGTCTTTGATCGTCGGCTGAGACTCCAAAGCTAGGGGCATAGCCCCTAGACATAGTCAAAATAAGGCCATCAGCCTAAAGGGCTGAGATTCGAAGAGTACCTCAAAAGAGTCGTACCCCTGTCAGACTCTAGATTATTGCAATATTCAAGATTATGGGCGATGCCCATCGTTGAAGAAATCTCAGCCCTTCAGGCTACCAAGTATAACAGCCTGAAAGGCTGAGATTCCAAAACTAGTGCAAGAGGCACAAGTTGGCAGTATATAAAACTTGCCTTTATTTGCCTGCTCTTCGTTGAAGAACCGTTCCCATAGCTTTGGCTATGAGAACGAACCTTCGCCTCAATCAGACAAATAAAATTCTAAGTTTTATATATACTTTTAACTTATACCTCTTGCACTAGGGGCATGGCCCCTAGACATATACAAAATTAGACAATCAGCCTGAAAGGCTTAGATTCCAAAACTAGGGGCACGGCCCCTAGACATATGCAAAATAAGGCCATCAGCCTGAAGGGCTGAGATTCGAAGAGTAGTGCGAAGAAGCTTTACCCTGTCAGGCTCTAAGCCTGAAAGATCATTGTTGGTGTTACAACAGCCAGCTATTTATTCATTCTCCCCATCTTTTCAATTTTAGAAAGCCACTTCTTTCGAAAGTCTTCACTTGATAATCGCAAAGGACCTATCGTTGTAATCTTCACAGATTTGACTCCTATAAAGTTTAAGGTTAATTTTTTCATCGCATTATGGCTTGGACATCTATTTATGATTCTATAGTACCAAGGTGGTTGATCTAAAGTACATATGATTCTTGATGTTCTGCCAGTAAAGAACTTGTCCCACCACACTGACCCTTCTCTTTTTTTGAAAGCAAAGCCTGGCAGTAAAATCCTGTCTAAGAAGCCCTTCATTAGAGCAGGCACAGATCCCCACCACACTGGATAAATCCAAACAATATGATTCGCCCATAAAAGCATTTTTTGAGCCTCTACTAAATCAGGTTCTAGATCGGTTCGTTTCCTATATCCATATTGAAGGTTCAAATTAAATTTTAAATCAATTAAATGTATAGACTTTACAGTTGCTTTAGACTCTGTGGCTCCCTTGAGGTAAGCACTTGAGATAGCATAATTATAACTTTCTTTGTCCGGATGACCGTTTATTATGAGGACGTTTTTCATCTGTTTTTTTTACTCAAATGTCTTAATTCCTTTTGACAAATCATTTGATCTATATCAAATCGTGTGTCTAACTAATTGCATTTTAATGGCATAATATTCAAAATTTATTTGTCACGATTTTTATCAAAAATCCCGCCAAATTCCATCTATCTATATTAATCGCTCCGTGATGAATCACGGGGCTACAATCATGTCACACCTCTGGTGTTCTTCTATTTTATTCGTCTGTTTGCAAATTAAATTTTCAAGGAACTTTATCAATAATCTGTTTCAGAATAATGTAATCTGCACACTAAGTAGAATATGGTATATGCACATTCAATTTTGGACTTTCCTGACACGACTTAGAGTTTCAAGTGTCATGCCTAAGTGAGAAGCTATATGGGTTAAGGGTATTCTACTTAATATGGTTGGATATTCTTCTAACAATTGTTTGTATTTATCTTCTGCAGAGTAAAACAAAATCGACGAGATTCTTTTTTGTTGTTTCAGCATTGTTTCTGTAACGATGGCTTTCATTAAGCTCTCTAATTCGCAATGGGTTTTAGCCAGCTTATCAATTGCTTCTTTGGAGATTTCTACAAGTGTTGAGTCTTCAAGTGCTTGGATATAATGTGGACTCGGTTTATCACTAAAAAAACTGACAATGGGACAGATAAATTCACTTTCAAAGGCAAACCAGTCTGTGACATCTTTGTCATTCTTATAGTAATAAGCTCTTGCCGAACCCGTAATAATGAAGTACGCTTTTTTCGAAAACTGTCCTTCTTTGACAAAGATTTCATTTTTTGCGAATGACCTAATTTGTAGTTGACCAATTAGTTCATTGATACAATCAGTGGATAATGAAGCATATTTTATTTGAATGCTTTCTACTATTTCTGTCAACCCCATAAGTTAGATTCTACTTCAATTTGGCTATCACTCTTGTAAGCCTGACAGCACTTAACTTAGCTTCGCTTAATTAACACATCTGGATTTAATATCCAAAGAGGATCCAATTCTGTTTTGATTGCTGACAAGACACCTTGAAATCTTTCAGACATTTGATCCTTATAGTATGGTTGGTGATCTTTACCGACTGCATGATGATGTGTGATCGTCCCTCCGAGTTCAATCAACTTCTCAGATACAATCTTCTTTATTTGATCCCATTGCTCCATTTCTTTGCCAGTCTGCCCTTTGGCAATGATGGTGTAATACGGTGCAGGACCATCAGGATACAAATGTGTAAATCGACACGTGATCGTCCCAGCTCCACAAATATCTTTGATTGCTTTTTGTGCTGCATCTGTCACACCTTTATGAAAAGCATCAAACTGATCCCAGGTCACTGCCGTTTCAAAGGTCTCAGCAATACAACCAAACCTCAACATCTGATCACGTAAATAAGGCGCTGCCAAAAATGAATTTTTCCAGCTGTCTGCCGATTTATCTCGCTTTGCTGAATCCTCCTTCTTAAGCCATTCCCCCTTGTGTCTACTCGCTATATCTAAAGCTTCACCCATCAACGAATCAACACTGTGATTATGAGATTCAAATCCCAATATCAAGACTGACGCAGTCCCATTCCCCAAGCCATTAGAGAATGCTTCTAAAGGGCTGACGAGTCGTGCATTAGCTGGATTTAAACCAGACTGCGCTATCTCACGACACGCAGCAACCGCATCTTCCCACTGCTCGAATGCAACTGTCTGCGTAGCTTTGTATGTTGGCATCGTTTGCAATCGCATCCACGCTTCAGTCACAACACCAAAGATCCCTTCAGATCCACACACCAGCCGCTCCTCACTAGGCCCAGCACCTGACCCTGGCAACCTGCGCGTCTGCATAACTCCACTCGGCGTGACCATCCGTACACTCTGTACAAACTCGTCGATATGTGTATACAAGGTCGCAAAGTGCCCACCCGATCGTGTCACCACCCAGCCTCCCAAAGTCGAAAACTCAAAGCTCTGCGGATAATGCCTCAAGGTCAAACCATGTGGCTTCAAAGCTGCCTCTATCGCTGGCCCAAACATCCCCGCCTGAATCCGCGCTGACCGACTCTCATAATCTATCTCCAAGACCTGATCAAAGTGTTTCATATTAACAGTAATCGAACCTTGGTACTTGTCACTCTCAGTAGACTCCACACCTCCGGTTACAGAAGACCCTCCACCAAAAGGGACAAGCGCCACATTCGCCTCCGCAGCAAAATTAAATAGCTCTTGAATCTGCTCTTCTGTTTTTGGATAGGCAATGAAATCTGGAGGATTATGATATTCTCCATGCAAGCCTCTCCACACATCTCTAAATGACTTGCCGTAATGATGTGCGAGGCGATCCCATTTTTCTGAACTACAAAAAGCTAATAAGCCCTCAGTTAAATCAAATCGCGGCTTACGAATTGTTATGTCCTCCAACTTTGGAATTGGTCTTTCCACAAATTCCTTGACACCTAAACTCATTTGCAACATCGACTTAAAACGCTCTACAAAAGTAGGATCCAATTGATACGCTGTCACTCCCCAACCCCAAAAACTTCGATTTCTATTCATGTGTTAAACTCTTTCCATAATTAATAAGCGGATATCTGGCAGCTGCCCTCCTACTCTACGCTGAGCAGTCAATGCCAATACTGCTTTCCCTTTCTTCAATTCTAATCGTCCTAAAGATAAGGGCTTAAACTCCTTGACATAAGATTCTGTTCTTGGAGATCTGTCTTCATCCATACCAACTAATGGTGGATCGTGTGCAACTAGAACTTCACGTTCAGCAGACGCATCCATGCAAGACACCTTTAAGATTGATCCAATCGTCTTTGCTGCACAAGTATAATAAACAGTCACATCAAAAGTCCCTGGTTCTAAAACCTCAACCGGCCACAAAATAGAATCTGATGAACTCGTCCAATCCGTCCAGAATGAATCATTGGGGTATCGATTCGATCGTTTGATACTTCCTGTCACACGAGCATCACGTGCTGGTAAATGATCATATTGACTCAAGGGATGACCGATCGGAAATGTTCTAGCATCTGTCTCTGGCAATTCTGACAACACCTGTTCTTTCCAGATTTGTCTAGTTTGATATAGTTTGTCAAAAACTGTTTTTTGAGTCTCAGCTAGGTCAGATAACTGACAAGGATCGTTTGAAATATCAAATAATAAATCATCATGTGATAATCTATATTGTTGTGAACGGATACTCGTTTTATCTCGCCAGTAATTAATAATATATCTTTCACGAGGTTTATGGTCTTGATCCATAACTGCTGATTTCAGCGAGACCCCATCTAATTTATTTTGCGCCTGATAAAGAATGGAGCACATATCTGTCAGCGTAGGAAGTATATCTAAGGCAGAGCCGATTTGGGTAATTTCTAAGCCAGCAGGAATTTGACTTTTCCACTGCATCACTAGAGGTGATCTGACACCTCCTTCATCAGTCGATCCCTTTCGGCCTTTCATACACGAATTCCATCGATTACCATTTGGCCCATTGTCCGAAAGGTAAACAACGATTGTATTTTCTTCTATACCGAGCTGCTGCAGATGAGCGATGAGCCGCCCCACATTCATATCCACATTCTCACACATAGCAAGGGCAGCTTTGGTGTGCAAAATGCTTTCAGGTCGTTTATCTGGATGATCCATAAGCAATGTGCGATCGGCAAATTTGTTCCAATACTCATCAGGTACTTGCATGGGACTATGTGGAATATTGTACGGGAGATAGGCAAAGAAGGGTCTACCCTCCTCTTGACTTTTGGAAATGAACTCCATCGCCTTATTCGTGAGATCATCCGTGACATAGCCATCGCCCGTAACAAGCTTTTGATTGTGCTCCAACATTGGACTAAAATAATGTCCCCAATGCCCACTGGCGAAACCGTAATATTCATCAAATCCTCGTGCATTAGGATGGTAAGGATATTGTGTTCCATTGTGCCATTTACCAAATGCTCCGGTTGTATAGCCGGCTCTGGAAAAGACTTCAGCAATTGTTTCTTCGTCCAAATCTAAGCGCTCTCCGCCTGCAGACGTACTGTACACTCCGCCTCGCACAGCATAGCGACCTGTCAGTATTTCGGCCCTCGTCGGCGAGCAAACAGCACTCACATAGAATCGATCAAAGGACGCGCCTTGCTTAAACAGCTGGTCAATGTTTGGAGTATGAATGTCCTTATTGCCTTTTATACTCAGATCACTCCAGCCTTGGTCATCTGTTAGAATGAGTAAGACATTCGGTCGTTCAGTTACAACAGACTCGTCTCCTGATTGACAAGCCAAAACGCTTAAAAATATAAGGCAGATAAAAAGGCGCATGAGGTTAGATATCTTTAGCCTCAAGTTAAATATTTTGTACTTGTGTTTTAGGATTATTGATGGAATATTCTTTTGACACAAGAATTCCTAAGCTAGCAAACGGGATAAGATTGGTGGGTAAATAAAAAATATTTATCGACTAATCCCCATTACTATATAAACCTTCCCTAAATCGGAGACTTTTCAAAAACCCTATGCTTTCCTTAAAACAGTAGCTTTCCTTAAACCGTGAGCTTATTTTAAAACATAAGCTTACTACTCCTTGTAGGCTTGGGAATCTCACTGTCTTTTCTTTATTAATTAAAAAAGGCAATGTATATTAGTGTTGAATACAACTTTGAAGGACAAAAAATAAATAAGAATATAATATGGGACTCTTTGACTTCCTTAAAAAAAAGGAACAACCAGCAGAAACCAAAAAAAGTAAGGTTCTTCTTGCAATGCCAATGTTCAATAATGGCGAAACCATTGAAATTGACAAAGTCGTTGACTACTTGAAAAGCAATTGGGACACAATTCCCTCTGATATAAATGGAGAAGGTGAAACAGTGTCATTTTTAATTGATGGTGAATTAATTGTTCTTGCAACACTGCCAGCACAAATTCCATTTGGGGACATTCAAGGCACGGCAGAATATGCCTATAATTGGCCAACGGCTGAAAAAGATTTAGAAAATCATAATTCACACATTATAGTAACAGTAATGTCAAGTCAAAAAAGTGAAGTCGACAGGTTTTGTATTCTGACTAAGGTTCTGTCTTCGATTGTAGCAACAACAAATTGTATAGGAGTGTATCATGGTTCGCAATCCTTGTTAATTCCTCGAGAACAATATCTACATAGTGCAAAAGCATTAAAAACAAACCAAATCCCAATCGACCTTTGGATTTATATTGGACTTCGCAATGGTGAAAAAGGAAATAATGCATACACATACGGTCTTACTGCATTTGACAAACTAGAAATGGAATTCATCAATACAGAACTTGAATTGGAAGACATGTTTAGTTTTTTAAGCAATATTTGTGCATATGTTATCAACAGCAATATCATATTTAAAAGTCACATTAGCTCTCAAACCTGCAAGACGGCATAACACAGATACCAAAGAAAAAGGTAACCATATGGGCTACCTTCTATGTTTTTGAAATATGAGGAAGACGTTATAAAAGAGATGCATTATTTCTTTTTAATCAGCCAAGAATGGATTCAAGGAATCCAATTGGCTGTCTCACTTGGCTTGTTTGTTATAGCGATATTGGCTTATCGCAGAACTCGTCATAAGTGAGTCGTCGGGAGGCTTGGCCCGCCTCCCCTCATATTTCAATACATTAAAGATACAATCTTATTTATTTAAAATCTAGTGGTAAGATAAATCCAATCACTACACTCACCAGACGGATTTTGGAGACTTTTTGAGTTTACTAATCCTTGCGGACTTCGTTTGTGAGCTTGCTAATCTCTGCGACCTTCGTTTTTGAGCTTACTAATCCGCAGGCTTCGTTTGTGAGCTTACTAATCCTTGCAGGCGTAGGAATCTCACTTAGCAACAGCCACCACCAGGTGTGCAACTATTTTCCACTACGCTAGCTGATAGATCGACAAACGTATTTTCTTCAGGGACACCGCACTCTTCACGTGCTAGACAAGCCGTCTGTTTATTTATCAGTTTAAATTGATTGCCATCGTAATCTAAACCATATTTTCCAATCGTGTTTGGACCTTGGTATTCGACCTCGATTGATAGATCTCCAAAGCCAAGTTGTTGTTGAGAGAGCTCAATGATATGGACAAGTTTTTCTGGATGTAATCTGTGATCATAATCGTTCTCTTCCCACAGTTGAAAATTGACGACTTCTTCTGTTCTTCTTTTACCACCACAATCGATAAAATCTTTTGTGACCTTCCCAACCTCCGTGACATGGAAGTGAGCTGGCACTAAGCTGCCGTTAGGTAATTGGAAAGCTATTGTTTTTGATTCTTTAAGGATTGATTGTATTTCTGAGATTGTCATGTCATTTAATTTTAAAAGTTAATCGTAATATACCAATGAATTAGAATAAAAAAATAGTCTAGCAACAATCTTTTCCTTTTGGGTCTTTCCCAAACACTTTGCTAAACATATCTCTCATCTGATTGTATGTTTTCTTATTAATGCAGTAGCACACTTTAGTGCCATCGATATTTCCGCTGATCAAATCTATCTGTTTCATTTCTCTGAGGTGTTGAGAGATAGTCGGCTGAGACAGTCCAATCACTTCAACTAAGTCACCACAGATACATTCATTCACTTTTAATAAATGTTGGAGGATAGCGACTCTGGCAGGATGTGCAATAACCTTTGCCATGGTAGCTATTTTGTTTTGCTCTTTGGTGAAGATCTCTGTTTTTGTAAGTCCCATAATTGTTATATTGCAATATTACGATTAATAGTTTTGGAATGCAAGTGTTATTTCATATTTCATTGTCAGAATAAGGAGCTGGCTACCGAATTTCTACGTCTAACCAAATAAATATAGTTAAATTTTGTTATGCATAAGCCATTAATTTAACATAAGGAGTTTGTCTGCTTATAACAGAGAAAACCCTATGAATTAATTTGTTTTTGACTGCATTTAAAACGACTC
>CALGLU010000097.1 GCA_937959275.1 uncultured Saprospiraceae bacterium | reverse complement strand
GTGTCTCAAGCACTAAATAAATGGCTGTATGAAAGCAGTTATTTTTCGTCTACTCAAGGCACAGGTTCGCTTTGATAGCCAAAGCTATCAAGGTCGGTTCTGTAACGCAGAGAAGGCGGAAAAGAACAATTTAATATGGCTAGATATTTAGTTCTTGAGGCACTAGATTTACCAAAGAGTATTAATTCGTACACTAGATGTTGTCTAAAAATTAGAATGCTTCAGGGGAAAGTGGCGGCTGCCTGACAAATACGCGGAGCGAATTATTTGTCATTGATTTTTGGTTACTTTTCATCAAGGAAAAGTGACAAAGAAGCACGTCTAAATCTATATCTATCCAACAGCGTATTGTTAATATCATTAAAGACTATGGTAATAATAGTTAATAAAAAAATACCATTTCTTTTATATCTCATTTTATCTCAATGTTATATTTGTCAAAACCAATGACTTGTTATAATATAGCTAGATATGTAGTTCTTGAGGCACTAGATTTACCAAAGAGTATTAATTCGTACACTAGATGTTGTCCAAAAATTAGAATGCTTCAGCGGAGAGTAGCGGTTGCCTGACAAATACGCGGAGCGAATTAATTGTCATTGATTTTTGGTTATTTTTCATCAAGGAAAAGTGACAAAGAAACATGTCTACATTTATATCTAACCAACAGTGTATTGTTAATACCAATAAAAGACTATGGTTGAAAAGCACATGTAAGTCGTTTTTTATAAAATAGAACACAGTAATTCAACAGCTCTAGTAGCAAACGAACGATCATTTATATGAGTATCTAATTCCACGACTTCAATGTTTTCATTGAGGTGATCTTTAATAGAATTAAATAATACAAGATCTGTTTCTGGTTGATGAAATACACCTCCCTCACCACTGACTTTTGAAATACCTTGTAGGGGGAGTAGAATACGAACAGCTCCTGTTGACTGATTTAGTTTTTTTGCTATGGATTGTCCAAGGAGTTTATTCTCTTGTTCGTTCGTACGCATTAAGGTAACGTCAGGACTCCAACTGTAAAGTAAGCGATCATTAAAACTCAGTGGGACTGTATCAAGGTGTCCAAAGTTCACCATGTCTAGACAGCCTGGTACGACGACTTGGGGGATTCCTTTTTCGGCAGCAGCGGTTAATCTATTGGGGCCTGCACTGCAGATACCTCCACACAGATCGTCTGCCAATTCCGTCGTGGTTATATCGAGAACGGCATCAATGTATCCATCTCGAATTAATGATTCCATCGTTAAGCCTCCTGTACCAACAGCATGGAAGGGTAGGACCTCATAGCCTTGTTTGGTCAATAGATCTGTGCAATAATTTACGCACTCTGTAGTATTTCCGAATATGCTGATTCCAATTGTGCCTTTTGATTTGTTATGTTGGAGAGGCAAGGCTTTAGTCATACCGGCAATCGCCCCAGCTGCCTGACTGATCAAGCGACTGCTAATGCTATTCAGTCCAGCCACATCCACGACTGATGGAAATAATACAATGTCCTTCACGCCAACTTGTCGTGATAAATCCTTCGTCGCAATCGTCGTCAAACACAGTTTGGGAATGCCTAAGGGAATGGCTTGCATAGCTGATAGGGCAATGTATGTCCCACCACCTCCACCCATTCCAATAGCACCTTGAATAGATTCGGTGGTAATTAAGGATGAAATGACCCTTGCTGCACCAAGACCCATTTGTTCGATGAAGAAACTTCTATCAGTTGAATTCCTCAATTCTTGGATGTCAACGTCAAGCTTATCGATGATTTCTTCTGTCGAAATATCAATAGTAAAATCTGTGATGCTTTTATAAATACCCGTATTCATTGTTAGGACAGTCATGCCCGCATGAATCAAACACGCATGCATGTAATTAAAATCATCTGCTTTTGTGTCAAAGCAGCCAAGCATTAGAATTGAGGGGGTCTTCAATCCATTAAATTTGTAGTTATGCGTTCAACTCTAAGCTAGTGTTATTTTTCTAGAGTGCAATAACTTATTGGTCAAAAATAGATAGGTTTCAGAACCACTCGCGACTTGCTATGCTAGAGTAATATGAATAAATATTAGAATATTATTGTTAAATTGGATTTGTCACAGCACAAGGACTTTAAAAGAATAGCAACGCACATATTTATAACATAACAACTTATGAAATACTTAAGCACATTCGATCCTGATTCCACATACCATATTTTTAACAGAGCTATAGGTAACGAATTATTGTTTCGAGAACCAACGAACTATCATCACTTCCTGAAACTGTTGGCCAATTACATTTTACCCATTGGAAATTTGTTGTGTTACAGTCTTTTGCCAAATCATTTTCATTTACTTATTCATTTTCATGATCGTTCTCGTTTACATCATAGATATGTTCATTTAAAAGGATTAGATTTTGAACAGCAAGAGCTTGATTGTTCAAAGTTTATTTCGCAACAATTCAGTAATTGTTTTAATGCATACGCAAAAGCATTCAATAAAAAATATGAGAGGAACGGAGCGCTATTTATTGATTATGTAAAACGAGTCAAAGTTGATAATGAACAGTATTTCAAAAATCTAGTTCACTACATTCATTACAATGCCGTCCATCATGAGTTGTGTCATGATATTGCAGATTGGCCGTGGTCATCCTATATGGCAATGACGTCAATTACAAAAACGAAAACAGCAAGAGAATTTGTATTGAATACTTTTGATGGGAAAGAGATGTTTTTGACGTTTCACAAAAAGGATCTTCGTATCAGTGGTGATGAATTGGAGTTTTTATGATATGAACAAATATGAATGGTGGAATTTACTTTTCTAGTTTGGCAAAACCTTATAGGTTTGGCACACAGATACAGCAATGATAATTCAATTCATAATCTTTTTCAAGCTGGAAAAACCTATAAGTTTTCTTGATTGACTGATTGAGCTTCAACTCAAAAAATGACACAATTTCTTGATTGATCAAAAGAGCAAATTCAATGACTGGCAAAACCTTATAGGTTTGGCACACAGATACAGCAATGATAATTCAATTCATAATCTTTTTTCAAGCTGGAAAAACCTATAAGGTTTCTTGATTGACTGATTGAGCTTCAACTCAAAAAATGATACAATTTCTTGATTGATCAAAAGAGCAAATTCAATGACTGGCAAAACCTTATAGGTTTGGCACACAGATACAGCAATGATAATTCAATTCATAATCTTTTTCAAGCTGGAAAAACCTATAAGGTTTCTTGATTGACTGATTGAGCTTCAACTCAAAAAACGGAGACATCTGAGCAATCGTTCGAAAATTATCAATCACCCATTATATGTCTTCTTTAACATATTATAAAAATAATTCATATATACCTTTCACATTATCAATATTCTTAATACATTTATGCTTTAGTACCAAAGCTTTATCATGAATATTAGAATTATTGCCATCGTTGTTAGCTTATTTTTCTTGAATTCTGCATTTGCTCAGGATGAAATACCAGTTATTCCAGCTGACCAAATACCTAAAGCTGTGTCTCTCGAAGATATGGAAGACAGAGAATTAAAAACAAATTTTGTAAAAGTCAACGCTACAGAATCTACAATAAAAGTTAAGAATGCAGAAAAAATAAATGTTGCTGCTCGTATGATTCCTGCCAATGTGTACACTGGTACTTTGTCAGAAGAAGAAACTGCGGTTTACTTTATTCAACTGGCAGCACTATATAATTCTAAAGGAAATATTAGCGCATTTAAAAACCTTGGTGTTTTTGGCAACCTCTACAAAGAGTTTTCAGGGAATGCAGTCAAAATTAAACTTGGCTATTTCGCTGATAGAATTGAAGCTCGTGATATTCTAAGACAAATTAAATCTATGGGATATGGAGATGCATTCATCACACAGAGTCAAATCAATGCGCCTGATTTAGAATTGGTACATACTGGATCTCATTACATTCAACCCGGTAATACTAAATACAGCAGCGTAGGCACAAGCGTCAGCAGTTCATCTGTGAAATATAAAGTTAGATTAGAATCTAGCCAAGATGCCGTGTGGTTCGATACCGATAAAGTTGAGGATTTAGGGAAAATAGAGCAATGGACAAAAGGGACATGGACAATCTTTGTTTTAAGTTCATATAACAGCTTGGATGAAGCATCTAGAGTTAGAGATCTTGCCGTTAAAAGAGGATTTAATGATGCTGAAGTTGTTTTAGATAACAATGGGATATTGGAGAAAGTGAGCAATTAATCTTGTGATACTTTCTTAAAACAAATAGTAGCCCTGCAATTGATTGTAGGGCTTTTTTTATTCTTTATTCATAGTCTTGTGTTTAGTTCATCTGAACTCTGATCCAACAAACTTGCCCCCATAGCTCCTGATTCTTCAAAAAATAATTTCGTTATATGGCAAAAAAGTATGAATATAGAATTGTTGAAACACTTGTCAATAAATGGGGCGTCTTTCATAGAGATGACAATGAATCCATGCTCACCGGCCTAGGTTTAGAGGGGTGGAAATTAGTGCCTCAAGAACTAAATATCTAGCCATATTAAATTGTTCTTTTCCGCCTTCTCGTCGTTACAGAACCTGCCATGATAGCTATGGCTATCAGACCGAACCTGTGCCTTGAGTAGACGAAAAATAACTGCTTTCATACAGCCATTTTATTTAGTGCTTGAGACACTAGTTAACGTTCAACTTATCGGAGCGAAGTTATGTTTCTTCGTCGAGCGTGAAATTTTAATGTAACTAAACGAATTCTGTTTTAAAAAAGACATGGTAAAATCTTCTCTACATGTCTAATTGAATCCAACCTGATACACTCTCGTCTGGAAATATCACATGCGACGCATTTAGGCTTTCGTCTTCATAAATGAGGTAGGCATCTATTTCACCTAAAAATCCTGGAATACAGGAGACCGCTATTTTATTTTCAATCTCTATTTCATCAACTCTAAAGGATGATATAATACCAATATCATTGCCTATAAAAAACTCTCTGTCTAGGAGTAAGCCACAATCCTCTTGAACTAATGCCACAGTATTCTTAGGTTGTAATTGAAGCGTATCATTTCCATAAAACCAAAAGAAGTTACTATTCTGACGTTCAGGAAGTAAAAGATAATTGTCTTGAAATATGATACTTGTTTCAATCGGATCAGGGGTTGCACTGTTTTTAAACGATTCTGAATGTTGTGTATATATTTCTTGAAACGTAAATGCACCTGCTTCATATGCTGTGACTTCAAGAATAAGGGTATCTCTTGTCCAAATAATGTTGCTTGTATAGTCAGCACAAGTTGAGCTATAGTTTGTGAAGTAACTTTTTTGCCCTATTTGAAGATTGGAAAAATCCATAGTTGATACAAACTCTCGATTATCAAATTGATTTCCATCCTTTGAGCAACTCAAACAGATTATTGCAAGTGAGCTGATGTATAAAAGGAACTTGATTGTATTCATTGTCATCCAATTTGGTTAGTAAAATAACGCATTCAATTATTAAGACAGCGCTTTTGTTTGTGTTGGTTGGTCTTTCTTAGATAAAACTGCTTTCACTTCAATTAATACCCACATCCCATTAAAATTCGTTGGATCGGAGTCTAACGAGGGCACAACTACAGGGCAATCCCAAACGCCGCTGTTGGTCTCCAAACCAACTGCATTCAACTGCATTCAATTCCATAATACCCGCATCCCATTAAAATTCGTTGGATCGGAGTCCAACGAGGGCACAACTACAGGGCAATCCCAAACGCCGCTGTTGGTCTCCAAACCAACTGCATTCAATTGCGTTCACTTCAATTAATACCCGCATCCCATTAAAACTCGTTGGATCGGAGTCTAACGAGGGCACAACTTCAGGGTAATCCCAAACGCCGCTGTTAGTCTCCAAACCAACTGCATTCAATTGCATTCACTTCAATTAATACCCGCATCCCATTAAAACACGTTGGATCGGAGTCTAACGAGGGCACAACTACAGGGCAATCCCAAACGCCACTGTTGGTCTCCAAACCAACTGCATTCAACTGTATTCTATTCCATAATACCCGCATCCCATTAAAATTCGTTGGATCGGAGTCCAACGAGGGCACAACTACAGGGCAATCCCAAACGCCGCTGTTGGTCTCCGAACCAACGGCATTCAATTCCATTAATACCCGCATCCCATTAAAACTCGTTGGATCGGAGTCTAACGAGGGCACAACTACAGGGCAATCCCAAACGCCGCTGTTGGTCTCCAAACCAACTGCATTCAATTGCATTCACTTCAATTAATACCCCCATCCCATTAAAACTCGTTGGATCGGAGTCTAACGAGGGCACAACTACAGGACAATCCTAAACGCCGCTGTTGGTCTCCAAACCAACTGCATTCAATTCCATCAATACCCGCATTCCATTAAAACTCGTTGGATCGGAGTCCAACGAGGGCACAACTTCAGGGCAATCCTAAACGCCGCTGTTGGTCTCCAAACCAACTGCATTCAATTCAATTAATACCCGCATCCCATTAAAATTCGTTGGATCGGAGTCCAACGAGGGCACAACTACAGGGCAATCCCAAACGCCGCTGTTGGTCTCCGAACCAACGGCATTCAAATCCATTAATACCCGCATCCTATTAAAACTCGTTGGATCGGAGTCTAACGAGGGCACAATTTCAGGGTAATCCCAAACGCCGCTGTTGGTCTCCAAACCAACTGCATTCAATTGCATTCACTTCAATTAATACCCCCATCCCATTAAAACTCGTTGGATCGGAGTCTAACGAGGGCACAACTACAGGACAATCCCAAACGCCGCTGTTGGTCTCCGAACCAACGGCATTCAACTGCATTCAAATCAATCAATACCTGCATTCCATTAAAACTTGTTGGATTGAAGTCCAACGAGGGCACATATTTTTTACTGATTATTGCTCAATACAGGATTAGGTAGGGTATAGAAGTTCTTCAGGCATTTAATGGATGCGATCTCCTCGGACTTCTAAAGTTTGTAGCATGCTAGCTTCATATGCGAGATATTCCTTCCATCTGTTTTCAGCATATTCTTCTCCACCATAGAGTTTAGCTAAGCGTAAAAACATTTTATAATGACCAGCTTCTGAAACCATGAAGCCTTTATAGAATTCTTTTAAATCATCTTCTGAAATGTATAGAGACAAGAGCCTGAATCGTTCACAGCTACGAGCTTCTATCAGGGCAAATGTTAGTAGTTTTTCTACTAGTCGTTGGGTTTGACTGCCACCACCGCGAGAAAATTCTTTCAGTTTATTGACGTATTCATCTTTACGTTGTGGGCCTAGTTGTATGCCCCGTTTTTTCATTTCTTCTAAAACGAGTGTGAAGTGGCTCCATTCTTCAGCAACCACAGGAGTCAATTCTTCAACGAGTGCTATTCGTTCTGGATATTGTTGGATGAGGGAAATACATGAAGTTGTTGCCTTTTGTTCGCAATATGCATGGTCTGTTAAGATATACTCTAACTCCATCTCAGCTAAATTTACCCACCGCGGATCGGTGGGTAAATTCAGTCCAAGTTTTGTCTTTATTGCCTGTTCCAAGTCTTCTATTTAAGAAGGATCATTTTCTTGGTTATCATTTCACCATTGAAACTGACTTGGTAGTAATACACTCCATTTTGGTTAAGCTGATCAGCATTCAATTGATATTCGTGATATCCTTTTGAATAATTAATAGATTGATCAACGAGTACTCGACCTGTCAAATCATGAATTTTCAAGTTGACCGATCCAGCCGATGGAAGTGTAATTCCAATTGTCGTCTCTGCGTTAAATGGATTCGGTTTATTTTGCTCTATCGTAAATGGAGCACCTTCAGATCCATTAAAGTCAAGTAGGACATTTGCAATACCACCATCTCCCTTGTAATAAGCTTCCTTTTGAGTGATGCTAGAATTAATAGTCAATGCATCACTTAAATTTAATTCGGCCGTTGACAAGAATGTCAGAGTTAATAGCGTCTCGTCTTTTTGATTCGATAGTTGAAGCGCTTCATCGGCAGACCAACTAAAGCTCGTTTGGTTAATAAACTTACCATAGTTTTCTTCAGCTATATCAATAAGGTCTGATTTTACTGATACTAAGTCTAGGCCTGAGTGATCAAGTGTAAACTGAAATCCTTGTAATCGTTTCAGGTCAGATGACGTCAATTCGATACTGATGATTTCTCCTCGCTCGACTTGATTTTCATCAACGTTTAAGACGAGTGATCGTAGAGATCTTGGCTCTGCTCTGACAAGTCCATTGACATTTGCCGTATTATTGACGTCACCAATTTTAACGCCTATAAAGTCAGCATCTACAATTGAATTTTGCAATCCAGTTACTTCAATTGATTCTGTAAATGGCCAAGGATTAGATTCATCAAAGAATTGAGCTGATCCATCTATGAATGTCCATGCATTGGTCTCTGGAAGATCACTTATTAATCCTAATACCAATTGTCTCAATTGCAAAATATCAATGGCAGTAACTTTACTATCTCTATTCGCATCTGCTGCAATAATAAGATATGGACTATCAAATTCATTTTTACCCAAAATATGCTGCTGGATACCAATTAAATCTAAAGTCGTGACACCGTTAATGTATGTATCTCCTTTTTCCGCATCTAGCTCGTAATTAAAATCTTCTACTAAGTCTGTAAATCGATAACTACCACTGTTACCTGTTGTACGGCTCTTTGGAAATTCTGATAGAGTTGAAGAAACAGTTACGTCAACATCTCTCATAGTTAGGCCATCAAACATGGTCACTTGACCTTCAATCTGAAGTGACGAACCGACATTATCATCTTCTCCACCATCAGTATTGTCGTCTCCATTATCATCATTTCCATTCTCAACATCTCCATCTTCGGTATCCTCAGCACAAGGTCCTTCTATAATTATTCCGACTTGACAGAAATCTCCATTACCATCTTCATCCCAAATCCAAACTCTCAAGTCTGTGAAGTTGCTTGCATTTGCACAACTAACTTCAATACTCGACTGCGAAGAAAAGGCAGCGTCTGACGGATTGATTGGTGTTTCACCAGGACTCATGATGCTAAATCGTAAATCTTCAGCTGGCGTACAATTATCAGTACTTCCAAAATCAAACTCCGTTGCCCAAACCACAACAGAACCTGTTGTAGAGTTAAACGATGAGGTCAGTCCAGCAATACAGAATGGAGTAGGAGCTGAACGATCTACATAACTTACCTCTGTTATTGTGGATGTTTCATTTCCGCATCCATCTTTTACGATCCATTGGATTTCATATACAGTACCTGGACTTGCTTCTGGAGCTGTCATGGTAGCTTCTGGGCCTCTTACAGTTTTAGAAGCTAAAATTTCAGTGCCATTTCTGACATAAATTTGCCACTGTAAATGATTAGCACCTGTCATCTCTCCATCACAGTAATCACTAGCAGACGCAACGATTACGTCTGAACCAACACAGGCCAAATTTTGATCAAAACCATCCGGGAGGTTGGCTTGGTCTCCTTTTAGAATACCACCAGATGTATTGACTTGAAATTCTGCTGGTGCTATAATTTCTGGTCTTGAATCATCATTAACGACAATCACTTGGTCAAAGGTATAGTAACCATCTTTCTCAACGTTTTCATATCTGAAGTACACAGGGTCTGCTATTGCCGGTCCATAAATTGGACATGCAACGCACTCGCCTTGTGCCCAGTCTTCTACTGCAATAAAGCTATCTCTTCCGCTATCATTGTCATCGTCAAAATTACTAGCATTTGGGTCATATAAACACCAGTCAACAATTGTCCATCTTCTAATGATTTTAAGGCAAGCATCAGAAGCTATGATCGTATCTGAATCCATTGTATAACCGACTAATCCGCAATTAGTGTCACACCATACGGGGATGTCGATCACTTCATCCGGTACACAAACAGATGTTTCGCCCATTGATACTGATGATGGTGTCTCAACTACTTCACCTTCATCATTACACTCAACATTAACACCACTTACTGATTTATCATCATAGTACTTAGGCCACTTGATCGTATATGGATCAAATGAATCGTCAGCAGCAACTGAAACAATCTGCGTACAGAATGGATCACCTGAAGAAAAATCTCCACTATGATCCAAATCAATAAACCACTCTCTAACGACCTGACCTCCTGCACATACATTCGTGCTCCTTGATTCTCCGAGTAACTCTACTTCGATTGGGTTTTCTCTAGGGCAAGATGCACCTAACATAGCTGGTGTTAACAGCTGATCTCCGTCCACACACGAAACAACTTGATCTGTACATAATATACTCGGTATGGATTTATCATCTACTTGTACATATGTAATACATTGATTGATATTTCCTTGCTCATCTTCTACAATTAAAACCACAGGAATTGATTTTCCTAAGTCTTCACAGCAGAATTTAACATGATCTCCAGCGAATGTAATTTGACCAATATTCTCACCTGTACTTACACAATCATCCTTATTAGCAGGCTCTCCTAAATCAACATCATTTGTTAATGGGAAGCAACTCACAGGTTGATAGCCCACAATTCGATTTTGGCAATCTCTCACGACATCAGACCAATCTTCTAGTCGCACAACAGATAGGGTTACTTTACCGCATTCTGAATCATGACTTCCTTCATCTATATCCGTTGCATATACTTTTGCAATACCAGATTGTTCTAATGCATTATGAGTCAATGACACATTCAAAGCAGTCTCACAAACAGCAACTGGAGGTGTATCATCTTGAATAATAATGTTGAAATGGAATTCTGTAGAATTCATACAATCATCATAAACGGTTCCTATAACATGGATTGGACTCTGCTCGAACCATAGATCTGTTATGAAATCAGCACCTACAACTCCATCTTCTGGATACCACTCGATGCTAGTTTCAGTGTCGCAATTATCAACAATATTTAAGGTTGGTAATTTATAAATACCAGAACACGTAAACGGCTCTATATTCACTATAACATCATTCAACATGGTTACTGGAACTAATTCACCATTACTTTCAACCACTATTTGAGGAGCAGTAAGGTCTCTAATCTCGATCGTTTGCTTGCCAGAAATAAAGATATCAGAATCACACCAGTCAAGTACTGTCCAAGTTCTTACAATCTTTCTTCCATTACCGCAAGCTTCAAATTCTATATCTGTATACGACGATGCAGTGTTACAATTGATATCAAAAACAGGCACCTTAGGATGCGCAAAATTATTAATGAGCGTATCAAAGGATATTGAATCAACCAAAGGTTTGTCAACAAGTGTAATGACAACCCATACTTCTTCTCCACCGATATCTTCCTTAACCATGGTGTCTCTTAATGTAAACATCGTCTCATCAACCACTTGTATCGTATCCGCAGTGATTGTTGTATCTGCTACAATCTCATGGATATTATAATAGAATGGGAAGGCATCAAAGCCATCGATCAAATAGGATAAATATTCAGGAGAATATAATGCTATCGATGAATCGATTTCCATATCAGGTGCGCTATCACAATCTATAATGACATCTTCAGGGAATGAGAAAATTGCATTAATTCCGTTTTCATCAATATCAATATTGATTTTCTGGATAGCGTACTGTTGAGTTAAGACATCAACAGTTTCAACTCTGCCATGTCTTTCAACTTTTGCAGTATATACAAGTGTTACAATTTCTCCATTTTCATCACATAAATCACCTGTTCTGCTCTCATCAACATTTAAAGACAATAGATCTGGTCCACAATCCCCAAATGCATCTTCTACTTCTTGAGGTGAAACGATGATCGAAGGGTAATAGCCTGGATCACACCAAATGATACAATCAGCTGGAATAACACCATTCTCATCCACTTCACACGGCGCTTCAAGTTGTGGAACTTGATTTGCTTCAATCACTGCATGTCCCCAACAAGAACCTTGGCTACAATCTAAATTAAAGAGCAATTGGACGAAAACGAATTCTTCAGTTAAGATATTACCAATAGGCTCTCCGTCTGGATTGAAAAAGTTAATCGTATAATTACCTAGTGGTGAAGGATTTTCTAATAACATATCAGGTGTCACTTCTAATCGGCAATTTGCAGGTAAACTGATGACTAGATCATTGTTACATACTAATTCATCACAAACAGGTATCAAAATTGGCGTTGGATCATCTGGATCACCATCACCATCTATATCATTATCTGTAAACACCGTTGGGTCATCAGAAAAATCGTCAACTGTATCTATTATATTACCATTAGGATCGATATGCGTACCAGAAATGAAAGCCTGATTCGTTTGGAAAATATTAAAAGCTTGTCTGTATTTGAATACACTGGTTTCAGTTGTAAACGAAATGATAAACGATTCTCCAGGTCTAAGGAAGCCTGACATACCATCTAATAGGTCTATGTCTGATGCACCATTATATCCAGGATTTAATGTCGGTAACTGTGTCGCATCGACATTTGTGATCGTCACTTCCATGTTGTTTTCGTTCATAGCAGTCAAAGGATATGCAATTGGTAAGAAAACAATATCATCTTCAAGATTTAGATCGATTAAGTCATAATCACCATTATTTGTAATTGTTAGATCAAAGGTGAGTGCCACATCTTCATCTTCAAACAATTCTTCAAAGACCTGCTCTTTTTCAAGATTAACATTACAAATACCCACATTTATAGTGGTACCCACTAAATTAAGGTCTGCACAAATCTCTGTGCGAATAAAGTTGAACACATCGATAATCTGAGTTTGGCCAAATGCTATTGTCGCTAAATCAAAGAAGTTAGGATCAGCAGGACTATCTAATTCTGCAACAAATGTATGAATGGTATATACTCCAACTTCACTAACAACGAAGTTGTTAGGGTTTGTACTGATTTGCTCAATAATTCCCCCAGGTTGAGATGTTAATAAATAGATTGTCTCATAGCCAGTCGGGCTGATGACAGTACCACTTGCATCTGCATCTAATGGCAAATCAGTTAAACATTGAAATGGTGGAGCAATAACCATGTCCAATACAATACCGCAATAGGGTACAACGGTTGGATCATCTGGTTCTCCGTCTCCTTCTGTGTCATTATCTGTTGGGTTTTGTGGATCATCTGATATATCAGTAACATCCATACCATTTGGATCTTGTCCTGTAGCAGTTGCGCTATTTACATAGGATAAATTAGCCAAGTCAGCTTCTGTTAGAACGTATATGCCGATCATCGTATCATCGATCTCTCCTGGACTTAAGGTGGTAATTACACCTCCTGAAACCAAGACTAGTTCATCTGTGACCACAACATTTGTCAGCGTAACATTTCCAGTATTTGTAACAATGAACTGATACCTGATCGTCTCACCAATATCAGCAAATCCATCTCCATTTTCATCCTGGAATGTTCCAATTTTGACAATCTCGATTAATGGATTTTGACCGACTGGAATTATTGTTGGATCATCTGGATCTCCATCTCCATCAGGATCATCATCTGCGGGGTTTTGTGGATCATCAGAATCGTCTTCAACAGTATTACCATTAGGATCTGTACCTGTAGCTAATGCTGTATTTTCAATGAGTCCTGTGTCTATATCTAATTGTGTGATGCTATATGTGCCAGAGAACGTTGTATTGTCAACTGCTCCTGGAGGGAACGTTGCAATTGGACCACCCTGGACAGCGACTAATGGGTCATTTACAGTCACATTTGTCAATGTTACGTTTCCAGTGTTTGAGACTGTAAATGCATAGCTGATTGTTTCTCCAGGTTGACCAAATCCATCACCATTCTCATCATTGAATGTACCAACTTTAAGTAATGAGATATCTGGATTCTGTGGCAATGTCGTCATCGTTGGATCATCTGGATCTCCATCTCCATCAGGATCATCATCAGTTGGGTTTTGAGGATCATCTGACATATCCATTGTTGGATTTCCACTTGGATCAGTACCTGTAGCAATGGCTGTGTTTTCTAAAACGCCAGCATCAATATCTGCTTGAGTAATTGTGTAGGTAGCTGTATAGGCCGTGCTATTAGATTCACCAGGGGCTAACGATGGGATAGGAGTCCCGCTCACAGTCACAAGTGCATCTGTTACATTTACATTAGTTAGTGTAACATTACCAGTATTCGTAATGACAAAGGAGTAACTAATCGTTTCTCCCGGTTGTGAGAATCCGTCACCATTTTCATCTTGGAATGTGCCTGTTTTTAAAATAGAGATCATCGGATTCAATGGGACTGGTGTAAACGTAGGGTCGTCAGGATTTCCATCTCCATCAGGATCTACATCTTCTGGGTTTTGTGGATCATCAGAAATATCAGTCACTGGATCTCCGTTTGGATCGGTACCAGTCGCTAATGCTGAATTTTCTATTCCGCCAGAATCAATATCTGCTTGGGTTATCGTATAGCTAGCCGTAAAAGTGCTGTTATCAGATTGTCCTGGTGCTAGTAATGGAATCGGACCTCCATTGACAGTTACTAAGTTATCTGTAACGGTGATATCAGTTAAGGTTACGTTTCCTGTATTTGTAATTGTAAATGCGTATGTAATTGTTTCACCTGGTTGAGCAAAACCATCGCCATTGCCATCTACAAATGTGCCTGTTTTTAAAATTGAAATCATTGGATTTTGAGAAGTAGGGATGACTGTTGGATCATCAGGATCTCCATCACCATCTGGATCATCGTCCGTTGGGTTTTGTGGATCATCAGACTCATCTTCTATTGGTGCACCAGTTGGATCAGTTCCTGAAGCCACCGCTATATTTTCAAACTCCCCTGCATCGATATCAGCTTGAGTCAGTGAATAGGTACCAGTAAACGTATCTGTATCAGTTTGGCCTGGCATAAACACAGCAATTGGGCCACCAATAACTGTCACCAATGGATCATTAACTGTGACATTCGTCAAGGTTACATTTCCAGTATTCATGACAACAAATGTGTAGGCTATAGTTTCACCTGCATCTGCAAAGCCATCTCCATTTTCATCTTGGAAAGTACCTGTTTTTGTTAATAGGATGTTTGGATCTTGGATGATAGGTGTTTGTTCGTCATCCGTATCGGATACAATAGCACTATCTGGATCTGCACCTTCTACAGTTGCTACGTTATTGACAACCCCTGCTTCAATATCAACTTGAGTTAGTACATAAGTGCCTGTGTAAGATGTATTGTCTACATCGCCTGGTGCTAATGTCATTGGGCTTCCAGTAACATCAACGAGTGGATCAGTAACAATGACTCCTGTAAGAGTCGTATTACCAGTGTTTGTAACAATAAAAATATATGTAATTGTCTCACCAACATCTGATATTCCATTACCATTTTCATCATTTAACATTCCTGTTTTGATAATCATGACTGCAGGATTTTGAGGTAAGTCAGTTTCTTCTTCATCCATTTCATCGATAGGATTACCTGATGGGTCCTCACCACTAACAGTTGCCGTATTCATGAATGGACCTGCATCTATGTCTGCCTGTGTTAATGTGTAAGAACCTGTGAAGGTGCTCGAGTCTGTCTGGCCAGCAGGAAGGTCAATTGGGCCTCCTACAACAGTTACTACTGGATCGGTGACGGTTACATTCAATAAATCTAAAGTGCCTGTATTTATGACTGTAAATGTGTATGCAATTGTTTCTCCAGCTTGTGCAAAACCATCCCCATTCGAGTCAATCAACATGCCCATTTTTTCAATAGAAATTCCAGCAGTTCCTCCCGTAATAGGAATGTCTTCCATACTCTCTTCCATAACTGTTCCGCCTGTTGGATCCATACCTGAAGCTGTTGCTGTATTAGCGACGGTTCCATTTGTTATGTCTGTCGCTGTTATCGTATATGTGCCAGTAAATGTTGTGGCATCTGATGCGCCACCAGCTAAGGTGATTGGTCCACCCATAACTGTAACAAGTGGATCCATCACTGTAACACCCGTTAATTCAACATCGCCCGTATTGTTCACAACAAATGTATACGTTATTGTTTCTCCTGCTTCTGCAAAGCCGTTGCCGTTTTCATCTGCTAGTACACCTGTCTTGACAATGGAAATACCAGGAGTACCTCCAGCTAGTGGCACGTCTTCCATACTGTCTCCCATAACAGTTTCACCTGATGGATCCATGCCAGAAGCCGTTGCTGTATTGGCGACGTTTCCATTCGCTATGTCTGTGGCTGTTATAGTATATGTTCCTGTAAATGTTGTGGCATCTGATGCGCCACCTGCTAAGGTGATTGGCCCACCCATAACTGTAACAAGTGGATCCATCACTGTAACACCCGTTAATTCAACATCGCCCGTATTGTTCACAACAAATGTATACGTTATTGTTTCTCCTGCTTCTGAAAAGCCGTTGCCGTTTTCATCTGCTAGTACACCTGTCTTGACAATGGAAATACCAGGAGTACCTCCAGCTAGTGGCACGTCTTCCATACTGTCTCCCATAACAGTTTCACCTGATGGGTCCATACCCGTTGCTGTCGCTGTATTGGCTACATTACCATTCGTTATATCCGTTGCAGTAATTGTATATGTTCCCGTAAATGTCGTCGCATCCATTGCTCCTGCTGCCAAGGTTATTGGGCCGCCTATCACTGTGACAAGAGGATCAGTTATTGTAATACCTGTTAATTCGACTGCACTTGGATTTGTAACAACAAATGTATAGCTAATTGTCTCTCCTGCTTCTGCAACACCATTTGCATTTTCATCATTGAAGACACCAGTCTTAACTACAGCAATTGAGCCTGATGCTACAATTGGTACTGCTTCATCATCCGTACCGTCTACAGGATTGCCGTCTGGATCCATACCCATGGCAGTCGCTGTGTTCATGACACCTGCATTCGTAATATCGTCCGCAGTAATTGCATATGAACCTGTAAAACTCATATTGTCACAGGCCATAGCTGCTATGGTTACTGGTCCACCCATAACTGTAACCAATGGATCATCAACTGTCACCATTGTTAATTCAAGAGTACCTGTATTACAAACTTCAAACGTATAGGTGATTATGTCTCCTACAGATGCTTCTCCATCTGCTCCAACATCCAAAGTACCTACTTTCATTATTGTAAGACCTGCTATGCCGACTTCACATCCGTCAACTGTAGCATCCACCCATATGTCAGAGGTAGGAGTCGGACATTCTGTACTTACACCATCCGCTAGAAAGATTAATCCACAATCATTGACAGCCACAGCAGGATCTGCGTAACCGTCCGAAACATCTGTGTCAGTCACATTTGGATTCGTGTCTATTGTTCCTCCTTCAATAGCATCTGAACAACCATCGCCATCACTATCCAAGTCTAAGAAATCAGGGATTCCATCCATATCTGTGTCCACTGGAGCATCTGCACATCTGTCAACCAACACACCAGTGCTGACACCACCATCCATTTCATAAACACCATCTCCGTTACTATCAAGCGTACAATCCTCTAAGGTTAATGTCAATTCACTACATGCTTCAATCGCATCAGGAATACCATCATTATCACTATCTAAATCTATGAAATCAGGGATACCATCCAAATCTGTATCAAGTCCTACACAGACAGGGTCTGGTGCTGGTAAAAAGGTAAATGACCCCCCATTTCCTGTCCCGAAATCGTAAAGATCAAATTCTAGTCTATCAATGCAACCATCGAAAACAATGGTAGCGCTATGCTCCGCAACATTTCCATTTGAAGGTCTAGCTTGTACATTACAAATACTATTAATCGTGCTTGCAGCTGCATCATAATTCAAACAAGGCCCAAGTCTAGTTACTGTATACGTTACAGGAACTCCATTCAGTGAAGCATTGATGAGTACTTCATCAGTTCTATCAATATCATATAGTTTAAAATTGAAACCACAAACTGGTTTTGAAAATGTATAGTTTGTTCCTAAAGAATTAGCCTGACCCGTTTCTCCTGGTTGGTGTGCAACACCGAGCAATAAACTTGTAGAATCATTACCTGTATCCAGGACATGCTCATTAGAAATAAAAAATTCATCGATGCTTGCAGACCCATTTATTTCTAAAGGATCTTCGACTTGAATCAATGCACCATTGATGCCTCCAACAGTAATCATAGCTGCATTAAAATCTGTTAATGCATCAGTACTTCCGTTAAATGGGGATAAGTCTACTGTCTCACAGATGACATTTTCATCCATATCCAATATCCCATCATTATCGCTATCCAAATCTTCAAAATCTGGAATACCGTCATTATCGGCATCACCGTCAGCTTGGGATATGGGTGTTGGGGAATTAAAAGGATTGGAATAGTTACTGGTGTGAAAACTGACTAAGCACAATAAAATGATACTGCACTTCAGATTCAAAAATCTCAGGTAAGTCATGGACAATAATTATTTAGGCCTCAGAAAATTGAGGAATTTTGTTTCGATTTACTTTTTTAGACAAGTGATTTCAAGGCATCCCAAGAAAATTACCTGCTAAAGACAGCAAAATAGACCTAACTAAACATATAAATAAGGGAAGTATATTTATAAATTATATAATAATATTTATAATACTCGATGAGCTGGTAATGTGCATCTTACACATCAAGTTAATCGTAATATATTAGATGTTATTCTTAGAAACTAACTGAAACTTAATAAGTTAGCCTATATAAGGGTAGTTTATTTGTTGCAGCACTAATTTCTCAAGCAGTTTATATGATTTATTATAAAATCTGTATGGTACACTTCGTAATCTTCATATCCTGTTGACCAAATGATACCAATTTTGTCTAAATCTAATTTTGACAGTGATTTGATATCATCAGAATCAAGGCTATAGATTACATTATAAATGACACTTTCTTCGTCAGCACTTAAGGTCCCGTAATCACGTTTTACATTGTAAGCCAATAGTTTATCTCCATTAATTAACTCAAGCCTCAATGCTGCTGCCTTATCAATGCCACCATATGTATCTCTAGCGGTCTTCGTTTGTATTTGTATCTCTAAATTGATAAAATACAACTTGTCCGTTTTCGCTAACTGTGCATTGCAAGTAATAAATGCAGATTCTTGAAAGTGCTCTTCTAGTTTTTTAGGCGTAAATGAGAAAAACGGAGAAAGCTTTGTGTATTTAGCTTGATTAGTAGTCTTGGCGGTACCTGCTATGATTTCGCACTCGAATTCAGGATACCCTTTAACATCTGTTTTTGGATGAACTTCAAAATCATAGTTGTCGAGGTCTTCAACGACCTCCTTTACTAAGTTTTGAGTCGGTTTTACTTCTGTTTCAGCTTTATTACTGATGTTGATGGGCTGTATCTTAGTAAATTTTTCAACTTCTAATTCAATCAATTGCTTACTCTCTTCTAGGTAAGCCAATTCAAATTCTATTTCCGAACTGGATTGAAGGTTGAGTAGTGCACGAGTTAAGGATACCATTTCTTGATTCAGATAGCCTATATTTTCAAGGTCTGTAAGCACTTGTTCGTTTTTATCGGAAGGCTCAGACTCTTCAATTTTGGCCTTTTCATCTAATAAGTTAGCCTGTATTTGATCTAATTCGTCTTGTGTCTGAGCGAGCCTATGCTGGAGTTCGTTGATTGTAGATGCCGTTGAATCGGGTAGGGTTTTGAGAAAATCAGAGAAACTAAGTATTGAGGATTGATCATTTGATGATGTAACCTTGGCATCGATCTGTGAGAATACTTGTATTCCTGAAAGACAGAATAATAGAATACAAATTGGGGAATTGAATAGCTTGTTAGGCACTAATGTGTAGATTTACTTTCAAACTAAATGAAACGTATAAGCCTAAGGTAATATTTGAGCCAATTGATATTATATCTAAAGAATATCCTCATATTGTTGCCACGACACTGAACATATTGAATTTGAGTAAACCAGAATTATTTTAAAACTATTTCTCAATGAAAAATTACATCCTATTAGTCGTTGCAATATCTTTGCTCACTCTATTGGCATGCCAAGAAAATTCAAATCAAACCAAACTCAAAGAAAAGCAAATGGTGAAGGAGTATCCGTCAGTGTTTAAGGATAGTACAATTGTAGAGGATTATAATGGCACTAAGGTTCCAGACCCATATCAATGGCTTGAAGATGATCATTCTGATCAAACAGGGGCTTGGGTGACTGATCAAAACAAATTAACGTTTTCGTATTTAGATAATATTCCTTATCGTGACAAGGTCAAAGACAGGCTAACAGAACTTTGGAATTATGAGCGATTTTCAAGTCCGTTTAAACGAGGAGATAAGTACTATTATTTTAAAAATGATGGCCTTCAAAATCAGAGTGTATTATACAGTATTGACGACTTAACTGGAGAAGGAAATGTTGTGTTAGATCCGAATACATTTTCGGAGGATGGAACGACATCTTTAGGTGGATTTTCATTTAATAAAAACGGGACTTTATTAGCGTATACAATCTCAACGGGAGGGTCTGATTGGAGGTCTGCCCAAGTGCTAGATTTAAGGACAATGAAAACATTAATTGATACTGTAGACTGGATTAAATTTTCAGGTCTATCGTGGTACAAAAATGGTTTTTATTACAGTAGATATCCTGAGCCAAATGAGTCAGATGAATTGTCTGCGAAAAACGAATATCACATGGTCTATTATCATGAGATAGGGACTGACCAATCAATGGACGTTAAGATATTCGAACAGCCAGACCATCCTCAACGAAATGTCTTCGCTCAAACGACTGATGATGAACGATTTTTGCTACTCGGGGCTTCTGAGTCAACATCTGGCAATTCATTGAAAATCATGAACTTACAAGACAGAAGTGCACAGCCTGTCGACATTGTAGATTCGTTTACAGATGACTATTCTGTCATCGATAATGTAGGGGATGACATCTTAATTTTGACAAATAATAATGCGCCTAATCAGCGCTTGATTCGCGTTAATTCTAAAGCGCCTGATCGTACGAATTGGCAAGATTTAATTCCTGAATCCGAGGATAAATTACAGTGGGTGTCTACAGCTGGTGATAAGCTATTTGCAGCCTATTTAAAAGATGCTTCTAGCTTAGTGAAAGTGTATGACCGAGCCGGTAATTTTATTCAAGATTTGGAGCTACCTGGAATTGGATCAGTTAGTGGAATTAGTGGTAAAGAGGATTTGGATATTGCCTTTTATTCGTTCACTAGTTTTACCTATCCGACGACCATTTTTAAATTGGATACTAAGGCCCTTACATCTGAAATATTTCGAGCTCCGGAAGTGGAGTTTGACTCAGATAAATATGTTACAAAACAACTCTGGTACTCAAGTTATGATGGTACAAAAGTACCGCTGTTTGTGACCCATAAAAAAGACCTTGTTTTAAATGGTCAAAATCCGACATTGCTCTATGGATATGGTGGATTCAATATTTCTATTACACCTTCATTTAATCCTGGTCGAATCCCCTTATTGGAAAATGGAGGAGTGTTTGCAGTAGCTAACATAAGAGGCGGAGGAGAATTTGGAAAGAAGTGGCATAAAGCTGGGACACTAGGTCAGAAGCAAAATGTGTTTGACGATTTTCAATCAGCGGCTGAATATTTGATTGAAAAGAACTATACTTCGTCTGAAAAGTTAGCGATACAAGGTGGATCGAATGGTGGCTTGCTCGTCGGCGCTTGTATGACTCAACGTCCTGATTTATATGCAGTTGCGTTTCCAGCAGTTGGCGTATTGGACATGTTGAGGTATCATAAGTTTACGATTGGATGGGCGTGGGCCACAGATTATGGACGAAGTGATGATCCAGAAGCTTTTGATTATTTAATTAAATATTCTCCATTGCATAATATCAAAGAGGAATCATATCCAGCGACATTGGTGACAACGGCAGATCATGATGATCGAGTTGTACCGGCGCACTCATTTAAGTTTATTTCTGAGCTACAAGACAAGCATCAAGGTACAAATCCCGTTTTGATTAGAGTGGAAAAAAGTGCAGGGCACGGAGCGGGAAAACCAACGTCAAAGGTTATCGATGAATATGCTGATATTTTATCATTCATGTACTATAACATGGATGAGAATATGTATTTTAATGTAAAAGGTTAGGCCATTTTTAATATAGCAGAATATACAACCCTAGAGTTAATTACAAAGGTACTTGATGTACTGATTGTGGGCTACCTCATTTATTTCGTGTATAAACGATTAAAGGGTTCTGTTGGATTTAATATTTTTATTGGTGTTCTGTTATTAGGAGCTACATATGCCATTGTGCGTTATTTGAAAATGGATTTGCTTTCCACTTTATTAGGCAGCTTTTTTCAAATTGGAGCTGTCATTTTTGTAATTGTGTTTCAGCCAGAAGTTCGACGATTTTTACTGATGATTGGTGAAAATACCCAGGAGCGAAGAGTTCAATTTTTAGATAAATTTTTTGGTAAAGAAATATCGGCAGTCGATGAGAAGTTTGCGCAGTTAGCAGAGAATATTGCAGGAGCTATGATTAACATAAGTCGGCAAGGAGAAGGAGCATTGATCGTGATCATTCCTGAGATGATTGAAGACACCTTCAGTGGATCAGGAGTCATCGTTGATGCCAAAGTGAGCGAGATGTTGATTGAAAATATATTTCAGAAAAATGCTCCGTTACATGATGGGGCTTTGATCATAGCTGGCGATCGCATCCACTCTGCAAGTGTCATCCTTCCCGTATCTAATAGTACACGTATTGACCAAAATTTAGGACTGAGGCATAGAGCTGCCTTAGGTATTTCTGAAGCGACAACTGCAGCGGCATACATCGTATCTGAAGAAACAGGAAAAATATCCTATGCTCAAAAAGGCAAGTTATATCTCGATGTCAACCATAAAGATCTAGTGACCTTATTAAAATCACACTTAACTCAAAGTAATTAATGGAAACGGTACAAAACTACATTAGTGAACACAAGGATAGATTCCTTGAAGAATTGTTAAACTTACTTAGAATTCCATCAGTAAGTGCGGATCCTGCTTTTGCGGGCGATGTCAGAAGAACAGCTGAGTTTGTGAAGGCTAGTCTAGAATCTGCTGGCGTTGATACAGCAGAACTGCATGAGACAGCTGGACATCCGATCGTATATGGCGAAAAATTAATCGATCCAAACTTACCGACAGTTTTGGTCTATGGACATTATGATGTACAACCACCAGATCCATTGGACTTGTGGGACTCACCACCCTTTGAACCAGTGATTAAGAAGACAGCAATACATCCTGATGGGGCTATTTTTGCAAGAGGTGCATGTGATGACAAAGGGCAAATGTACATGCACGTGAAGGCCTTTGAGTCGATGGTTGCAAGCGATCAGCTGTTGTGCAACGTTAAATTTTTAATTGAAGGTGAAGAAGAAATTGGATCTGATAATTTGGATGTGTTTTGTAAAGCCAACGCAGAGAAATTGGCCTGCGATATGGTCTTACTCTCAGATACCTCTGTGATCGCGAATGATGTCCCTTCCATCACAGTAGGCCTGCGAGGTCTTAGTTATGTGGAAGTCGAAGTGACAGGGCCAAATCGAGACTTACATTCAGGTGTGTATGGAGGTGCGGTCGCCAATCCAATCAATATCCTGTGTGATATGATCTCCTCAATGAAAAATGAAAACTTAGAAATATCAATTCCTGGATTTTACGATGATGTTGTTGTGGTGAGTGAGACTGAGCGTCAAGAGATGAATGAAGCGCCCTTCAGTTTGGAGTCATACAAGAACGATTTAGAGATTGATGAGATAGTGGGCGAGAAAGGCTATACGACATTAGAGCGGACATCTATTCGACCGACCTTAGAGGTCAATGGTATGTGGGGAGGTTATATTGGAGAAGGCGCTAAAACTGTATTGCCTTCAAAAGCCTATGCAAAAATAAGTATGCGCCTTGTACCAAATCAACATCCGGATACAATTACTGATTTATTTACTAAGCATTTTGAATCTATAGCGCCACCAGGTGTTAAGGTGAAAGTGACTCCTCATCACGGTGGTCATCCTGCAGTAACACCAACAGATACAATAGAGTATAAAGCTGCACAAATGGCAATGGAAAAAACCTATGGGAAGAACCCAATACCTCAGCGTTCTGGTGGTAGTATCCCCATTGTTGCTATGTTTGAAGAGGTCTTTGGTGTAAAGTCAGTCATGCTCGGCTTTGGGTTGGATTCTGATGATATTCACTCGCCAAATGAACATTATGGTTTGTTTAACTATTTCAAAGGCATTGAAACCATACCTTACTTCTTTTTTTACTATAACAAACTAAAGCAATCTTAATCATGAAGTATTTTTTCATCTTGTGCCTCTTGTTTTCTACAGGTTTAGCGATTGCGCAAGAAGAGTCATTGGATAACATTTTAGAAGGATTAGAAGGCGTACCGATCACTGAAGTGGATGAATATCAAATCTCCTGGGCTGATAGCTTAGCCTATAGTATGGGTGTTGTCGTAGCCGAAAATCTGAAGAACCAAGGCTTTAAAAATATCAATCATCATATCATGTCTAAAGCAATTTCTGATGTCTTGCAAGACGAAGAGCTGTTTATTGCCTTTGACGAATCAGATGAGTTTTTTAGAAATGAACTATTGAGAATTAAATCAAAGCAAAAAGAAATGAATAAACAAGCGGGAGAAGAATTCTTAGCAAAGAACAAAGTAAAACCAGGCGTACTAACCACAGAGTCAGGTCTCCAATATGAAATTCTAACAGAAGGAGATGGCCCAAGTCCGACCTCGTCAGATAAGGTGAGAGTCCATTACCATGGAACACTGATTGATGGTCGTGTCTTTGACAGTTCTGTTGAGCGTGGTGAGCCGATCAGTTTTGGTCTAAATCAAGTGATATCAGCTTGGACAGAAGCAGTGCCTTTGATGAAAGTAGGCTCTAAACACCGGATCTATTGTCCATCAAATCTTGCCTATGGTGAGCGACCAGCTGGTCCTCTTATTGCGCCTTATAGTGCGTTGATTTTTGAGATTGAATTGTTAGGAATAGAATAAAGTAAATAGTAATCAGTTGACAGTAGATAGTAGGCAGTCGACAGTGGGCAGTGGGCAGTGGGCAGTTGGAAGTAGATAGTTATACCTATATATCACTACATAAGTCTAGTTGACTTTATCTCCAATTAACACTATCTACTATTTACTATCCACTAGTTACTATCCACTGAAAAAAAATGAGAATAGACGTCATATCTTGCGTACCAGAATTAATGCAGTCTTTTCTGAGCCACTCTATTTTGAAAAGGGCACAGGATAAGGGATTGCTGGAAGTGAATGTCCATGACCTTAGAGAATTTGGAACAGGGAATTATAGACAAATCGATGACTATCAATATGGCGGTGGGGCAGGGATGGTACTCAAGGCTGAGCCGCTTGGCCAGATGATTGATAAGCTTCAAGCAGTAGTGCAGTACGATGAGATTATCTATTTAACACCAGATGGAAAGACACTGAAACAAGGCGAAGCTAACCGCTTATCATTAAGTCAGAATTTATTACTTATTGCTGGACATTATAAAGGTATCGATGAGCGCATTAGACAACTGTACGTCACTTCAGAGATGTCGATTGGTGATTATGTCTTGTCAGGTGGTGAGACAGCAGCGATTGTCTTAATCGATGCTTTGGGGCGATTGATACCAGGTGTTTTAAATGATGAGACCTCAGCGTTGACTGATTCATTTCAAGATAATTTATTGGCACCACCAGTCTATACGCGACCAGAAGAATACAAAGGGCTGTCAGTACCTAAGATCTTGTTGTCGGGGCATGAAGCCAAGATTCATGAGTGGCGGCATGAAGAAGCAGTTAAACGCACAAAAGATCGACGGCCAGATTTGTTAGATGACTAATTCTAAGCAGAGATAAGCGCACTGCAAATTTTATCTGCTTTCCACCTCACTGATTTCCATTTCAGGATAGAATGTGCCCCAAGAAAACCAATAGCCAATAAATGATTTCATTTGAGTAAGATTGTCGTTAGGGTTTCCATTGGATCCAATTCTTTGACCTGTCATGTCGTATTCGATTCCGTTTTCATCTTTCAATACAGTGGGGAAATTTTGACTTGCTTCGAAGGTCAAATTATTCTCGTTTTCGAAGGCTGCTATGAAATTCTTTTCTGTGTTTCTGACAACAACAATTGATGCACCACTGAAATTTTCTTGAATGACTTCTGTTTCATTACTTTGATCGCTAAAACGATATCCAATTACATTATCGCCAACTAACACACCCAGCACTCTTTCTTTGCCCGGGAGTCGCGAGTCTGTGTTGCTGATTGGGAAAAGAATTCTATCATTATTGGTCCTATAGTCGCCGTAGGGATAAACACCATAGTTTCTGTTAAAGCCTGTGTCTTCATTTAATATTTCAGAATCTGGATAGGCTTCTAACCATGTCCTTAAGGTCGTTTCCATAAGAGGAATCACATTGATTTCTCTTCCTCGGTTACGGCCGTTGACGCAATTCAGTCTTTGCTGCGACCATGTACTTTCAGTTGCTCGATCATAAGGCATAAGGTTGGTGTCATACAATAAGCCAGATACACCAAACTCTGTTTTTACCTCATTGACGACTCTGTCCCATCCAATCCCAGTGCCCGTGAGTGGGCAAAAGGTTATAGCAACTGATAGGTCACCTATATCGTCATTCACGATTTCATGCCAATCAAGAATCGGATGAGGATAAGCTCTTGCTTGGCCATTGTGTACAATACCCGTCACGAGAAGATCATTATATTTATTGACAATATCTAAATCATCTTTTGTAGAAAAACTTGGGTCATCAATTGAAGGAATGCCATCTTTACCAGGTCCACCATCAAACACCTCATCTCTTGGTATATCCCAAACATTTGGGTCAAAGACATCTCCTCCAGGCGCAGGGTTATTGATTGGTTCTGTTTGATCAGAGCATGCGATCAGTGAAATAAAAATAAAAGTAAGTCCGATGAAAAATGTTGATATTCTCATAATTCGTGATTAACTAATTAATAAATAAGTCAGGTTCTTTTGAAAATGAAAATGCTTTATGAATAGATAAATTGATAATCGAATTAGGTGATAATTGGGTTTCGTTTACAAATGTATAAATAGGTAATTCAACATCAATGGTTATTGTTGTTTCAGCTATGAAATTAATGCCAAGAGATGCTTTTGCAAATAACCAATTACCGCCAGTGCCGCTATTTTCGATAGAGTCTACTTTGTCTCGTTGCGTATTGCGATAACGTAAAGACACTGAAGGATAAATAATCTGCTGGGCTAAAAGTAGTTGATCTGATATGCCTACTATAAATTGATAATCATTACCAAAAGTATACGTTTGTTGCCCATTTCTAGATTCAGAGTTAGAGCCTGTCAAATCAAAAATAGTTCGACCAAATACGTTCATAGATGGTCTTGACGTCAATGGGACTTCTAGCAATGAAATAAGAATAACATCCAAAGCTCCACTTCCTGGTTGTAAGTCTTCTACTAAAAATAAACCTCTACTATTTCGTTCGGTGAAACTTCCTAAGGGAAACTGTAGTCCGCCGCCAACTGCCCATTTGATATTGCTGTCTACAAGTTTGTAAGAGGCAAGGAGGATGGGATCACCAACTCCAAAAGACGATTCAAAATCCGATGCATCATTGACTCTTGAAAAAATTTCTCTTGTTTGCCTCACTAAAGGAAAGAAACCCTCTACAGCCAGCCGGTCAGTAAAGGTGTAATGGGCTCTCATTAAATAGGATTGTGTGCTCCTCTTTCTATCATCATCATCCAATGCCACATTGCCACTATACAATGTTTTTAATGTATTGAAATTCGTGTTGAGGCTGAGCTGTAACACCTGCTTTTGGGTGTGACTAAATCCTATATTACTAGATACTGGTACGCCTCCTGAGCAGCAAGTTTGGGCTTGAAGTTGAAGGGAGAAAAATAGACCCACAAAAAATAATATATATCTAACTTTTTTCACAACAGCTTTAATGTACGATGTATTAAAAACTGAATCGAGAGATTAGTTGTCTTTTGTCCGCTTTATGAATTACAATTGTCACCACATGGACAATACGTAAGCCGAGATTGGTAGAAGACAACCGATTTATTAAAATGTGAGAGGTTTTTAACTTGCAGGATTAATGTCTTAAATAGAATGTGAAATCCAAATGAAGATGGCTAGTATGATCATGGTCCCATCCAATAATCCAGTAAAATAATAATCTGAAGATCGTTTGCTAACCAACATAATACTTAGTGCAGTTAAGAAATAGGTGATCCCGACAGCTATGACTGATTGCAGAGATATAAGCTCAGTCCAGAATAATATAATGTTGATGAACATGGCTGCAATTAGTAATCCCACACTCAGTCGAACTGAGTGCTCAATACCAAGGACGTGGACGAGAGTTTTTACATCTGATTGTTCGTCTATCATTATGTCTCTAATATCAAATGGAATTGTAATGGATAAGAAAAAGAGAAATCGCTCAACACCAAGAATGCCAATCAGGAGACTTGATTTTTGAAGTAAGTGAGCTGGTATGATAGCAGTTGTAACCGCCCACACTATGGCGATTAAGAATATTTTGATGTAGTGCATATCTCTCAGCCTTCTTTTTTTAGTGAATAAAGGAAGTGTATAGAGAATACTAATGCATCCAGGCACAATGAAGAAGAGTTTTATTTGGAGGGGTAATTGTAAAAAAAAGTACACCAAAGCAATGCCACTTACTACTGTGTAGAGTTGTATATGACCTTTATAGGTATTGACAATGTTATACCTGCCCTTTTGATTTAAGGAATAGGTTTTTTGGATACCAATAATACGGTGGATGCCGTAGATGAATAGGGTAGAGCAAAACACAAAACCATAATAGACATTATCCAAAGGCTGCTTAAAGATTAAGCTCATTGACCATACAAGAGCAACAGCACCAATAGATATGTGTAGGGAGCTATAGAGATAAAAATTGAAAAGCTTGACTAAAAACTGCTTAATAAGATCTTTTTATTGGTCATTTAATGCAAACTAAAAGTATTTGAAATTATGATTGTTCTTGATTTTCAATAATGTTTCATAAATCAACTTCGTCACATTTTCAATATCATCCTGATGAGCCATCTCTACCGTCGTATGCATGTATTTTAAGGGGAGTGAGATTAAGGCTGAAGGAACACCACCATTAGAATATGCAAAAGCATCAGTATCTGTGCCAGTACTTCGTGAAGAGGCAGATCGTTGGAATGGAATCTTTTTCTTCTCTGCTGTATTGATAATTAAATCAAGCAAATTATTATGTACAGCAGGAGCTACTGTCAGCGCTGGACCAGCGCCAGCTTTTATATCTCCTTGCTCTTTCTTTTTATACATCGGCGAATTCGTGTCGTGGCAGACATCTGTAATGATCGCAACATCTGGATTGATCGTATGAGCTATCATCTCTGCGCCACGCAAGCCAATCTCTTCTTGAACCGCATTGACTACACATAGCCTAAAAGGCAATTTTTTCTTATTCTTTTTTAATAGACGTGCCACTTCTGCTATGCAAAACCCTCCGATCCGATTGTCCAAAGCTCGGCCTACATAATATTGATCATTGAACTTCTCAAGCTCATCATCAAATGTCAGCACACAGCCAACATGCACACCCATTTTTAAGACTTCTTCTTTATCCTTAGCGCCGACATCAACAAAAATATTCTCTGGCTTGGGGGACAGATTCGCATCCTTACCCCGTCTAACATGAATAGCTGGCCAGCCAAACACCCCGCGCACAATTCCTTTTTTTGTAAAAATATTGACTCGTTTTGAAGGTGCTATAATATGATCTGAGCCTCCATTGCGAATGACACTAATGTAGCCATCATCTGAAATGTAATTGACAAACCATGAAATTTCGTCTGCATGACCTTCTATAACAACGGTAAATTTTTTCTCAGGATTGATAATCCCATAGAGTGTACCATAGTTGTCTAGTTTCCATTCATCTACATAGGGCTTAATGTACTTTAGCCAAACTTTCTGGCCTTCAGATTCAAAACCTGTTGGTGATGAGCTATTCAAATAAGAATAAAGAAATTCAATCGATTTTTTATTAAAAATGGACATTTAGAATGTTTTATTGATTGTCTTGTAAGAATTGTTCTGACCACACCTGCGGACTCAAATACCACTCCTTAAGAGTTGCGTATTCTTCATTCGAGAGGTAGCCAGATGATTTTGCAAATTCTAAAAGTGATGGATAGTTCGTCAAGCTAAGGTAAGTACAATTTTCTTTAGAAAAATTTTCTGAGGCTTCGCCGAGATTATATGTAAATATAGAGAAAACATTGAGGACTTCTATATTCATCGAACGAAGTAATTTTACCACTTTGAGTGCACTTCCACCCGTTGATATGAGGTCTTCAGTTAAAATAACTTTGGCTCCTTCCTTTATTTCTCCTTCAATTTGGTTTTGACGACCATGTTCTTTTGCTTTTGCTCTGACATATGCAAAGGGCAAATCTAATGCATCTGCAAGAATGGCCCCATGTGGAATGCCAGCTGTGGCAACTCCTACGATGACATCTGGGGTGTATTGATTGTCTCGAATGGCAGCAACAAAGCCATTTTTGATGATTGTTCGGACCTCAGGATGTGATAATGATATTCGATTATCACAGTAAATTGGTGATCTTAAACCCGATGCCCAAGTAAATGGATTACCCGGTGATAATTTAATTGCTTTAATTGATAGTAACTTACTAGCTAAGCTATGTTCAATATTCATATCTTGCAGCTCTTTTTGAAGTGATCGCAAATGTACAAAATATACATTAATGAAACTTTGCTGATATTGGCCGCCAAATCAGACGTACGTGTTCCACGGAAAAACGACGAATCTGATATTATAGCCAGATATGCAGGAAAGCCCAAATTTCTACTTAATTATGTAGATCTAGCAGAAAAAACATCTGTTTATAAGACAATTACTATCTATGCTGATGATGTCAAAAAATTAAGACGAGATTTTCAAAGCTTGTTTAAAATAGTAAAAGCAGCTGGAGGATTGGTTATTAATAAAAAACAAGAGGCCTTATTGATATTCAGACGAGGCTTTTGGGACTTGCCAAAGGGAAAAATTGAGAGTGGAGAGAAGAAAAAAGTTGCCGCGGTTCGAGAAGTTGTAGAAGAAACTGGGATTCGGCAGGTGACCTTACACGAGAAGTTAATAACGACCTATCATACATATCGAGGTGTCAATAAAAAGAGGGTACTCAAAAAAACATACTGGTACAAAATGACCGCTCCAAAAACACCCTTGGTACCACAAACGGCTGAAGGTATCAAAAAAGCAGAGTGGAAAAACCTTGATAAATTTATGTCCACGAATCCAAAGATATTTAGGAATATAAAGGATATCATCTATTTTTATCAAGACGAACAACTTCAGCAATTAAAGTAATCGATCCTTACTACTAAACACACCCTAAAACTCCATCCTTAATTTCTGATTCATTGTGCGGTTCTTTGCTCTCTATTCTCATTTAGGAGTCAGTCAGCGATAATAGTAATTTATTTGAGGTAGTGTGATTAGCAAGTTTATATGCAGCTAATTTAAAAACTTAGCAACAAAAGCTTCTTTATATGCCCTGCCAATCGGTACGGTTGTACCACTTTTAAGATAAATCTGATTGCCAGATACTTTGTCGATGTACGCTGGGTTGATGATATATGATTTATGGACTTGCACAAACTGCACAATAGATTTCACCCAATGCTTGAGGGCTTCATTGCTTAAGAATTTTTTTTCGGCAGTAATCAGTTCTGTATAGTCTGTATCTGATTTTATAAAATGAATGTCAGAGATTCTAATCTTGACATGTTCATAACCAGATTTTACAAATATCTCTTCTGGTTGATCAATAGATTGTTCGTTTGTGTTGATGGCTTCCTGTTGTTTAGGATTGAGTTTAGATACAGCCTTAACAAATCGTTGAAATGAAAACGGTTTTAGTAAATAATCGACCACATTCAATTCATAACTTTCAATGGCATAGTCCGAAAATGCGGTTGTCAAGATGACATCTGGAGGATTCTTAAGCGCCTTTAGAAAATCAATGCCAGAAATCTTTGGTAGATGAATGTCTAAAAAAATCAAGTCTATTGGTTCACGTTTTAAACATTCCATCCCTTGAAGGGCATCAGAAAAGGTGCCACACAACTGTATTGTCCCTATGTCTTCAATATACTTTTTTAGAATTCTTTGTGCTGGTGGTTGATCTTCAATGATTATGCAATTGATCATGTCACTACATTTTCTATAAGAGGGACTCTCCCTTGACTTAAGTTTTCTGAAACATCAACTGTTTGGCCAACAGCGATTAACTGCATGACTAAGTCTACTTCAAACTTGTTAGGCGTTTCTCGAATGTTAAGTTCGTGCGAATGAGGATATAAAAATTCTAACCTTTTTCTGACGTTTTCAAGACCTATTCCTTTAGAAAGTTGATCAATATTCGTCTGCTTTTGAAAATTATTCTTGCAATTAAATCGTAGTTCACCATCAGCTGAGACGCTGATCGTTATATCTATTGATATATCTTGGGCCATGCTTGATTGGCTATGCTTAAATGCATTTTCTATAAACACCATAAGAATCAATGGCGCAATCTGGAAGCTACCTGTCATATTCTCTTTTACAAAGTTGACAGTACCTCGTTCTTCAATTTGCAATTCATTGAGTTCAGTAAAACTCTCTAGCTGAGCGATCTCCTTTTTAAGTGGCACAAACTCTTCTTTACATTCATAAAGCATATACCGCAACACATTGCTTAACTCTAAAATAATCTTCGGCGTTTTAGGTGAACTCTCAAGTGCATATGAATACAAATTATTCAAATTGTTAAACAGAAAATGTGGATTAATCTGAGATTTTAAAAATTGTAACTGACTGTCTTTTACGGCTTGTTCTAATGCTTCTAGTTCATTTTGTTTCATCAATGCATCCCAGGCAAACTTAAATGAACTTAAGATGATAACAGGAGGCAATATCTGTACTAATCCAAAGAAGACGCCAGGAAAAGCTTTCCCTCTTGTATCTGGGTAAAATATTTGTTCAGTGACTAATTCTTCTAAAGCCATCACTAAAAATACCAGACAAACAACAGCTAGCCCAAATTGCCAATACTTCTTCTTATATAAAAAATCAGGTAATAATTTATAGCTAATGATCAAACTAACGATAGCATATGGGATGAAGAATACAATCAAGTTGAATTCTATCTCTTGCGTGCTTCTTTTAAATGCATAAAACAGGAACACCACGACAAGAAGAACTACCTGCATAATCAACTCAAGCCTATAGCTGGACTGGGCATTGTTAGTGCTGTTAATCTTCATATTCTAAATTTAATACATCTTCAAAGCATTCTTCTAAAATAATAGCTAAACAACTGTTTTATACCTGTAAAGTGCAGTTTTGTTGTTGAGGGGTTAATTCTTGTTGTTGATAGAAAAAAGGCAATTATACTTAACAAAGAATAGATATTTGTGTCTTATATACTCAAGTGCGTTGGGTATACATAGGTCTTAAGTACTTATAATTAAAAAAAAACAAATGAAAAACACACGTTCAGTTCTATTTACAGTACTCTTTCTTGGCTTGTTTGTAGGTATTGTCAATGCGCAGAAGCAGGAAGCAAGAACAATAGTTAGAGGAACGGTTGTCGAAAATATCAATAGTCTACCAATAGAATTCGCGACGATCATGCTGTCAGATAAAACGACGAATGAGATGATCACTGGCAGCACCACTGATCAAGATGGTAAGTTCTTAATCAGTACAGATCAGAAAGACTTCAATATAAATATAAGCTTCATTGGTTTCAGTGATTTGTTGATTACTGATCACGTTATTGCAAGTAATACAGTCGATCTGGGTACACTCAAACTTGAACTAGATGGAGAAACACTTGATGAAGTAACAGTAAGAGCAGAAAGATCTAGCACAGAATTTAAATTAGATAAAAGAGTCTTTAACGTCGGTCAAGATTTAAGCAAGACTGGTGCAAGCGCATTAGAAGTACTTGATAACGTTCCCTCTGTAGCTGTGAGCATCGAAGGAGATATATCCTTAAGAGGTAATGGTGGTGTACAGATATTAATCAATGGCAAACCAAGTGTGCTGTCTGACGGTGGAAATGCTCTTGGAAGTATCACTGCAGATATGATCGATAAAGTAGAAGTCATTACCAACCCATCTGCTAAATATGATGCTGAAGGTTCAACGGGGATTATTAATATAGTCCTAAAAAAAGAAGAGAAGAAAGGACTCAACGGTTCTGTGACACTTAATTCTGGATTCCCTAACAATCATAGTTTTGGATTAAGCCTCAATAGACGGACAGAGAAGTTTAACTTATTTACCCAGTTAGGCGCGGGGTACAGGACCTATCCCAATACATCAGAATCATTAAACCGAGATCTAAACACTGGCTCATCAGTCGAAAGTTTTGGTACGGGAGATAAAAATGAGAATTTTTATAATTTCATTCTTGGCACAGATTACCACATCAATGCAACGAATGTGATTACCCTAAGTGGTAGTTATGCACTGGAGCTAGAAAAGGAAAATTCTAGAACTGAGTTTAGTCAATACAACTTAGTCAATAATGTCAATGAAGTTGAAAGACGATTCGATAGAAACGAACTCACTGAGGCAACCAATCCAAAATATCAATACGAATTACAATATAAAAGCGACTTTGAAGATCATAAAGATCATTCATTATTAATTAGTGCAACAGGCCGGTTTTTTGGTAAAGACCAAACGTCTGAGTTTAATAATCTGGCAAGTGTTGGCACTATAAATACTGCTCAACAGAGTGTCAGAACAGATTTCAAAGATGCTAACTTCGCCTATAAACTGGATTATACGAAACCAGTAAATGATGAGTTTACAATAGAGACAGGAGCACAATACTTAATCAATGATGTCGGAAATGATTTCGGCGTTGAAGATCTGATTGATGCTGAGTGGATATTAAATGACGCGCAGACTAATAATTTTGAATACAATCAAAAAGTATTAGGCACCTATGTGACGGCAGCATATGAAGGCAGTAAATGGGGATTAAAAGCTGGTCTAAGACTAGAAAACACTGACCTGAATACAGAATTGACAAATACAGGGGAAGTAGGCGATCAAAATTATTCTAATCTTTTCCCAAGTATCCATACGAGTTACAAAGTGACAGAAGCACTTTCTTTTCAAGCAGGTTACTCTAAGAGAATCTATAGACCACGTATGTGGCATCTTAATCCTTTTTTCAACATCAGAAACACCTTTAATGTATACACAGGTAATCCTGATTTGCAACCAGAGTTCACTGATTCATATGAAGTCAATGGTATTTTGATTGCTGATAAATTCTCCTTTAACTTTGGTGTCTATCACAGGTATACAACTGATGCAGTAGAGAGAGTCACGACCTTTGAAAATAATATAAGCACGACACTACCATTAAATATTGGTACTAACAAAACATACGGGTATGAGATGAGTGGAAAGTATACGGCTAACAAAAAATTGTCATTCACTGGAGATTTCAATTATAACTATGAAGACAGAAGTGTAAATTTTGATCAAGAGATTATTGATTTTAACGCTGATCGATGGACGGGGAGAGTAAGAGCTAAGATTAAGCTACCGTCTGATATTGATTTTGAAATTACAGGGAGTCACAGATCTAGAACAATAAATTTTCAAGGCATATATTTTGGATATACCTCTGCTGATTTAGGTATGCGCAAGAAGTTGATGAAAGGAAGAACGATCCTTAGCCTAAGTGTGAGGGACTTATTTGCTTCTCGAGTTAGAGAAAGTGAAACCAACAATGCAAACTTTTACTCATACAGCTTCAGCCAACGAGGCAGGTTTGTGAGCTTTGGCGTTAGCTATGGATTTGGAAAAGGCGAGGCGATGGAGTTTTCGGGTAACAAGGGGCGTCATCATTAAGGATAAAGCGATGGAAGATAAGTTTGGTCCAGATGAATTAAGGACGTATTAGCTTAGAATCATAGTTTGATTTTTGATGGTAAATGCCGTTGGTTCGGAGACCAACGGCGGCGTTATTAATTGTTATGCCTCCAATATGGAATTTCCATTTGATAAAAAAAAGAGGCTGGCCCATATTGAGACAGCCTCTTTTTTTATGAAAGAACTTCAGTAGAAAGAATTTATATGAATTCTCCCTGCGCTTGTGAAGTATTATTTGCAATTGAGCAATGATTGATCATTGGTCTATCGAACAATTAGGATCAATTTAATGAGGTCCATATGGACCTCATTTTCATTTACTGAATTTGGATTTAATATATGCTTACTATAATCTGTAAGTAGAATTCTACTTTTAATCAGGAACGCAGCCCATGATATATGCATGAAATTTGGCTCCTGAGTCGACAGAAAAACCAGCTGTCAAATTGATTTCTTGGCCAGCGCTATAGCTTACTTCCGCAGTGCCGCTGACTAGCTCAGAAGAACTAATTGAAGTAGAGGCTTCTTCCAAAATGATTCCAGAACTATGTGATGCTGAAATAGCAATGTCATCTAAACATTCTGGTTCAGTATCAGATTCACAGATGTCCAACGCCCAATTTGTCAGGGCCCCTCCGTCCTCATCAAAAACATCAAAAATGGTAAGCGTCCATATCCCTGACGGATCTTCACCGTTAAATGAAGCTAAGGATCCTTCTGGCTGATACAGACCTCCATCATTAGGAGGACAAGGCAATACCCCACTAGAGGCATCATCATCAAAATTCACATTAAAATTATCCTGATAACCACAGACTTGGTCGAATAATACAACTGTAGTTCCTTCAGGACTAGTCAGGCTAATGACTAAATCATTAACATATGTGTGTGAACCAATCAAGCCCGATACATTAATATCAATAATGTCACCAGTGCCTATATAGCTGAGTATAGACGTATTAGTTGAAGTCGCATCAGAAACAATTGTAACTGGAACATCTGCGCTGTCAACAAATTGACAGTTTGCAAATGTAAAACTAAATCCAGAAGAAAATGGGCCTGGTCCACAAATATTAGTTGCTCGAACTCTCCAGTAGTAGCTTGTATTGGTATTAAAACCACTCAGATCGATTTCGGAGATTGTGAGGTTTGCCGCACTACTAACGATGTTATTGAACCCAGAATCAGTTGCTATTTCTAGTTCGTAAGTCACAGCTATTCCAGTTTCGTCAGTCCAATCAAAAGTGATTATTCCATATAAATCAGTAGCTCCATCAATAGGAGAAGTCAAGCTAGGCGCTATTGGTGCAGGTGGATTACCGGGAATAAGATCATTGCAGTCCGTATTATCGATAACCCAACCATTGGGACAAGTGGTACATGACAGTAGTAAGACTTCGCTATTACCAAGTCCATCACCATCTAAATCCTGATAGCAAGAAAGGTCAGCTGGAATAACCTCACTTTGATATTCATATGCACCAATATCGAATGCGCCGTTACGAGGGTTCCCATCTAAGTCAAAACGAAACGCAGTAGTACTTGCCATATTGATGGCTGGAGAACAGCCTTTAAGGCGTAAGTTTCCATTAGGAGCATCTACAAATATTGGGTTTGCGTCAATATTAGAGCCTCCAGTTATATTAACAGGTAAGGTCGTCGTTCCGTCAGGCATGCCATCATCGATGAGAGAATAAGTTAGTATAGTAAAATCAGCACCATTATCAGCTATTTCATTTTCTCCATTTGTAGCACTATTTCCCCAAAAGATACAATTCTTGATAGCTATGAAATTAGTCTCAAAATTATTTATCGCTCCACCTTTGATGGCGGTGTTGTTGTAAAAACTACAATTGGTAATGCTGGGATTCGTTTCTCCTCCTCCAGTATCGCCTCGATTGTACATGGCACCTCCAAGACTACCAGCCGAATTGCTGTAAAAAGCACAATTGATGATCATGGGACTACTAGCTCCATCAGAAAGACCTGAATTCCACATGGCACCTCCACTTGTTGCAGCTGAATTATTGTAAAAACTACAATTTAAAATAGTTGGAGAGGATTCATTTTCAGCACCTTCACCATTATTGAAAATTCCGCCTGCATAATTATGTGGTACGCCTCCTCCGTCTGCGTTTCCTTCTACTATGTGAAAGCCATCGAGCAAACAATCATTCGTAATAATGCCTGCAGCGGATGTGCCGTCCATAGTGACAACATGGAATGCATTATCAGTCGCATCTTCAAGGATTCCAATATCACCACTTAGTATGGTGATGGCATTTGCTAAATCTCTTTGAGTAAAATACTGCTCCGTACCTTGAAAACCACCCCAAATTTTAACATCTCCATTGATGTAAAATGTTTTGTGCCGATCAGTGGCTCCTCCAAAGGTTTTAGTTGGCAGATAAGTGCCTTGTGCGACCCATATTTCATTATCGCAAACACCGAGATCTAGCCCATCTTGTAAGTTAGTGAAAGCAGTTGCCCAAGTCGAACCATCTCCACCAGCTGCTGCCAACTGGTTAACATAAATTCTTGCGCTGCTGCAAGTATTTTCATAAGCGCCCATATCTACAGTTGAGTCGGTAATTCTAGGATTCCCACCTAAGTCAGTGAGAGTATTAAAGGGAACACTGGGATTGTTTCCAGTATTTCTGGCTGGGGAATTATTAGTAAGTCTTAAATTATAATTTGAAGCATCTACGAAGAGTGGATTTGCATCGATATTATTGCTACCCGTTACACCAGAAGGTAAAGTTACTGTTCCATCAGGTGTATCATCGCTGATAAGAGAATAATTAAGTATAGTAACACCAGCACCGTTGTCCCCTATCTCATCTTCTCCATCTGTAGCACTATTTCCCCAAAAGATACAATTCTCGATAGTAATCGTGTTAGCCTCAAAATTATTTATCGCTCCACCATTAAGGGCGGTATTGTTATAAAAACTGCAATTGGTAATGAGGGGATTCGTTTCTCCTCCTCCAGCATCGCCTCGGTTGTACATGGCACCACCAAGACTACCAGCCGAATTACTGTAAAAAGCACAATTGGTGATTATAGGACTACTGGCTCCATCAGTAAAACCTGAATTCCATATTGCACCTCCACTTGTTGCTGCTGAATTATTGTAAAAACTACAATTTAATATGGTCGGAGAGGATTCATGTCCAGCACCTGTACCATTATTTAAAATTCCGCCTGCATAATTATGCGGTACGCCTCCTCCATTCGCGTTTCCTTCTATTATTTGAAATCCATCGAGCAAACAAGCATTCGTAATGATGCCTGCTTCAGATGTTCCGTCCATAGTAACAACATGGTATGAATTATCAGTCGCATTTCCAACGATTCCAATATCACCACTTAGTATGGTGACCGCATTTGCTAAATCTCTTTGAGAAAGAAACACCTCCGTACCTTGAAAACCACCCCTAACTGTAACATCTCTATTGATGTAAAATGTTTTGTGACGATCTGTGGTTCCCCCAAAGGCTTGAGTTGGCAGATAAGTGCCTTGTGCGACCCATATTTCGTTACTAAAAATACCGGACTGGTTACAAAAGTAAGCTGCATCAATTGCATCTTGCAAATCATTATAGGCACTTGCCCAACTGGTCCCATCTCCTCCACTGGGTGCTTCTTTATTTACATACACAAGCTGGGATGGACAAACAAAATCTTCGCAAGAGAGATTAAAGGTAAAACTACCCGAACCTTCAGAGACATATATATAGTAATTTTCACCTGCTATAGAAGCAAAAGTCACACGAGTTACATCTACTGTAAAACACTGACTTATAAAGACATCGGTAGGAACGCATACCAAATCACTTCCAACTTGTCTATACACGTTTATAGAAAAAGTCGCTGCCGTAGGACAAGAACTCAATGTCACCATTGCATCTTCGCCTGACATCGTAAACCAAACGCCTGGAGTATTTATCGGCATATTGCAAGGATCTGGTGAATCCGAACTGGTTGCATTGCCAAGGAATCCTGAAAAGGTATTATTAAAACAGTCTATAAATTCAGCACCTGCTTGAATATCATTAACAGGAGTAACACCACAAGCAGAGGTAATTAATTCTGGGCGACTAGCTTCGATGGCCGCTCGCATTCTTGTTTTTTGGCCTTTTGTAAATAAGTTCTGGCAAAGGCCACTCGAGTAATCCATATAATTTTGAATCATATCTGGAAGATCAACTGCTACTGGTGGTGTGCCTACAAAAATAGCGTCTACACAAGTGTTTGCAGAATTATCGTCGCATGCAACTGATGAGGATGTTGACGCTATGGCATTTGGTGTATCTGCTACCAAATCAGATGCGCTACAATCACCACCTCCCCAGATGTGCTCTAAATTTAAGTAGTGGCCTGCCTCATGGGTGGCTGCCCGTCCAAACCTAGCACTACTTGGTAATTGAGGATACCCTGAAGTTAAGTTTGGCATATCTAATGCACCTACAACAGTAGAAAGAAGGACTGCGCCATCATTGGAGCCAACAGCTTGACCAGGTAAATAAGCATAACCAAGAATGCCCGCATCTCCGTTAGTTTTTTGAATTTTTCTAACTGTCCAAATATTTAAAAACTTCGTAGGGTCCCACATGGTTTTACTTATGATGCTATCTCCTATATAACCAGTAGTCCAAACATGACTTTCGCTAACACCGATTAAGTCAGTGTTGATGTTGTAGCGATTGATCCCTGTATTAGAAGATCCAAATTCATCTACTGCAGCTAGACAAAACTCAATCTCAATATCTGCAGCCAATTCGGTGAAGATCGCAGGTGTCTCATTTGCATCCGAATTCAATCGCCTAAAGTCATCATTCAGTTGATCTAATTGAGCTAGCAATAAAGCATCTGGTATGTTTTCACTGTTATCAGTGACAACGTTTTGTGCTATTGGATCTCCATTATGAATAACATGAAATACGACAGGAATGGTAATGATGCCATTCAAGTCTTGTTCTCTTTGACCAGATGCGTTTTGGCCATTACGATTTTTGGTGATTTCCTGAATTCGTTTTTCTAGTTCGGCTCGATTTTTCGCATAGTCTGGGTTCTGTTGAAGCATTCTCTCGTGCTCAGCCATCGTGCCACAGGTTTCGATTTCGTTCTTAGCATCCGATTGAGCTGATAAGGCAAGAGAGCTGATGAGAAAAGCGAGTAGGCAAGTCAGCCATTTATAGGATCTGAGCTGAAGATGTAGCTGTGTGAATTGCCTGGTCGAGTGTAGTGTAAGGTTTTGCATTTGCTAATTTTTAGTAGTGAAAAAATGGAAACAGAGATTTTTTTTAAAAAAACAGAGATAAATTTGATATAAGAGGTATCAGTGCTGTCTCTAAGTAAGAGCATAGGTATCTAAGCTCGCACTGAGGCGACAACTAATAAAACACAAAAAGTAAATGATTAGGCTATAGGCTAGATTCCGATCCTGAATACAATCGAATTCGGAAGATGTCTATTCTACAGTATTGAATTTGATCGAATCATTAGTTTGAAATTTGGAAGTTTAAACTTTAATTGGCCTCGTCCTATTCTCATAATAGATAAGACGAATTATCAGATGTAAAACTATAAGCAAATACTAGATAATGCTAAAAAAGGACTAGCACATTTCTACCAAAATGCTGTCAAAAATGTGCTAAAGCGTTGATAATCAAGGTATTTGTATGGGTAGGGTATGAGTACGTGCTAAAATAATGAAGGCATCTACTCGAAAACTAAAACTCATCTGAGACAACTTAAAAGGCTATTCGCTACTTTATTTCAACCCAGAAATATCAACCTTTTAATGTCAGCACCCGAATCACAAGCCATCGTGTCCATCATACAAATCTTATAAATCCTGTTCCGCCCCTTTCTTTTCAACGGCTCTTTTATTAAGTCTACGAAAGTCAGAAGGTGAAGTCCCATATTCCTTCTGAAAGGCGCGAGAAAAATAATTGGGATTTGCAAATCCTGTTAGCTTGGCTATTGCGGAGATTGTATGGGTAGATGTTTTGAGGAGCTCTTGGGATTTGCTGAGACGGAAAGATCGGATCAACACGAGAGGTGTCTGGTTTAATAGTGCTTTCGATTTGCGGTAAACCTGAGTCTGACTCATGAGCATTGATTGAGCTAACTCTGGAACTCCAAAGTTGATGTCAGACAGATGAGCTGAAATGCATTCATTGAGGCTAAGGATAAATGGATCTATCGGCTCCGCAGTTATCGGTTCTGATAAAAATAGTTCGGTTTTGTAGTGCTCTTGCATTTTCTGACGGACGAGCAGTAATTGTTCTAAACGGATGAGTAACTCGTCTTTATTAAAAGGCTTATTCAGATAGGCATCAGCTCCATATTTTAGTCCTTCGAGCTTATTCTCTATGCTTGCTTTGGCAGTCAATATTACAATTGGAATATGATCGGTAATCGTATTCTGTTTGAGGGTTTGACACACTTCGTATCCATCTTTGATTGGCATCATGACATCACTGATGATGATATCTGGGATAATCTCTATTGCCTTTTGGATGCCCTGTTCTCCATTTATACTGATGACAATTTGATATGTCTCTTCGAGTATGCTACAGATATAGGAGACGACATCGGGATTATCTTCTATAAGTAAGAGGATAGGCTTTGATTGATCGGCGTAGTTATGGATACGGTCACTGAGTACTGTTTCATGAGTTGGAGATGTAGAGTCTTCAATGACCAAAGGGTTTAATCTAAAATCCTCTGTGTTAAACGTCGCTGGGATCAGTTCATCTGATTGTACATTTTTGATCGGCAAAAGGACAGTAAATTCAGAGCCCACATCTAAGGTGCTTTTGACCTGTATGTCTCCGTCCATGATCTCGACCAACTCTCTTGTTAGAGATAAGCCAATCCCAGTTCCTTCTCCAACTTTGCTCTGCTCATTAACTCCTTGATAAAAATGATCGAAAAGTTGCGGTAAATCTTTAGCAGGGATTCCATGTCCATTGTCTATCACTTGAATCTGTAAAATATCGGTAGCTGCGTTAGTCAATATATCTAAGTGAATAGAGACACGTCCATGTTGAGGTGTAAATTTCAGTGCATTTGAAATTAAATTGTATATGATTTGTTGGATTCTGACTTCATCATAATTCATGATTAATTCTTCAATAGTCGTTTCAAACTCTAATTGAATGCCTTTACTTGAGGCTACTGAGGAAAAGGAGACTGTGAGGTACTTAAGATAAGCGATAATATCATCTTGAGTATAATGGAGTTTTATCTTATTAGATTCTAGTTTAGATAAATCTAAAATTTGATTCACTAAATGTAAGAGTTGTTTAGCATTCCGACTAATCAAGTTTTTTTCGGGTAGTTGAGCTTCACTATTGTCATTAACGCCCATGATGACAGTTAAGGGCGTTCTAAATTCATGCGTGATATTGGTGAAGAACAGATTCTTAGCGTTATCTACATCTCTTAATTTTTCAGTTTCTAGTTGTTTTAAATGGTGATCCAATTTCGTTTTCTCTAAAAATAGATAGTGTTTGAAAAGGATATAGGCGAGTGTCAGTAGGGTCATAAGACAAGCGGCTAGAAACCACCATGAGGTATACCATGCAGTCTTAATATGGATAGGGATGGATGAGATGTCTTGGCTCCAGATGCCATTGCCATTGTGGGCTCTTGTTTTTAGGGTGTAACGACCTGGTGGTAGGCTGGTAAATAAAACTGTGTTATCTGAAACTGGTTTTGACCACTGTTTATCGTAGCCGTCTAACCAATATGAAAATTTGTGCTGATCTACATGTTTAAAATCCATTAAACTGTATTCAAATCGTAACATCTTATCATTGTGGGCTAAGATGATGGGCTTAATAGAAGCATTAAAGTATGTGCGATATTGGATTGAGTCTAAGGGGTTAAGCAGGTATGAAAATGAATTTAAGTGAAGTGGTATTTTTTTATTCTCTACGAAGTTTTTTTCATATTTATTGATTAGCTCCTGAGGGTTAAAAATATATAAGCCGTTTTCAGTGCCAGTTGCTATGTTGCCATTTTTTAATTGAAGCATGGCTCGGGTAGCATCAGACTCACTATACCCGTCATCGGCAGAAAAGTGAAGGAGTAATTCAGTTGAAAAATTATAGTAGTTTATCGTTTCTAAACTACTAAACCACAAGGCATCCTGCTCTGAAAAACAAACAGCGACTATCTTTTTGACAGCTAATTGATCATTCGAAATATAATGTTCAATGGTATTGGTCTCGGTGTTAAGAATACATATGTCTTTGCGCGTAAAGATACCTAGTCTATTCTTTGCTAGAGTTCGTACAAAAACGCCATCTTTAGGATCAAGCTGGATTTGCTGATTGTGGTATGGGAATACTAGCCCTCTTTGATGAACAGATCCATCACTGGCAGTTCTAATTTGATAGATACCTTGTAAGGTGCCTAGCCACAGATTACCTGCCTCGTCTTCATCAATTGAACTAATATGAAGTTCATCAAAATCAACGAATCCAGAAGGGTCTTTATAGTTGTCTGACACACGTAAAGTGGTCGGGTCAGTTGTTGCAAATAAGCCAATTGATTCTCCTGACTGGTAGTTGATTTTTCGATATCCAGTAAACCAGAGAGTTCCATTTTTTTGTGTAAATATCTGTTCGATTTTTTGAGGATTATCTTCAAATCGTTGACTCTGATATTGATCATCAAAGCTGAGAACCGAAGACCACATCGCGAGGAATTTGTGCTTGCTAGAGATATTAATACTAAGTTTTGAAAAAGGATCAAAGAAGGGCAGTATCTCGGCCTGATGACTTTCTTGATTGAGTTTAAAAAGAAAACGGTCATCAATAAAGTAAATCGTACCATCCTCATCCTCCTGGATCATGCCGACCTGTGTTTTGATGATGTGTTCATCGTTTAGCAAATGGATGACTGGCTGTATGTAAGGATTTTGATTGCCGTCATATATGTGATGCTTGAGATCATTTGTATTGACAGCATAGCTTTGGAAATATGATTTTTTATCAGAAACCTTAAACACACCACCTCTCTTTGCTCCGTAAAGATTACCCTTACCATCTCCAATGATAGAATGTATGTCTCCACCTCTACCACCGATTCCATCGAGAATGGTCTTACCAAATGATACGAATGTATCCGTGTGCTCGTCATACATAAACAAATTAGAATTCTCGCCACCTAACCAAATTCGCCCTTTAAAATCTGTCCAAATAAAATTGAATTTAATCCCAACTTTATAAGATTCCTTACAATCAACATGGGCATCAAATGTCCCCGAAAGAGGATGTGATATAAATGCGCGGAGAGCTTTATCGTAGTAGCTAAACTCCTTTTCATACATGCGCCAGAGCACATTTTTATTATCTAATCTAAATACACTACATTCATATTTGTCTTCATACTCTGCTGGATTGGCTAGATCAAGAGCTTGTGATTCTCCATGAGCATTGAGGATCAGTAAATCTCCGTATTCGTTATGAAAATAGAATAAGCCATCCGCATCTCTCAGTATAGACCACCAGGGCAGCTTTTTATCTTTAAAATGAATCGCAAGGTCAAAGGCATAGCTATAGTCTCTGCCATCTAAGCTTCTATATACAGGCCTGCTGTTCTCGTTTACTGAAGATGTAAAAACCCAAACCATTCCAGCATCGTCTTTGTATACATAATTGATGAGGTGATCTGCTGGTATTTGCCATGTTGATTCAATAAGCTTTGTGTCACAATCCAATAGAGATAGCTGATGAGCTGAATGTAACAGGAGTTTAGAGTCTATAAAAATAGCCTGTTCAGCTGTATAGTGACTCATTGAATCCTGAGTTAATTCAGGCAATCCGAGTGCATTTACACGTTGACCATTAAATCTAAAGAAATCGTTGTTATCTGAATTTGGAAACCAAATGTATCCTTTCTCATCTTGTGAAACCAAGGTAGAATTAGAGCTATGTGGGAATGTGATCTCAAATTGATCAATCTGGCCATTGCTCTGCAAGGTGAATAGACAGCATAGGCTGCTTATAAGGAAGTTAACAGTGGAAGATTTGCTCAAGTTTGGATGACTCGTTAGTTAAATTTTAGACATGTGCATAAGGTACGTATTCAAAGCAGTAACGAGATATAGTTTCTTAAAATTCCATTGAATGCTTGTCACGCAAATGGTTAGTTTAGTAACTATTAATAGTGATTTTTAAGCAGAATATAGCTTGTAATTTGTTTAAATGGGTTGTATCCAATAAGTTCACATCAGATATCTAAGGAATGGATAATTAGTCAGTTCCGTATTTTGACAAGGAAAATTTGAGTTAGAACAAGGCAAAAAACGTAGGGATAGCTTAGCTATCACGAGGCTTTTAAACGCAGTGCTGACTTAAAATTACTAGTCATAAATCGGAATGTTATTTTTTAACCATGCCTAATTAGGAGTTCCACACTTTTTGATTCAGCGAAATAACTTCCATTTCATCACTGCGTCATTGTACCGTAGTTTTGTATGGAGACTGCATGACCATTTTTTAAGCACAAACATTCAATTTATGAATTGCATTAGTTAATCATTGGCTTGCCTTATGGTTTTGTTTTTGATTTTTTAAAATGGAATTTTAGCTCAAATAAAAGAAAGTATTCCGCCTCAAAGTATTCTTTTAAAACTGGATAAAGACCAGATCCCAACTTACAGTCAGAAAGCTTTAAACTACACCGATCTCAACAAAGAAGATGAAGCAAATACGTTGCAAAAAAGAGATTTTCGATTTGCAGTAGCAACAGATGTCGATCTCAGTAACAAAACTCACGGCGAGTGGAAAGATTTGGGTGAAGAAGGAAGGATGTGGCGTTTGGCGATTGAATCTCCTAATGCTTTAGCAACAATTTTAGAGTATGACCAATTTCATTTGCCCCTTGGCGCGACACTGCATTTGTACAACAAAGATGGAAGCCATCATGTAGGTGCGTTTACTGCAAAAAAACAATAAAGGCACTGTTGAAGATCTGGGGCTCTTTTTGCCAGAATTAATTCAAGGCAGCAGTGTCATACTTGAATATTATGAACCAGCAGATGTTGATAATTCTGGCATCATTTCAATATCCAGAGTGATGCAGGGATATAGGGATGTAGATCATATTAAAAGTATAAAGGATTTGATGATTCAGACAACTGTCAGGTGAATATAAATTGTCCGGATGGGAATGCTTATCAAACGGCTAAACGTGCAGTCTCTCGTACTAACGCTAAGCAACAGCAAGCAGTGATTAACCAGCAACAAGTAGAGATTGATGAATTAAAAGCATTAGTCAATCAACTTATCGACAAGAAATAAAGCCTCACATATCCTAAAATCTAAAGACCCGATAGTGTGTTATTTATCGGGTCTTTCTTTACTGCCAATTCAATTCATAAAATTTCCAGGCTAGATAAACCGTATAGGTTTCGCTGTTGGACAAGTAAAACAATTTTTTAGCCACAGTCAAGAGGTAAACAATAGAAATTAAATAAGGTGAATAAAGTATATTTAATTAGGAATTACCCTTCCCCATAAATGGTGATATCAGTAGCTATTAATAGTGATTTTTCATCAGAATAGTCTCATTAATTTGTTTATGTGTGCAGTAACAAATAAGTTCGTAAAAGATATCTAAGAATAAAGGAATTCCATACACCAATTGTTGCAGTGAATTACTTCCGAATGCTTCACTGTTTCATCGTATTGTAGTTTGTGAAATAACTACACGACATTTTTATTAATTATAATCATTCAACTTATGAATTGCATTAGCAAATCACTGGCTTGCCTTGTGGCATTGTCAATGATTTTTTCAAACGGGATTCTCTCTCAAATAAAGGAGAGCATTCCACCTCAAAGTCTTCTTTTGGAACTGAGTCGAGATGCTGTACCGTCATACAAATTGAAAGCATTAGACTTTGAAACAATTGCTCGAGAGGATGAACAGAATAAAACATCAACTAGAGACTTGCGCTTTGCTGTCCCGCGTGAAGCAACTATTAATATGAATACGCATGGAGAATGGCTTGAGCTGGAAGGCAAAGGGAAAATTTGGAGATTAACCATCGAATCTTCTAATGCTTTGGCGACTATTTTAGAGTACGACCAATTTCATTTACCCACTGGCTCTACTTTACATTTATACAATGAAGATAGAAGTCATTTAGTTGGTGCGTTTTCTTCAAGAAATAACAAAGGGTCACTGGAAACACCAGGTACTTTCTTGAGTGAATTGATAAAAGGTACTAGTGTAACCCTGGAATATTTTGAACCGTTTGATGTGGAACATGCAGCGGTCATTTCTATATCACGGGTGATGCTCGCTTATCGTAATGTAAATCATATCAAGAAGTACAAGGGGTTTGGAGATTCTGGTGCTTGTCAGGTGAATATCAATTGCCCAGACGGCAATGCCTGGCAAACTAATAAACGTGGTGTCTCCCGAATGCTAATCACTAGAACAGATGGAAGCTTTTGGTGCACTGGTAATATGTTGACAACTATACAAGGTGGATTTCGTCCATATTATTTAACTGCCAACCATTGTTTAGGAACAAGTTATGATGCAGTTGGGACGAACAATGTCAACGCAATATTTTATTGGGATTATGAAGCAGCAGGTTGTTCAAACCCAGGTTCAGAACCGGCTTCAATTACAAGTTCAGGGGCTATGTTAGTCTCTAATAAAGCTGACTCAGACTTCGCCTTGTTTTGGTTGCTTGAAGATCCCTTTAGAGATGCTGGATATGCCCCCACATATTTAGGATGGGATCCTGGTACGAGTCCTGGAGCTGGCGGCGCAGGCATACATCATCCAGCTGGTGACATTAAGAAAATTTCACTGTTTACACAGACACCTGGCAGTAATGCATTTTGTGATCCTGACTTAACCTGGAATGTTGTTTTTAACCATGGCGGAGGACAATTTAGTTCTACTGAAGGTGGCTCATCGGGTTCTGCTCTATTTGATAATAATAGTCGGGTTATCGGACAACTTTGGGGTGGCACTGATCTCGGACCTATATTATGTAATGGCGGACCAGAATGTGCTGATCCTTCTGATGACAGAAGCTACTATGGCAAATTTTCTGATTCGTGGGGAGATAGCGGTGGCAAACGACGACGGTTGAGCGACTGGCTAAATACGACTTGTACCACTAACACATCACACAATTTCAATGTGACAAATACGGCAGAAATGTTTTATGCTGATAATGCAGTGACGTCATCTTCGGGAATTTTTGATAACAGCTCAACTAGAGCAACAGTAGTCTCTCTTGATGGAGGGAATAGGGTAGATCTGTTGAATGGCTTTCAAGTCGATGGCAGCGCTAACCTTTTTATTAGAAATGAAGCCGACTGTCCAGCTGCAAGACAGGCTGCGCCAGATGGCGAGCTAGTCGCTGATGCAGTTCAACCTTCTGGACTTTTTAAAATATCAAATGAATCAATTGAAGAATAATAATAACAATCAAAAAACTATTACAATGAAATATTTATATACTATACTCATACTTACAATTTTTTGCTTTGATCTGTCTGCGCAAGCCAGAATGGCCTCTGGCCGATTATCGGTTGGTAGCCTAACAGCGGCGTCTGAGACATTAGAAGTTTTTGGAGATGGACAGATTACTGGTACAAACCCATTTATGAGATTTAAACTTACAGATGCTGTACCTTCTGCAGGTGATGAATCTGGTTTGCACTGGAAAAATTCTGTCAATACCACTAACATGAGGATGCTGTATAGCTGGTTAGATAATCGGTTGTATGTTTTACCAGATACGGATCAAAATTTTGCTCATCTGTCAATTGAGAATAGCACTGGACATGTTGGGATTAATGTGAGAGACCCGCAAGAACAGTTTCATGTCGTAGGGAGAATGTTCATTACAGATGATATTAGATTCGATGGCGCGGAATATTTACAATGGGAAGAAAGTGGGACTCGAAAAGCTTATTTGCGATATACTGGAACTGATTTATTGTTAGAAAATGATGAAACAGATGGTTGGATAACTCTTGATGCGACATCCGAAGTTCAATTAGCTACAAATGATGTTAAACATGTGTGGTTGAAGACTGATGGTAAACTAGGTATCGGCGACTCAACACCATCAGAGAAATTAGATGTTGAAGGTAATATTACGATTCCTGCGAATTTCCGATATGGCTTTGATGAGTCGGGCGTAAATAAAGCAGGAATGGCTTATAATGGTACGAATATGTTTGTAGTGAATTCAGAAGCAGGTGGAGCACTTACATTGGATGCGAAGTCTCATCTTTCTTTAGGCGTGAATAGTTCTGAAATCGTGCGAGTTGCGCTCAATGGTAATGTAGGTATAGGTCAAACCGCGCCTGCTGAAAGATTGCACATTAATGGTGGGATTCGTATTGGGCCTTCTACTGGAAACGGCGCGGGTACGATACGTTATACTGGTGGAGATTTTGAAGGTAGAGTAGGAGCTAGCTGGGTCTCACTGACTGGTGGTGGCGGTGGTTCTTTATGGACGGCTTCTGGCGCGAATACTTATGTTAATTCAGGAAATGTAGGGATTGGGACTGCCTCTCCGGCACACAAATTACAAGTGAATGGTGATATCGGCATAACCGGTGAAATTATTGGTGTCTCAGATGTTAGAACAAAGAAGGACATTAACTCCATTGAAAATGCTTCTGCTATCATTAATAATTTACGACCTGTTCATTATGAATTTAACAATGATAAGTTTGAGTCGTTGGATTTGCCTCAAGGAAAGCAATTTGGTTTTGTCGCTCAGGAGGTCGAAGAGATCTTACCAGAATTGGTATCGGTTTCGGCTGAGACAGAAGTCGATGGACAGACAACTTCTTTGAAAGGTATCAATTACATGCAGATGATTCCTGTGTTGACACAAGCAATGCAAGAACAACACATCGTCATTCAAAAACAGCAAGATGAAATCAATGAGTTAAAAACCTTGGTTCGTCAACTGATTGATAAAAAATAGCCTCGCATAAACTTAAAATCTCAAGACCTGGTAGAACCTTTGTCTATCAGGTCTTTTTATTTTGGCTCAAACACTGTGATTATTAATGATAGGATTCTTTATCTACAAGTTATACGCTTGTGATATTGTAAACGAATAGAATGACTATGTAAGCAGTACACTTGGATATTGATCAGATGATCACCACAGCTTGGATTGTGCTTATTTGCCAAATCCTCCTGCCATGTTTTGAAATTCCTCTAAAGTCATTTCTTGATAATCACCTGATGGTTCTGCAAAGTGAATGTCGTCCACAGTTGTATTGATGTGTGTTGCCTCAAATGTCATTTTCATAGGGCCTACATCCATATTCATTTGGAGTGGTGTACCATCTAGTTTTAAGCCAGGAATTTGTTGAAGACTATAGCTTTCCATTTTAATGTCATCCGTGATGTACATTTCCATTTCCATATTTGTAATTTCTGCAGGGATATCTTCACCTTTCATAAAATCACCCATGTTTATTGAAATTGTCGCTTTATAGCAAGAGTAATCCAGAATAGTTTTTGTGTCACTTTTATCATATATCACATGATACATAGTGTCAAGTGCTTCTTGATCTATACCATATTGATCAAACATGTCTTGACCAATAGTTGAAGTGATTTTAATTTTGGAACCCATCATATCCATATACTGAATCGACATATTGTCTTTGTAGATCGTTTTAGTCTGCATCATGCCCATCATATTCATGTCAGTGACTTGTTCTCCTGGTTTGAAATAGATGGTCAAGCTCATAGAATTCATCATATCACCCATCATATCTTTGTTAGAGTCTTCTCCAGGCATATTAGGCATATTAAAATCGGTGATACCCATTTCAATAGTACCAGAGGTAATCTGAGCATGACTTGAGCTCGATAAGAAAAATATAAAAAATAGACAGGCGTAAATTGTTTTGTAGTTCATGATATAATTTTTTTTGTAAAATAATTCTTGGTGTTTAATACTGACAAGATAACACATTCTTAAAATGAATTCAATTCGACAGTTGTTTTTTAGATTAACCCATGATTTATACCCATCGGATTTGGGTTTGACCTGTTTAAGGCGAGGATATCTTTTCAAGATAGCTCTGAGTTTTAAAAGATATATATTGAAGAGCCTAATTGCACGATGATCAATCCTATGAATAAAAATACACTCTTTAAAATTTGTTTTATTGTTGCTTTGCTTTTGCTCGTCCCGTTTTTAGCCTCACTAGTTACAGATGAAGTTAAGTGGGAGCTGACTGATTACTTAGTAGCTGGTTCAATATTATTTTGTGCAGGCGTATTCGTCGACGTGATACATCAGAAGATCAACAAACCACCTTGGCGGGTATTTTTCATCATAGTCCTTGTTGTCGTCATTATTTTGATTTGGGTTGAATTAGCAGTTGGGATTTTTAACTCTCCTGTAGCTGGAAATTGATGTCTGTTTTCTACATACACAGAAAAGTGTAGACATAAAAAAACCTCATAATGCGATAACAATCATGAGGTTTTTGAATTTGTTTTAATGTCAAAGACTAATCTTCCATTTTCTTTACAATAGATCTTTGCAGGTCATCGAAATGAGCTTTTGTGATTTGAGATCCAGATTTTTTTCGCTTCTTGCTTGAGTTAGCTATTTCGTTGAGAGCGTGTCTAGCTAGAGCGCGGGCATCAGATCGATCTCCTTTTTCTTCATCTACCATCGATATCATTTTGTCGACATAGCTACGCTGGAGTACACGCTGATACACATCAGGAGAGGATGACTCAAATATCATCTCACGACTATCATCAAATAGCTCAGTCAATGTATAAGTGCTTACTCCTTCAAGACTTTCATTGTCAGCCAAGCGTTTCATCCGATCTTTATTGAATAAGATATTCATGGTGTAGTCATGAAGACTATTGATTCGATTGACGTTTCCTTCATATTCAAATCGGCGCAAGATAGATGGATCGACTAACCAGTTAGGTGTTTGGAATACATGCTGATTTAAAAATTGCATCGCCCGTTTTTGCTTCTGCTTAGAATTAGATTGATAGGTTAGCTCATCTTGGTCATATGTTTTATAGATTTCTTGGACACCACCAATATTGCTCGTTACATGTCCAATATAGCGTCTGAATTGTCCAACAACTTGACCATAGAGTTCTTCTAGGTTATCAAAGTCTTTGGCCTCTTCTCCCGTCCATTCTATAAGTTTGGGGACTATCCGCTTTAAATTTTTAATGCCATATTCACTGGCTAACATCGAATCATCTCCTAAATCCTCAGTCTGAGAGGTATGATCTAAAGGAAGGCCTCTTTGACGTCCAAAACGATAGATCGGATTATCCGCTCTTTCCTTGATCATAGTGTTCAGAATAGATCGTTCAGAATCAGTCGTTTCTCCTGGGAAATGCTTGTAACCAAATTCGATAGACCATTTGTCATACATGCCGATGTCTGGCATCAATCCCACATTACCATCCTCTGGCTGAGCGACATAATTAAATCGTGCATAATCCATGATAGAAGGCGATGTCCCCATTTTTTGTGTGAATGATACAGATCTCAGTGAGTCGACAGGGTAGGCCACACTTGCACCCATATTATGCGGTAGCCCGAGAGTGTGGCCAACTTCATGTGCGGCTACAAATCGGATTAGTCGGCCCATGATTTCATCTTTAAATTTGGGGCTGCGGGCTTCTGGGTTGATAGCTGCTGTTTGTACAAAGTACCAATTGCGCAGTAAGTTCATGACATTATGATACCAAATGATATCGCTCTCAAGTATTTCTCCAGTCCTTGGATCATGGACGTGAGGGCCCATCGCATTTTGTATATCTGTGGATACATATCGGATGACAGAATTGCGGACATCTGATGGATCCCAATCGGGGTCTTCTTCTTTTGACGGCGCTATTCTACCTTCGATTGCATTTTTGAATCCAGCTTTTTCAAAGGCTTTTTGCCAGTCGTCTACACCTTGCTTCAAGTAGGGAACCCATTTTTTTGGCGTTGCTGGATCAATGTAATAAACAATTTTTTTTATTGGATCGACAAGCTCGCCTCTCGCGTAGGCTTCAGGATCTGATGGCTCTAATCTCCATTTGGTAATGTATCGTCTGCTTGCAGCTTTTTGTTCGTCAAGGCTATAATCCGTTTGGCTAAGTGAGAAGTAGCCAACTCGCGCATCGTAGAGTCTTGGTTGCATGGGCTCAGCTGGGAGTTCAATAAAGGATTGTGTCATTTCAACAGACATGGTGCCGGTTATCCGATTTGAAGGTAGGTCTTCGCCACCCTTATAGGTGAGTACATGTTTGACTAAAACATTCTCAGGAAAAGCTTTCATTTCAGAGATGAAGCTTCGTTTACTATCTATTCCTTTTAAGCCAAAATCTTTGCGTTGGCTTGGACGTACAGCACCGATCATTTCAATATCAGTTGTGAATAGATCATTAATGTCAATGACGTAAGAGGTGCTATCATCCGAATATGTTTTGATTGGGAAGACCATAATGATCGGTTCGAAATTATTATTCTTCACAGACTCATAAATAGGCGTTTCTTCTGTTGCAACACTATTATAGGATACCGATCTCATCATAATCGAATTATTCATTTTTTGAAATCGGATGACTTGTTGCGGTCTTGATTTGACGCCAGCGCCTCCAAAATTCAGACCTTTTACAAAGCCAGATATACGACTGACGACAAGGATTTCTTTCTCTAAAAGTGTTTGAGGAATTTCAAAGAAATACTTATCGTCTACGATGTGTGTTGAGAATAAACCCTCATACGTCTTAGCATCTTCAGTAATGAAATCGCTGTAGGTTTTTTCTTTGCTGTCTTTCGAGTCATTGTCTTTTTTATCATCTTGAGTGAAGCCAGGAACGATGGCAAAGATGAGCAGGAATAGTGTGGTAAAATGTTTAGAGTACATGATCATATGTTTAGGATTGTAGGGCTTATTTTGATGCAAAATAGTGATAAAAGGAGAAAGAGCAAGTCTAATTTTAATATGACTTTATCTTGGCTTACATGGCTCCCTTACCATCTCATACAGATAAACGTAGGTTTTGAGATCATCTAAAGTTGGGATGTATTGAATACTTTTTACTTTTCTTATGTAGTTAATATTGTACTTGCTTTCTTTTTATGACTTGACACAATTAGACCCAAGCCTAAGATCAATGGGTGATGACTCAATGTCGTTAGTGGCATATGAATAAATTTAATAACACAGGTTAATCTATTGAAACATTAATTTGTCACGATTTTCACAAAAAATCCAGCCAAATTAGCCTTTTTTAATATAATAATGCACTGCACTTTGTGCCGTGCAACCAATATTTGACACCTATGGTGTCATGGTATCCTTAACTAAATGACATTGGGTGATGACTGGATGATAGGGTTTAATTCAGAAAAAAGAAAGGACTAGACTATTAGGTGCTTAATCAAAAGCTACGATTCTTATCTGAGAATAATTCCAATTTTTTATTACCGGTTACGAATTGTCAAGAACAAGAAACGGTAACTTTAGTTTCCCTGAGAACAGGGGCCTATACTAGCATGAAATGTAGTTCCTTGCTCTACACTAAATCCTCGTTCCATCAACACACTATGCCCAGCTTGATAATTGATGTTCGCATTATTTTGGACATACCCATTCGTATGAATATGAATGTGTGCGGCTTTATCCACAATAATGTGTGGACCTGTGATTTCTGTAATGAAATTCAAACAAGGATTCAAATCGCAACCATTCGGCAAACCATCACCATCAAAGTCAAGAGAGTCATCCGAGCCTTCGCATACATCGCAACCATTTGGCACGCCATCACCATCAGTGTCAATCGAATCATCAAATCCAAAACAAATGTCGCAGCCGTTTGGCATGCCATCTGAATCGGTATCATAATTATCATCAAAGCCTAGACAGATATCGAGATCATCACAAATGCCGTCATTATCATAATCATCATTTGGACTGTTAGGACAGGGGTCGTTTGCATCACAGACACCATCACCATCAGTGTCTGGATCACTCGGCATACAGGGCTGACATGCATAGACTCGACTCCCATCGATTTTAGCATAAGCAGGTGCGTACTTCATGATGTATAACAAGTTATCAGTCAACACATCCGGCGTGATGAAACAGAATTCCTGTGGTTCATAATTAATCAAGTTTGCAGTATTAGAAAACGAATTAATGACTCCGCTTTGTTGGAAAAGTAAAACTCCAAAGGCATCACTGAACCCTGCAGTTACACAGATTTTGCTATTGGGTAAAAGTTGAGGATAGTTAAGGACTAACGTGTCCCAGTTCATTCTACCTGAGAAAATGTTATCTGGCTGACCTGCAGCAAAAGATCCATCTGTAACCCCATCAGTTGCCGATACAAAAGTTCCAGTGAATTGGAATTGATTAGAGGGGCATTGACAATCAGGTGATAAAGCATCCTGATCAGTTATACTACAGGGGCAGTATTCATAGTTAGAACCATCGACTCTAAACACACCTGATCCTCTTTTACTGATCTCAATTGATTGAGGGCCGTCTTCAATCGTCTGGATACAAAATTCTTGCATGTCATAATTGACAAGTCCTGCAGTATTTGGAAATAGATAGGTGCCAATATCATTTAATTCAATTGCTGCCGTGCCGTCAACATGAGAAAATCCTATTTGAAAACATATTTCTGTGTTCTTTGGTAAATAGGGATAGCCTAAATGTAATATATCATTTGTGGCTATAAAGCCAGAAGGTAGACCATCTGAGATACCTCCACCATGCTCAGGTATTCCAGATACTCCAGTATTGCCAATATAGCGACCACCCGCTTCTTGTGCAGATGATAGACACATACAATCTGGTGAGGGCACAAAACCATGTTGGCTAATACATGGTGAATAATCATCTAAATCTCCTTGGCCGAGTGGTATACCATCACCATCACAATCATTCTCTATTGATCCAGTCCATTGAGCAGGTTCAATGCCATCTACAGATCCATCTGCAGTACATGGGTTATTGGGAGCTAGATCTAATGCATCACAAACTCCGTCTTGATCACTATCCTGCACAGCTTGTCCGATGCAATTGCAATCACTCGTATAGCGGTCATTGATCGTGCAATCAAGTCCATCATCACAGCTGCTGCCTATTAAGGCATTGTCAAATCCAGGGCAAGCATCCAAATTATCACAAACACCATCACCATCGGTATCTGCTGTCCCTTGTGGACACTGACAAAATTCTGGTGCACCACTATTAATCCAAGATTGAATCATAGCAAGTTCAATATTATCTACAGCTCCTCCGACTCGGTCATTCATCTTTTGTCCACTAATTGGCACAGAAGAACAGCCGGCGTATCCGTCTATGGTTATAATGCCAACTAGATTATTTCCAGTAAGTAGATTAGGACCACATTTATTCCCACCAGCACGGGTCGACGTATAGCTGGTTAAGTCTAAACCTCCTGAACCTCCATTGCCATGACAGCCAGTACATCCATTGCTTTCGAATAGTGCGCCTATATCAGCCCAGCCATACACACCAGTATCACAGATGTCATCTGGATTTGATACGAAGCCATTTGGTTGAACACACGATTTTATTGAATTTTCTGGATCACCAAGACCATCAGTGTCGCTATCTCGATACCAGGTTAGCTTGCCAGGCCCATTGCACACATTACATACATCTACAACACCATAACACGCTGTTTGGTCTATATTAAATTGTACTTCTGCGAGAGATGCACAGCTTGAATTCCCATGTGTTGTGACAGTTGTGAAGAGTATCTTTTTTACAAAAACGCCATTAAAGTTTGGACCGTCTATGCCTGTATATGATGAGTCTTCTGGTGCTTTATTTAAGTTGAAATCACCAAGTGAAATCCAACTTGTCCCATCAACTGAATAGTCGACATGCATCATATTAACACCCATAACACTTTGCCCAGCTCTATTGGCATTCCAAATATGAGATTCACTTATACTTTCGGGTTGATCAAATTCGAAAAGTAGCCAATGAGATACAGGACGTATAGGATTTGGGTTGGACGTTTTTGTGCATGACACCCAACTGTCATCCCAAACATTACCCCCATCAACACATTGAGAAATTAAAGTGTGCTTGGACAATAGAATGAGTGCGAATGAAAAGATAAGTGTTGTTAGTCTTGAATTTGACATGGCAATAATTGATTAATAATTTAAAAAACCAATAGGATGCCCATTCGATACAGGTGTCCAGAAGTTATTAATATTCGGTAAGATCCGATCAAGGTCCGATGGAGAGGCACCAAACCAAAGCGCTAATTCTGCAAAATATTCATCGCATGATGTTGTTGGTAATAATCTGCCATCTCCAGTATCTAAGGCATTACCTAGAAATAATTCTGGGTATTGTCCATAGATGTGCTTGCCTTGTACTGCGCCACCCATCACGAGCGCATGACCGCCCCACGCATGGTCAGACCCATCACCATTAGAGACTAATTTTCTAGCGAAGTCAGAAATTGTAAATGTTGTTACATCATTTTCAACTTGCAATTCTTCGAGAGCTTGATTGAAGTCATGTAATGCTGTGTCCAATTCAGCCATGAGCGCTGCATGATTAACAAGAATGTCATCATGATTATCAAAACCTCCAAGCTCAACAAAAAAAGTTTGATTGTTTACATTTAATACCTGTCTAGCTGCAATGGTACGTGCTACCATCTTCAAGCGTTTTGATAATTGTCCAGTCCCAAATTGTACGGAAATAGGATCGCCAGCTGCAATCGCAGCATCAAATGCAATTGAATTATTTTTTGCTCCTTGTACAGCACTGGCATATGCTTTTTCTAGTAAGAATTGGTAATTGTATTCTAATAGGCTGTCAACAGTTTCTCTTTTCAACTGTTCGTAAATGCTATTGTTCGTAGCACCATTGATGAGAACACTACCATTAGCTGTTGGGTTAATCGAATACGATTGGATTGTGTCTCCTCTTTGAAATATATTGATACCATTCAAAGAAATATTCATTGAGACATCATTATTTTGATTGTTGGTATGGAGCACATCGGCAAGCCTGCCTCCCCAGCCATTTGCATTTCTATTATGAGGAACGGAAGTCTGCCAATGCTGTCTTTGGTCAATGTGAGAATACAGCCCTAACGGAAGGTTTTGACTTTGATTGTATTGCAACATCGTTGTGGGTTGGACCAGTGTGCCTATGTTGGCAACGAAAGACAATTTTTCAGATTCGAATAGATTTTGAATTTGTGGTAAATTAGGATGTAAGCCATATTGTCTGCCGTCAGGATTGAGTGGGTTGATGGCTCTGATCTGATTTTGGTCAATTGCTAGGTTAGATCTAACCGCTGCATAGTCATTGTATTCGCTCGTACCCCGAGGGATGAGCATGTTAAAACTATCGTTTCCTCCTGATAGCAGGATACATACAAGGGCTTTATACGGGCTGTTGCTATAGGTCGGTCTATTCGCTGCTGCTGCGGCATTAACTAAGCCCATATTCGTCCATCCTGATAATAGACTTGTCACGCCTAATGAGGCGCATCCTTGTGTGACATTGCCTAAGAATTTTCTACGAGTATGTTTATGTTTTCCAGACATGTCTTTATTTTAAAATTGTATAATTTGGCGTGATCATGATGTAGTACAATGCATCTTTAACTATATCTGTTTCGTCGTAGTTACTATCATTTTGAATATTTTTATTCAAGGTGTTGATGATGATGTTTTTAATGCCAGCTTGTAGTTGACCACGACACATAAGCAGGTCTAATCTATCTATCAGTGCGGGGATGCCACCAGATTGATACACAGCAATTTCATCTGAGAAGTCTAAAACAGGTACATCATCTGGATTGTGTTGAACAGAATTAAGCGTTGAATTAGTTTTCGTTCGGTTACTGAAGGGACTTATTTTAATTCGATTCTCTGTCTCATTTAGATAATACATACCAGTTGTCGCATTTAATATTTGAAATTCTGGCGACACTAATCCATTAGGTGCTACAAAATCTTTTTCCGCATAAAATGGTGTAAAGAAATTGAATACCGTTGGCGATGCTAAGAATGCTTGTTCTAGTTTGTCGTCAATATCGATGAGATCTCTAAACCAAAACTTATTGGATGGGGTAGTGATGTCAAATGTTAAAAACAAATTCGTTAAGCGTTGCATAGGTTGGAGTAACTTGCCGCTAGTCATATCATTCATCCAACTGCAACTACGGGCTTCGGGGTCAGTGAAAATGGCACGAATAACTTCTTGTAAGTTTCCTCTTACGCCTGTACCATCATTATTAAATACGCTGGCGACTCTAAAGACATATTGAGGAGAGGGGTTGGATTTGACTAAATGTTGGATCAACCTGATCGCTAAAAAAGGTGCTACATTCGGATGGTTATATAAACTGTTAACAGCCATATCAATATCAGTGTGCCCTGTTTGCCCCGCGGGTATGACTGTGTTGTCAACAAGCACTTTTTCTCTCTTATCATGATAGTCATAATACATGGCCATCGGTTCTCTCAAATCATAGGTATGAAAGGAATGGTAAAATTCAGGGGCCACTTGGTCTAAGCGTGATTGACCAGCTAAGCCTGTAAATACTCGTGCTAATTCTTGTATATCTTCGATGTCGTATGTCGGGATTAAATCGCCGTTTGAATCAGTTTTAAAGCTGCCATCAACATGTAACTCATAAAGACCAATGCTAAATAATTGCATGATCTCGCGAGCATAATTTTCATCTGGTAAAGTGCCTTGTACAACATCAGCTTTTTGGTTTTGCATATGACTTAAGTACACACCCATACATGGATGCAAGGTGATGTCTCTGAACATATCATGAAAATTCCCAAAAGCACCGAGATACAAAACATCATAATAATGTGAATTAGCATATCCTTTGTTAACCAATGTACTGTTCCAAGGACTGATCACGAAAATCTGAGATAACGCAAAAGCGACCTTTTGTCTGAGTACATCTGGTTGTTTAATAAGCTTCTCATAAAAGGTATAGCTCAAATATTCACTTCTATAGTCATCCGCTCCTGGGACGTTAAAATCAAATAGTGCTGTTGCCTCATTATATATACGTGTATATTCACTTTCAAACGAAATCGGGCTTATTGCAAATTGATTGTCGAGCCAATTATCAATACCCATCGATACAACATCTTGAATGGCTTCATAATTGGCACCCATCGTGGCTTGGGCTAGAAATCTAGAGGCTCCTTTTTCATCAGGAAAAATTCCTGTACCACTTATGACTTTATCGTCTTCGCTAAAGTTGAGCTCATGGCTAGAAGAAACAGTCAAACCAACTTGGTGACCATTACCGAAAAAGTCGGCATACGTTTGAGCATTGATTACAAAAGAGTAAAACAGAACAATAGCTAATGCAAAGCTCCTATAGTATAGTTTGTACATCTAAACTAATTTATAATGATACAGTAAAATGATTTGAAAGGTTTTTTTTCAAATACGGAAATGACACTTATTATAAAATTACATATTTTTTATCAACTCCGTTCAAAATTTTAAAGGGCTGAGTGCATAACAAATTGCACTTTTAAAATTATTACAGTTACTTTTTTTTGGTCAGTAATAGCTAATTAGCCCAAAGGACTTCACTCAATAGCAAGGGACATCGTCCCTGTGATACTATTATTTTAGGTTTTCTTCTGAAGGGACGTCATCAATAAATGTGAAAAATTTTTAACCGAAAAATATAAATACAATTCAAAGATGTCATCCTTTCAGAACTTATTCTTGATATTAATTCATCATGGTCAGTGTCCATGGCTATTTGATGTAAGCCCTTTGGGCTATTCACAAGGTGCAATTTGTTATACAAACCTCGGACTGACACTTTCTAAAGAGATATTTCTTATCGCATTTGATACGAAAGAATTTAGAATTGATATATCTATTAACTAGTGCTCTGTCAAGATTAAATTGAGGGGTGGATTTGGAATCTTTTAATTCTGCACTGCGTCGGAGAACCACTCTCATAGCTGAGGCTATGCGAATGAACCTCCTCCTTGTTCAGACTCAAAATATTCTCACATCCAAACCCTCATTCAAACCTTGACAAAGCACTAGTGCTTTGTCAAGTATATTTACAGAGCACTAGTCGATACATGGACCAATACTAGCATGGAATGTAGCCCCTTGCTCTACACTGAATCCCCGCTCCATCAACACACTATTTCCAGCTTGATAGTTGATAATCGCATTATTTTGCACATAGCCATTCGTATTAATATGAATGTGTGCTGCTTTATCTACAACAATGAGTGAGCTTGTGATTTCTGAAATGAAATTCATGCAAGGATCCAAGTCGCAACCATTCGGCAAGCCATCACCATCAAAGTCAAGAGAATCATCTGATCCTTCGCAAATATCACAGCCATTCGGGACACCATCTCCATCAGTATCTATCGCATCATCAAATCCAAAACAGCTATCACAACCATTGGGTAAGCCGTCACCATCCGAATCATAGTCGTCGTCAAATCCTTGACATATATCCACATCATCACAATATCCGTCTCCATCGCTGTCACCTGTTGCACTGAATGGACAAGGATCATTTAAATCACAGATGCCATCATTATCCGAATCCTGATCTCCTTGAGCACAGGGAGCACATGTAGCCATATAGCCACCATCTACTCTAAGCCAACCAGATCCATTGTCTGTTATTAAAAGTTCTTGGTTCACGAGCGTAGCCGGCGCTGAAAAGCAAAACTCCTGAGGCTCATAATTCGTTTCGCCAGTCATATTTTGGAATGTGTAGAATTGATTACTTAGTAAAACGGCAAAGCCGGCATTTACATCAGAAAAGCCTGCCGTGATGCAGATTTTAGCGTGTGGTTGAATTGCCGGAAATGAAAGAATGAGGCTGTCTGCACCACTGATGCTTCCAGAAAATAAGCCATCTGGTAAGCCTCCCGCATTAGCAGGTGTTCCCCCAACATTCGAATGAGAGTCATATTCAATAGGTGTCGTCTCTTGATTAGTCATACATTGACAGTCGGGTGAGTTGTACATAGGATCAGAAGGTGTACACGGACAATACTGGTAAGTAGAGCCATCTACTCGTATTCCGGATTCGCCATCTTCTTTGATGAAAATCGTCTGTGGTCCATCATTTATTGTCTCGAAACAAAATTCTTGTAACTCATAGTCGATTAAGCCTGCCGTGTTTGGAAAACGATATGAACCAAGACCATTCATATCGATCACTGCGAGTCCACCAACAGCAAAAAATCCTAGGGTCACGCAAATTAAATCTCCTTTCTGCATCGAAGGGAAAGAAATTGACAAGGTATCATTGAAGCCCATAAAACTCGTCAGTAAACTATCTGGCAAACCGCCTCCTCTATAGGCATTACCAATCGTTCCAAAAGTTTTATCATATAATCCTCCCGCTGTGAGTGCAGCAGGTCCGCATTCACAAGAGACAGAAGGGACATAACCATAATTATCGATGCAAGCCGCAAAATCATCTATATCGCCTTGAGCTAAGATGACACCATCACTATCACAGTCATTTGATTGAGAACCAGTCCATGGGAAAGGTTCTATACCATCTATTGTACCATCAGCCGTACACGGATTCAAAGGCATCGCATCCTCACTGTCACAAACACCATCATTATCGGTATCTAATGCTGGAATGCCTTCACAATTACAACTAGAGACATAGATATCATTAATTGTACAATCGTTGCTGTCGTTACAACTCGTACCAATCAGATTGTTATTAAATCCTGGGCACTCATCAAATTCGTCACAAATCCCATCACCATCGCTATCAGGATCTGATGCATCACAATCACAATTTTTTGTAGCACCTGAATCAATCCAGGCTTGGATCATTGCTATTTCTTGCATGTCCATGGTCTCGCCAAACCCAGCAATTCTTGTGTTCATACTTGGAGCTGAAATAGGGGCACTACAGCTCGTATATCCATCTTCTACTATGATGCTGGCCAATCGAGTGCCTTGCCAAATGCTTGTTCCACACTTATTTCCTCCGCCAATGGCATCTTCATACGAAGTTAGATTTAGTCCACCAGCCGCAGCATTACCATGACAGTTCGTACATTTGTTGTCAGCAAATAGTTGCCCTATCACATCCCAGCCATAGGCTACATCATCGCATGCGTCGTCTTGATTGGCGACATAGCCAGCTGGCTGTGTACATGAAGTTTTACCTGTGTTAGCATCACCCAGCCCATCTCCGTCGACATCTCTAAACCAGAGTGATTGGCCTCCACCATTACAGACACCACACTCATCGATCTCCCCATAGCATGCATTTTGATCAATTGTAAATCTTACTTCTGAAAGTGACGCACAGTTAGCGTCACCATGTGTCATATTTATAGTAAATAATATTTTTTTGATAAAGAGTCCTCCAAAATCAGGACCTGCTTGTCCAGCGTAACTAGCTAATTCTGTTCCTTTAGAAGGACCTATGTTGCCCCAAAATATCCAGGTATTCCCATCAATAGAATAATCTACACTAATGTGTTTTGCGCCTTTAGTACTCTCTCCGAGTTTATTCGCATTCCATATGTGTGTTTGTGTTATACTTTCGGTTGTTGGAAAATCAAAGAGTATCCAATGTGACTGTGGACGGCTAGGATTTGGATTAATCGTTTGCTGACACGAGACCCAGCTTTCTGTCCACACATCTGCGCCTGGTTGTATACACTGTGCATCGACTCGTATGAATTGGATGAATAGCAAACACACGAGGCTATAAAATATGCGATTAATTATGGGGTATGATTTCGTTCTATACATGATTAATAATTCAAAAAACCGATAGGATGTCCACCTGTTGTTGGAGTCCAAAAATTGTTAATGTTAGGTAGGATCTGATCCAGATCACTTGAGCTTGCACCAAACCAAAGGGCGAGCTCAGCAAAGTATTCATCAGTTGATGTCGTTGGTATGATTCTGCCAGTGCCAGTATCCAATGGGTTGCCAATATAGATATCTGGATATTGACCGTGTATTTTTTTGCCATCGACTGCACCACCAACTACGAATGAATGGCCACCCCAACCATGATCAGATCCATCACCATTTGTCACTAGTTTTCTAGAAAAGTCAGATATTGTAAATGTGGTTACGTTGTCTGACAGGCCTAAGTTCTTCATGCAATTGTAAAAATCTGATATCGCTGTGTCTAATTCTGTCATAAGAGCTGCATGATCATTCAGGATGTTTGCATGCGTATCAAAGCCACCTAGTTCTACAAAAAAGGTTTGATTGGGTATCATGAAATCATTCCGAGCGGCTATTGTTTTGGCCACCATTTCTAACTTTTCAGATAGTTTTCCAGTACCAAAGGGATGATTAAATGTCTGAGAGATATTATTGATAATACTATCAAAAGCTAGCGAATTTGATTTTGCTCCCATGACAGTATTCACATACGCTTGCTCCAGAATATTCATGTGATTCTGTTCGAGTAAGTTATCTACAGTTTGTGTTTTTAACGTTTCATAGACTGATGATCCATAGCTGTTAATGAGGACACTGCCATTATTTGTTGGCTGGATTGTGTATGGTTGTACTTCATTGCCTCTTTGAAATACATTGATACCGTCCAGCGAGATATTCATCGAAATCGAAGATTGGGCATCGTGAATAATGTCAGCGAGTCGCCCTCCCCATCCATTAGAATTTCTGTCTTGAGGGACAGATGTTTGCCAATGTTGCCTTTGATCAGAATGTGAATACAGACCTAAAGGAAGATTGCCTGCTGTCTCATATTGACTCAATGTAAGTGGTTCGATAAGAGTACCCACATTGGCTATAATAGCTGCATCTTTCTCGACGTTAAATATATTTTGGATGTTAGTCAATTGTGGATGTAAGCCATATTCCTTGCCATCTGGATTGTCAGGATATATCGGACGTAGGGTGTTTTTATCTATCGAGATATCTGTTCTGACATCCAAGTATTCAGCATATTCAGCATCACCTCTAGGGACGACCATATTGTAGCTATCATTTCCACCGGATAACAGTATGCAGACCAATGCTTTATAATCTTCCATTGCAGGTTTATACAGCGGTCGATTGACAGCCGCAGCCGCATTTAATAAACCCATATTTGCCCATCCAGACAAAATTGTGGTCGCTCCTAATGAGGCGCAGCCTCTGGCTGTATTACCTAGAAACGTTCTTCGTGAATGCTTGTGTTTATGGTTGGACATGAGATTATTTTAAAATGATATAGTCAGGAGAAATCATGATGTAATAAATCGCATCGTTGACAACACTTCGTGCATTGTAAGAGCTATCATCGATTTGATTTTGAACGATTGTCTGTTTTATTATTGCTTTTGATGTTGGCCTTAGTTGACCGCTACACAAGATCAGATCTAATCTATCTAGAATTAGGTCAATGCTATTGGTGTCGTTTGGATCATATAAACTTTGCTCATCGCTGAGGTCTAAAACGGGATCATCTGACACATCTACAGCTAAACCTGTCATATTGTTATTTAATCGAGTTCGATTACCGAAAGGTCGTCTTTTGAATATATTCTCTGTCACATTTAAATGATGGATACCTGAAGTAGAATTCAGTATTTGAAATTCGGGGGATACTAAATTATTTGGAGCCACATAGTCATTTTCAGCATAAAATGGTGAGAAGAAATTAAAGACACTAGGAGCTGCTAAAAAGGACTGTTGTGTTTTTTCGATGAGTTCTATTTCATCTCTAAACCAATATTTATCAGATGGCGTCTGGATATCAAAAGCGGAAAACACATGAGTCATTCTTTCGACTGGCTGTATTAATTTACCAGCTGTCGGTTGATTTATCCATTCACAGTTTCTCGCTTCTGGATCAAGCAGAATTCCTTTAATAATGGCTTGCAAGTCACCTCTAACACCTTTTCCATTATTATTAAATATAGCTGTAATTCGATTAATGTATTGTGGGCTTGGATTTGATTTAACTAAATGTTGAATTAAGCGTAGGCCTATGAATGGGCCTGTATTTTCGTGATTAAATAACACGTCGATCGCTATGTTTATATCAGTCACTCCATCTTGGTTGGCTGGTATAATCGTACCATCGATTAGGGTTTTCTCTGTTTTGTCGTGGTAATTTTCATACATCTTCATCGGAACGGTCAAATCAAAGGCACCAAATCCACTTGTAAAGCTTACTGGATTCCCATTATCAGATGCACCGCCCGACAAACCAGTAAATACTTTTGATAATTCTTGAATGTCTTCATTATCGTAGGTTGGAATTGTGTTTCCGTCTGAATCAAGTTTAAAACTCCCATCGGGATTAAGTTCTAATAGACCAATTGTAAAGAGCTGCATGATCTCTCTTGCATAGTTTTCATCAGGAAAAGAGCCTTGAATAATATCTGCCTTCCTATTCTTGAAACTACTTAAATAGATGCCCATTGCAGGATGCATGGATACGTCAAACAAGACGTCTCTAAAGTTGCTAAATGCACCTAAGTAAAGGATGTCATAGAAACTAGCGTTAGCAAAACCTCTGTTGGTCAGTGTACTATTCGTTGGAGAGATAACAAATATCTGAGATAGAGCGAACGCTACCTTTTGTCTAAGAATGTCAGGGTGCTTGACACCCATCTCGTAAAACGTATAACTGAGAAATTCATTCCGTTGATCAAGCGGGTCATCTGGTATATCAGGTATGATGGCATCAGCTTCATCATAAATTCTTTGGTATTCTGAAGCAAATGATGTAGGTGGTAAAGAGAATTGATTGTCCAACCAATTTGTCAATCCCATTTGAGCTGTTGAACTGATGGTTTCATAATTAGTACCCATCGTCGCTTGTCTCAAAAACCTAGACGCACCATTCATGTCAGTAAACAGATTAGACCCAGTTAAAACTTGGTTCTGTGTATTGTTTGTCGTGGCATGGCTAGATCTAACAGTGATTCCTGCACTATTACCAAAGCCAATATAATCTGAATATTGTTGTGCAGAGAGGGCTTGTAAGCCAAAAAAAATACAAACGAGATTGACGATACGTAGAGAGTATGACATACGGGATTTAGATTTGCTAAGGTAAAGATACAAAGAAAAAGTATTGATTAGTTGGAAATAAGTTGGAAACATATAGTGGGAATGGGTATTGAGGGGTAATGATGGAATGAGTAAATGATTGAATGAGGGAATGATTAGATGATTGAAAGATTGAATGTTAAATGGGTGAGTGGCTTGCAGGTTTGTTAATACCCATACTTGTCTTTCCACAGCGCCTTCAGCGTTTCTTTGATTTTAATTTCGCTGCCTTCTTGCTTAGGTGCGTAAAAGTTTGTGCCACTGATTTCCTCTGGCATATATTCTAGATTGACGAAGGCACCTTTGTGATCATGTGCGTATTGATAGTCTTTGCCGTAGCCAATGTTCTTCATCAATTGAGTTGGTGCATTGCGGAGGTGGAGAGGGATAGAGAGGTTACCTGATTGCTGGACCTCTGCTTGGGCGGCTTTAATGGCTAGATAGGCAGAGTTGCTTTTTGGAGAGGTGGCTAGATAGATGGCAGTTTCAGCCATTGGTATTCTTCCTTCAGGTAAGCCTATTTTCTCGATAGCAGTAAAACAGTTAGTTGCTAGGAGTAGCGCATTGGGATTGGCAAGTCCAACGTCTTCTGCTGCCGATATGATCATTCGTCGACAGATGAACTTGGGGTCTTCGCCGCCTTCTATCATGCGCGCTAGATAGTAAATGGTTGCATTCGGATCGCTGCCACGGATCGATTTGATAAATGCCGAAATGATATCATAATGTTGTTCTCCCGCTTTGTCATACAAGGCTAGATTCGCTTGTATAGCGCTTTGTACTTTTTCGTTGTTGAGTACGATTTCAGTTGATGATTCTTGCTGACTGACGACTAACTCCAAGCCGTTTAAAAGCTTGCGTACGTCACCACCCGAAAATCGAATCAAAGCATCTGGCTCTTCTATCGTAATCTTCAGTTCTTTTAATTGTATGTCAGATAGGATAGCATGATCTAATGCTTTAATCAGGTGCTCGCGGCTGAGGTGTTTAAGGATATACACTTGACACCTAGAGAGCAATGCAGAGATGACCTCAAATGAAGGGTTTTCAGTGGTTGCACCAATCAGCGTTATAATACCTTTTTCGACAGCACCAAGGAGAGAGTCTTGCTGCGACTTACTAAATCTGTGAATCTCATCAATGAAAAGAATTGGGTTGGGGCGATCGAAAAACAATTGCTTCTCGGCCTTGCTGATTGCTTCTCTGACATCCTTGACACCAGAGTTGATAGCAGATAAAGAAAAGAATGGCCTGTTTAGTGAATTCGCTATGATATTGGCGAGCGTTGTTTTGCCAACACCAGGAGGCCCCCAAAAAATCATGGACGGTATTTTACCCGACTCAATGGACTTACGCAAAACAGCATCTGGGCCGACGATGTGCTCTTGACCGATATATTCGTCTAATTGTTTGGGCCTGATTCGCTCAGCTAATGGTGGCATGGTTTTTAACTAATGTTGAGCCTGCCTGACCACAGGCAGGTGTTAAATGAAGGATGATGACTGTTTTTTGATTATTTACAAAAGTAATATTAATTGAGCAGAGTGGTCTTGTTTGCTGATTATTGTGTGTTAAAACACATTGCACAATCAGTGGTATCAACCAATGTCTTTTAGTTATGGATATTATGACACCATAGGTGTCAAATATTGGTTGCACGGTACAAAGTACCGTGCATTATTATATTTAAAGAGGCTAATTTGGCGGGATTTTTTTGTAAAAATCGTGACAAATTAATGTTTCAATAGATTAACCTGTCGTTATTAAATTAATTCATATGCCACTAACTAAAATACATTGGGGTATCAACTATCGGTTGCTAAGCACATCGTGTGGGGCTTTTATAGTAACAAGCCTTTAAGTTTTTACGTCATTTTTTGTATAAATGATGACAAATTTATTGATAAAGTGCAATTTGATATTAGACAGCTTTGGATCAGATTAAGCTCAGCTATCTACATTTTTTGTGTCAATGATTTAAACATCTCCTTAAACTCAGCTGTCTTTTTGAGCTTTAATTTGCCTTGCTTAACAAACGCTTCCATTTGAGCCTGATCTGATTTGCTAAATAATTTGAAGACATCTTTCTTTTTGAGTTTAATGCTTTTGGGTTTGCCGCCCTTGATAAGGACATAATAATTGTCATCTCTGTTGAAACTAGGTTCTGTTTTTACAATACCGTTGTCTGATCCTTCGCGTAGGATTGTCTCGATTCTATTGTAAATAAACAGTTGATCATCTTCATAAAGGACGTCGTAAAATGTATCTGCTGTATTCGGATCAGTGCGTTTGAATTGATAGGTCTCCTGCTTGCCTTGCAATATGATTTCTCTACACACTTTGAGATTAATAGTTAGCTTATCTCCTTTCGGATCTGTGTAAAAAAATATGCCACCGTACAGGTCAAATTGGAGTGGCACCTGAGGTGTTTTACCGCCATCGAGTAAAACGATATATCCGGACAAGAGGTCTTTTTCTAGATATGGAGATCCTTTAATGTCATCATATTGTAATTGAACTGTGCTGTACTTATCTATAGAAAGTGAGCCTAAGGCTATGGCAGAGGCAAGAGGGGAGTGATCTATTGTTGTACCGTCTGCTTGGCTATACGCGATAGTTGACATGAGAAAGCTGGCTATTAAAACCAATACATGTTTCATAGTTTAGAATTTCAAGTTACGTCAGTTAGTAAAAACCTTGGGATAAGATAGCTAAATTTTAGTTTAAACATGTATGAGATGATACTCAGCCCATTCCTTTTCAAATTCGTAACTAACGGATTTATTGCAGAAAAGAAATGACAAGAAAAATACAAGCATTAACTGAAATCTTGACATAATCACGGGGACGCGAGTTATGCGAAGGCAATGCAGTCTTACAGGAAAGACTTAAAGACTATACGAAAATGATCATCAATATTAACTTGCTGTAACAATTATTTAGACTCGCTTTTTAGACTATTAATTGCAATACTCATCTAGATATTCTATTTTAGGCCCACCTCATACTGCGCGTATTATTTTTTTAAGAATAAGTGCCATTACCCCAAGACACTTTAATAGCGTATTAGCTTGAGACAATACATCATTATAATGTTCTTCTTTTCCATTACTACACATGGAATTTGCCACGATATTGGTGACAAGGATTCACTGTATATTGATAATTTGTTTGTTGTTATTGACTCATTGTTTTATATAGATCCAACGTTGGCTGAGAAAAAATTAGATGAGATTATTAGCAAGTCAAAGACAAATGAAGCTTATAAAGCAGACCTGATAAGTGCCTATATCAGGAAAGCTGATATCAAAGAACAACGTGGTGATCTTGACGAAGCAATGTTAATCTTGAAAACCTCACTATCCTTAGCTCAAGAATCGCCTGAAAAGCATCAAGTACCTGGTGTAAAACGATGCATGGCTCATATAAAACTTGCATGGGGTGATGCGGCAGGTGCCTTGGCTGAACTGCACGAATCTATGAAGATCGCCAAGTCAATCAAAGATACTTTGCTGATAGGGGTCATCCTAAGCGATCTAGTATTAGTCCACAATGATCTCGGTAATCCTCAAAAGCCTTAACATATCTTGAAGAGGAGTTGTTGTTTAGTGATTCTACAGATCTACATGATAGAGCGATTGTCTTGAATAATATGGGCAATACTTTTGCCAAAATTGGGGATTTCGAAAAAGCCCTTGAACTTTATTTTGAATCGCTTGCATTTGTTTCTGCAAAGCAATTAAAATTTGGTATTCGTGAAAACCTCTCTGATATTGGTCAAGCGTATCAAAAAATGGGTCGTTGGGAGGTTGCTTTAAATTAAAAGGACAATGGCATTGGGATTGATTCAAAGTATTATAATAAAATATTTAAAATGTTTACTCGACTACATGACCGAGGTAAATATAATGGTTCTGGTCTTGGTCTAGCAATCAGCAAGAAGGTTATCGATCATTTTGATGGTGAGGTCACGATTGAAAGTGAAATTGAAAACGGTTCGACTTTTATTATCACCCTACCAGTACAGGATAGTTGTTATAAACCAGAGAAGCAAGGTAGAATGCGAACCCCTAAAGAAATAGAAAAGAGTGTTGTCTAGAGGGTGGCGTTTATAAAGACATAGCAGAGACGCAATGCATTGCGTCTGCACGATCCAGTATTTTTATAAAGACATGGCAGAGACGCAATGCATTACGTCTGCACGATTTAGATTATTTTATAAAGAGAGGGCAGAGATGCAATGCATTGCATCTGTACGATTCAGATTATTTTATAAAGAGAGGGCAGAGACGCAATGAATTACGTCTGTACAGAATTTTTGTTTCAATACCAGAATATATGATGTGATTAGCTTTCAAATTGTATTTTAATTGTGATAAATTACAGCGTTTAATTCGTGTAACCGGATCTTGAAGCTGTTGTGATTAGCTTTCAAATTGTATTTTAATTGTGATAAATTACAGCTTCATAAAGAAATTATCCATGACCTTCCCCGTTGTGATTAGCTTTCAAATTGTATTTTAATTGTGATAAATTACAGCAAATACAAGCAGGTTTATATGGTGGAACAGTTGTGATTAGCTTTCAAATTGTATTTTAATTGTGATAAATTACAGCTTCCACGTAATGGACATCTATGGTAGTTTTGTTGTGATTAGCTTTCAAATTGTATTTTAATTGTGATAAATTACAGCTTCGAGATAATATTCATACAGACGTCTGGGGTTGTGATTAGCTTTCAAATTGTATTTTAATTGTGATAAATTACAGCTTGCCTAAATTATTATTGAAAGTCAATCTTGTTGTGATTAGCTTTCAAATTGTATTTTAATTGTGATAAATTACAGC
>CALGLU010000096.1 GCA_937959275.1 uncultured Saprospiraceae bacterium | reverse complement strand
TCCTCGTAAGCCAGGAATGAGCCGTGATGATTTGATTTCAACTAATGCAAAAATCGTTTCTTCTGTAACGAAAAGCATTATGAAATACTCAAAAAATCCAATTATCATCGTTGTGTCTAATCCTTTGGACGTCATGACATTCGCTGCTCACAAAGCATCTGGATTGTCTGACAAACGTGTGTTTGGTATGGCTGGCATCTTGGATACGGCACGTTACCGTGCTTTCTTGGCAACTGAATTGGAAGTGTCTCCAAAAGACCTGCAAGCAGTATTAATGGGTGGTCATGGTGATACAATGGTGCCTTTGCCTAGATATACAACAGTAGCAGGAATTCCTGTGACTGAATTAATATCTGATGCTGATCTTGATGCCATCGTCGAGCGGACTAAAAAAGGTGGCGGAGAACTCGTGAAATTAATGGGTACATCTGCTTGGTATGCACCTGGTGCTGCAGGCGCTCAGATGGTAGAAGCAATCGTGAAAGATGAGGATAGAATTTTTCCTTGTTGTGTCAAATTAGAAGGACAATATGGCTTAAATGATGTCTATTTAGGCGTGCCTGTCAAACTTGGTACGGGAGGTATTAAAGAAATTTATGAGTTGAAATTAAACCAAGAAGAATTAGCTATGTTACATACATCGTCAGATCACGTGAAAGCCGTGATGAAAACTTTCGATGATATGAACGTCAGCTAATGATTGCAGAAACGATAAACTCACAAGTTCTACAACAAACAATAACAACACAGGGCATTTCATTACATGATTTGTCAAAGGAAAGCCCTGTTTTGTTAGTCTTTCTTCGTCATTTTGGATGTATCTTTTGTAAAGAAGCCCTCAATGACTTGTCAAGCAAAAAGTCCCAGCTTGAAATGAAAGGTATTAAATTGGTGTTTGCCCATATGGCGACAGAGGAGCAAGCCGATGAATATTTCAGTCAATATGATCTAAACCCTTTCTACACTATTTCTGATCCAGAATGTCAGGTGTACAACGACTTTGGATTAGTCAAAGGAAATTTTGGCCAATTATTCGGTTTAACAGTCATGATTCGTGGTATTCAAGCGAACATGAATGGCAATTCCTTCTCGTTACAGCAAATCGGAGATGGCTTTCAAATGCCAGGTATCTTCTTGATCAATCAGGGGCAGATAGAAGAGTCTTTTATTCATAGTCGAGTTTCGGATAAGCCGGACTACGATTCATTGATCTCCTGTTGTGCAGCCTAGTGTTTCAAAAAACTAAATATCTAGTGCCTCAAGAACTAAATATCTAGTTGTATGAAATTGTTCTTTCCCGTCTTCTCGTCGTTACAGAACCGGCCATGATAGTTAGTGCCTCAAGAACTAATATAAAGCCATATTAAATTGTTCTTTTCCGCCTTATTTGCGTGACATAACCGGCCTTGATACCTAAGGCTATCAAAGCGAACCTGTGCCTTGAGTAGACAAAAAATAACTGCTTTTCATACAGCCATTTATTTAGTGCTTGAGAGACTGGGCTATCAGACCGATCCTGTGCCTTGAGTAGACGAAAAATAACTTCTTTAAAACCACCATTTATTTTGTGCTTCGTGCACTAATGCTAACATTTTTCTAACAGACTATTAGCAATCTTAATCACCATCAAAGCGTTTTCCATCTAAATAGCTCGTCTATGCGCGTTTTACAGTTTCTTTGCCTTTCTATATTCTTAATGTCCAATCTGTATTCTCAGGATCAAGCTGATTTTGAAAAGGAACAGATTGATCTAGCATATCATGCGGATATTTTAGTCAATGCAGTTAGTCCAGATCATAGAGAACGAGCTCATGAAGAATTTTACAAAGACATAAAATCTGTTTTGGAACAAGAGGGCTCATTTGAGTTTCCTTTCGATTCTTTGCATTGGATATCTATCCAATATGCACCTGATAAGAGTTTTAGGTTTATTACATGGCAACTTTCTGGATTGGCTAATAGCTATTCATACTATGGGTTTTATCAAGATGCTGCACAGACATTGGAATTAAACAGTACTGTTAAATATGGTCGAAATGTAGAGTATGCAAATATAGATACGGATAACTGGTATGGACAATTAGTGTATGATATCATACCTATGGAGGATTATTATTTTCTATTCGGATTTAAGCAGCTCGATCAATTTACAAAAACGAAAGTGGCAGAGGTGTTGCGAATCGTGGATGGTAAGCCTGTTTTTGGATCAGGTGTATTTGAAGATAACTCATCTAAATATGGCGATGCTAAAAAACGAATTGTTCTTCAATATTCGGCTGATGCATTAGTTAATCTAACATACAATCCTGGGCTCAATATGCTAGTCTATGACCACTTGGTATCGAGAATGGGTAGACTGCCGGGTCAAGGTCCCACCATGGTACCAGATGGCACCTATAAAGGCTACAAGAACGATGCTGGTAAATGGAGCTATGTTGATCATTTGTATAGCGAAATATCAGATGAGAAACCGAAATCAGGTACAAAGAAAGAAAGCCGTGATCTCTTTGGTAGAGGGAAGGGGTAAGGTTCATCTCTGTACGAATTGTTCAACATTGACAAACCACTATTGATTTAAACTAAAAGTTTGCAAATGGGGCTGAGTGTGTAGATTTAACAAGTTTTCGAAACTTGTCAAATCTGTGAGGTGGTTTTCGGAGTATCGAATTTAAGCATCTTTTAAGGCTACTACTTTAATTTTTGTTTATCGTACTTTCGGTGGAGGGTCAGAAGGCTGTTTTCATAACTGTATAGATTTAACAAGTTTTCGAAACTTGTCAAATCTGCCGCATTCTACGATCGCGATTGAGCCGGTGCCGGTTTCAGTCTTCATCAAGCAAGCCCAATACCTGCTCAGCTTGAGCCTCCCGCGAATAGCTCCCTATCGCCGACTCATTGACAGGCTTTGTCCTTCCAGCCATATGGTCTTGTAATAATTCTTGTAAAAAGTCAAATATCGATGTGGTATCCGACCTGTCAAAAAGTCGTCCAGACTGACACTCTGCTAAGATGCGGTTGGCATCGCCAGCAGGCGGGCCCAATCCAATCACCTTGTTTTTAGTCCTCAGATATTCGAACAGCTTGCCAGTGACAATGCCTTCATTCAAATTGACATCTGGTATGATTAATAATAACACTTGCGCATTAAGTTGAAAGGCATTGACTTGATCATGAGGGACGGTAGGGATGTGCTCAAAGGGAATGCTTTGGCTCTGGATATATGCTTTAATCTTATCTGAAACGGCGCCGACTAACTGAAATTGAATTTGCTGCTCAGGATATTGATCGACGAGTTGCTTCAGAGCATCAAATATAACCTGTGGTTGATACAGGTCAGACATGGTCCCAGTATAGCAAAGTGTAAACTGAGATGACAGAGTTGTTTTTGTGGCATCCTTAAAATCCGTTTCGTCGTAGCCATTATAGACAACATGAATTTTATCGGAGTCGATAGCTTCATCTTTAGATTCAAATATAGATTTTAAACCGTGGCTGACTGTGATGATCTCATCTGCTTGTACGAGTACTTTTTTCTCATAGCCTTGATCTATACGCTTAGATAATCGACTGTGCCCTAAGATGTCGTAATAATATATATCGGTCCATGGATCACGAAGATCAGCGATCCATTTGACAGAGCTTTGTTGCTGGAGTTTTAATCCAATGAGCTGGGAAGAGTGGGGTGGACTGCTCGTGATGATTGTGCTGATGTTCTCTTTTTGGATGATGTCCAGTCCTTTTTTGACGGCATACCTGACCCAGCCTTTGCGCGGGTCTGGGATAAAAACATTAGATCGAATACTGTTTATTAATTTCTGAGACCATTTCGTATTGTCGACATTTGAAAAGCCAGCAGTAGGGACATTCTTTTTACCAACTAATTTTTGGTAGGCTTTGATGGGCTCGATGGATTTGGTTTTGTGGATGGTGAGTCGAGGATGTATATCTGAGAGCAAGCTCTTGTCAATATGAAAATAACTGGCGTAGGCTTCATCAACTGTGAGTACGTGGACATTGACGCCTTTGTCGCATAAATACTTAGATAGCTTTAACCATCTCTGCACTCCAGCACCCCCGCTTGGTGGCCAATAATACGTGATTATCAATACACTTTTCATCGCTCGATGTAAGGTATGTAAAGATATTATATAATTTTCGAATGTAGTATGAAGGAGTATACATGTGTGAAATTGCACCTTTGGCCGTTATCCTGAATTCGTTTAGGATCTCAAAATGTTAGATTCCGGGATCGAGCACACCTACCACCAGATAGGGAGGCATCAGCCGAGTCGAGGAATACTATAATAAAAATTACGAAAGTAACTTGGATTCCTTCCACTTATTAAGTCAGTCTGTTTAACACAAAATGGCATGTCGAAAGATATCCTAAAGGTTGATTGTCGTAGATACCCGATGTTCATGCAGTCTAAAACCTCGTTCTTCTGCTCCTGTTTGATTTATACGAATGATATTGGAGTGTTGATCAATGTCATGGATGAGGCACTCATTATGAATCTTAATCGATTGTATAGCTGTATCAAGACAAATCGAGGCGACTGTTATGAAATAATAAACTTCTTTTCTCTCTATCTCTTGAATGTCCGTTGGACGATTAGTTTGATTCAGCGCGATACTGAAGTGTTCGTTGACATACTTTGATATCCATGAAGTATGATGAGTTGTTGTGTCGTTGACGAGCTCTCCATAAAATGAGGAGATGGCATAGTCAAGATCGTCAGCATCAAACTGTATCGTTAGGTGCAATGTATTTTCTTCAATGTCAATATTGAAAAAGGCAATCGGGACTTGATGCGCAGTGAGTCGAAGTGGACTAAAAAATAAGATGACTAACAGTGTGAAACGCATCGGTCTAATTTTCAAATGAAGGATCAGGAGTGCCTACCATGCAGCGACTGACTTGAGGGAAAGCATCGGTTATGACATAGAAATAATCGTATGTCTCGGTTCCTAAATCTGTTGTGAGAGTGATCGTCCGAGCTACACCATTGCACTCATCTAGATCTCCACTGCAGTCGATGTATTCATAATCACGTGTGTATTTACCATTGTAGGCTCCGCAGGGCTCACTGACACCATCGCCAGGTCTATTGCCATATTTAATCGAATAGCTAGGCTGAAGCAGTGTCAAATTGTTGTTTTCATCTGGACCAAATCGATATAGGATTGGAAATCCATCTGAAGCCCAACCGATGAGGATAGGGGCAGGAGGAGCTACTATTGTTGTGCTCAAGCCAGGACTCATGGTTTCAGCATATTCAAACATATTTCCATGATAGTGATAGCCTTGTGGCCCTGTGTGTGCTGAAGCACAATCCAATCCGACCCATAACATGCCTGTACCAATATTATTAGTTGGTTCGAATATCCAATCGTAGTTAAATTCGCCAGTACTTGTATTTTCAAAAATAAATGGCTGCGCTGGGGCAGGAGCAAAAATGACACCATTGATAGCCACACCAAAATAGCGCGCTGGTCGATTGGTATTGCCTAAGACTGAAGTTGGAGATGCTGCAACAGTAGGCGTCAAGTCAACATTGAAATTGTGATTTTGTGGTGTCGGTGCTCCGTTTGGACTGTTTTGATTGTAGTCATAGTTATGATTTGGTAATCCATTGGATGTGATGACTCGAATATCTCCTGCAGAGGATTCATTGTATTGACTCGCTATTGTTGGAGCAAAGCCGCAACCGATATCATCATAACTAAGTCCATTAAAATTAGGACAGTTGGTGTCATCAATGCCTGTCAGAATACAATCGTCAATAGTAGCCAAAAACTCTTGTCCATCAAACTCAAACCCTGCTGCAAGCTCAATGCAATCCTCCGCTTGTAGAAGCGAATTATTTGAACTTATCGTATAGGCAGCTAAAATGTAATCTTCAGCAATCGCAAATGAATCCACAACGATATCATTGCAGATGATAAGGGAGTCATATGCACATGGGTTTGGCGCTGAAGAACCGACACAAATTCCACATGATGAAGTCCCACAATCGATACCTGATTCTAGACCATTCTGAATGTAGTCTTGACAAGACCATCCATTTCGAATAACTAATGCCTCGGTTTCTAGTTGAGTCAGGATGGTTTGCTGTGCTGATGTCAACTGCCCAGTAAGGTCTGATAGTTCTAGAGAGTCAATAAGTAAGTCATAAAATTCCTGAGTCCCATCATCGAATTGTATGAGCTTGTACTGGCTATCGCGAATGGCCCACCCAACTGCGCTGCTATTGTTACCTGAGATTTCTACATAATTATGTGGTCTCGTAACACTTGAAGACGAGTTTAGTAAATCATTGAAGCTCAGACTGTTGTTGACTCCTCCAGGCAGGTCGGCGCCCACCATTTCTAAGATGGTAGCATAAATATCAGTGACGTGTACGAGTGATTCGTCCCATTCGCCTTGCCGACTGACGTTTTTACCACAGACAAATAGCGGTACATGGACACCTCCTTGGTAGAGAGTCGTTTTTGCTCGATCACTAGGGAAGTTTTGTACCACTTGACCACCAGTACCATTGTCTCCTACAAAGATGATGGTGGTATTGTCACGTACATTTGTAGGTATACTTAGCAGTAGTTTGTTAATCTCATAGTCCATTGCTTCTATAATCGCTATGTATTTTTGTCGATTGGAATTAGTCGGGGATTGACTATAGCTGGCTGGATTTGGTGGTGTTTCAAAGGGGGCGTGTGGAGCTGCATGCGCGAGCCAAAGAAGCCAAGGTTGTGATTGAGCATTAATCCAATCGGATGCTTTATTCGTTAAGTGACTTGTGACATATTCAGTTTCGTTGCTGACTGTCTGCAGACTATCTATACCACCAGTTACTTTTTCCCAGTCGGTATAAGAATTCGAAACCATAGCTGTAAAAATACCTTCATAATAGTCAACCCCATGTTGTGCAGGGTGTGTATAATCTACTGGATTGGAGATGTGCCATTTACCAATTACTGCATCGGCGTATAGATCATTGGTTTCAGCTTTTACGGCTTCAAATATGGAGGTATGAATGGGGTCGAGATTGCCCGGTACTCTTGTGACTCCTGTTTTGATGCCATATTTACCACTCATGATAGCAGCTCGGGTTGTAGCGCATTGCGGTGTGCTCCACACATTTCTGAAAGCTACACCAGCATTGCGCAAACTATCTAGTGTTGGAGTTACTGGTTTAAGATTGTTGTCTTGGTAGCCATTGAATACATCGACACCTAGGTCATCCGCGAGGATTAATATAATGTTGGGATGATTTGGATCAGTCTGGCCAACACTCGTTGCGATTATTGATAGACTACATAGTAGGATTAATATGACTTTCATAAAGTAGGGTATAGGTTAACACAGAGTTTTAAGGTACAGGATTACAAATACCTATTAGACAACAGTGTGTTGAAAATCCTTTTCGAATTCAAAGCTAAATTTAAACGAGTTCTTATTAGTGAAAAATTTGACTTCAATCCGATTTGTAGATGATCTGTACTGATAGCTGATTTTTGTCCATTTTAAATGTGGCGCGCCATTCATGATCAGCCTTATCTCCTGATCTCTCATATTGGCTGCCAGATTTGGTGAACTTGTTTTTTGCTAACCATTGATTGATGTTTACAATTGTAGTGTCGAGCACAAAATCTGCATCACGCCTTGTTTGATCTGCATTTAGCTTACAGAATGATGAGACTGTTTTTGGTACATCAATACCTGTCCGGACTTCGATATGGTCAATATTAAACCCATTGCAATCCATATGATTATAAATGAAATGGACAAGTGCTTTACATGAACCGAGAAGAGTAATTAGGATAATTAAAATACCGAGAAAGACCTTGCTTACTGTATTCAACGTACTTGATTTGATTGATCGAAAATCTTAGTAATAAGGGCCTAATTATTCTAAGATTGTCACTAAGCAAAGTGATTGAGAGCAACTAAAATATCTATCACAATTATAAATGCTTAATTAACTCCATGAACTGTCTCCACTTTCAATTTATACTTCCCACACTGTTCTTTTGGAGCACTTGGGTCTGGCTCATATTTATATTTTTTCAATGACCTCAAGGCATCTTTACGAATGCCTCTGTCATCGATGGTTGTTTCGAATTCATCAATTTCGACATAGGTTACATTCCCATCTCGGCCGATGCAGACTTTAAATGATATGACACCTGACTTAGAAGTTGCTTTTTGTATCATAGAGTAGTCACGGTGTACGACCTTTCTACCAAAGACACCATCTCCACTATCGTCATATTCACCATCGCCAGTACCACCAGTGCCAATCCCGTCGTCATTATCATCACCACTGTCTCCATCTCCTTTGCCTGTACCTGCGTCACCAGTTCCTGAGCCAGCAGCACTGTCATCCGTACTGTCAGACGGTAAACCTCCGCCGCCATCGTTTTCACTTGGTTCAGCATTTTCTGTTGGGATACCATCTAGCACGTCCCCAACTTCATCTTCGATTTTAGCAAGGATATCTTCTAAAGACGGAAATGAACTTGTTGATTCTGTCGGCGCAGGGGTAGGGATGTCAACAGGAGCAGGGGCTTCATAGACTTCTGGTTCTGGCGCTTCAATAGGTATTTCTTCTTCTACAGCAACCACTTCGCTTTCTTCAGTTATGATTTCAGCCTCTACGGGCTCTGATGTTTGCGGAGTTGGGATCGGAGCAGGTTTAACAACTTCCGGAGCCGGTTTAGGCGCTGGCTTTGTTTCTTGTACTGTTGGTTTTGGAGCAGTCACTTTAATGACTTCAGCAGGCTTTTCTGTCGGTCGAGGAGTTGGCTTAGGAGCTGGATTAGCTGCAGCATCCGTCTTTGGTCGTTTAGCTCCTTCTGATGAGGAAGACTTGGTGCTCGCAGAACTTTTTGATTCTTTTAGAATGATGTCTGTTCGGTCAAAAGCGATCTGGACAGCATACTGGGTATCAATATTTTTATCAGGATCTGGCGTGAAAAACGGAATTAACGATAATAACAACAGAATACCATGCACGATCAAGGAGATCCGCATACTTTTCTTTTTGTTTAATTCTTCGAGTGCTAATGCTGCTACTGCCATAGTAATTCGATTTAATGACTTGCAATAATGACGATTCGATCTGACTTTGTGCTGTTAATAAAAGGATAAAACGTCAAAAATGTATTTAAATTATTAGAAGTCTGTGACTAAAACATATTACGAATAGTAAATATACGTGATTTTTGATGCTATCGGTCTAGTTTTAGCCAGATCTCTGTAGATTTTGAATTCATTTTATCGAAAGTCAGCAATTGAGTCAGAATTCAATAGTAGTTATTGTCTTTAACTAACTTTGCATATAAACTGAGATTAGCTTTCTTCATTTAAAAAAAAATGAAACTAACTTTTACAGATTTATGTCTGCTGTTATATGGAATAAAAACAAAGATTTAAGCAAATAAATTATCTAACAGTAAAATAATAAAAAACATGTTTGACAAATATCACTATGCGAAACAAGATCACGAGTATATAATATACGAAGCAAAGAACATTGATAATGGTGTTCAAATGTCATTGTATTTGAATGATAAATTAATTGATTCTAAAACAGGTTTGTTAGGAGAATTTGAATTAGAAGGTGAAAATATCAAACTAAAGATCAAAAATTCTGCACTCAAGTCAAGTCATGTATTGAGCTATAATGGATCAGAAATTGAAATGCAGACAGTAAAATTAAAAGATTTACGTAAAGAACTTTCAGAGTCTAATATATACAACGTTGTTAATCCCACAAAAGCTCAAATTGAAGCAGGGAAGTTTAACTGGAACAAACTTTTGATTCCAATACTTTTAATGTTAATTGGTTTCACAATTCAATACTTTGTGAGAGACATGTCTAAATCATATCAATTAATTGCTGTAGTTCCTGAAGCAATTGCAGGATGGATGCTTTTTGATATATCTTCTGAAAGAGTAAGTTGGTTAAAGAACATGCGAAAAGGTAGAATAGGATTTATGGCTTTAGTAGTTGTAGGACTTGGACTTTTAGGTGAATTTCTATTTCAGTATTTCTAATTCGTTGATCGAAAACTCCATATAACAATAAGTGATCACAGCATATCTCTCCTCCGTCGAAAGACACTGAGGGCAAGTCTCATTGGTTTTATAGGCCTCAATTAGGAGTTGGCCATCGAAATTTCTCGCTTTCATACGGCTTTAATATTTTTTTCAAAAGCTCTCCTACTAACTTGAATAATAAGCATTCGATCAACATTAAGACTCATTTCGTATTTTGATTGGCGACTGAAGAACCGTGCTCATCTTACCTAATTCCCATATTTTCTCATTCTCTCATTCTCTCATTCTCTCATTTTCTGATTCTCTAGTTCTCTAATTCCCTCAATCCCTCATTCCCTCATTCCCATAATTGAATTCACTACCGCCCAAACACACGCAACACCCCCCAAAACCCAACACCACTCACTACCAACAATACAAATGTCATCAACCAACTCCCCCCAAACACCGCACTCAGCCCAACACAAACCAAACTAAAGCCCCCCACAGTCAACGCATACGGCATCTGCGTCCGCACATGATCAATATGATTACAGTCCGAAGCCAAAGATGACAAAATCGTCGTATCCGATATCGGCGAACAATGATCCCCCAACACCGAGGCAGCCAATACCGTCGCTATCACATTCAACAAAATCGCCAAGGCCTCATCTGGCACCATCCCATTCGCCATACACACCGCATACGTCGTCGGTATCGCTATCGGATACAGAATGGCCATCGTACTCCAACTCGATCCGGTAGAAAAGGCTATAAACGCCGCCAACACAAATATCACCACAGGCAATAACCGCGGATGCAAAGCATTCTCCAAAGTCGTACTCAAGTATTCAGCCGTATGCAACTGCTCCGTCGTACTCGCTAAAGCCCACGCTAAAGTCAATATTATCAATGCTGGCATCATCGACTTAAAGCCCTCAGCCATCCAGTGCATCGTATCAAATAACTTCATGATCCGCTGGATAATCGTCAAGCCAATCGCCACCATCACCCCAGACAAGGACGCCCATAGCAAAGCCACATACGAATCCGCCGACCCAATCAACATCCCCAACTTCGCAAAAAAGCCACCCTGCCCCTCATCAAATAAAGCCGAAGCATTGCCCCACACAGATCCCCAATGATTGGTCAAACCTGCTATATTTTTATTACCCAACTGCCCATACAACGAATCCATCCCTGTGTCAACTAAACCAAAAATGGTCATAAAAATCACAGTCAACACAGGAATCGCCGCATTATACCATCGATGTGGTGCATTCTTCACAGGACTCAGGTCTTCCATATTTGGCTCATCTTCATCTGAAGTAGCAGCCGAAGACACTTGCCCTGTGGTCCGCGCGCGATGCTCCGCTGTGGCCATCGGCCCATAATCCTTTTGCGTATAAATCACCAAGAAGCCAAAGATCAATGTCAAAAACGGATAGAAGGAATACTTTAAGGAGCTTATGAAAATAGAGTAGGGTGTCAGCGTATAGGCATCGCCTAATTGCTTCATCCCGCTATCGATATAGCTCAACTCAGCGCCAATCCACGTGGTGATAAAGGCAATCGCCGCAATTGGTGCAGCCGTGCTATCCACTAAATACGCCAGCTTTTCTCGTGAGATATTAAACTTGTCTGTGACTGGCCGCATCGTATTCCCAACAATCAAGGTATTCGCATAATCATCAAAAAAGATCGCTAGCCCCAATATCCAAGTGATGAATTGACTACTCCGCGCATCCTTTGCATAGCCCTTCAGCGCATTCACAACACCAGCCATGCCACCATTTTTAGAGATGATCGCGACCATCCCACCAATTAATAAGGAAAAGACAATGATTGAGATATGCCCCGAATCCGTTAGCGCCGTCACGATATATTTATCTATCGTGCTGAATAGACTGCGAAAGAAATGATAGATACTATCCAGTCTCATTCCAAAAGCAATAAAGGCCCCTGAAAAAATGCCGATGAATAAGGAAACGATAACTTCTTTAAAAATCAAAGCCAATATAATCGCAACTAATGGCGGCACAATCGACAACCAAAGTGGTATGCTTTTAACCCGATGTCCTTGCTTAGCTGCAGATACATGATATAAATCCAACTCACTACCGGCAGTGCCCTGATACTTCAAAAACACCAATTCTCCCGATCGGTCAAAAGACTTGTCAAGCCGTGATTTACCATCTATGAATGTTAATTGCGTGGCTTCACCATCCACTTCGATATCGACAAGACCTGACTTGCCATCAGCTAAAGTTAAGTCTAAGAAGCCATTATTAGATGACAACTGGATGTATGAAGGGACGATTGTGGGTAACTCCTGAACCAGTTGTACAGAACTTGTATCCACGGGAATTAGCGTAGATTGTCCCGAACAAACAGCCAGATAACACATCACTACAGCACATAAAAGATATCTTCGTTTCATTCGGTGTTATTTTTGTGATATTGTGACATAGATCAATACAAAATTAAATCGCCTCGATAAACCATACAATTGAATGTTTGTTAGTCAATCAAAGAAGTGCTTTAAGAATGTATTAAAAGACTTCAATATAACGTTCTCGTTAAAGATAAAAAAACACTGTGAAGCACTCAATACTTTTACTATTCATTCATGCCTGTTTAGCTATCCAGCTATCTTTTGGACAAGAAGTTAGCCACCTTACGCTTCCAGTAAAAGTAGATGGCAAGACATTGTTGAATCCTTTTGCAGGCGGATTGACTGCGCCTCAATTTAGTAACATGGATTTGAATCAGGATGGACATATGGATCTGGTGGTCTTTGATCGTACAGGGGATGTCGTAGTCCCGTTTCTATTTGAGGATGAGGAGTTGGTCTTTGCGCCTCAATATCGGTCATCTTTTCCAAGGGCTAGACAATGGATGCTGCTACGAGATTTTGATGGAGATGGTGTTGGAGATATTTTCATGGCTCCTCCTGTACATTCAATAGCTGGAATTGAAGTTAACCGAGGTGTTTTCAAGAACAATGAATTAAGTTTTGAAGTAGCCTCTAATGCGCAAAGGCAGTGCCCTTCTAGAATAGATACATTTAATGTATTGCTAGCACCTCTGAACGATAGTTTAAGTACTCAGCTTTATGTTGCGTTAATTGATATCCCCGAAATAATTGATATTGATGACGATGGAGATCTTGATATTGTTGCTTTTGGTTCTAGTGGCTCTACATTGAGTTATTTTGAAAATAAGTCTTTCGATAGAACAGGTATCCCTGGATTGGATTACGAACTTGTTGATGATTGTTTTGGTCTAGTTGTGGAAAGTGGTTTATCTGAAGATATCACTATTTCAACTGATGGTCGTTCATGCGGAAAGTCCCTAGTCAATTCGGGTGTTGAATTAAGACATATTGGTTCTACTGTATCATTACAAGATTACAATCTTGACGGCTTTTTGGATGCCTTAATTGGAGACGTATCTAATGATGGTTTGGTGTTATTAGAAAATGGAGGAGACGAATTACGGACTTGGTATACAAGTCAAGATACTGAGTTTCCTAAACCAGATGAGCCAGTTAGAATCAATATTTTCAATGCTGCCTATAATGTGGATATAGATAATGACAACATTAATGAATTAATTGTCGCGCCGAATGAATCATTTGGCTTGCAGACGACGAATCACATTTGGCACTATCAAGCAATGCCAACTGATTCTGGTACAGAACTAGAATTAATAAACCAGAATTTTTTAGTCGACGAGATGCTCTATTTTGGCAAAGATGCTTCACCTATATTTATAGATTTTAATGGAGATGAGCTCATGGATATTTTGGTTGGGTCAGCAGGTCGGACAGACTTTGATGTGGTCAAACATCCGGCATTATATTTATTGAAAAATGTAGGAACAATCACCGAACCTGCCTTTGAGTTGTTTGATGAGGATTTTATCAATTTTTCTCGATTTAATACGACCTCAACGCATTTCTTTCCTGCGGCTGGTGATTTAGACGGTGACGGGGATGTCGATTTATTGATTGGCGATGATAGAGGCTTTTTATATTATGTTGAAAATATTGCACAAGATAAAACAGCGCGCACGTTCGCAGAACCAATTTATCAATACCAAGATTTAAATCCAGGTCAATTTTTAAAACCAGCGATTTATGATTTTAATGGCGATGGCTTGATGGATATCGTGGCAGGCGAACGTAACCACAATACAGTTGATGGCGAAAGTAGAAGTTTGAACTATTTTGAAAATAGGGGAGACGTTGGTGATCCAGTTTTTTCAGATATTGATGATTCCTTTACAGCAGGCTTTGGTGCAGTCAATACAACTGGCGATCCTGGTTTTTTTAGAAATTTTTCAGCACCGGCAGTAGCTTTGAGTGAAGGCAGGACACTTCTCTTTGTGGGTACTCGAAGTGGACGGATCAGATTATACGACGATATTGATGGCAATAGTGACGGAGTCTTTACAGAAGTCACCACAGAGTTTGGCAACATTCGCGAAGGCAACCACAGCACACCTGCACTTTTCGATCTCAATAATGACGGCTTTTTTGAAATGCTAGTCGGTAATCGTAGAGGCGGACTTGGCTTATATGCCACAGATATCGTATCAGATATTCGATCCTCAACAGAAGAAATAGAACGAGTCCATCAATTTGCTGTCACGCCAAATCCAGCCACCGATTTCATCACGATACAATCGCCACATGGCAAGCCAGACCGCATAGAGCTGATCAATGTGTCAGGACAAGTAGTCCTTTCCACAAGGCAAACAAAAATAAACACACAACAATTAAATTCAGGTAGTTATTTTGTCAAAATTTATGCAGAGAATAAAGTTGAAATCCATAAAATTGTTGTCAATCATTAAGCGGTTAAATTAAAATTAAAATCAAAACCTAAATCAAAATCAAAATCTAAACCGCTGTTCGTTTTTGGTGTTGTCACCAACGATATCAAGGAGACAAAAAATAATATGAAAATCCAGAAAGGATGACATGCTTATAGAATTATATGATAAAAATCCCAACGTGATGACATGATTATAGAAATCCCGACGTGATGAAATGATTATAAAAATCCCGATGGGATGAAATGATTATAGAATCCCGAATGGATGACATGATTTCAAAAAATCCCGATGGGATGACAAGATTATAGAATCCCGACGGGATGACATGATTATAGAAATCCCGACGGGATGACAAGATGATAGAATCCCGACGGGATGACATGATTATAGAAATCCCGACGGGATGACATGATTATAGGATGACATGATTATGGGCATGACATGATAAAAGAAATTCAATTAAAGTGAATAAGATCAAAAACATAAAAACCGAATTAGCCAAAACAACCACAACCCTCGTCGCGGTCACAAAAACACGGTCCATCCCCACCATCATGAAGCTCTACGATGCAGGCCATCGCATCTTCGGCGAAAACCGCGTCCAAGAACTCGTCACAAAGTTTGAAGAAATGCCCAAGGATATAGAGTGGCATCTCATCGGCCACCTCCAAAAAAATAAAGTCAAATACATCGCCTCATTTGTCAAGCTCATTCACTCTGTGGATTCTATAGAGTTAGCAGAAATGATCAACAAACAAGCAGCCAAACACGAACGAGTCATTGATACCCTACTCCAATTAAAGGTTGCAGCAGAAGACAGCAAGTTTGGCTTAAAAAATGAAGAACTCAATGAGATGGTTGTTCAAGTGAAATCACTCGACCATATCCGAGTTAGAGGCATTATGGGTATGGCCACATTTACAACAGATCAAGATCAAGTCAAACAAGAATTCCAACAATTAAAATCTCATTTTGACTCAATCAAAGAAAATCACTTTAAGGACAAAGATGATTTCTCAGAATTGTCAATGGGTATGTCAGGAGATTATAAACTAGCAGTAAAAGAAGGGTCTACTATGGTACGCATAGGGAGCCTACTATTTAGCTAATCATCCTTAAAGATGAAATTCAAAGAATCGCACAGACAAGATATTTTAAATGTATTTGCAGATCTCGGGATGGCAAAAGAGCACTATTCATTTCAAAAAAGAAATGGGAGGATTATTATTTCGTGTGGCAGAACGTCAACATTTTCATTCTTCCAAACATCGGACTTTGATATTGATATGCTGACTAAAGCCAGAATTGACACCTCTCATTTCGAAGTAAAGTTAAATCAAGATGCTGTCTTGATTGTAAGTGATTGGGAGGGTGTATTAAGCCAATTAAATACTTGGATTAAATCAATAATCCCCAAAGATTAATTTGATCATGTCAGCCCTTTGAGATTTTTTGATTTTTAATGTCTTCGTATTAAAGAAATTAAGATTATAAAAACCCGAAGGGTTGAAATGATTATAGAAACCCGACGGGTTGACATGATTACAAAAACCCAAAAGAGTGAATGATTATAGAAACCCGACGGGTTGACATGATTGTAGAAACCCGACGGGTTGACATGATTGTAGAAACCCGACGGGTTGACATGATTGTAGAAACCCGACGGGTTGACATGATTATAGGGTTGAAATGATTATAGAAACCCGACGGGTTGACATGATTATAAAAACCCAAAAGGGTGAATGATTACAGAAACCCGACGGGTTGACATGATTGTAGAAACCCGACGGGTTGACATGATTATAGGGTTGACATTATAATTACGCCTCAGACATTTTTAATCTAGCCATTCAAATAAATATGTCTCATGATATTCAATGTTGAATTTTTCTAAAAAATCATAATATTCATCCTTAAACGTCGTGTGTTTATGATGTTCTTCTTGATTCAATATATAGTTGTAAACGCGATCAATATGTGAATGTGAATAGGAGAATGCACCATAGCCTTCCTGCCATGAAAATTGACCATCCACCCAATTATGTTGATTAATGAAATTGGATGAATTATTTTTAACGTCTCTGACTAGATCGCAAATAGCCATGGATGGTTTTAGACCAACAAAGATGTGGATATGATCAGCAACACCGTTCACGATAATTGATTTTTGTTTTTTATTGGTGATAATGCCAGCCATGTATTTGTGTAATTCAGTTGCCCATGGTTTTTGAATCAGATTTTTCCTGCCTTGTACAGCGAAAACGATTTGAATGTAAATTTGACTGTAAGTTCCTGCCATAATGTAATGTTGTTATGTAATGTTGTTAATGAATCATGTCATCCATATAATCATGTCATCCCTTCGGGATTTCTTTATATTGCAATGTTTGTTCTATAATCATTTCATCTATAATCATGTCATCCCTTCGGGATTCTGACTATACGTTATTCTCTTCTTGTTCTATTATGTAAAGTAAGAAAAATAATGAAAAGAAAAATATATGCCTTAACCTACAGACACTCACTCACTCACTCACTCACTCAAACAACGCATCAATAGAAGCATCCAACGTAGCTGCCTTAATATTCGATTCCAAAGTTGTAAAGTCCTCCTTGTGCACAGTCTGCTTAATATGTCTATCTTCTAATAAAAAGATCTGATCACACACCTCGCGCAATGTCGAAAAAATATGGGATGAAATTAAAATTGTTTTGCCCAAAGACTTCAACCGCTGTATGATCTCAATAATGATAATATTGCTTTGAATATCAACACCGTTAAAGGGCTCATCTAAAATAAAAAAATCACTTTGTTGAAGTAAAACTCCTGTAAGTGCTAATTTCTTTTTCATACCTGTTGAGTACAGATTAGCATATTCATCTAAGGGTAGATCGAATATGTTTTTGCGATCAAAATCTGCCGCTTCCAGTTTTCGAGCATAACACAAAAGTCTTAAATATTCTCTGCCTGTGAGTTTGTCAAAAAAGTATGGAGTCGTATGTAAGATGCTGGATTGATTTTTAAAATCTGTATAGTCACTTTTTATATTGCCGACGTAATCCTCGAGTCCTGCGATGCAATTAAATAGTGTTGTTTTGCCTGCGCCGTTCATACCCACAATACCATACACATAGCCCGACTCTAAGCTTAGGTTAATGTCTTCAAGGACTTGCTTACTGCCAAAGGATTTTGACAAATGTTCTATCTGTATCAAGGCAATAGTGGTTTTAGTTTTTGAATCGACTTCTTATACAATTTGGGCAATGTGAACAATAACAATGGTGGAAAGACTATGCTAAAAACCAATAAAATCGAATCACCCACTGACATTGAATCGGGAAACGAACTGTATTTTGTCAGGATTGTTATGGCTAATAAGATAGTACCTATTAGCATAACAAAACATATAGGAAAGTAGTGTTGAGAATAAAATAGAATTAAAATAAACACGATGGGCATTGCTAAAAGACTGACATGAAGGATTCCTGTTTTTAATTTACGAATGAGGAATGATCGAGGTGTGTCCTTAAATATGGATACATAATAACCTGGCTCTATCAATGCATAATAACTCAAGGAAATAAAATAAGCACATGCCAGTGTAAATAAGCCCAAATTAAAATTATCAACCTGAACAGCCATAAAGAGAATAAAATAGAGAGCTATCTGTAGCAGAAAGGTACGTCTAAATCCAATCGTGAATTCAAAGGGCGTCTTCGAAAAGGGCGTGGGTAAATACCTTTGATTCGATAGGCTGATCTTTACTTGGGATAAGAAAATTGTTATTGTCGCGAGTAGTCCTGCCGATAAATAGTACTGTTTGAAGAGCAAAAAAGTGACAAAAGGAATTGCAATACACAAATGTTCAAAGAGTCGTATCAGACGATAATCCTTTTTTGTACAATTAAATTTTATAAATTGATCCTTAGCCTTTTGGTCGTTCTGCATTACCAATCCAATGGCTATCGCTGGATAAATATATTCACAGAATGCCAATTTCATGAATAGTATTGAACTAATAAGTACAAAGAAGATGGGGATCAATATCAATCCTAAAAAAGGAGCAAGACCAAATGCTTTTAGTTTTCGACTCAGTATGACTAATTGTAATGAAAAGTAATACTTGATCATAGACTAGAAAAGACCATGGAGCTGAGCATTAATCTTTTCAACGATTTGACTGTAGTCTTCTGGATTGTTTTTAAAGTCTAGATTATCAGCATTGATGACCAATAAGGGACCATCTTTATATTCATCAATCCAGTTATTATAGCGCTGATTTAACTTCTTTAGATAGTCCAAGCTCATATTACCTTCATAGTCCCGACCTCGATCATGGATATGTGAAACCAAAGTTGGTATTTCTGCTTTCAAGTAGATCAACAGATCAGGCGGCTTAATCTGAGCGGACATATTCTTAAACAAAGTGAAGTAGGTATCAAAATCTCTCGTAGACATTAAGCCCATATCATGTAGATTAGGGGCAAAAATGAAAGCATCTTCATAGATTGTACGGTCTTGAATCACCACATCTTCTCCATTTAGTATCTTTTGTACTTGTTGAAATCGATGATTGAGGAAGTAAATCTGAAGATTGAATGACCACCTCTTCATGTCATTGTAAAAGTCGCTGAGGTAAGGATTTGTATCTGTTGATTCAAATTGAGCTTTCCACCCAAAATCCTTAGATAGTTTAGCAGTTAAGGTCGTTTTTCCGGCTCCGATGTTCCCTGCGATTGCCAGATATTTTATTTGCTTGGTTGGGTTTGACAAAACTTAGACTTTGTTTTACTCGTTAGAGCATGTTTATTGATGTAAATTTGGATTGAAATCATGTTGTAGCACCCAAATTTAGAGGTGTGAAAGATACATCATAAGTTTTGATATGAAAATAGATGACACATTAATTTCTAAGTTAGAGCGCCTTTCGAAATTAGAACTGGCTGAAGAAGAAAAAAAAGAGATTAAAAATGATCTCAACGAGATCTTGCAAATGGTGGAAACACTACAAGAATTAGACACTGATGATGTTGAACCATTGATTTATGTGAATCAGGATAAACATCCTGAACGAGATGATCTTGTGAAGAATGAGTTATCAGTGGAAGAAGCAACCATTAATTCGCCAATTCAGAATGACAAAGGTTTTTTTACAGTGCCAAAGGTTTTAGACAAATAATGAAAGAAGTTATTCAAATAAAGAACATCCGCAAGACATACGAAATGGGATCAGAACTCGTCCATGCTTTAAAGTCTGTGTCTCTCGATATTAATCGTAATGAATATGTTGCGCTCATGGGTCCATCTGGTTCTGGAAAATCAACATTGATGAACTTGCTAGGATGTCTCGATACACCTTCTGAGGGCCAATATTTGCTAAATAGCCACGATGTGAGTGATATGGAAGATTCTGAGTTGGCCGAGGTACGTAACAAGGAAATTGGATTTATATTCCAAACCTTCAATCTGCTGCCAAAATTGAGTGCATTGGAGAATGTAGCTCTACCATTGGTCTACTCAGGTATGTCTAAGTCAAATCGACTCGATAGAGCCCATGAAGTCCTTGAAAATGTTGGGCTAGGAGATCGCGTCGACCACAGACCTAATGAATTATCAGGAGGTCAACGCCAACGGGTAGCGATCGCCAGAGCATTGGTGAATAATCCTGCTATAATCCTAGCAGATGAGCCTACTGGTAACCTTGATACCAAAACATCTATCGAAATCATGTCTATTTTTGAAGATATTCATGCCAAAGGAAATACAATCATAATCGTGACGCATGAACCAGATATAGCCGAACATGCACATAGAATTGTGCGATTACGGGATGGATTAGTTGAAACAGATGAGATAAATGCTGATATCAGGAAATCATCTGACCCAGCTCACCGTTATAATGTCAATTAAGGATTGTGAAAATATACACCAAAACAGGGGACGAAGGCACCACAGGCCTATTCGGAGGAGATAGAGTCTCAAAAGACAATGCAAGAATAGAGGCATATGGGACTGTAGATGAGCTAAACTCAAACATTGGCTATCTCAGGACAAAAGTAAAAGATGCTGATATAGACGCTTATCTATCATTAATGCAAGTATCACTCTTCACGGTAGGCTCACAGTTGGCAACTCCACATCACAAAAAATTGTCAGTTAAGCCCATTTGCGACGCCGATATCAATGAGGTGGAAAGCCAAATCGATAAACTTGAATCAATGATTGACCCTCTACAGACCTTCATTTTACCAGGAGGTCATGAGAGTTCAGCATTTTGTCAGATTGTCCGTACGGTATGTCGTCGAGCAGAGAGAAGGGTAGTGAGCTTGTCTCAAGAGACCGAAGTCGCCTACGAGCTTCTTCATTATCTGAATCGCTTATCAGACTATTTTTTCGTACTATCGAGAGTGCTCAATAAGCAAAATGGACGAGAAGATATTCCCTGGATACCTTCATAATTTGATAGCAAGACTCACCATGACTGAAAAACAGCAAAAGGTTTCTATAAAAAGTTCTGACTGGATCAAGTATCTAATGGCATTTGGAGTTGTCGTTCTAATTTCCATATTATGTCGACCCCAAGCTGACGAAAATTTTGATATTGGAGACATTTGGGAAAATGAAACAGTCGTCCTCAACAATGATCTGATTCTTCAAAAGCAAATTCCTAAATCAAGAATCATTGTTGCCTCCGCAGATGCGAAACAATCTATTCAAAAAGGAATCACTGGTATCGTCAATTCGTTTCCAAATGGTATTGATTCAACAGGTAAGTTTGATGCCCTTGCCGTAGAAGTAGAGAGGTATTATGCAAAAGGGATCTACTCAGAATCCTTATCAGCTAGTGCTGCCGAGGGACAGTTATATTTATTAAAAGCAGATGGGGCTGAGCTAAAGGATATCACAACTGATTTTTATTCTAGAACGCAGGCGAGTAATGAACTTAAACGATGGGTTAAAGATAATTTACCTGCATATCAAAAACCCTTGGCATCCCTTTTTGATACACAATTAATCCCTAGCATTGGCATCACAGATTACATCCCCGAGTCAATGCAAAGTAAACTGACAGAACCCGTCACGGTAAAAAAAGGAAGCACGCTTATCTCAACTGGTGATTTAATAACAGCTGAAAAATTTGATCTTTTGGAGCAGTCAGCTCTCACAAGAGAGAGTTTTTCATTTGACAATTTTTCATTCATTTCATTTTTGGGATACCTGTTGTTAATCTTGCTGATTATTGGAGCTTTATTGGTGTATTTGCAATTCACTCATCCCAATGTATTTGAGAAGATTAATAATCTGGCCTTTGTCATGATGTTTCCTGCGGTCATCTCCTTGTTGGTGTATTTCCTTGAGGGAAATGGGCTAAGCAGTTACTTGATACCGTTTTGTGTCGTACCAATCATTATTAAAAATTTCTTTGATGAACGGCTTGCATTGTTTGTTCATATCGTAGTCGTACTCATAGCCAGCTTTATGTCTGTGTTGGATTATGAATTCACATTTATAGAAATATTGGCAGGTATAGTTACTGTTTTACTCGTTTCAGAGACCAGGCATTGGAATGTTTTCTTCAGGGATATTCTGATCATTTTTGCCACCTACATTTTGGGGTATCTAGGTTTGTCCTTAATCAGAGCAGAGAGTTTTGCGTCGATAGATTGGAGTCCATTTATTTACTTTGTCGTGAGCACGGTTCTTACTTTGCTAGCGTATCCATTTATTCCGTTGATCGAAAAAATATTTGGCTTTACCAGTTCGATTAGGTTAGTTGAGTTAACAGATATGAACAATCCGTTGATTAAGCAATTATCTATTAATGCCCAAGGCACCTTACAACATTCGCTACAAGTGAGTAATCTTGCAGAGGCAGCCACTGAGAAAATAGGAGGCAATTCTTTGTTGGTCAAAGCGGCAGCACTCTATCATGATATTGGTAAGCTAGACGATCCAGAAGCCTATATTGAAAATTCGACAGACTATAATCCCCATGATAAGATGAGTAATTTTGAAAGTGCTCGTAAAATTATCGATCACGTCATTAAAGGGGAGGAGATGGCTAAGAAAGCAAAATTGCCAAAGGAGATTATTGATTTCATTATGACACATCACGGGACGACTCGTGTCGAATATTTTTACAGAAACCAATTAACTGCTGAGCCAAATAAAGAATTTGATGAAAGTCTATTCAGGTATCCAGGGCCAAAGCCAAAGACAAAAGAACAGACAATATTGATGATTGCTGATTCACTAGAAGCTGCATCAAAAAGCCTTAAAAATCCAACAGGTCAAGACATCGATAAGCTAGTCGATGGGATTGTAAAGTATAAAATAGAACAGGGACAGCTAGATGACAGCGAGCTCAATTTTAATGAGTTAGAGCAGTGTACTGACGTCTTTAAATCTTTGCTTCGTTCGATCAATCATGTACGTGTCGAATATCCAAAAGAAGTGGAAGCTCCTAAGCAAGATCAGTAAATAAGAATGCCGCTGTTCTTCTCCATAAGATGCCGCTGTTGGTCTCCGAACCAACAGCATTGTCCACCGTCATCCTTCTATGAACTATCGACAATTGACTATCGACTTGCATAAAGACTCGTTGGATCGGAGTCCAACGAGGGCGTGCTTTAGTGAATAAGATCATGCTCACCCAACGCTGCTATTAGTCTCCGCATGATGCCGCTGTTGGTCTCCGAACCAACAGCATTGTCCACCGTCATCCTCTATGGACTATCGACAATTGACTATCGACTTCCATAAAAACTTGTTGGATCGGAGTCCAACAAGGGCTCGTTTTAGATAGCTTCAATTCAATTTTAATAAAGTCAGTCTTTAACAAACTATAAACTAGCCTTTTACTGTTATACAAGCATTCTTATACTTTACTGCAACAAACACATTATTCACAAATAAAAATAGAGTAGATTATGGCAATTATGAAAGTCATCGAGGTATTATCAGAATCCTCAGAAAGCTGGGAAGATGCAGCTGCAAAAGGAATAGCTAAAGCAAGCAAATCTGTAAAGAATATCAAATCTGCATTTGTGCAGAGTCAAAGTATTACAGTTAAGGATGATGGAGACGTCGATAAGTACAGAGTCAATCTGAAACTGACATTCGAAGTCAAGTAAAACAAACTAATCTTTCGACACTAAATGAAAGGTAAAAGGTAGCTCTCGGCTACCTTTTTTATTGTGTGCCATGCATACTACACACGTTTAGGGTTAAAGTCCCGAACGAGCCTATTTGACAGGAATCGTTAGCCGATCGCAAGGGTGTCCTTCGTGAGGAGGAATCTGAAGGAAGCGTCAAGCAAAATGTTGATAT
>CALGLU010000095.1 GCA_937959275.1 uncultured Saprospiraceae bacterium | reverse complement strand
TTGAACCTGACTCAAGTAAACTTACTTTCTCTTTTTTAAACGCTTCGCTGTACTTTTGTCTCTTTTTCTTTGACATATATTGTAATTTTAGAAAAATTATCAACACTTTTCTTGTCAACGTATTTCATGAGACATCAGTGGGAAGTGGGAGGTTGGGAGTTAGAAGTTGGAAGGGGGAAGGGAGTTTTTGATTTTTTTGATTTACCTATGCAATTAAATCTTTGACCACGTGGCCATGAACGTCAGTTAATCTGTATCGTCTCCCTTGATGCTTAAAGACTAATTTTTCATGATCGATGCCCATAAGATGTAAGAGGGTGGCTTGAAAATCGTGAACGTGGACAGGATTCTCTGCTATATTATAACCATAGTCATCAGTCTTACCATAGCTCGTGCCTGCTTTGACGCCACCGCCAGCCATCCAGGCAGTAAAGCACCTTGGGTGATGATCTCGACCATAGCGATCTTTTCTACCAATGCCTTGTACGTAATTTGTACGGCCAAATTCTCCGCCCCAAATGACTAATGTGTCATCGAGCATCCCTCTTCGTTTTAAGTCAGTCACCAGTGCGGCAGAGGCTTGGTCCGTGTCTTTGCATTGTTTGGCTAGGTGCTCAGGCAGGTCGTTATGTTGGTCCCATCCTTGGTGGTACAATTGTATAAAGCGGACGCCCTTTTCGGCTAAGCGTCGAGCGAGTAAGCAGTTGGCGGCATAGGTGCCAGGCGTTCTAGATTCTTCTCCATATAGTTTATAGACTTCATCTGATTCTGTGGATACATCCATGATCTCCGGTACAGAGGTCTGCATACGATAGGCCATTTCGTATTGATCGATTTGTGATTTTATTTCTGGGTCCTTTACTTCCTCGTGATACAAGTTATTGAGTGCTTTGAGTTGGTCTAGCGCGTGCCTGCGACTGGCTGATGAGACGCCTTCAGGATTCGTTAGATAGAGGATGGGATCTTTGCCTGATCTAAACTGAGCGCCTTGAAACTTGGAAGGTAAAAAGCCTGAGCCCCAGAGTCTGGATGAGAGTGGTTGGGCAGCGGCGATGCGGCCAGTGCCTTTTGATAACAAGACACAGAATGCGGGAAGATTTTCATTGGCATTGCCTAAGCCATAGTTGAGCCATGAGCCGATGCTTGGGCGGCCGCTGAGCTGTGAGCCTGTCTGAAAGAAGGTCATGGCAGGATCATGATTGATGGCTTCTGTGTGCAAGGATTTGACAAAGCATAGATCATCTGCAATGTTGGCGATGTTGGGCAAGAGATCACTGACCCATGCCCCACTCTGTCCTCGCTGCTTAAAGTCTGAAAATGATCCAAACAAAGGATAGGTGCCTTGATTAGCGGTCATCCCTGTGAGTCGTTGTCCCATTCTGATCTCTGCAGGTAACTCTTGGCCAGCCATTTTATGTAAGAGTGGTTTGTAATCAAACAGTTCCATCTGCGCTGGGCCACCACTTTGAAATAAATAGATAATGCGCTTTGCTTTTGGGGCGTGATGAAACTTTGCTGTCGCTGTGCTAGCTAAACCACCTTCTTGTGTAAAACATCCAGGCAAGATACTCGCCAAAGCACCTAAGCCAATCCCTGCCCCTGCTGAGGAAAGGAATTGCCTGCGTGTGCTGTGCAAGGCAGAAAATGTATCTGGATTGACTTTCATCTAGAGCTATTAGTTTTCTAAGATAGATGTTTCTTTTGACATGACCTGTCGCTTAGCTCACACAGTGCCAATGAAGCTCCTTCTTGATCTGACTCAAAATATCCTCTAAACCAAACCCTCATTCAAACCTTGACTGAGAACGAGTCATATCTTGCCATTTTTTTTTGTAGTGCAGCTTTATTCTTTAATCCGTTTAACATAAAATAACTCAGGATCATCATCATCTAATCCAATGAGTTTACCTGAAAATGAAAAACCAAGTTTACTGAGTACTTTCTGCATTTGGATATTAGAACTGTTCGTTGAGGTAAACACTTTATTAGTCTTGCATTGTTTGCATATAAGGTTAATGGCTTGTCCAGCTATTCCATTCCCTCTGAATTTTTCCCCTATAAATATGAGTTCTATCCATCCTTGGTCAAAGAATCGATAATCAAAAAGGACAAAGCCAACTACACTGTCATTCGCCAAAACGATAAAACATTCCTTGGCCAATATTGCTTTTGTTATCTTTTGTTCTCTCTTTAGGTTGATCTGTTCGACTTGATCAAGGCCGTAACCAAAGTCCACGACTATTGCTTTGTCTTTGATTGTTGCTTTTCTCAAGCTAATCGTTTCCATATCAACTTTCGTCTTTTCGTATTAGATAGTTTCCTACGAAACTATTGAGTATCATTTTAAATGACTCATTTTCTTCAAAGTAAATTTTATAATATCAACAGGCGTCCATCAATGAGAAGAATCCCTCATATTAAAATCATGGCTTATACTCCGCTACTCCACTGCATGAACTATCATCGATTATGGGCATGATTCTTTTAATTACAACTATGAGATTGTTGTTGATGACCACTTCAACAAGAGCATCATCGTTATTTATCCTTTAAAATCTCAACATGACCAAGACCATTTCTTTCGGTAATCATAAATGTGTAATACCCTTTTTCTAGACTGAAGCCATCCATCTGTTGCTTAGAATACGGATTTTCAAATGAGTCCGAAAAGGAGTGATCAGATTTAACTTGCTGCTGAATATGAGGAACAGGAACATTTAGATAGCCAGTCGGCTCTTTGCTGAGCCTCATTCTAGAGTACCCAATGTGTTTTCCTGTTGTATTCTCATATTCCGTTTTACTGTTTGAGCCAACATGATCAAAACTGGTTTCGTAACTCGTACTGCTGTAACTATTTTTTTTAATGATACGCTGACCTAGTAGCACTTCTTTAAAATCATAGTCTGTATTATTCTCGATGCGTATAAAGACATCGTTTTTAACAGTCTTTTTACTGAAAAATGAAAAAAAGAAAAATGTGCTTACTGCCATAAAAATAATAATACCTAATCTTGATGTTTTCAATGTTTATGCTTTTTCATAACGTTTGATCAGCATTGTCGCACTCATGCCATGAGGTGAACTAACATTAATTAATCCCAAGTTAAACTTTGATTGATTAATAATAGAGCATGCTGAAGATACTAATCTTGCACCACTTGCAGAGACTGGATCACCTACTGAAATACTACCGCCTTTCAAATTCACTTTTTTAACATCGATATTTAATGACTTGGCTTGGCTAATAATCGTAACAGGATGATTTTCATGCATTTCAAAAAAGTCAATCTCTTTAATATCGACTTTATTGTCTTTACAAATTTGCTGTATTGACTTGACGCCCAACTCTGTATATTTTTTAGGATCCCCATTGACTTCATTGTAAGCAATGACTTCTGCTACAGGTTGTTCTTTTACGCCCTTGATTAATTTGTTAGCACTTAGGATAGCGACAGCTCCGTCAGCGGGTAAACTCGTATTGGCGCGTGTGATAAATTTTAATTTCTCTCTGATTGGCTCCGCGTTTTGATATGATTCTTTATTCGGTAATAAATCGCCTAATTGATCTCTGGCAATATCCAAGGTTTCTTTGTTTTTGTTTTTAAGCGTTGCTGTTAAAACTTCATCTTTATACATTCCATTATGAAGAGCAGACCGATATTTAAATCGACTAGAAAACGCGTATTTATCAATGTAGTCCTTATCCAATTTAGAATCGACAGATAGACGTTCCATAATATCCCACATCAATTCTTCTGCACCATCGACATAGTAAGACTCTCTGGTCAAACCATTGAGTTGCATGTTGTCCAACTCTTGATCATCAGCTCGACGCTCCTTTATCATTGTGTTTCTAACAAAATTGGGGATTGCCGTCAGATTTTCAAATGCATAGGTCAACTGCATGCCATCAGACTTTGTTTTTGATGCTAGATACAGTGCTTTTAATGCAGTAATATGTCCATGCTTCAACCTGTACCGATCTACATCATTTGACAGATCAGAATGATTAATAATTTGGCTGATTAGATTTTGACCAAAACTAGAATCAATAGCATTTGCTAAATAAAAAGAATCAACTTTACTAACAAAGTCACTTCCGTTATGACTAATGTCTTTGATCAATTTGGCGGCATTGACATGCGGCGCGAATGTTCCCATGACTCCATTTAATGAAGTGAAAGGAAGTCTCTTGTAGTTATAAATATACGTTTTGATAAGCCTAAATTTTTAAAGTGAATAAATATGCATTGTTACTAAAATCATTAGAAATATTAAAATCAAGCTATTAGATTACCACCAACTTGATACTGAGTCCCAAGTATCGCTCGCCCAATCACTGCCGCTATCCCATGCATCACTTGCCCAATCACTACCACTATCCCAAGTATCTCCTGCCCAATCTGAAGCGCTATCCCACGAGTCACTCGCCCAATCAGTCGCCCCATCCCAAGTATCAGATACCAAATCTGTTGCACTATTCCAAGAGTCACTCGCCCAGTCCGTACCAGCATCCCAGGTATCACTCGCCCAATCAGTCGCTCCATCCCAAGAATCCGATCCCCAATCCGTTACACTATCCCAAGAGTCACTCGCCCAATCTGTTCCACTATCCCAAGTTTCACTTCCCCAATCACTCACACTATTCCACGAATCTCCTGCCCAATCACTTGCTCCACTCCATGTATCTCCTGCCCAATCCGTCGTACTACTCCAAGTATCACTTGCCCAATCACCTGCGCCTTCCAATGACCAGTTGTCCCAGTCTGTCGCACTATCCCAAGTATCCGATCCCCACTCACTGACTCCACTCCAGGTGTCACTACCCCAATCACTTACACCATCCCACGTATCACCGCCCCAGTCAGTTACACCGCTCCATGTATCTCCACCCCAAGTGCTTAAACTATCCCATGTATCACCACCCCAATCCGAAAATCCATCCCAAGTATCACCACCCCAATCCGTCACGCCATCCCAAGCAGCACCCGCAGCATCGTGAGTCCAATTAAAAAAATCTGCGCCTATATCGGTACCCAAATCAAACCAGTCCCCGACTCCACCCACGACATTACCTGCTCCTTCTAGTCCCCAACCCATTAAACCGCCCACTATGGGAACATTATCACCCAACCAGTTACCACCAGCTTCAAAGCCTAAATCAATACCCTCTGTGAATAAATCTGCAAAATCGCCTACTGTCCCTAATCCAACAGATAGTGGATTATTATTTTGAATGCTCTCCCAATACGCAACACCGTTCCATTGTCCAGCTAGAGGATTAGAATCGTCGAGAAAATCATTTAAATACCACGGTGCTCCAGGAATATTTTCAACATAGTCATAGCCATGTCCAATGCCTAAGGAATTGTACATAAATCCTGAGGCATCATGAACAATGCCATGCGATGTGATAGCACTATTCGGATCTGTTGGTAAGGCATTATTCCCAGGTCCCGTTAATCCTCCTGATGGATTCATCACAGCTCCAAATACGGGGTCTAATCCAATTGAATTACCAACCACATTACCATATGTCAGATGTACTTCTGATCCCATAAAGTCAGGATGAAGGTCTTCATTGATACTGTCGAATGTTAAGCCATTTTGACCCATGATATCTGTCATCTTATCATAATCAGCTATCATGGCATCTGGATCCGTCCCTCGTATATCCGCAATCTCAGTCATCATTGCCTCTACCGCAGGTCGATCATTGGGATCAAGCGTTTGCATCTCCTCCATTAACTCATTGAGTCGTGGATCGCCAGCTCCAGGTACGTCTTCGTTGACAAGTTCTACTAACCGATCTTCTGTATACACACTATCCGTTCCTTCTCCGCCAAATCGAATACCATTATCATTGCCTGAATTTGGATCTGGTGCAAAATTAGGATTGCCACCTTGACCGCCACCTTGACCACCTACCTGTGCCGCAACTTGTCCACCAACTGCTTGTGCTTGGAACGTGCCGTTAGCTGTAACTTGAGTCGCAGTACTTGCGTTAATAGTCATCGGTGCACTGAGCACTGATTTTGCTTGTCCTAATCTTTGTATTACCGAATCTAAACTTGCCATAACGTGTACATTAATATTGACACAGTAAAATTAGATCAAGTGAATACACATATAAAAAGATCTAATTGGAAACATGATGGAATTAGACTGGAATTAGCTTTTCTAAATCAAAATCAAAATATGAATCAAAATGAAAATATGAGTCCCCGCAATTATACCTAAGTGTATTATAGCTGCACGCTACTTTTGATATTGGGTTAAAATAACTCAAAATGAATATCTTAAAATTTATCGAGAATTTCCCTGATGAGACAAGTTGTAGACAGCATTTCAAGAATAATAGAGAAGCTGAAGGGATCAAGTGTAAAAAATGTGAATGTACAACACATTATTGGTTAAAAAACAAATGGCAGTGGCAATGTAAAGACTGCAAATTTAGAACAACTCTGCGTAGTGGAACGATAATGGAAAGCAGTAATTTGCCTTTTCTACTTTGGTATAAATGCATAGCATTTATGACGATGTCCAAAAAAGGCATATCGGCATTAGAAATGCAAAGGCAATTGGGACATAAACGTTATGATACCGTTTGGTTAATGATGCATAAAATCAGGTCAGCTATGGGACTTAGAGATGATCTGTATAAACTTGAAGGCATGGTCGAATTAGATGAAGGCTATTTCACAAAAGGAATTAGAAAAGGTTCAAAACCTAAACGTGGTCGTGGATCAAAGGCAAAGTCGAATGTGGCTGTAATGGCAGAGTCTACTGAAATAGAAGATGTAGAAACTGGTAAAAAGTCTAGACAATGTAGATATTTCAAAATGCGTGTTTTAGAAAACCACATGGCAGAAAGTATTGAACAGGCAGTAGAAGACAACATAGAATTTGAAAGTATTATCCTCAGCGATAAAAGTACAAGCTATGTGAATCTGTCTGATTATGTTGAAGTTCATATTCAAAAAAAATCAGACAAACAAACAACTGTCGAATTATTGAAATGGGTACATGTAGCTATTAGTAATGCTAAGAGATGGTTATTAGGGATACACCACATGGTTAAAGGCAAATATTTGCAAAATTATTTAAATGAATTTTGCTATAAACTAAACAGGAGGTACTTTGGACCTAAATTATTCGATAGGGTAATTATTGCGACAGCTAAATCATACTGGTAAGATTGCGGGGACTCATAAAATGAAAATATGAATCCAAATGAAAGCCTCCCGGACACTGGAAACAAGTTGGAAATAACATGGAATTAGATTGGAAATAAATTAGAAGTAGCTTGAAAATAAAGTAGAATTAGGTTAGAAATAACTTGGATTTTTCGATCTGTAGCCATCAATACATAAAACTAAAGGGAAGCCAGTCTAGTTGGTCTCCTAACCAACAAGGGCGATATGTTCTGGAAATAGATTGGAAATAACATGGAATTAGAATAGAAATAAGTTAGAAGTACATTGGAAATATGTTAGAAATTAAAAAGTGTGGAAACAGTAATTATTGAACTTCAGTCAACCAGTGCAGGCGATTTCTATCATCATTACATCATAAAAACCAACTTGCAGGAGGCAGGTCCTACTTCTGATATTAAGCAACTTGAGGCGAGACGCTTATAGCAATACTTGAACTGTTGTTTCTAACAAATCCTGTTCTGGTCATTTAGCATCACAAAGCCGTTGGTTCGGAGACCAACAGCGGCGCGGCGGCTGATCAGCCTTTGGCTGAGATTTTTACGCCTTCCGAATCGCCTCCGACAAGTTGAGAATCGTATTCGCAACAGTGGTGTAAGCAGCTAACTCAATCGCATCAAGATTTTCATCTCTACCATATTCGCCAATTTTCAACAATGAATAAGCTGCATCTGGGTTGTCCTTAAATTCTGCCTGTTCGGTGTTAAATAATTCCTTTAGAATATTTAATTCTTTATTGGTGGCTCGCCTTGAAGTGGCTAAGCGAAAAGCAAATTGGATACGGCTTTCGACTTCATCTCCTCCTTCTTCTAACATGCGTTCGGCAATGAGTCTAGATGACTCGATGTATTGAGGATCATTCAGCAAGACCAGCGCCTGCATGGGCGTGGTTGTACTTTGTCGTTTGACTGTACACTGCTCTCTCGTACTGGCATCGAAGGTGGTCATTGAAGGTGGCGGTATTGTACGTTTCCAAAATGTATATAAACTGCGACGGTATAAATCTTGATTATGATCTTGAATATATTTCCTCAATGATTGATTCCCTGAAGCGACTTCTAACCACAGGCCTTCTGGTTGGTAAGGCCGGACACTAGGACCTCCAACTTGTGTGCTAAGCAAGCCACTGATTGCCAAAGCATGATCTCGAATCATCTCTGCGGGAAGGCGAGATTGAGGCCCTCTTGCGAGCAAAGTATTCGAAGGATCCAACTCTAATAATTGCGCATTGACATCAGCTGATTGTTGGTACGTAGAGGACATCACCATTTTTTTGATCAAGCGTTTGATATCCCAATTTGACTCTTGAAAATCCACAGCTAGCCAATCTAACAACTCCGGGTGTGATGGCAACTCTCCTTGGCTTCCGAAATCTTCTGGGGTAGCGACCAATCCTTTACCAAAAATCATTTGCCAAAATCGATTGACAGCAACGCGGGCAGCTAGGGGATTGTCATCTGCGAATAGCCAATTTGAAAGGCCTAGTCGATTTCTTGGATAGGCGTCATCAAATGGTAATACAGACTGAGGTGTTCCATGGCTGACTTCATCTGTGGGTTGATTGTATTGTCCCCGATTCAAAACGTAGGTAGTCCTTAAGGTATCCATATCCTTCATCACCATAGTTGGCTTGACGACGATATCCCTCGTTCGAGCTTCTCTAATCTTATAGCCTCTTAGACGCTCTACATATGATGAATACCTGTCGTCGGCATGCAAAAGTTGATGATAAAACAAACGCTTTTTGTCAATTTCAGAATACGTTTTTTGATTCGCTATCGCAGCAAGCGGCTTAAACTTTTGAATTGTCTTTATGTCAGCGACTGATAGAGTCCGATTAAAAAACATGAGCTCATCGATTTGCGCTGCCACGATTCCATTCACCTCTCTTTGTAAAACCGTCGATGCATCTTCCTTGCTTTGAATCGGTACACCGCCAAAATAGATTTTCTCAATCGTCTTAAACGTAGCGCCCGATTCGTCAATCGTACTGACTTTCTCTAAGACTTCACCATTCATATAAAAGTTAACGCCAGCCAAGCTACGCGACCCGTCATGAGTAACCGTACAGAGTGTCCATTGATTTGCAGGCACCTCTTGTCTACTCCATAATCTAATGTTGGTGTCTGACCGAAACGGATAAGTGCTATTGAATTGAACCCCTAACTTCTTTTCCCAGGTCACTGATATACTTAAGACAGCCTTTCCATTCCTATCCATGCATTCTAGTACAGGACCACTTACACCACCATCAATAGAATTCACCCAAAAGCTCACTGAGAAAGGTGTATTGGGATTCGTAAATTCTTGATCCGCTATGATTGCATAATTATTACCTACAAATTCAGCTGCGCCGCTAGACACACCTTTGACTGTTAATAGATCATTGTAGCTTATTGAACTGTTTTGGTTGATAACATCAATGATGCCTTGATTATTTTCAAAATCCAATGGAAACCATGAGATTAGACCTTTAGGTAAATCTAGAGTATTCGATTTTGCAATATCAAGGTCTTTAGGATCAAATGTTGTCCATTGCTGTTCCTCATATTGCTCAAGCACATCATTTTGATTGGCAGTTAAGTTACTGACATACGATGTTAATTCTTTGATCTTCTCTTCTGGTAATTCTAGAAATGGAGCTGCAACTTCTACACCATAATCAACTCTGCCTTTTTCAGGTACATGATTAAAAAAACTAAACAAGCTGTAATATTCCTTTTGAGATATCGGATCGTATTTGTGGTCATGACACTGCGCACATTCTATTGTCAAACCTAAAAAAGCAGTCGAAAATGTATTCGTTCTATCTAGCACATAATTCACCCGATACTCTTCTTCGACAACGCCCACTTCTTGGGTAATCTTATGATTACGATTAAAGCCTGTTGCTAATATCTGTTCATAGTCGGGCTCTTCATTTAAATCGCCTGCCAATTGTAAGCTCACAAATTCTTTGTACGACATGTTGTCATTAAACGACTGTATGACCCAATCTCTCCACGGCCACATGCTCCGTTCAATATCATCTTGATAACCATGCGAATCAGCATACCTCGCTAAATCCATCCACTCAACTGCAAGTCTTTCTCCATAGGCTCTCTCACTTAAAAACTGATCTACGATTGTTTCGTAAGCTGTCTCCGATTCATCCTCGAGGAATGCATCGATCTCCTCTATTGATGGCGGGATACCTCTCAGATCAAATGACAATCGCCTTATGCGCTTTTCTTTTGATGCTTGTTTTGAAGCTTTGAGATTGACTTGCTTTAATCTCTCCTGTATAAAATAATCAATTTCATTTTTGGCTCCGTCGACATACTGTTCATCTTCAATATCCACTTGCTGAGGTGGTGTAAATGCCCAGTGACTTTTCCATTGAGCACCTTGATCGATCCACTTTCGCAAAAGTTCAATCTCTCGAGTAGACAGCACTAGATTTGATTCGGGTGGTGGCATCATGTACTCGGGATCAGAGGATTGTATTCTTTTGATCAAATGACTCTGCTGTGCATTTCCTGGCTTTATTGCAAATGCCTTGGTCAGACTATCTATCATCGTAAAGGCATCTTCTTCTAAGTCTAATCTGTAATTTCCTTCACGGGCATTTTCATCTGGCCCGTGGCAAGCAAAACATCTGTCTGATAAGATTGGTCGGATATGAAAATTAAAATCTATAGTATCTGGCAAACTAGAATCAGCTATTGCTACCTCTTCATTTGATAGGCAGCTTACTAAAAACAAAATGGATGCGATAACACCCAATAGCACAGAAGATTTTTTTATCATCATTGAAGTTCGTTCAATTGCTTCTAAAATACGTGAATTATTTACAATCAAGAACTTTCGACACACATATCACCTATAATGACTCTAGAGACAAGGCATGTCTCGTCTCGACAGTCTATTCATATATTATTTAAAAAATAATCTTAAACATTCTTCATTCAAGAGCTTTCAAGTTAACTTAGAAATATGATTTTATCTCGTCACTTAGTAGCTTCTACTTGTCTTTTAATTTTGATTTGCGTATTGAATTATTCTTGTAAAACCGCAACTATCTCTAACAGTACTGACCAACTATCTGTTTATATAGGGACTTCCACCAATTTAGAAACAGAAGGCATTTACATATATACCTTTGATCAATCAACAGGCAAAAGTAAATACAAGTCAACACAGACTGGAATATTAAATCCAGGCTACTTGACAATTTCAGCAGACAGCAAAACCCTTTATGCTGCTCACTCTGTAGCTGGTGATCGGACAGGCCAAGTGAGCGCATTCAGAATTACACCTTCTGATGAATTACAATTCCTGAATCGACAATCCACTGGTGGCAAAGGAGTCTGTTATATTTCTACAGATCCATTAAGTGGAGCTATTTTAGCATCTAATTATGGCAGTGGATCAACTGCCTTAATACCTGTCCTGCAAGATGGTTCGCTGGCACAGCTATCATCGATCATCCAAGGCAAGGGCAGCAGTATTAACCCAGAAAGACAAAAAGGACCGCATGCACACTTTGCACAAGTAGGTCCTGGCGGTTTGGTGTACGCAGCCGATTTAGGGACTGATCAAATTAATTTATATAAAAAATATGGGACTCAATTAAGTGTCAATGATCCAGCGTATATTAAATCTGATTTGGGAGCTGGCCCGCGACATATCGAGTTTCATCCCAATCAAAAATTCATTTACCTCTTAAATGAAATGGGTGGTAGTGTCACTGCTTTTTCATTTAACCAAAGTCAATCTGCATTCACAAAAATGCAAACGATCAGTAGTGTAGGAGAAGGGTTTACTGGATTCAATAAAAGTGCTGATATACATATCCATCCATCGAGTCGTTTTCTATATGCTTCGAATCGAGGGGACTCGAACAGCATCGCAGTATACACTATCGATGAAAACACTGGCTTGCTAAGCTTGACAGAAATAGAAGATGAAGGAGTCGCCTGGCCGCGCAATTTTACCATTAGCCCCAATGGTCTGTTTCTATTGTGTGCTAATCGAGATGATGACTCAATCACAGTATACAAGATTGATCAACAAACAGGGGCTTTGACATTAACAGGTGATAAACTCAAAGCACCTAAACCAATCTGTGTAAAATTTAAGCACTAGTGCTCTGTCAAGATATACCTGACTAGTGCATTTGGCGTATTTTGCACATGCACGTCGTTACAGAACCGGCCTTGATAGCTAGGCTATCAGACCGAACCTGCGGCTAGTTCATGCACAAACTACACTCAAATTCAACCAGTCAATATATACTTGACAGAGCACTAGTGCCTCAATACGCTAATTTTTGAGTGGCTTTTATAGCGATAGTGGCAAATATGAGCATGAGTAAACCAAGCGCAATTAAGCCCCACTGTGACATTGTCGGAATCTCACTAACGACCGGTGGAGGCAGCGTGATTTGAAAATCCAAACAAAATTCAGTCGAAGAAGTCGTACTCGTCTCCTGCGCCCAAAACGTATAGGTCCCTGCTGGCACAGGTATCGTAAACCCCAATTCACCATTACTATTCATAATAGCTAATTGACCATCAGACGCATCCCCCAAATGAGTCCATCCTAATAGATTTGCAGCTCCTTGTCCTGGCACAAAAACGCTCCCTTCTTGAAAGGCCAAAAATCCCACTCGATCAGAAGCAAAGCTTGTTAACATGATTTCATCAAGCGTGCCACCAGTTGGAATTGTGATCGTCCAATATTCAATATCTCCTGCTGTAGAACTTGCACAAATGATATTTGATCCATTTGACACATTAAATATTGTCGGACCATTAGGGTCTCCTGATAGATCACCGTCAACAGCTTCGTCATAGTTTGAATATGCAATGACACATAGACACATATAAAAGACGGTAGAAATTATTCTGATTGAATTCATGACATGATATTTTGATATAAGATAGATAATCTATTCAACAATATATGAAATCAATGATAAGATGATTGTAGATGCTTCAAACAAATGAGTCAATTGTCAGACGATTAACAAAAGGGCTTAATCATTCTTAGAAAGCGTTATCTGTGTAGGGGCTATACTAATTTTACGCTGTTTATATAAATCTCCAACAGCTCGTTTAAATGCCTTCTTACTAATACCGAATATTGCATAGATTTCTTCAGGCGAACTCTTATCCGTTAAGGCGAGAGTCCCACTGTTGTCCACAAGGGCTTGATAGATAAGGTCAGTGTTCTTCTCATTAGAATTTACAAATCCGATAGGTTGAAGAGATACGTCTATTTTACCATCTTGTCGAATATCTTTGATGTAGCCCTTCATCTTGTCTCCTGGATTTATCTCTTTAAAAATTTGATTCTCAAAGACTAAGCCTTTATGTTTTCCATTAATAATGACGGTATAACCAAGGTCTGTTTCAATAAAAACGAGCAAGTCAACTTCATCTCCTTTTGCAACTGTGATGTCATCTTTGTCTAAGTGACGCTCGATTCGATTGGTGCCATATAACCTGTCCGTCTTCTCATCAATATCTAAATAGACAACATACCACATGCCTAATTCCATCCTATGCCGCTGTTCACCAAACGGAATAAATAAGTGCTTTTCTAAGCCCCAATCCATAAACGTACCGACCTCTGTCACGTCTACAACCTCCAGCAATGCAAACTCATGCAATTGTATATACGGTGTTAGGTTCGTTGCGATTCTGCGTTCTTCATAATCAAGATAGATAAAGACTTCAATCTCGTCACCTAGATCATACTTTTCTGGAAAATACTTGAAAGGCAATAACACATCATCATCGTTATCGTCCTCATTACCCAAAAATAGACCTACACTCGTCTCTCTCAATATGGTAAGCGTATTCATCTTGCCTAATTCAATCACTGTTACAATTATTTAGAGTTGCATGATAGCACATATATTACTTAATCTACATTATATCATAAAGGTGTGTATTTCTAATTGCACTTGCACAATAAAATTGTCATCATTTTCACAAAAAATAACACCGAATTTTCAAGGTTTTCAATAATCTAAACCCGACCTATGTGCAGACAAACAATCTTTGATGTCGCTGTCATCATTTTTTAATGTACAATTACTGCATTTACGAATGTACTCCCAGCCTGCTACTTTGTATTGATACGAGACTTCTGCCCCACTTTAGCATTCACGTATTTATTCATTTACTCATTCATTCATTTACTCATTCACTCATTCACTCATTCACTCATTTACCCATTTACTCATTCATTCATTCACTCATCCACTCATTCACTCATTCACTCATTCACTCATTCACTTATTTACCCATTTACTCTTCCTCCCCCTTCTGCCAGCTCACCTTCCCTGCCTCCTGCATAAATTGCATCGTCAAAGCATTTAATTCCTTATACTTTTCTGGCTCGCTTTCGATGAGATTATTCGATTCACTAGGATCTTGGTTTAGATTGTATAACTCTTGTGGGGCAAATGGACTATTCTGCAGTAATTTCCATTCATTCAGTAATACTGCTTGAATGGTCAAACCGCCATAACGCTGCCCACCCTCTCTTCGCACAAAATATAAAGGTCTATCGCGATCACTCAGCGCATCACCTTTTAATATGGGCAAAAAACTTTTGCCCTCCATAAAGTGATTAATGGTACCACCAGTCGCCTCGACTAAGGTTGGGTATAGATCCATCGTCGTCGCTCGATACGAACTCACAGCTCCCTTAGGAATCTGCCCCTCGGGCCAACTAATACAAGTCGGCACTTTTAGTCCGCCTTCATAGACAGATTGTTTGCCATCACGCAAGGGGCCATTATTTGCTTCATCTCTAAGCAGTCCACCATTATCACTGCTAAAGACAATGATGGTATTGTCGTATTGACCAGTCTCTTTTAAGGCATTGATAACCTGACCAATGCCATCATCTAGGTGCTCTATAAATGCCACAAGCTTCGCCCGCTTTTCAGATAATTGGGGTTCTCGTTTTTTCACTTTTGCCAACCAATCTGGAGGAGGCTGGACCGGAAAATGTGGCGCATTATAAGCGAGGTACATCATAAACGGTTTTTCACCTTGCTTCTTTTCACGAATATAGTCAACGGCCCATTCTGTAAATAGATCCGTAGCATGCCCTGGTGGATCTATGATCTCTTCATTATGTCTCATATAATTAATATCATGTCGACGTTTTGCCCAATAGTCATCCATCATATCTCCTAGCCACCCATGAAAATAATCAAAGCCACGCTCATTAGGCGTGTTAGGCGATTCAAGCCCGAGGTGCCACTTCCCAATCAATGACGTATGATAACCTAAGTCATTAAAGGTGTTGGGCAAAAGTATGGCGCTAGGATCTAAGTATCCCCAATTATTACTTGGATAGGTGCGTATCACACCTGGGACTCCTACGTGATCTGGGTATCGGCCAGACAGCAGCGATGCTCGTGTTGGAGAACAAACAGGGCAATTGGCATAAAAATTATCAAAGCGCATCCCATCTGCAGCGAGTGCATCAATGTGTGGCGTTTTGATGTCTTCTGTTCCGTAATAGGATACGTCATGGTAGCCTTGATCATCGGTGAGAATGATCAATACATTAGGTGCATTATTGATCAAGCTTGACTCAACTTTTGTGACAGTTGCAGATGTATTAGCCCTTGACAATTCTTGTGTTTTACTGATACACGAATAGGAGATAAGACTAGCGAATCCAAATATGATCGGTACATAAAAAGTGAATCTTGACATAGCAGCTATTGATTTTCTTAAACTACAGTAAGATAAGAAATTGGAATGTAATCAATGTAACCGTTTATTTCTAACCAAGTTAAAACCACTTGGAAGAATAAAGTATTGCTTGACACACCTTCATAGCAAGTTTGTTTTCACCACATGTAACTAAAAATATAAAACTCATCAGTTGTTCATGTTTACAGTTTTTATCTTTAATTTCAAGAAAGTCATCATTTAAAAATTGATTTTATTGAATACACATTCTGTAATCACTTTATTTACTTTCACCGTATTGTTAACGTCTGCATGTTCTAGCTCCGTTAAAAACCAAGATCTGCAAACTACAGACCAGCAAACTCCATCGCGCCCCAATATCCTATTCGCCATTAGTGACGATCAGTCTCATGTACACACGAGTTATGCCGGCTGTCAATTTATCAACACGCCCGCATTTGATCGTGTCGCTCGTGAAGGTGTTAATTTCGAACATTGCTATGCAGGCTCACCGGGTTGTGCGCCTTCACGGAGCTCAATCGTGACAGGTCGGTATCATTGGCAAAATGAACAATCCGGCCAACATGCTTCTTCATGGATGAAAAAACATGTTCCATTTATAGATGAGTTAGAGGCGAATGGTTATTCGATTGGTCGAACTGGCAAAGGTGTCTCCCCTTTCCAATATGCTCGGAGTGAGGCAGATTCCTTGTGGCGTAACACAGATGCAGGCGGCATAGAACACAGCCGGTTGCAATACAAACCAGAATCCAATCTTCCGCCCACCAAAGGCATCAGTCGTACGAATTATTTCGCCAACTTTAAATATTTCATGGATAATAAGAAAAATAACGAGGCCTTCTTTTTTTGGTATGGTGCGAGAGAACCGCATAGAAAATTTGAGCAGGATTCGTGGCAGAGAACGGACAAGGCACTAGGCGAGTCTGTTGTCCCAGGCTTCCTGCCTGACCACGAGATTGTGCAGGGAGATATGCTTGATTATGCAGTAGAGATTGAGTGGTTTGATAATCATCTTGAGCAGATGTTGAATTATCTAGAGTCAATTGGTGAGTTAGATCATACGATTGTCATTGTGACTTCAGATAACGGGATGGCATTTCCAAGAGCCAAGGCTAATTGTTATGAATATGGAAGTCATGTCCCTTTTGCTGTACGCTATCCAAAGGAATTCGAAGGAGGGCGTAGCATTAAATCGCCAGTTAGTTTTATAGACATCGCTCCCACTTTACTGGATATCACAGACATCACACCGACTGCTATGCTTCCGATGAGCGGACAGAGTTTGAAAGGTGTTTTGGAGGGCAAGCAATCAACGCCAACTAGAGATTTTGCACTGTCAGGTAGAGAGAGGCATTCATCTTCCAGATATCTTAATCGAGGCTATCCGCAGCGGATGATTCGTCACGATTCCTTTATTTACATATGGAATATGAAGCCAGAGCGCTGGCCAGCTGGGGCTCCTCAAAAGTTTAACCCAACTGATTCAACGGACTTGATGCCTATGTATGGCTTGGATGATCAGGGTAAGTATTTACCGCAGGCTAGCTTTACAGATATTGATGATTGTCCAACAAAGCAATACACCATAGAGCAGAGGCAAAAAGAATCATATTATTTTTCTCTAGCCCACGACAAAAGACCTGAGAAGGAATTGTATAATGTCGTCTCCGATCCCTTTTGCCTTATGAATTTAGCAACGAATGCATCTAAATCTGAGATCATGGGCACTCTCCAATCTTTACTGCTTTCAGAATTATTTCGCACGGAAGATCCGAGAGTTGTGGGTCCTGACACGGAGGTGTTTGACAGCTATTTGCGGTATTCTAAGATGAGGTCTTTTCCTGAGGGGGGGTGATTAGTGATTGGTGAATTGGTGAATTGGTGAATTGGTGAATTAGTGATTGGTGAATTAGAGATTGGTGAATTAGAGATTGGTAAAGGCTATATAACGAATAAAACATGATTCTGGATTTTATACAGAAAATCGTTCGGACTCTTATTGCATTTAGTCCAGCATCAAAAAAGATGCTGAATCTAATCAGACTTAGCTTTAGAGGATTAAGACAATCCTTCTATTTAAGTGATCTTGAATTCCTGTACAATTCTGGATTTAGAGGTAAAGGCTGTGCCATAGATGTTGGAGCAAACCGAGGTGATGTAGTCAGAGACCTTTTAAAGATGTGTCCGAATGTGGTGGCCTTCGAACCATTGTCTACTGCTTTTTTGGAATTAAAAAATCGATTCCGAGGTTTGCCAGAAGTTATGTGCCATCAAATTGGGCTATCATCAAAAGCAAAACAAGCAACGCTTTATATACCTGGGTATGGTAGCTACTTTATGGAAGGGTTAAGCTCATTATATCAGAAAAATCTGACACAAGTCTATGAGGGCTTGGATAGAGAAAAACCATTCTTTTTTTATTCTAAACACCGCAAAACTGAAAGACAAGAAGCCGTTGAATTACTACCTCTCGATGATTTTAAATTCACGCCGTCATTAATCAAGATAGATGTAGAAGGGGCAGAGATGGAAGTATTGAAGGGCGCACGCAAGACGATTGAAATACATCGGCCAATCATATATTTGGAGAATAATTTGCCTCTGCAAGTTAATTGGATCACAAACCTAAACTATATATGTGCACATGTGACTAAAAATAAATTTGTCTTAGGGATTGGTGGCAAAAACTATTTTCTCATCCCCAAAGAAGATTTTAATAGTTTAGACAATTTGTTGATTGGTGAATTGTGAATTGGTAACAAGTGCTTAAGCAATATGTCTTGCTGGTCATAACACCAACAATGGTAAGGATGGTCAATCTTATGTGTCTTGCACCCATCAGTATGCGCCTTTTATGTCTTATGTGTTACCCCTTCTACTGCATGTAATAAAGCCATACTTACATATCCCTCACAGCAACTGCAATTTTACTATCAGCAGTCCCATAATACAAAAACCACTTGCCTTTAAATGGTACTAGGCCTTCAATGAAGCATACATTATTGACTTCTCCAACTTTTTCATATGGCATTTCTGGATGTATGAAATCGCGGTCTGTTCTCTCCAATAATTTATAAGGTCTCTCTTTGTCAAAAAGAGCTTGCCCTGCTGCATAATCCAGCTTTGCTAATGAGCTGTCTTCATAACTACTTGAATTTCGAGAATTGTATAAGACTAAAATACCTTCATCGACAATAAAAGGTGCGGGGCCTGGCTCTATTAATCGGCTATCAAAATAGCCTGGTCGTGGAGACATGGCAGAAATCATAGTGTCCATTTCCTTATCCACTGCAACTTCCCAATTGATTAGGTCATCCGAATAAGCCATGAAAAAATCAGTATCTCCAAAATACATCCAATACTTCCCATCAACTTTTGTCGCTATAAATTGATCTCCAACCAATCGAGTGACGATTGCACCAGACTTCGACCAAGTGTCTTTATATTTTCCCGTCCCTAGGACTGGCCCATGCTTTTGCCACGTTTTCAAATCTACAGATGAGGCGATCATGAGTCTAGCCGTTTTACCATCATAGGCTGTGTATGTTAAAATATATCTACCATCTTCGCTCATCACAATTCGGGGATCTTCTACCCCACCCGGCATTTCGTATTTACTCATCTCATCATTATCAGGATATACGATTGGTTGTGCTTGTTTTTTGAAATGGATGCCATCGTCACTAATAGCTAATCCTAATCTAGATGTTCCATGTTCATCCTGCGCTCTATAGATAAGATGCACCTGATCATTAATAACAAGTGCTGTTGGATTTAGGACATTACGCTCTTCCCAATGCACGACCTCATTCTTGACAGGACAAGTAAATGAAAATTCCTTTTCCGGTACTAGAATCGGATTTTCGTCATTCAACTTTTTAAAATCCCATAATGTCCAGGGATATTTTTCTTGCATGCTTAATTCAACTGGTGCAGCAACATAAGCTAAGCGATCACCTTGACAGGCCATCATCGTTAGACTGATAATGCTCACCGCGATATATATTTTATTCATCAATTTATGTTATTGGTTTAGCCATAAGCTCAAGCGACTATAAAACCAAATGTAGTTTTGAGACTTTCTACCAAGATACGATATAGAATTTTGATAACTGTATCTGCATTTAGCAGTTGAAGATTTATAGCGGCACTACTTAGCATGGCGTAGCAGAAGAAGAATCTTATCGGTCAACAAAGCTATTATGTCCCAATGAGTTTTATCTGGTAAAAATTTTTCCAAATAAAATAGAGGCTTTTGATCCTTCAAAAGCCTCTATATAGGATATAATTGTATAAATAAATCTATTTATTTTTTTCCGACTGCAACATAGCACCATTACAGCCATCAATAAAGGCATGAAATGTAGCCCCAATAATGACTTCAAAATCTTCTTTCATTAGCACAGAGATTCCTGAATCATAATATACCATTGAATTGTTGTCAATAATTTGACTTGATTCAATTACACCATCTGTTTCGAAATCAGCATCAATCGATTGCGTACCAATTAATTCATTTCCGCTTGCATAGTCTGGTGGACAATCTAGAGCAAAATCTCCGCACAACTCCAACGTCCAAGAATTGAGAGAACCACCATCTTGATCGGCTCCATCCTCGATGGTTAATATCCATGTGCCAGCAGAGGCTTCACCATTAAATATAGAAAAGGCATCCTGCGGAGCAAATATTCCGCCAGCAACTGGACACGAAATACCAGTCCCTATATCATCGAAATTCCCTATGACATCATCTGTCGTTGTACATTCTCCTGATAAAAGAATTGCCGTTATGCCATTGGGACTTGTTATAGAAATTGTCAGATCAGCTACATAACTATGTGTGATGTCTAAATTTAAAATATTCAGATCACTAATCGTTCCACTATCAGATATTGTGATTGAAGACGTTACAGTTGGCGTTCCTGTGGCAGATATATTAATTGGGGTATCAGTACTAACAACAGAATTACAAATTATATCAGCAGTTTCGAAATTGAATATCGAGCTAACTGGACCTGGACCACACGAATTGATACCAGTCACTCTCCAATAATAGTTAGTCATTGGATCTAATGCTATCGTTCCTGTATAGTCAGTCGTCACACTAATCGCTGTCTCTACAATAGTAGTAAATCCAACATCAGTCGCTATCTCTATACTATAGGATGTGGCATTGGGTACAGCAACCCAATTATAACTAGGATTTAGTCCCATACCTACAGACATATCTGCAGGACTTGTCAAATCAGGTGCTATCATGGGACACACAGGTGGTGCTAAATTTCCACATAACTCCAATGTCCAAGAATTAAGAGAGCCACCATCTTGATTGGCGACATCTTCGATTGTTAATATCCAGATGCCGTCGGTCGTCTCTGTGTTAAATACAGAAAAGGGATCTTGCGGCAAAAATACACCTCCAGCTATTGGACATGCAATAGCCGCACCTGCATCGTCGAAATCACCTATTATATCATCTGTTGTTGTACACTCTCCCTGTAAAATAATTGCGGTCGTTCCACTAGGACTAGTTAAAGAAATTGTCAAGTCAGAGGCATAAGTATGAGTAATATCTAGATTTATAATATTCAAATCAGTTATCATTCCAACATCTGAAAACAGGATTGAAGATGTTATCGTTGGAGTTCCTGCTGCTGATATATTAATAGGCGTATCCGTACTAACAACTGCAATACAACTAATATTAGCCGTTTCGAAATTGAATGTCGAACTTACTGTCCCTAATCCACATGAATTTTCAGTATTGATTCTCCAAAAATATTGTGTTGTAATGGCGAGTGGTCCTCCAATATAAGAAGTTCCAGTGATGGTATTCGTCTCTACTATATTCGAGAAAGCCGCGTCTGTTGATATTTCAATGGTGTATGAGCTTGCATCAGCAACCGCTGACCAGCTAAACAGTGGTGTTGTCGATTCTCCAATAGTATTATCCGCTGGTGTTAATAAGTTAGATGCAGTACTAAGAACTCCATCTATTGTTAAATCTAGAGAGATATCATCCGTTTCTGTGCCATCAGTTGCTACAATAGTAAAACTATAATCACCTGGAGACGCAGCTCCTGTTCCACTAATCGTCAGTGTAAATGTTCCAGGGGCGGTTGTCGGATTGGTACTAAAACTAGCTGATGTACCTGTTGGAAGACCTGTTGTAGAAAACGTCACATTCCCTGAAAATCCGCCCAAAAATTCCATGTCAAAATCATATGTCACATCATCTGGCTGACAAACAGTCTGAGCAAGATCAATAGGACTGAGCTTAATGCCGAAGCAATCAAAAGGTATTTCGAAATTAGCAACACGAGTTGCCCATGTTGAGGTCAGATTATATTGCGCAGTAAACCAAAATGTCCCATCTACAGGATCAACAGATAGAGTGCTATAATCGCCCCATCTATTACTAGCATTTGAGGCACTACCACTAATAATTGTTGTTTCAGGAAAGGTCATATCTCCTAATGGATCACACTCTTTCCTACCTGTATATCTGATGCCCGGAAATACATCGGTAGCATTTGAGACGTTATAGGCCAATCCAATTGACCCATCTTCATTGATCCCAATCGAGGCCATCCAGCGACTTGTGTTATCGGGTGAATATGTCCCTTGTTGATGAATTGTCCATGAACCACTAGTCCCTCCAACACGTCGAAGTTCATACCATCTCACACCAGCGTCGTCATTACCTGTTACATCAGTGACGTGATTACAGACAAGAGCTTCATATGTACCAAAGTTTCTATAAATAATTTTATTCATTAGCAGTTCTCTCAGTGGATCCAATTCAAGGGTTGTACCGGGTTGTGCAATTGCAGAAAATGCTGTAAATCCATTTAACTCTGTATCGAAAGGGTCAGTGGGCAACAGGATAGGGCCTGTTATTGAAGAATTTGCTGCATTAGCAAAATCGAGTGTCATTTCAAATATTTCTAATCGATCTTCCGTAACACCAGTCCAACCATCATCAGCCATTCTCATAAACATACCAGGCGCACCAGATGGTGGCAAGGTTAAGCCATCTAAGTTGACTGGAGTCGCAGCTTGAAAACCAATAGTGTTAAAGTTCGTGATATCAAATTGTTGTGCAGTTGCAGTTGGATCACCGGCGAGCATCTTTATTCGATCAAATGCATAAATTCTTGAGTTAGATTCATTCGTGGTGACGACATAGGCATCATTCCAAATTGAATACTTCGGATAATCAGGAAAATCAGGAGTACTAAAAGAATAGATTGCATAAGCACCTGTTGGATCTGGTGTGGTCGAGATAGCAACGATCAAAGCATTTGCACCTTGTGGAGCAAATTCACTTAGTAACCATCTATCAGCTAATTGGTCATAAATAACAATCGGGTCTCCTGCCCCGCTAATACCCGTAACACCGTCAAAGATAAAAGTGGTTAAGGAATTTCCATTCTTATCCCAAATCTCAACATTTGAACCACCAACCCCATTCACCATTTGGACGACATGATTTGGGCCAACATCTAATGAAGGATCACCAGGATTAAAATTCCCATCTGGTCCTAATCCTTCCCAATCTTTTATCAGAACTCTTTGAGTATTACTAGGGGAATAATTCTTCTGCCATGAAAGATCAGCTCCAAGTGGCAAGGCGTCCTTGTTTGTTTTCTCATGCAATGGCCAATCGTTTTTGGGATGATAACCCAATTTTGGAGTTTTAACGACTACCCCATCATGAGATGTTTGAATATCTTTGACTGGCTCAGTGATTTTTATAAAATTGAGTGATTTTGTCTCTGCATTTGCTATTGTGGTAGGATTTTGAGAGCTGAGCATAAAGCTTGAAAGCAATAAAAGGCCAGTTAACACAATATGTGGTTTACTAAAATACTTCTTCATCTGCATATTTAAGATTGTTTAAGTGAGGTCATGAAAACCTAGGCTATACCTAAAGTAAATTTTGAATAGGCTTCAATAATAACTGTTTAATTACAATTATTTTAATATGTGTTCTTCAAATAAATAATCGTTTTTTATCCTCCAGCAGCAGAATCAAACTTGCTATACAAAGCATTATTATTTCTCAATTGGCATTCGTGCAGTCAAATTATCTGGTAAGGAATCCTCTGTATCCTTCAAATGCCGATCAATCATACCCTGCAGCTCAGCAACTTTACTAGGCATTTCATCATAGAGATCATATTTTTCAGCAATGTCTCGTTCGATGTCAAACAGTAATGGCTGTTCTAATGCGACTGGATTCCAATACAAGATTTCTTCCATTGAGTGAATGTGCATTTTATACTTTCCATGTCGGATGCCATGTAGCCTTCCAAAAGCCCAATAATAAAAGTGATCTCTAGGACTTACCTGAGTCTTACCTGTTAAAATACCAGATAGATCGTAGCTATCCATTTTACGATCAGCTGGCATATCAACACCCGCTAGAGTAGCTATCGTTTTCATCAGATCTAATGTCGATCCAAGTTCATTGACTAAACCAGGCTGTACAATTCCTGGTCCCCATATGACAGTTGGGACACGCTGCCCCCCTTCAAAACTTGTGCCCTTCCCCGCTCTTAGTGGGCCAGATGACCCACCATGCGTTCTAAAGAGTAACCATGGTCCATTGTCTGATGTGAAAATAACGAGTGTATTATCGGCAATTTGATTTGCCTCGAGGGCTTGTCTTATTTCGCCTATACCCGCATCTATTTCTTCAATGGCATCACCATACAAGCCCCGTTTACTTTGTCCTACCCGATCAGGATGTGCAAACATTGGTATGTGCCCCATTGAGTGTGGCAAGTAAAGAAAGAATGGCTCATCTGCATGCTCATTTATAAAAGAAACGGCTTTTTCGTTATAGCGTGTAGTAATCGTATGCTGATTTGCTGGTCTCTCAACTTGAGTTATATTTTCAATAATCGGTACATTGTAATTTTTGGGATCTGCAACCCACATCGGATCCGCACTTTCTTCTCTATAGCTTGGGCTGTCAGGCATCAGATCCATATCGTTACTGTATGGAATGCCCCAATAATAATCAAAGCCCTGTGTCGTCGGCAAATGTTTCGGCAGGTGGCCCAGGTGCCATTTCCCAACAATGCCGGTCGCATAATCCTTCTGCTTAAGCATCTCGGCTATTGTCACTTCTCCTTGTGGAAGACCGCCTGGTGAGTCTGGGAAAAAAACCCCTCGCTTAGATGATGTCATGCCATTGCGAATTGGGTAGCGACCTGTCAGTAGGCCAGCACGGCTTGGCGTACATACAGGATCTGCTGAGTAAAATTGAGTCCATTTTTGTCCCTCCGCAGCCATCCGATCTAAATTGGGCGTGTGAATGGTCGGGTTACCAAAACAACTTAAATCTCCATAACCAACGTCATCCACGAAGACAATGATAACATTTGGTGGATTGTCATTCGCCTTCTTGATTTTTTCATTGTCTTGCTTTTCATCTTCTTCGCCAACTAGGTATTTAACGGTGCATGAAGATGTCAGAATCAATAGAAAAAATAGAATATGGAATTTCATAGCATTTATTTTTTATGTGTACATCATAGACAGTAACTTTAGAATTAAGCGTCGAATACACTACATCTAATTTCAAACAATTAAAATAGGATATACACAGCAGTATTTATCTGTTTCATCAAGAATCTATCAAAATTATTTTACAGTAGCATCTATATGCTCAATGAGTCGTTGCGCCTTATTTTCTACTTGCATATAATAGTCCCTTGTGAAAGATCTGTTAAACTCAATTTTCCACAAATAGCTAAGTATAATATTTCGCTCTTTGCGTGATAAGTCTACAGGTGGTTTTAACTGTATTAATTCTCCTTGATCGTTAAAGACCATATAGTCAGCTAAAAGAGAATTGATGGTATAAAAATAGTTTTCATGAAACTGGCTTTCAGAATAGCCTTCTTCCATTTTTTCAATGATCTCATAGTCAAAATCATACAAAGAAATAATCTCTAATCTCAGTGAATCATCTCTTACCAACTCCAAGCCTTTTGATTTCAATGATTCGTAGCCAGATTTATTCTGAATGGAAATGTAGTCTCTCAACAACGAATTAAACATCAAAACGACTGAATCTTTGTCTACTTTTTGTTCAGTCAAATATTTTCTAAAATAGTGACAAGCATAGATACCTGTTTCATGACCTGTCTTATTCCCCCTAAGGTCAACAATATCTGAGGCTAGACCATTTCGAATTTCCAATAGAGTTTTTTCAGAGGATTCGTACCGCTTATTCCGTTCATTCCATTGACTTAGTGCGAACGCAAGAGTAACACCTAAAAAGATACTAAGGAATTCAAAGATATATTTAGTCCATTTTGATTTGCGCTTGCTCATACTGTACACTTGTTCGATTTTATAAAAGTTTGATTGCTCAATATAACACGATCACCATAAAGACAAAGATCTTTTAATACCATAGCTAGTCGTTTATGTGCACCAGTATACAAAAATATGTGACCATGAGTATTAAGCGTAAAGAAATCAAATCAGCTTTTATTGACTTCCTCTGAAATTCTCCTTTTTACAGATAATTATCACTTGAATACTATCTTTTAGTCTTACATTCATGGTACTACGATATCATTCTTATTGATTTCAAACTAACAAACACACATGGAAAGACGGAAATTTATAACATCAGGCATTGCACTTTCAACAATACCCGCAGCATGCGCCACTCCAAAAATTATGGAAAATACACAAGCAGCAGACATTATCAATGAATTATATGAATGGCGTACCTATCAGGTAAAATGGGGCAGCAATCTAAAAAAATTAACAGCCTATTTAAGTGATACGCTTAAGCCAGCTATGATGCGAGCAGGTGCTAACCATTTTATGTTGTTTGAAGATGTAGCACCTGGTGGCCCTAAGAAAATCTATGCTTTGATCAGTTATCCTGATCCTCAAACATATGTCAATTCCCAAAATCTTCAAGGTGATGCGACTTTTGTATCAGCTGCAGCAGACTACAATGCAGTCCCAGCCGATAAGCCAATCTATAATCGATTTACATCTTCGCTCATGAATGCTTTTGATGGCATGAAACAAATGATGATGCCTGTCGATGGAGCGACCGTCTTTGAACTTAGAATTTATGAAAGCTATAGTGAAGATGCCTTGAGACGAAAAATAAAGATGTTTCACGATGGTGAGATTCCATTATTCATCAAGGTGGGCTTGAATCCCATTTTCTTTGGTGAAATGATTAGTGGACCTTATCGACCAGCCTTAGTCTACATGCTCAACTACACAGATATGGATGCACACGGAGCGGCCTGGCAAGGTTTTTTGAAGGCACCAGAGTGGGATGCATTAAAAGTGCAGGATCAATATGCGAATACAGTGTCGAACATCCGGAATATATTTTTGAAGCAATTATAACTGAACAATCTTACTGTCAATTCAATGACAATAAGATTGTGAACTAAGTAATAGGATATTAAGCCCGCTGTTACTCCACAGCACTCGTTGTATAAAAAGGAGCATCTGTGGTTGCCTCGTAAGTACTATCATAATCAGTTCTCACAGTCCCCATAATTCTGTCCCAGATTAAAAAATACAAGCCATAATTGCCATGAAATTTGTCATGGTGTAGATTGTGAGCAACAGATGTGTTGACATATTTACCAACAGCATTTTTATGAAAGTTCTTTGGGTATAATTCAAATCCAAGATGGCCGTAGACATTGTATATGATTTGGAACAATAAGAACAAGCCAATTGCACTCTGATGGATAGGAATTGAAAAAGCCAGAATCGGAACAATCATTGCTTCAAATAAGCCTTCTATCGGATGGAATGCATAGGCAGTCCAAGGTGAAGGGTTCGTGCTTTTATGATGTACTAAGTGCACGTGCTTAAACAAGGTCGGATGATGCATGGCTCGATGCATCCAATAGAAATAGGTGTCATGAATAAAAAACATAAAAACCCATGTAAACCCGTAATAAACCCAGCCATATTCATCGATTGATCGGTAAGTGTTAAGATAGGCTTCTCCATAATAGAAGGTCAATAAGGCTACAGTTGCAAAGATTAAAACTGAAATCATAGAATACATGATATCTCTACCATAGTCACTTAGCTTGGGAAGCTTCTTTTGAACTTTTCGAAACCACATCGGCTTCTTGAGTAGGATGTAATAGATAACGAAAGCAGATGTTGCAAACTTAAAATAGTCAGCTACGATACCGATGGCCTCCTGAGCCCAAAATTCAAAAAATGTCTGTTCCATGATTAAAAATTAATATGATTAACAATACATCCAATGTAGAGTGTATCCATAATCCTCCCGCCTACCAACCTTAAATTAAAGGTGTTCGAGCCCCTTTTATACGTCCGAGGGCATTAAATCAATAGACTAGGACTAATGCTGGCAACACATGTTAGCAGCATATAAAACTTGCCTTTTTTCGCCTGCTCCTCGTTGAAGAACCGCTCCCGTAGCTGAGGCTACGACAACGAACCTCCGCCTCAATCAGACAAAATAATTCTACGTTATATATACTTTTAACATATACCGCCTGCATTAGTGCTCTGTCAAGACATAACTGACTAGTGCTTTTGGCGCATTTTGCACATGTACGTCGTTACAGAACCGGCCTTGATAGCTTTTACCTTTACAATTAAATCATAATACAGGTTGTTCCCTATTAGTTTTAACTTTAGGAAGTGACTCTGGGATCACGAGTTTATCAGATAGTTAAGAAGACATTTATGTCATTC
>CALGLU010000094.1 GCA_937959275.1 uncultured Saprospiraceae bacterium | reverse complement strand
TCTTAAAATGCTGTCTACAACTTGTCTCGTCAGGGAAATTCTCGATAAATTTTAAGATATTCATTTTGAGTTATTTTAACCCAATATCAAAAGTAGCGTGCAGCTATAATACACTTAGGTATAATTGCGGGGACTCATATTAATTATTTATCTATGTTGGCTATTTGACAACCATCATTTTCTTCGTATCAGTAAACTCACCAACTTGTAATTGGTAATACAATAGACCACCGCTAAAGTCAATGTCAGACTCAGTGACGATCACTTCATTGAGTCCTTTGGCAAAATTACCTTCTATTCTCTTCAATTCTTTACCATCGATTGTATAGATAAGTAATATAGCCTCACTTGCAACCGGTAACTCAAATCCTATTGTAGTTTGACTGACAAATGGATTAGGATCATTCTGATGCAATTTGGCAAGACCGATGTCTTGAGTAGAAATTTGTAAACCAAGATTTGCCATATCAATTTCAGTACCTCTGTAAATCTCAGCCTTTGTAATCTTAGAGTTTAATGTCAACGCATCGCTCAATTCAACATCGCTAGAAGCCGTAAATCTAAAGGAGAACAATGTTTCATCACTTGTAATCGGATCTAAGTTATCCCAACTCACAGTAAGCGCATCTTCATGTTGACCAATATGCTCAGATGAAATATCAATCGCTCCACTTTCTATGCCTTCAAACTCAAGACCCTTGTGTTCTAAAGTAAACTGGAAGCCGACGATATTTTCAAAACGATCAGAGCTGACTGGTACAAGGACAGTATTAGACTCTTCTATGAATGCCTCGGTAATTTCAAAGTCTAAGTATTCATCCGTTCTTGAACTAGCTAGCGCAAAACTATTCGCTGCAACATCATCCGTCACATCACCAATTTTGACACCGATGAAGTCTTCTGATAATTGATCAGTAGCTAAGGATGGGATATCCAATACTTCTATAAATGGCCACGGTGAAAACATATCTGCAAATGACTGAGACTCATCGACAAATCTCCAACTTGTATTATTCGTAAATCGTCTGGAGATACCAAGAATTACATTTCGCAATACGATAACATCTAATATCGAGACTTGTTGATCATTGTTAATATCAGCTGCAATGACTTTATATGGAGAATCCAATAGAGCCTCTCCTGAGATATGCTCTTGAATAGCAATTAAATCAGCAGTCGTTACTCCATTTAAATAATCACCATCTTTTAATACTGTAATATCAAAATCAAATCCAGTTGGATTATTAAGGAATGCATATTCACCTGATGAAGTGGTCATTTGCGATAGTGGATATTCAGAAATCCCTGAAGATCCGATCGTTACCTCTGCTTCTTCAATCATGTCTCCCAATGCTGTACTGATCTGACCTGAGATTAGAGCTGATGATGCTCCTTCGTCACCCTCGCATGTACCGCCAATTATCACACTCGTAGTGCAGAAATCACCATTGCCATTCTCATCCCAAACCCAAATGTCTAAGTCATATAATTTGGTAATATCATCACAGTCGAATGTAATATTTGCTTGAGAGCTATCTGGACTTTCTCCTCTAAATACAACAGTAAAGTCAACATCTGTGCAATTATCAAAACTACCTAGATCGAAATCTTTAGCCCATACATCGACAGTGCCTGTTGATTCCATAAACGCTGTTGTGACTCCTGCTATACAAAGTGGAACTGGCTTTTTCTCATCACCAAATGTGATTGTACTTATTACAGCATCTCTATTACCACAGCCATCTTTTACTTCAAATGTAACAGTGTGCACATCTCCAGGTTGACCTGCTTCAGTTTCGATTGATACATCTGAGCCCTCTGCATTACTGACCGTAACGTCTGTTCCATTGTTGTATATGATCACCCAAGAGATTAATTCTCCGGTGATAGCATCACTACCACAAAGGTCAGAAGCACTTGCAGTTACAATGCCTGTTCCAGAACAAGGCGTATCATCACCTTTAGCTACAGCCCCTCCGCTCGTATTAACGATGACGTCTGCAGTTGTAACTACAGGATCTGTATCATCGACAACTTTGATCACTTGATCGTAGGTATAATAACCGTCAATATCAACTTCTATGTATCTAAAATAGATAGGATCAGCGAGGTTTTCTGTACAACCAGAACAAACACCCTGAGCCCAATCTTCTACAGCTTCAAATGAATCATTGTCAGTGTCATTGGCATCGTCTCCTGGACTTGCACCATTAGCTTCCCAATAGCACCAATCGACAACAGTCCATCTCTTAATTATTTTCAAGCATGCATCTCCTGCCGTTACAGTATCTATTTCTGAACTTAGGCCAACAAGACCGCATGATGTGTTACACCAGACTGGTTTATCGCCAGGATCAGTCGCAGCACATGTAAAGACAGCACCCATCTCAATGTCTTCTGTCAGTTCGATTAACTCATCATCTTCATTACATTCAAGGTTTTTACCGCTTACAATCTCTCCTGTATAGTGTTTAGGCCATTTTAAACTATATGGATCAAAGCTTGTACTGTTAGTCACTGTAATTACTTGGTTACAGCTAATCTCATTATCATCTAAGCTTCCATTATCATTAGCATCTAAGTACCAGACTCTAAAGATTTGACCTTCACCACAGCCATCTATAAACTCATCTTCATCTATGTATTTAAGAGGTAACTCATCTCCACAAATACTGCTCGATCCAGTTGGTGGTAATATATCTACATCCTTATCATCTGTGCAATCTATAGCATGTGGTAAACAGACCAAGCTCGCATTAGATTTATCTACGATACTGATTGGGGACATACAGATTGATGATAGACCAGTAGGATCTGTTGCTTTTAAGACAATGGTTTGATCACCTAGATCTGAACAACAAACCTTCAATTCATCTTTACATAGGACATATGGTACAGTCGAAATAGATTCAACCTCACCTAGTTTATCAAAGATTGTATCTCTGAATTCTCCGTCAATATGGCAACCATTTGCAGCTACATATGCATCGTATCCAGATATTGAACCGAGATAGCCTGCTTCAAAATCGACCATCCGCACAATGCATGTGCTCACAGGCCCGCAACCGGCATCATGACTTCCACCATCAATGTCTTTTGCATAAATCTTAGCTACACCATCAGTGGTGACTGTGATTGAAATATCTCCTTGGCAAACTGCTACTGGAGCCACTTCATCAATAACGGTCACTACATATTTATATAAGCTGATATTATTACAACCATCTGTATACACGTATGTAATCCAATGATCACCTGGGCCCATGCCGACAGCAGCTATTTGTAGATCGCCTCCACCATATGTTCCATCAGTAACAATGTATCCGCCACCTGTCACATATGCCTCAAAGAATATATCTCCGCAAGACTCTATATCACCTCCAGGTACTTTTAAAGGACCAGAGTAAGCACATTCCCATGGGTTATAACTCAAGGTATCATTCGCTGGTATTTCTGCTTCCTCAAGTACAGGACCATCATTATCATAAATCGTTATGACCTGAGTATGTGATACCGGGTTGACACCTTCAACATACGGACTACACACATCGTTGACTTCCCATTTTCTAAAGATCTGGTATGAACCTGAGCATATCTCTAATACTCGATCTTCATAACCTAATGAGAAGAGACATAATCCCGCATTCGTTTGCAAAGGAAGACCAAAGATATTTGGTAATCCCGTGCTGTCTGGATGTAAGAGTGACGTCGGGTCTAAAATATTATTCTCAATGTCATCAATCGATTCAGTCACGAGTTTACAATCAATCGGATCCTCTATCGTGATGTCTTTAGGGAATCGGACATGGTTATTACTAAATGGCATGATGTCGATTAACTGTGTATCTACAGCTACATTACCTTCATCATCTGTCACCGTCCACTTACGTGTAATGGTAGCTCTTGGAGTACTACACTGGTCATACTCAACATAAGAATCTTCATACTCAATGCTGATCACTGGTTCGCAATTCAAAATCTCAGGAATGAGGATTTTGAAATACGATGTGTCAGTCGGCTCTACACATAATACAGAGGTATCTTGTGGCCAAACAATTTCAGGAATTTGCTTCTCCTCCAGCAAGACTTCACCCCAACAACTATTACCTGAGCCATTACAATCAACAACACGTATTCTAAACACTTGACCTACATCTGTCACATCAAAGAAATTCAAATGATCCGCACCAGTGTTATCTTCTACTTCGATACACAATAATGCTGTACAGACATCTGGAGAACCTTCCAAGATTTGATCAGGTGTTAGTTCTAACCAACATTCGTTATTAAGTGAGATATTGACTCGGTCATTACACGATAAGACCGCGTCAAAGTCAATTGGCTCCGTTAGACTAATCGACACACTAACGACACAGGTCGTCGAGTTACCTGATGCATCTGTAGCAGTCACACTGATTTCAGTTGTGTTCATGTCAATAGACGCATCTAGTGGCGGATCAGTTGTAATTGTTACATCGCAATCATTGCCATCAAGGATATCTAAAATATCATTAAATGCACCATCACAATTTCTAGGATTGATCGTCAAAGGTATCGGAGCTGAACCGACTGGACAATTTAAGACCGGTGCAATATCATCTATAATCGTGACTTCTACATACTCATATGCTGTCTGACTACTACACGGATCAGTTGCTGAGACGAGTACACTGTGTACGCCAATATCAGAACAATTAAAATAGTTAGGTGATATCTCTACAGTAATGAGTGTCTCATCGGCAAAGCATGCATTGAAAACACTCTTTACCAAATCATCTCTTGTTAAAATAACATGACCATCTGGGCCGAGGGATATCGTATCCTGAGCATATACATCCAAGACTGGTGGGTTTGGATCAGCCAGAATAGTGATTAACTGTTTTGCCGAATCTATATTTCCACACGGATCTTCTGCTATCCACCATCTATGTACGATTGCACTTTTATCGCCTTTACAAAGGAATTCGATAGAATCCCTGAATGTCAAGAATGGTTTTTCAAGAACAAACAAAGAGTCAGGTGCACAATTGTCATCAACTATCGGTAATCCATTCATGCGATCACTAATAGGTATTGGCGTGAATATCGTATCACATACGATACTGTCTTTTTTCAATTGGACAGTAACAATCACCCAATCGTCCCCAACTGCTACTAATGAATCGACTTGTATCGAATCAACTTGAACTACGGACTTGATAATTTCTACATCAAACGTACATGTTTCTATAAGTGTATCTGGTGGTGGTATGATTTGAGGTGCTGTTGTATCTATCCAAGTGACCACCCATTTCCAAATCATCTGATTGACTTTTGGACTACCATCAGGCAATATCTGTACACTGTCTGTAACAGTATAGAAGAATGTATCTTGGTAGCTATAGTACTCGCATACTTCTGGATCCATTACTCTTGTCGACACTAAGGTATTCTCGATCGTCGGATCTTCAACACAATTATCCATCACGTGATGTGGCTGCATAACAAATGTATCAAGTTGAATCTCACAACTCAATGTCACATCTTCAGGGATACCAGCCATTAAGATTGGATCTTGCGTATCCCACACTGTCAGGTTGAAACTACATGTATCCGTATTTCCATCGGTATCAACTACTAGATAACCGATCAAATAATTACCAACTGGTATGACTTGTCCAGATTGTATATCATCATAGCTATTTGCTCCATGAAAGCCGATCAACTGAGTCACTACAAGGCTCGTATCCAATTCGATTTGATCTGGATTCGCTGGAATATCACAATTATCCCAAGCAACAGGCACTTCCCAGTTTACTTTTGCGGAACACTCATCAGGATCATTCCCAACAAATAGATCAGCAGGGCAATCCAAGAAGAACGGATTAACCGAATCTCCAACTGAAACATCAAATGAACATGTGCTCGGATTTCCACAATCGTCTTCTGCGTAATAGGTGACAATACTGACACCTTCTTCAAAATCAAATGATGTCGCGAGGTTGCCGCTGGCGATTGCTCCTGTTAGATCAAATGGCCCATTAACTGTTCCATCTGGATCTGTAATCGTATAGGTGTATATAGCAACATGACAATCGTCAGTCGCTAATGGATGATCCCAACTAATATCTCCTTCGCAGTCATAAAATGGGGTGTCTCCACTTGTCGTTAAGCCAGTGCAAGACAATACAGGAGGCGTGACATCAGGAATAATTGTAAGAACCGCAGTCCTTGTATCAACATTTCCACACGCATCACTTGCAGTCCAGGTAACCGTTATCGGACTTCCTGCTGCTGTACATACATTTAAGTTCTGTGTTGTGAAATCGTGTACCAATACAGGGTCTGTATCACACGCATCACTAATTTGAACATCGTTTAACCACCCTTCAATTGTAACTGCGACATTTTCATTTATCTCTGCACAACTTAAGGTCAAGTCCGCTGGTTCAACATCAAATGTAGGTGGTGCTGTGTCCGGTGTTATGGTCAAGGTAGCAGAACGTGTATCTGTATTACCACATGCATCCGTAGCTGTCCAGGTAACTGTTATTGGACTTCCAGCTGCTGTACACAAGTCTAAAACCTCGGTCGTATAATCATGAGTTAGGACAGGATCTGTATCACATATATCACTAATCTCAACAGCATTTAACCAACCTTCTATTGTGACTGCAGTCGTTTCATTGATATCTCCACAGTCCAATACAATATCTAGTGGCTCTACATCAAACATAGGTGGAGCAACATCAGGTGTGATCGTCAAAATAGCTGATCGAGAATCCGTATTTCCACAAGCATCTGTTGCTGTCCAAGTCACTGTAATTGGGCTTCCTGCAGCTGTGCATAAATCAAGTGTTTGCGTATTGAAATTATGAGTCAGCACTGGGTCAGTATCGCATAAGTCAGTAACCTGAACTTCGTTTAACCAACCTTCAATTGTAATTGCTGTTGTCTCATTTATCTGTCCGCAATCTAATGTTAGGTCAGATGGTTCAACATCGAAAACAGGAGGTGCTGTATCTGGCGTAATTGTCAAGACAGCAGAACGTGTATCGGTATTTCCACAAGCATCCGTTGCTGTCCATGTAATCGTAAATGGACTACCTGCAGCAGTGCAAACATCTAATGTTTCAGTTGTGAAATCATGAGTCAAGACTGGGTCGGTGTCACATGCATCACTAATGGTGACACTATTCAACCACCCTTCAATGGTAACTGCGGTCGTTTCATTAATATCCCCACAATCTAATGTTAGATCAGCAGGCTCCGTATCAAATACAGGTGGTGCAATGTCTGGCGTAATTGTCAAGACAGCAGAACGAGTATCCGTATTTCCACAAGCATCCGTTGCTGTCCATGTAATCGTAAATGGACTACCTGCAGCAGTGCAAACATCTAATGTTTCAGTTGTGAAATCATGAGTCAAGACAGGGTCAGTATCACAAGCATCGCTAATGGTAACACTATTCAACCACCCTTCAATGGTGACAGCAGTTGTTTCATTAATATCTCCACAATCTAATGTCAGGTTAGCAGGCTCAGTATCAAATACAGGAGGTGCGGTGTCTGGCGTAATTGTTAAGACAGCAGAACGCGTATCCGTATTTCCACAAGCATCTGTTGCTGTCCAGATAACTGTAAATGAACTTCTAGTATTTACTATTGGAACACCACACAGATCCAGAGATTCTTCTGTGTAATTATGAGTCAAGACTGGATCCGTATCACATGCGTCACTAATGGTGACGCTATTTAACCAACCTTCAATGGTTACGACTGTTGTTTCATTAATATCTCCACAATCTAGAGTTAAATCAGCAGGCTCAGTATTGAATACAGGCGGTGCTATGTCTGGTGTAATTGTCAAGACAGCAGTACGTGTGTCCATATTTCCACAAGCATCAGTGGCTGTCCAAGTGACAGTGATCGGACTTCCAGCCGCCGTACACAAATCAAGAGTCTCTTGAGTATAATCATGAGTCAAAACAGGATCGGTATCACAAACGTCACTTATGGTGACGCTATTCAACCAGCCTTCAATGGTGACTGCTGTTGTTTCATTAATATCTCCACAATCTAGAGTTAAGTCAGCAGGCTCAGTATCGAATACAGGAGGTGCTATATCTGGGGTAATTGTCAAGACAGCAGAACGAGTATCCGTATTTCCACAAGCATCAGTGGCTGTCCAAGTGACAGTGATCGGACTGCCAGCCGCTGTACATAAATCAAGAGATTCTTGAGTGTAATCATGCGTCAAAACAGGATCAGTATCACAAATGTCACTAATGGTGACGCTATTCAACCATCCTTCAATGGTGATTGCTGTTGTTTCGTTAATGTCTCCACAATCTAGGGTTATATCAGCAGGCTCAGTATCGAATGTAGGCGGTGCGGTGTCTGGTGTTATTGTCAAGACCGCAGAGCGCGTATCCATATTACCACAAGCATCAGTTGCTGTCCAGATAACCGTAAATGAACTTCTATTATTTATTATCGCAACATCACACAGGTCAAGTGATTCTTCTGTATAGTTATGAGTCAAGACTGGATCCGTATCACAAGCGTCACTAATGGTGACGCTATTCAACCAACCTTCAATAGTGACAGCAGTTGTTTCATTAATATCTCCACAATCAAGAGTTAGATTTGCTGGTTCAGTATCGAATACAGGAGGTGCTGTGTCTGGTGTTATTGTCAAAATAGCAGAGCGCGTATCCATATTTCCACAAGCATCAGTAGCTGTCCAAGTCACAGTGATTGGACTACCCGCTGCTGTACAGATATCAAGAGTCTCTTGAGTATAGTCATGTGTTAGTACTGGATCAGTATCACAAGCATCGGAAATAGTTACGCTATTCAACCAACCTTCAATAGTTACAGCAGTCGTTTCACTTATGTCTCCACAATCCAAAGTCAAATCAGCAGGCTCAGTAACGAAAACAGGTGCTAATGCGTCCGGTGTTACCGTTATTGTTGAAGGTAAAGTATGCGTGTTACCGCAATTATCAGTTGCTGTAAAATTAATGGTTACTGTTCCAGCAGTACATAAATCCAAAAGAGTGCCTGTGAAATCATGAGTAATCAAAACTTCTGTATCACAATCGTCAGTAGCTGCAGCTCCTTCACAAAAGTCTTTTATCAAAAGAGATGGATCTACAGTTTCACTTAATTCAGCGCAGGTCAAAACGAGTGGAGTCGGAGGTACCACTACCGGGTCCTCATTATCATTAATGATAATATCTGCCTCAACTGATGCAAAATTGCCACATTGGTCCGTCACAGTAAATCGATATGTTCCGGTTCCAGTATTACTACAATTATCAGTTTCAGCTACTAGATCATATTCCCAAGTCATTGTACAAGCATCATCTGCTGTAGCACCTCCATTTGCAGCTAACCAATCGGCAATCAGCATCTCATTGTTATTATTAGGATCGTTACATTCTAGTATTAAATCAGTAACATTTGTCACATTGATAGTAGGATCATTTCTATCGCCAAATACGGTCTGAGTACCTGATGATGTACAGCCATTCGGATCGTTTAATGTATAGGTCACATCAACTGAGGAACAATCTGCAGGGATATTAACAGTTGCTCCTGTTCCTAAACCATTATCAATTACACCATCTCCTGAAAACTCACCACCCTCTACCATTGGTGTAAGCACTATTTCTGTTCCCGGGCATTGATCTTGTGCAGAAATTGTGAAGCTGGCATCTTGTGCTGTACCATCTGTAATCGTTATTTGTTGACAGAATGTAGCTTCACATGACCCCGCAGCATTTGTACCGCATGCAGCATAGCTGATTTCTTCAGTCATACAAATCATTAAAACACCGGTACTCGTCACAGTCACTAAACCATCCATATCAACTGATCCAGAAGCTGTACTTGACCCATCTATAGCCCAAGTTACTGTCCCCACAGGTGTAACATTTAATTTTGGTGTATAAATATGAGTTGCAGGATCGTCACCTGCACTAAAGCAAACCTCATCCTGAATCGAAAAGCTTGGTTCAGGCTGTTGAGGAACGCATATGAAAGCATCATCTGTCAAAGGACAATCGCCAACAGTATATTCTACATGATAGCATCCAGGTGCTGAGAAGTTAAGTGTATTTCCACCATTGATGGTTGCTCCCGTTGGAGAATCTGCAGCCAATGTAAATATTCCTCCAGGCGTTGTAGTCGCTGTAAATAAACTACTTAGACTCACGTTACCTCCTAGCACTGTACATTCTAATTTGACATCGGCTAGGGTAGGGTCAGGGAAGCACTCTACCGTCTCGTCATAACACAATCCATCGTAGCAAAACGCAGCAAAGCTTGCATCGATTGCTGCTGCTAATTCTACAGCTGTTGCATCAGTCAAAGCTGCTACAAATAAAGGCTTATCTGCAGTCAATACATTAAATGCACAAACTGTATATTCTCCATCGGGTAGTGCATCATAGAATCCTGTTTCATTAACTTCTATTGTACCATCTGGTTTTGTGATGGTATATACCATACAATGATCAATTGCATTGTAGCCTGTGGACTGAGCCAAAATAGAACCTCCATCTGGACTAGCATCACAGTCGCAAACTGTCTCTGCACAAATGGTCTCTATCACTTCTGCTGTTGCAACACAATCTACGCATCCAGTAGGATTTGTTGAATTGTCATCAGTCACCGTAATCGTGACAACTCCAGTACCAAGGCCAGTATGGTTGAATGGGCCGTATGTATTGCCAACCAAAGGAGTGGTTTGACCACCTACATCAACAGTATATGTTCCACTACCTCCAGTAATATTTGTAACTTCTATATAATAGTTTGTTCCAGTTAAATCGGCTTCAGCACTGATGTCAATAAAATCTCTACAAATCGCTACTGCCTCAAAGGTGATCTCTTCTGTAATTGTAAATGGTGTGCAATTATCTACGTTGACATCACCACAAACTGTCGCATCATTTATTGTCAATGAGCCATCACTTTCAGTTAGTAGATTCCCTAGACTTGAGATGTTTAGATCAACAAAATCTACCAAAGTGGTAGCATTGAGATCTGGATCATTTAAGTCAATATTGACTCCATGTATACAATAATCCCCGACAGCAAATGCAGAGATGTCAACAGGAAAGCTTAGGTTTTGAACCGGTGTTGAAATCGTAGCTTGTCCCGCCAAGGAAATTATTTTTCCACTGGCGTCTGTAACATAGACTGCGTATTCTGTTCCAGGAATTGGACCTTCAGAAGCGAGTGAACTTGCATCAAGTGCAAATTCAATATCAACTGTTACTATTGCTGCAGGATCACCTTCACAAAACGAAGTACAATCATCAGTTGATTGATCTCCTGCATTCGCAATACAGCATCCACAGTCTTCATTGATGATTTCGCAGCTTACTGTATAGCAAAATTCAGTTACACCATCAGCCATAAAAAATTGCCCATCTGCGGCATCTTCATGGGCTGCAGCATCAGCTAGTGCTGTGCTAAAATCTGCTAATTCTGAAGTCAATACATTGTATGCACAGAATTGGTAATCTACACCCTCCGCTAAGTTGGGGAAACTTGCAACGCCACCCATTGGGTCAGAAAATATATGGTTAGTTGTGCCTACCTCTAGTAAACTATAGACGATTGAATAATCTGGCTGACCTCCATTGACTGCAATTTTATTGATTGTCAGTGAATTAGGGGCCATGGTGCAATCGCATACGTTAGCTGGTTCATCAGGGCATACACCTGGTGTGGTAGTTATGCCTGGTGAAAACAAACTGTTCGCGCCATTGGAATCACATGTACATCTTGTCTGGATTGTTATTGATGTATTTTGATCATAAGTCGGTAGAGTCGTAGACCAATCTGATTGAACCACCCCAACACTATTTGTGACTAGGTATTGAATAGTAGAACCTTCTGGACAAGCATTATTTGGTTGTGATATTAAACCACCTCCTAATACGTTACCATCTGTGCAGGCACTTTCAAAGTTAATGACTGCATCTCCTGGCATAAACGTGGCTAAATCAGCAGGGCAATCCATACAAATACCTGGCTCTGTGACAACAGTACAACCTTCGATAACACTCGTTGGGTCTGTTTCACATATACATCTAGTTTGGATTGATATGGATGTGTTTTGAACATACACTGGTATGTCGGTCTGCCAAGTTCCTCCATCAATTGAATATTCAAGAGTCGAACCTTCTGGACAAGTAGCTGGAGTGCCACCTCCACAAGTAGCAACTGGTGCAGCAATGACACCACCATCTATATCTAATCCACCACCTCCGATAGTCGTACAAATACTATTCGACTGTATATTGGCTTGTGGGACTAGGGTAGCATCTGTTAGCTCTGGACAACATCCACAATCTTCATTATAGCTAGTAACGGTATGGTCATAGCAGAAGGTATCAAACGGAGCTGTCATTATCAATATCGCATCTCCACTAGCGATAGTAGCTGGTAGAGCACCTGTAAATGTTCCTAGTTCTGTAGTTAGCACATTAAATGCATACACTGAATAATTAACGTTATCAGCGACTGACATGAACATGCCTGTTGTATTGTTTTGTAGGACAGAATTTCCGTTGTCATTATCTACTAAGACGTAAAGGAGGGAATAATCTGCACCACCTCCTATAGCTACGGTATTAATTGTAAATGGATTAGTTAAATCAGTACAATCGCAGACATTAGCAACAGGATCAGGACATGTACCAGGCACAGTCTCAACAGTACAAGTTTCTGACACGACTGCTTGGTCTGTATTACAAACACATCTTGTTCTAATTTCCATTGCCATAGTTTGCACATAGACAGGTAAATCTATTTGCCAAGCACCACCATTCATTGAATACTCAATGTGAGATCCTGGGGGACACTCAGATAAACCTCCAGCCATGCAAGACTCTATCGGTTCTTTAATGATTCCGCCATCTACCTGAACGCTTCCGCCAACTGCGACACAGATGCTTTCTGCTTCGACATTAGCTTGAGGTGGAAAAACACCACCAAGGTCAGGACAACCAAGTACGACATCAGAATCATCTGAGTCATTGACAGGAATTCCGGAATCACATCCAATGCCTAGGACAGACATTGTATTAACAAAATCATCTCCAATATTAGGTACATCACATGTAAAACTGATGCACTCAGTCGGGTCTAATTGATCATCTCCATTTCCTGTTCCCTGTACTAATACAATAAGATCAGCACCACTCATTTCACAATTAGATAAATCTACGCCTACGATGCTTGCGCTTTCTGCGACAGTCAAGTCACATAAGGGTTCAGTTGACTCATTACATATTTCAATACTAAATGTGGCAGTACCACCAACGTCTACAGTTTGTGTATCATCACCATCATCATTATCATTTTTATCAATGGAAATGAGAGGAGATGGAATTGGACAGACGCCTGGGTTGGTCACTGTTTGTACAGGATCACTGATAACGGAGTCATCTACATCACATATACATCTGACGTTAATTGTCTGCACTGAAGCTTGAGAATGCATCGGTAGTGTTGTCTGAAAAGGTCCTCCATTTAATGAATATTGAATTGTAGAACCTGGAGGGCATCCAGGTGAAGGAGCAGTTAAGACCCCTCCCATAGGCGTGCCGTTGATTTCTGTGCATGTACTTTCTGTCACTCCAAGCATCAGATCTGCATCTGGGATGGCCGTAACGTCTGGACAACAATTACAACTTTCATTTAGTGTGATTTCTGAAATTTCGTAACAGAAATCCATAAAGGCACCTTGTTCTAAAAGGATATCATCCCCAGTCATTATGGTGGTAGGTAAAGCAGTTGTAAAAGCAGTCAGCTCCGCATCTAATACATTAAATGCATAGACTGTATAATTTGTATTATCAGCAACAGCAGCAAACATGCCGGTTTGATTGTTTGCTAAAACAGTATTACCATTGTCATTGTCTACAAGCACATAGATTAATGTGTATCCAGTAGGTCCTGCGGTCGCAACCACATTGATCTGATATGGTGTATCTGCATTGGAGCAGTCGCATACATTGTTTACCGGTGGTGGTGGAATGGAGCAAGCACCCGGATCAGTCACTGTACCTATAGCTGTACATGACAAATCTCCACAGTCTACTATGTTTAAGGTAATATCACCTCCGCCTGCAGATCCAGGAGATCCTCTAAAAGTCGAATGCGTTGTTCCATACGTCAGTGTGCATCCACCAGTTACATTGTCATCAGTGCTAGTGAATGAAAAACCACCAGCTGCACTCGCACCTTCTACAATTAAGGAAAATTCAATATAATCATCAGATGGATCGCCTGGAGTACCAGGATCCACACAGATAATATTTATGGGATTAACCAGAGTGATACTACATGGTGGAGGACATGCTGTGAGCGTCCACGATCCAGTCGTAGTAGCACATGCTGGACAGTCTGAAATACCATCACCATCCGCATCAAAATATATTTCATAAAAAATTTGTTCTCCATCTGCTGGTGTGACTAAGCTCGACGCATCAGTTAGTGCATGGTCGAATGGACCAGCAGCAGAACTTGCATAGCCTATAGATAAGCTTCCACAAACATCAGTGATTGCAAAGTCCGTGCAACCGGTTGGGACAGTAAAATCGGTAGTTATTGTAGGGTCATTACAGACTCTAAGTCCCGTTACTTCATCTGCGGCATTCACTGGAGCTGAAGCAAGAGGCGTTGTTGATGCATTTACAGCATCAACTGAGGAAGTCGTTGACGAGTTTATACTACATCCTGGAGGAAATAAACTAGAGACAGTCAAATTAGCATGATTGACCACACCTTCTGTTGCACCTCCATTATCATTAAAATTATCTTCATAACACATTTGCCATATTCCAGTAGCAGGAGTAGTAGAACTTAATCCACCAAAATTTGTGCCTCCTGAAAAAGTGCTCGTTCCTGCACTATTAGGAGCTAAAGGGTCAGTAAAGACTCCTATACTGCCAGTAGGTTGAAAAACTTCTAGTTCTAATTCGCTAATCCAACTATTTCCGAATGGAGGTCCAGAAGATGCAGTTGTTGTAAATGAAAAATTAGAGGCCAAAGCACATGTTGGGACAGTTGAAAGATCAAGGTCTATGCAAGTTTGACCAACTGCATTGTATTCTATGACAGTATTTGCCGGATCTGTTCCTGTCATTGTAGGATCTCCGGCATCAAGAATAAAGTCGGTCAGGCAATATAGTTCTGCAGTAAACACTCTATCATCTACAGCACATCCTGTAGCAGTACCTGCAAGAAGAGTGTGCATGTATGTAGAAGAAATTATATCATCTGCTGTTCCTGGTACGCCATCTGCTCCGGCTGAGCTACTGGCTGCTATGTCTGTTCCATTTTCTTGCCAAACAAGAATATAATCTTGATTGATAACTGCTGTGGCAGGTGAAATTGTAGCTGTGAGAGTAATATCCTCACCAACACAATTGTCACTTGCGACTGTCGCTGCTGTAATCTGAGGACACTCGATTATTGAAACAAAACAAGAGGTCGTGATTGTTTGACAGCAATTGTCCCCGGTATATACTAATTGCACAGAAGTTCCTGGTGTCGTACCAGTAGGATCAAATGATGCTGACCCATCTGCGTTATCAGTAATTATTCCTCCGCCACTTGCTATAGACCAAGTACCACCAGAAAGTAAATCGGTAGTTCCAGTTTCAAATGCGTTAACTGTTACAGGGGCACTATTAGGGGACATAAAGCCTGGACAAGATAGTTCGATTGGTGGTGTTAAATCGACAGTTACCTGATAGGTAAGAACCCAATCCCCGTTACAATTTGATCTTATGACATTATCCTGCACGACAGTACAGGCATCAACTGAACCATCAGAATTTAAGGCCGACAAACATGATCCTCCTGGACCAAATAAACTAGCTAAATCTACTGAGATACTATTTGGACAATAGTCATCATCACCACCATCAAACGAACATCTACCACCTCCATCATCTTCCCAAATTTCATAATTTATCAGAAAATTAGAAAGAAAATCAATGTTGTCCCCAAAATTTCCGCCAGGTGTATACGGTATAGGAATAACTATTGTATTCAATCCTGGACCTAAGGAAGAGCTAGTTCCACCGCTTCCTAAGTCGTCATCAATTTCGGTACAGTCGGTCAAAGCCAATGCATTACCACCTAATCCCACTGGTGTTGTTAATATTGTGATTTCTTCGTCGCCAAACTCACCACCAGCAAGCATCTCAAGACAAACCAATTCTATTGTAATATTACCACCTCCGATGCAAATATTTTGAGCATTTAATGTCATACTATTGCAACAACAAAATGCAAGAACGACGATTATTATATGTGTAAATGTATTTTTCATTTCTATACAGTTAAGGGGTGTGTTATTGGGCTATTTCTCTTTTCATTGTTCCTAAATACTCAGTGATCATCTTTCTTCTCTTATTAGAGATTTTATTTTCTCTAAGGAAAGAAACCCAAAACTGATAATTTTCGATATTGCTTTTCAATTTACTGTCCTCAATTTTGTAGTAGACTAATAATTTTTCCATTGTATTGACATCATCAAATACCTGCTCTACTTTGTCATTATCATCGCTTCCTTGTTTTACAGTCCTATGGCCTTGGGCTACTGACTGTGTCGATATAGACAGGAATACAAAGAAGAGGAAAGATGTGAGGATTCTTTTGATGTTCAAGGTTTTATATGTTTTCAAGATTATATTTATGTTCATGGTTCTAATTTATGCTCACGGTTATCGTAGATGGTTAGATCAATATGTGTTGATATTAGTTACCGGTTGTTGGATTATTAGGGATAAATGTTGGAACGTTTGGTGAAGTTCCAGCTGGTGCTGTAATGTCCAAAGGATCAGACATACAAGTAGCGTCTGAACTTAACTGTAGAACTACAGAATATGTCGTGGAGCCATCAGCTACAAATGCTGGAGTCCCTGCGATTGCTAATTGTGATATACCTGTTACACCTGTTAAGACGGTAACACTATTAATAATAACATCATAAGCAGCCGTTGAAACTGGGTCAGCGTCTCCTTGTCCGACAATATTAGTGATGTCGATTGTGAACTCTCCACATACTTCTTCAGTCGCGACATCGAATGTGTAGCCACATGGAGGGACTGGAGGACAAGCTGTACCTGGCTGTAAACTTCCACCAGGAGTCGTAGATACACCAGTCTGACCACCCACAACTGGTCCTGAAGCATTATTTACTCCATATATATAGACTACTTGAGTTATTTCATCAGTTGCACCTAAACCTGTAATCGGTCCTGAGCTACCACCATTATTTGGACCTGATCCAGAGTTAACATCTCCTGTTGAAGTATTATCAACATTGTTTGCAGTTTGATCATCAGCATTATTCGTGAATATTCCTGTTGTGCTCGCAAGTGAAAAGTCTCCAATTGGAGTAAATGCACCAGTCATAGCGCCACTTGGACCTAAAGTTCCGCCAGCATTATATTGACTAGAATACGTATACATTTCGATTTGAGTCGTGACTGCTGCAGTGGTATTCAAACCTGTGATAGGATTTCCACTAGCATCTTGTGCCATGGTTACAAATCCAAAACTATATTCGTAGCACTCACAAGAGCCATTGTTTGAAGTCCAAGGCAAGTTGAATCCAGTAGCGGTAGAAGAGAATCCATTCAGATAATCAATCGTTAAAACGATATAACCTCCGCCTGCATCATTATTACCTCCTGAAGCGCCAAAGTCATTTGATCCACCTGTACCGTTTATTGTAAAATTACCTAGTCCATTTGTGTTTCCAGGAGATGTATATGTAAAGGCCTGCCATGAAAACTGTACATCATCTATGCCATCCATTCCAGGAGCTCCTATAGTAGCATCCCAGATATCTGCAGGAGTACCTACTTCCAGCGCAGACATAGTGTTAGTCCCATCAGCAGTGACGCTGTTTGTTGGAAAAAGAGTTTCATCATCGAATGAAACTGTTGGTCCAGCACATTGAGCATTTGAGTTTTGGATAAAAGAAAAAGACGTGAATAAAAGGAAGAGTCCAAGAGTTAATAACTTTGGTTTCATTGCGTATTGTTTTATCGTTTGTATCACTGAGTTTCTATTTAAATTCTAATTAATTATTTCCTGAACTAATCACAACAGGACTGGCAGGATTACAACTTGGACATTCTCCAGCATTAGTCATCACAAGCGGGCCTTCGCCAATCATTGATGCGTCAATATCACAAACACATCTTATCTGTATCATTATATTATTCATTTGGTCGTATACGGGGACTGGTGTAGCACTATAGCCGCTACCGTCAATGTCATATTCAATTGTAGAACCAACCGGACAGGTCGGGAGTGTGATTAGTCCACCTGCTGGTGTACCACCGATAGCATCGCAGATGCTTTCAGAATCTATTGTGGCTGCCGGCGTAGCTGCGGAAATAGATGGATCACAGCATACAACTGGATTCGTCATCTCAGAGCTCATTGCTGAGAACATTGTCATATCCAAATCGCACTGGCAAGCAGCCATGATTGTTTGTTGGATTGTAGCATCATAAGTTGGAATCGTCGCACTCCAGCTTGTACCAGTATCTATAGAATAAACCAAAACTGATTCTGCAGGGCATGGATTAGGTGATGGAGCCTCGATCGACCCAATACCACCAGCACAAGTATTATCAACCACAGAAATGGATAAATCTGCTTCAGTAATAGATGTGAAATCAGGGCACATTGCCGGACAAGCATCAGCTACTGTAGGATCTGTACATGCAGCCACTTCTGCAGCAGAATAACAGATGAGGACAACATTATCAATGACCATGTTTTCTGCAGTAGCCCACATGGCCATGACTATATTTATATTGACACTTTCGAGCATAGTTGCATCTATAGCTGTACCATTTGGAAGCATAGTACCACATATAGAACTTGAGCTTGAACCAGAGGGAGGTACTGTACAATCGTCACCAAGTAAGACTTGTGTTGAAGTCGTGCCTCCACCAAAATCTAGCTCTCCATATAGAAAGTCCCAACAGTTATTACAAGAGCCATTACTTACGACATCAGCTGGTACTCCAGTACAACCACTACACTCTTCGACACACTCAAGATTGCCTGAGCCAGTATAACCTGAAGAGCAATAATCGAATGAAAATGAGATCACTGCACATCCTGTCAGGTCTACATTTGAAACTGTAAAGGTTGCAGGTCCATTGGTATCATTGCCACGAAGGCCTTGAGTGCCGTTACATCCCATTGCGTTTCCTGAATTATTATCAACTTCGAAGAAATCACCTGCTACACAGCCAGGGCAAGCAAGTGTCCACGGAATGCCTGAAACATCAGATCCCGAAGTTGCAGCATCTGCTTCTAATTCAAAGTCTTCATCAAAAATGATTGAGCCTCCCACACATTGAGAGTATCCTATTTTCAAAAAGGAAAAATTTAATAAAAAAAGGATACATCCAATTTTTAAAAATAATGAACTCATGCTTTTTAATTTTTGATAGGTGTATTTGAGAGTCATCTTATTGCTTTAGTTTTTAGAAAATGTGCCGACATCAGGGATACAGTCAGGTGAATCTGGTGGCGGGCTAGCTGTAACGATAAGATTAAAACAATTTTCAAGTGTTGGATTCGAATGGTGAACATATAGGAAGTATGTTGTGCCAATTACAGAAGCGGGCACAGTTGCAAAGGCGCTTTGGGTACCTCCACTATCATCATTTCCAGTTACACAGGTATAGTTTCCACATGAGCCAGAAAAGACATTGATTTCTGCGTCAATTTCACAAGGCACGTCAAACTCAGATGGTACGAGGAATGTCCAATCATTGCCAGTACCTTGGAAGGTATACCAGACACCAACGCCTTGGGCGTCAACCATTGTTCCAGCTGGACAGAAGTCATTGCCAATTGGTAAGTTTTCAGTGCCACCAATTGTTGTGCCCATATATGCACCGTTTGTTGGAGCTAACTCGATGGCATTGTCACATAGATCATTTGGTGGGCCAAGGCTTGAACAAGAACTGACAGGCCCACTGACTGAAGAGCTACTGACAATGCACGTTGAATTTGCGCTATCTTCAGCAGTAAAGCTCATTGTGAACGAACCATTCGCAGGATATGGTCCCAATGTAACAGCTGCTCCAGATGTGTTTGTTGCTGAGTTGCCGAGCATATCTCTGACAATGTAGGAGCCACTGCCGTTAGTAACAGTCGCCGTGATTGTAACATTAAATCGATCATCTGAAGGATCAGCACCTGTGCCGTTATCATTGCAGGCAGATACCACTTGACTATTAATTATAATTGAACAGGTAGGAGTCATACATGCTGCAGGGCAGGCAGCTTGTGCCGGTGCAGAATATGTTGTCACACCTCCAGCAGAAGTTTCTGAATCAATCAAAGTGGTTGCTGAATCATCTGTATACATGAAAATGTCATCTCCTCCAACATTCCAAATCGGACAGTCAGCTCTTGGGCTTGCAATGACTGCAGGACTACCATTTGTACCAGCTGCACCACCTGTTATTGAGCCATCTAAATACCCACTGAAAATCCTAAGGCATTCGTCAGGTAAAAGACTACCGCTGACAATTATGATACTGGCAGTACCAGGTCCATCTCCATTAGTTACAGCATCGTCTAGTCTAATCCCTGCCAAATCAAAAGCAGATTGATCATCACATGGGCAAGCAGGAGCTTGGTAGCAGATTTCAACATATTCACCCATCGTGGTGCATGTGCCATCACCTGTCCCATCTGAAGAAGAAATATAGAGTGCTCCTGGTGGAGGAGCGATACAGGCTGCTGGGCATTGAGCAGACAACGTTAGTGCAGACAAGAATAGCCAGAATGTAGCAATGAGTCTAATAGTCATAGGTATGGCATTTAAAGCTTGAGTTATTATGGGGAATGTCGTTGTAAATGAAAGTCTGATCTAGCGGAGAGCTAAATATAATTTGGACTTGACAAGAAGTTAGCAGCATCACGCGTTGTGATTGTGAGTTAAAGAGGTGTCGGGATATGCATCAAATCTCCCTTTAATTTAATCATTAAAATAAGTTCAAAAGAACTTACTCGTATATAATATTGCTGACTTTTATATGATGAATTAAATACATATAAAATATTATGAATACATATAGCACCTGTTCTTCAATGGACTATAATTAATGTTAGCTTAAGAAATTGAAAATAAAACCAAAAAAAATAAATATTTATTTAGAAAGATCAAATCTGTGATTTAGTGACAATAATTGTTCTAACAAGTAGCTGTATTTTTACAGACTTTGTGAAACATTTTTTACATTTTTTAGTTCGTTTCAAATAAAAATAAATATAAGGGTGTGAATAAATTATTAATATTTATTTCTGTTGAGAGTTAGAATCATTGTAATTTTGTATCCTTCATGAGTGATTCAAAAAAGTATTCGTCCAGAGGTGTCAGCGCAGACAAGTCAGAAGTGCATGAAGCCATTAAGCATTTAGATAAGGGACTCTATCCTTTGGCATTTTGTAAAGTCTTGCCAGATATTGTGGGAGGTGATGCAGAGTTTTGCAACATCATGCATGCAGATACTGCTGGAACTAAGACAAGTTTAGCTTACATCTATTGGAGAGAGACAGGTGATCTAAGTGTATGGCGCGGTGTGACCCAAGATTCTATTGTTATGAATCTTGACGATATGGGCTGTGTGGGTTGTGTTACGGATATTGTATTGTCTTCCACAATAGGGAGAAACAAGAATTTAATTCCGGGAGAGGTACTAAAAGAGATTATTGGATATACGCAGGAATTTTGTGAGATTCTGTATGAGCACGAAGTGGGGGTGCACTTAGCTGGAGGAGAGACTGCGGATGTTGGTGATATAGTCAGGACAATCGATATTGGTTTTACGACCTTTGCTCGGATGAGAAAGGATAAGCTGGTGGTGAATGATATTCGGGGCGGTCAGGTGATTGTCGGACTGAGTTCGTATGGGCAAGCTAGCTATGAGACGGAGTATAATGGTGGTATGGGGAGTAATGGTTTGACTAGCGCGAGGCATGATGTATTACATAGCGCATATAGGACGAAGTATCCGGAGAGTTTTGACGAACATTCGCCGATTGAATTAATGTATTGTGGAAGTAAGGCCTTAACTGATAGAATTGCGATTGATGGGGTAGGTGATATATCGGTTGGTAAACTAGTCCTGTCACCTACCAGAACATATTTACCAGTCATTAGTAAACTCTTGTCTTCTGGACTTCCTATTGGAGGGATGATTCATTGTACAGGTGGCGCGCAGACTAAGGTGATGAAATTTGTAGAGAACAAAAAAATTATTAAAGAATTGGGTCAAGCAAAAGCACCATTATTTGCTTTGCTTGAACAAGAGTCAGGAACAGATCGCAAGGAGATGTATCAAGTCTTTAATATGGGACATCGCTTAGAAGTGTATGTGAATGAGGATGAAGCGCAAGCTGTGATTGATATTTCTAAATCATTTAACATCGATGCGTCTGTCATTGGTAGAGTTGAAGATGCAGAATCAACGTCTGTGGTGATTCATGATGAGAAAGGAATATATACCTATTCGAATTAATTTAATTTCAATGGTAAGCACTGCTTCAGAGAATAGCAATAGACTTCAGCACCAATTTAATTCCTTAGTTTTAATACGTTACATGGACTTCTGAATTTAGAACTTTCTTCTTAACTTTTTTTCTGGATGCTTTTTTCATCCGTTTGATTTTGGCATTAACTCTATTTAGATGGAGTTTTACGTATTCTCCACTTTGAGGTTCTATTGAGCTATTTTCTGCAAGCAGAAGTGTTTGTTTGCAGTGATCTAATTGGCCTCGACATTCATATACTAATGCTTTGTGCGTCAGTAGAATGCCCTTATTCATACCCTTTATTTTTAGGCCAAACTCAATTAGCTTTAGTGCTCCATCGAAGTCACAAGTCCAGATTTTTAATAGACTAAAATATTTAATTGTATCGGGGTACTGCAGGTCCGAAGACATAGCTTGGTTAAAATAATATTCAGCCTTTTTATACTCTTTTATGTGCGACATATAAACCTGTCCCATGAGACAATAAGATTGACAATGGTTATCATCATAACTTAATGCATATGTTAAGCTTTCAAGAGCAGCACTTAATTCATAAGGATAAGCTTCAAGTGCTTTTAAATAGTATTGATCTGCTAAGGATGTTTCCATGACAGTATATTCTAAAAATGTATAAGAGATTTGGTATTAAAAATACCAGTTCATTAAATTAAAATTGAAAGTGGATTTTGCTACAGTTGATTCAAACAACCATAGCTACGAGGTAGGTTGTCAATGAAAAAACTGTGCGATTACACAACGAGGTGCAATACTTAGTTTGGATGATATGTTTGTCAATTTTTGCATAACACAGGCAAAAATAAGTTCTTTTTTTAATTGTCCAAATAAGAATTCTATTTATTTTATTTAATGACAAGTTTGGAGTAGCCCACAAAGGGAAGTGCATCATCGCTAATTCCTTCAACTTTAATGATGAAATTACCAATTCGATCTCCAGTATAAAAATTAAGCTTAGTTGGTTTTTCTGTCAGATTAATATCGCCATTCCAATAGATGGTGGTTCGCAAATCAGGTCGTTCTGTATCAATTGATTTTTTTGCATAGGATGGTGTATAAAATTCACGTGCTTGAAAATAGCCTGGATGTTGAATATTGATTGTCCCTTTCGCTTTTTTTGTTTTTGAGGATTGTATGGCACCCGGATCTTTTGTAATTAATGAGATGACGCCTCCATTTGTGTCACTTCCATACAAGGTCGATGCATAGAGTCCTTTGATGACATCTATCGCGAGTATCCGTTGTGGATCAATTGATAAACTACCAAAATCATTCACACGCACACCATCTAAAAAGAATGCGGCTTGTGTGACTTCTTGAATAGAATTAGTGCCGCGTAAGACAACATATCGATTGACACCATCGCCACGAACTTGAGCGCCTGGTACACGTTGTCTAATAATTTGAAATATATCCTGATAAATGGTGCCGCCCCCAGGTAGATCGTCCATAAATATTTTTTGTGAGCCAGACACAAAAATCAGATTTCTGGTACTCATTAAATCTTCTAAATCTGAGAGTTTGTTTTGCCGTTCTGTTTTTCGTTGTGCCTTTACAGTTACCTGCTCAAGATCAATTGACCAGTCAGGATTGTATAATTTTTCAAAATGCTGAATTTCTTTTATTTCTTTTTTAACTGTTTCTAATTGTGCTGGCTGCTTTAGATCATTATCTATAAAAAGAGTTTGATCAACGGCTAATGGGTCTAACTTCAATATTTCAATATCAACATCGGTTTTTCCAATACGCTTAATTTCATCTGCATTTTGCTTTTTCTTCTTCTTAGGATTATGAATATTTGCCTGAATGATTAGGTCTGTCGTATCTGTGAAATTAAATCCAGTAAAGTAGAAGACGCCATCATCTTCTGTGGTCATATTAAAACTACCAAAGTCTGCTGCCGAAAGAGTATTTAAAAATACATCAGCCTTGATCGGTTTATCTGAATTAGGTTTTAGGATCCTACCTACGATGGGCATGTCTTCTTCTGTATCAAAATCTATGACTGGCGTCTGCTTATCTAAAATATCAATCCAATTAAAACGCCTCCAGCCTTTCGTTAATAATAGGTTGTCTAATAGGATATTTGTCTTTGTATTATTCTCTGCAAAGTATTGATTGATATTTTCAATTTGTGAGTTGAGATCAGATTGTAATAATAAATAATTTTCTATTGTTAGCTCATTCGTTCCTTCTGGGATAATATCTGAATTATAAATTGATATAGAAGCGTTGGCATCAATGTTTTTATTCGCTAATAAACCTTGCATTGTTAGACTGACTTCATCCCTTTTTTGATAGTCTTCTTGATCTAAGTTAATTTGTAATTTTATAGCTTCAGTTGGATTTTTATTAAAAATTAGCCGTTCGCATACTGGGCGGGTTTTATCATCAAATAAGGTGAAGTGGATAACCCCAGATGGGATATCTGAACGATTAAATTTGAATTGTTTCGTATTGACTTCTTCTAGTGTTATGTCAAGGATTACATCTCCGCGAACATGTGCGATGAGTTGACAATCTTTAAGTCCAGATTTTGTATTTGAAAATAAGCTGACTTGAATAAATTCCAGACTTCTTGAACTGATGCTAAGGAGATGACCTTTATCTTTTATTAATGGAATTGGTGATTTAATTGTTGTCTCATTGTAGGTCATTGAGGCGCTATAATTTGTACCTGGTTTTGGAGTAAATTCTAAAAATCCAAGGCCGTCATTAAAGGTTTTAAAAGAACTAATTACATTATCATCTTGATCTATTAGTTTGCCAGTGATGTCAATACTATTCCCATCTCTATCTACTGCTTCAAAGGCCAATTTATTTTTAAATCCAGTAATGAGCTCACCTCCTTCTGGATAAAAATGGACATGATAATCTTCACTTGGAGGTAGAGGTAATTGCATCGTTGTTGAGTCATCATAGATTCTGTATGTCTTTTGGAAAATATAGGCGGGATCGAAATTTCGTTGATATCGTGTATATGCTCTAAGTGTGTACACGCCTGGATTTGTAGCGGGGATTTCAAATGTTGAACGTCCTTCTTTTATTTTTAAGTCTAATGATTGTTCAATCTCTAATTCACTATTTATCCATTCAATATGTAGAACGGGAGAGGCATCAAAATTCCTGTGTGTACGCCCATCTACAAAGTAAGCTTTGGACCATACGGTATCACCAACTGTGTAAAATGATTTGTCTGAATTGACATAAATTTTTTCAATGTGATGTGAACGATTGAATTGGTCTAAGCATTCTGCAGAATCTTGAGCATAGCCAAGCGCAATGAGTGAGAAATACAGGAGGAGAAATATACTCAATTGATTGATCTTCATGATAAAGTTATTTAAGACATAATACGACAATAATCAGAGATAAAATGAATATTCACACCAAAAATAAAAGCTAATTTCATTACCATTTCTTAGTTACTTGTCTTTGCTGTTTTCTTGTTTTTTCGAATAGTTCGATATCTCTTTTTGTCTTCTTTGAATTGATCTGAGATGCCACGGTGATCATAAAATTTCTTTTTACGAATTCTGAATTTGGTCCTTACTTCTCCTTCTTCATCAGATATGACTTCTAGATATACTTTTCTTTTTGTAGCTGCATAGCCACGCTTTTCTGGGATATCCTTTGTAGGGTTTCTGGTTATATTGTCTAAGGGGACTGAAAGCCATACATTTGTATTCTTTTTATTGTCAACATAGCCTTCTACGAAGAGGTCAATGCCAGTGGACTGAATTTCCATTAGAGGAATATCGATATGGCTACCTGTAATTGTGATTGTGTTTGTGATGGGAGCGAATTTGATATCTTTAAGAAGTTGCTTGGCGAATAGTCTAGCTGCGACTTTATCAATGACATCAATCCCCTGCAGTTCTAGATTGTTTAGCTCTATATCTATAATGGCTTTTGTTTTTTCTTCTATAAGTTCTATGCCTTTGATACTGCTTTTTAAGTCCAGATTTAATGTTAATTGACCTGTTAATGTCTTAGCATTTTTCATTGACGAACTGCCAAAATAATTGAAGGCAATTAAGGTTTTTTCTAAATCTAATGCAGTCGTTTCAAAATTGGCTGTGAACGGTGCTTCTTCAATATTGCTTATGTCGAATTCTGCATTCAGTTTAATTTCACTGTCAAAGAACGTAAACATCGTTTCCTTCAAAATTAGGATGCTTGAATCAATCATATCAACACCTGTTGTTAACTGATGTAATTTGATGTTGTCATTTATGATAAAGGTATCAAGGATAACATCGAGATGAGGGTTGAAACGATTCAGCATATCCTTTGCTAATTGCTTTAGCTTGTTGTCGATTTGATTCGAAGATTGCAATCCTATCGTATCAGGGCTAGTTTCAAAAATATCAACAGCATGGGATAGGTTGATTTTGGGACTGCTTGCCACCACGGTTGTTTGTAATTGCTTGCCTGCATTCGCAAATAGTAATTCAGATAGATTATCTAATTGGCCAGTTAGATATAATTCTCGATCAATAAAATCTGAATACATGTACAAGTTGAATTCTGCTGTGTCCTGTTGCAATGTTAATTCCAAATCATTCAGTGGAAAAATGACATCTACATCTAAATTGTGTACGGCGCCATCTTTTATTGTTAAGTCAACTACGGATTCTTGTAACATTTGATCAAATGATCTGACATTACCTTCGAAATTAAACGTTGTTGAAAACCTACCGGTATCTTGGAAAATAAATTTATCATTCTTAAAAAAGTCATTGAATAATAAAGGATTACCTTCTAATTGCAATGTAGAAATCATAGCATCCGCCTGTGGGTTTGGTTCAAATATGATTTTACCAATCAAATTATCCATTCCCTCACTTTCAAATTGGATAGCGCCTGTTGCAGTATTGGATATAAGTCCTGTCAAATCATTTATGCGACCGCTGAATGACATTGTAAGATCTAAATCATCGGGTATAGTACTTTGTGTTTTAAGTAGTTCGACATTGAAATAGTCAAATGTAGGTAGCAGCTCTTCAATGTTAATATTCTCTGTCAGTAGATCAATGGAGAAATTAGTTTCAAGTTCTTCACTTAAATCGAGTGACATATTCAGATTGACTTTTCCTTGATCGAGTCTAAATGTTGTCTCAATTAAACTAAGTGTATTCTCATCAGTAAATGAAGCGCCAGTTTGTAGATCATAGAGCATCACCTTATCAAAATATTCAAATGTATCGATTTGGATATTCAGGCTAGGCATAAATTTTTTATAGATTCCCTTAATGGTTCCTTTCATTGTTCGTTTTGTCTCCTTTTCATTTTTTATCAACTGTTGATCGTCTTGCCTTGCTAAACTGAAAATGCTAACAAAATCTGACCAGCTCATCTTGTTTGCTCTAAAAATAACATCACTCGTGGCGTTCTCATTTGCAAAGTCCACCAATAGTGCAGAGAGATTTTGCAAGACACCATTTAAGCTATAATCATAGTCCTGTAAAAGTGTACTACTTTTTAAATAAAAATTTGCGTCGCCTGCGTTCTTGGATAGTTTAAGTTCATGGACAGGGATTGAGGTATTCGAAGGTTTATATAAAACAGAAACATCTGTCAAGCTCAGCTCTGCAGAACTCTGGAGTAAGATATCTTTGACGTCTCCTATTGGCGAGTCAATATCTGTATCTAGCACAAATTGCCCTCCGTCAAAAAAGAACCGTTCGCTTTGATACCATTCACTAATCGCTGAAGATGGACCTGATACATGAGCTTTAAACTTAATGCCAGCTTTGTCTCTTGGATTCGAATTGATCGTGATCAAATCTGATGTTACTTCAAATCGCTTATGATTTGTGGTGAGCTTATCCAGAGTCAATAGAATATTACCTTTCGATTCAACTGCGGTCTCTTTGTTATCGTATTTTCTATTGATGAAGCGTCCAGTCGTGTTCACTTGTTCAAAACTGAGATTATCAACTGACACATAATTCCCATTTAGACTAAAATCTATAATCACTTTAGCGGGGTCTCCCGGATTTAAAATGATTTTAGCATTGGCAGGAAAAGGCCCTTTGATGTCGTAGCGTTCTAATGTTTGCCTCAACTTGGGAGTGAGTAAGTCTAATGTTGGTCGGAGATTTATTTCTTTATTGGAGATGTTAATCGAAATAGGGGCTTTCTTATTTGTAGGAATATCTGCACTTGCAGTAAAAAGACTTTCGTTAATGAATAAATCAAATGGAGTGATTTGAATGAGATTGTCTTTAAGTGTAAGGTGGAATGTTCCTTTTAAATCGCTGCCAGAAAGATATGATCCATTCGCTTTCTTGAATATTAAATCCTTTACATGCATGTCCATTTCGGTGTCTGCAGTGAGTTGATTCTTTTGAATCTTTAATTTTGATTTTAATGAATTGACATGGGTAATGATGCTAAGCGTCTTGGAGGGTTCCTCGATATGTATTTTTGTATCGAGTAGCGTAAGATGAATCTGAGAGCTATTAATATTGATTTTTTGTTTGCTTGTATCATTTTTTACTGATGCTCTATTTTGTTTAAAGAGTGATTTAATAGTACTATACCCTTTGCCATCATTTGTGACAAATATTTCACCACGACGAATCGTTATTGTTTGAATTTCTAAAGATTTGTCTTTCCAATTTTTTAAGGATAATCGGCCACTTAATTCTTCTGCTTGTAAGAAGGGGATGCCTTGGTCAAAACTCATCGAATCATATAATTCAACATTGTTTAAAATGAGCGATGCGTAAGGGAAATCTTTGATAAGAGAAATCTTTGCGTCTTCAAAGGAAAAACTGCCATTGTTAAGAAAGGAGATTTCTTCTACTATTTTCTTCTCATTAGATTCTAAATAATTATTGATACTCCATACAGTGATGAAGATTGCCAAGAGACTTAGAATAAACAGAATAACAAATATCTTCAAGATGGACCTGAGCCATGGTTTCCATTTTTTCGATATGTTTTGATCTGACAATATTTTTAATCTATGCTGGAATTATAATAGGATCAACGATTTCGTTTGCAAAAAGGATCACCTAAATGTGACATTAACGAAATGAAGGCGCAACGATAAGGTCTTTTGATCCTGGTGTGTAGGTATAAAACCCTTCTCCGGATTTTCGTCCAAGTTTACCTGCCGTTACCATATTCACCAAAAGTGGGCATGGAGCATATTTAGAAGATCCGAATCCTTCTTGTAGTACCTTGCATATTGCCAGGCACACATCTAAACCAATAAAATCAGCTAACTGTAATGGTCCCATCGGATGCGCCATGCCGAGTTTCATGAGGGTGTCTATTTCTTGAACGCCAGCCACACCTTCGTGTAAAGTGTGTATTGCTTCATTGATCATTGGAAGCAGTATTCGATTGGCCACAAAGCCGGGATAGTCATTCACTTCAACAGGTACTTTGCCTATGTTCGCAGAGAGCTTCATGATGGATTTACAGACCTCATCACTTGTAGAATAGCCACTTATGACTTCCACTAATTTCATGATCGGGACGGGGTTCATAAAGTGCATGCCGATCACTTGTGTAGGTCGTTGGGTCACCGCTGCGATCCGTGTAATAGATATGGATGAGGTATTTGTCGCTAGTATGGCATTTGCTGGGGCGTGCTCGTCAATGGTTTTAAAGAGACTTAGTTTTATGTCAATATTTTCAGTAGCGGCTTCTATGACGAGGTCAGCAGAAGAAACACCAGAAGCGATATCAGTCATTATCTGGATATTGCCCAAGGTTGCCTGGACCTTATCTGATTCAATTTGTCCTTTGGATTCCATCCTGTCCAAGTTCTTTTTAATCGTTAACAGCGCTTTATCTAGCGACTCTGGAGAAATATCAATCAGCTTGACTTGATGACCATTCATTGCAAAAACGTGGGCTATACCATTACCCATGGTGCCTGCTCCAATTACTGCGACTTCTTTCATACCTTGCTTTTGCTAACAAAAGTAGCAGAAATCCCTCTTATATTTTGAATTGATTTTATCGTGTAAACTAACTGCATGAGCTAGTCTTTATTTGTACTAAAAATAAAGTCATCTACCCACATGAAGCATTTTAAGCAACAGTATCTAAGTCAAAAATTAAAACGGATTGACGAATTGTCCTTCACGATAGAGATGATACACTTTACATCAGATCTGCAGTCGTCGGCTGAGCAGAAAGAAGAATTGGCTTGGCAATATTTTAAGCGAGCTGATGTGTACAATGATTTACGTGACAACAAAAATGCTATTCTAGATTATACTAACGCGATACAAAACAAATCTGATTTTTATGATGCCTATGTACATAGAGGGATTTCTTATTCGTATACAGGGGCTAACCGACAAGCTATAGAAAATTACAACAAAGCTATTGAGATTAATCCGCATAGACTTGAAGCTTATTTTAATCGAGCAATCAATTTTAATCTGCAGCGCAAAACCGCCGCAGCCCTTGAAGATTACCACAGCATCATTCGTTTACAAGAAGACTCGTCTTTGGCTTTTGCTTGCCGTGCTTCCTGCTGGGCAGAGTTAGGCTTAGAAGAGAAAGCTATTCTAGATTATAATAGAGCCATCCTGCTACGACCTGAATTTGCTGCTGCCTACAATAATCGAGGTCTCATTTACATGAATCAATCTAACTATGCTCAGGCCCTAACAGACTTCAATCACGCGATTCAGTTTAACCATTTAGCCATTGATGCCTACAATAATCGAGGGCTGATCTATCTGTCTGAGCGAAAGCTTTTGGAAGCTTTGGATGACTTTAATGCTGCTGTTAGAATTGATCCTAATTTCTTTCCTGGCTTCATTAATCGAGGTGAAACATGGGAGCAGCTTCACTATAGAGAATTGGCTTTGAGCGATTTTAAGCAAGCCTTACAACTACGGCCAAATAATCGAGATGTGATTGAGAAGATTAATAAATTAAGTAGCGAATAGCTAGTGGATAGTATGCTAGTGGATAGTATGCTAGTGGATAGTATGCTAGTGGATAGTATGCTAGTGGATAGTATGCTAGTGGATAGTATGCTAGTGGATAGTATGCTAGTGGATAGTATGCTAGTGGATAGTATGCTAGTTGACAGTATGCTAGTGGATAGTATGCTAGTGGACAGTATGCTAGTGGACAGTATGCTAGTGGATAGTATGCTAGTGGATAGTATGCTAGTG
>CALGLU010000093.1 GCA_937959275.1 uncultured Saprospiraceae bacterium | reverse complement strand
CTTAGACAGGCAGATAGTTCACCTCCGCTACTTTATTAACAATTAAGATGTTAAACTAACAAAAGAAAAAGAAGCAAAAAGAAAATATACATAGTAGTAATAGTAATGTGATTATAAATAATCAATTACAATACTAAAGGGTCAGGCAGGTTTATGAGATTTGGGGATTTGCTTGATTCTTTTGTCGGAATCAGGACCTGCCTACCGGTCAGGCAGGTTTATAGGATTTGGGGATTTGCTTGATTATAGAGAAAGTGTATTGTGAAATACTATTATCTTATGATTTTAAATTTAAACAACTATATATTAATATGAATTTTGATGACATCACTTATAAAATAAATGGCTGTGTTATGAAAGTACACAATACTTTAGGCAATGGATTTCAAGAAGTCATTTATCAAAGATGCTTGGCAATAGAATTAGAGAGGGCAGGTTTAAATTTTGTCAGAGAACAAGATCACCCAATCTTTTACGATGAAATTGTAGTAGGTTCTCGACGGGCAGATTTTGTTGTAGAAGACACAGTAATCGTTGAACTTAAAGCGCTTATCAATTTAGAAAATGTACATTTAGCACAAGCTAAGAACTATGTTGTAGCTTACGATAAGCCGATAGGTTTATTAATCAATTTTGGAGCCCAAAGCTTACAATTCAAAAAAGTATTTAATTCTAAAATCTCGTAAACCTTGTCTGAATCAAGACCTGCCTACCGGTCAGGTAGGTTTACAGAATTTAAGGATGGGTATGGATTTCAATAATTCACTTATCAAAGATCATTTGCAATCGAATTAGAATAGTAGGTTTGATTTTTGTTAGGGGACAAGTCCAGCCAATCTTTAAGGATATTAACTCGGGAATGAATCTTAAAATCCTAAAATCTTGTAAACCTTGTCTGAATCAAGATTTACAGAATTTAAGGATGAGTAAGATTATTCGATAACAAATCTTAAAAATCCTAAAATCTTGTAAATCCTGATTCAGACAATCTTGATTCAGACAATCTTGATTCAGACTAGCTACGATTCAATCAACAGTTCTTCTTTCTTTTTATTCATATCCCGAACTGCCTTCTCAATTCCCTTCGGAGTCAGGGTATACATGGGAATCAAGTCTTTTAGTAACACAGTCGTTTGGGTATAATCCCATTCCGCTTTGTGTGTAGGGTTGAGCCACACCATGCGTTCAAATTTTTCTTTTAATAGCTCCCAGTTGTGGTAGCTCAACCGAGACAACTCATAAGGCGCCATGGCTGCATCACCAACAACAAAGACTCTGTAGTTGGGATCTTTTTCTAATATTTTTTCGATGGGAACACGCTTGGATCTGCGCACATCTTCGTACACGCGGTCATAAATTGTATTGTGGAAGTAATAGGTTTCCAAATCATGTGCAAACCGTGTCTTCATTTTTTTAAATAGAGATGTTACAGCTCGAATGTAAGGATCCATACTATATCCTCCATTGTCAATCAGCAAAATGACCTGGAGTTTTCTGTGAATAATATCTCGTTCTATTGGTAGAAATAAACCACCTTGCTTTAAGCCTTCTGAGATTGTCTTTTTGATGTTCAATTCCTTTTGTGCAGTCTCTTCGCGGATACCTTTTAGATACGAGAGTGCTGCATCAACATTATTATCATTGAGTCTTTGATTCAGATCCACAGGATAAAACTTACCATCATCTACCACAGCTCGAGCCATCTTACCACCTCCTTTGCCGCCTACTCGAATACCGCCTTGCGCAGCTCCATTATTACCATACGGAGAGACACCGCCCTGCCCGATCCAATGACTCCAGCCAAAGTGTTTGCCTTTTTGTTGCTCCATCACTTTTTTCATCCGTCGTTTCAGTTCTTCTAGATCAACCTTCCTATAATCAGCAGCCTTATCGATATCAAGTCCTTCTTCTGGAGTATCATCGCCTCCTTCGTCTTGCATATCAGGATCATCTTCGGCCAAAATATCTTCTCCTGACAGCATCTCCTGGATATCATAACTGGTGATGTGGACTTCATTCAAAAATTGATCGATCAATTCTGTCATATCCATATCAGCATCTTCTGGATGATCTTCGAGATACATCTCTTTCCAATCCTGAAAGGCTTTTGATCGGGCAATAGCCGAGTTTAGCTTCTCTCCTTTATTGATATTGATGTCTAAAAAATATTTATAGTATGCCTGTGTAAATGGGCCTAGCATTTTGGGGTCACGAACACAAATGCCTTTGAGGACTACATAAAAATCGCCCATGACCTGGACTAATCCATTCTCCATAGACTTACGCAGTAAGAGCAACGTGCGTACATCCGCTGGCAATCCGTATTCTCTAAACACATGAGGAAGACTTTCAAACATGGGATGAAAATACTTAAAAAATATGTGTTGTGTTGGAGTTTAACGATGTGGTATGGCTTTTATTGATATGGGACAATTAGGGCTTGGACCTCATGGGCACTTAGAACAGATAGATTTAAGGCCGGAGGGAGACTTTGAACCACATAGGCACATAGAGCACATAGATTGCAGAGAGGGAGGGAGATTTTGAACCACATAGAAGGATAGATACATAGCTAATTTAGCTTGTCCCATAGACCCATATTCAATGCAATAACTAGGTCAGCGCACCGTCCTTTCTATAGACGTGAAACGTCAAAGAGCGTCATAGGCGCAGCGCACCGTCCTGTCTATAGACGTGAAACGTCAAGAGCATCATAGGTGCAGCGCACCGTCCTGTTTTTGAACCACATAGAAGGATAGATGCATAGTTATGGAGAACGTTGAGAAGCGGGAGGCTGTTTGTTCAATTTACTACAAAGGATTAATCGGCATCTTCATTCTGTACCTCTTATGTGCCTTCTGTCTTTCCCTAAAGGCCTTATGTGTTTCTCTATTTGTCTCATATGTGTTTTCATCCTTAACCCGTTTTTAGCAATATTTTATTTACATTTAGATATGTCATCTATCTACTGGCCATTTGCCATCCTTTTGCTTGCGATTTTAATTGTTGTGATTTTTATTACGCGATTGAAGATGCATCCGTTTATTGCCTTAATGTTGACTGCTATTATGGTTGGCTTACTTTCAGCACAGCTACCAGGTGCAGAGGGACAGCACCATTGGATTCGTGCTGTAGAGTTGCCGATGAAAGAGTTTGGCGCGACAGCAGGTAAGATAGCTTGGGTGATTGGGTTGGCAGCGATGATAGGCATGGCGATGATGGAGAGTGGAGCGGCACAGCGGATCGTGCGATCTTTATTGGCTGCCTTTGGTGAGTCGCGTGCAGCGTGGGCTTTATTGATTAGTGGATTTGTATTGAGTATTCCTGTCTTTTTTGATACAGTGTTTTTCTTATTGATTCCATTGGCAGTTGCCTTAGCCGTGAAGACAGGTAAGAATTTTGTCTTATACGTCATTGCGATTTGTGGTGGTGCTGTGATTACGCATAGTCTTGTTGCTCCTACGCCTGGTCCATTAATTATGGCGGAGACATTAGGTATTGATTTAGGCTTGACAATCATTGCTGGCATTCTGGCAGGTATTATACCTTCGATTATTGCCTTATGGATAGGCAAGCGTCAAAATGATCGATTGAATATTCCTGTGCGTGTTTCGCTTGGTGATAGTGCAGAGTTGATGAGTACGCCTTCCTTATTTATGTCGGTGTTGCCGATTGCTTTGCCAGTGGTTTTGATTGGGATGGTTTCGGTGATTGGTGTGTTGGGTGATGAGGTGCCAAGTATCATACAGTTTTTGGGGAATAAAAATATTGCGATGGCATTGGGGACGATGATCGCTTTGTGGAGCTGGAAGAGTGTGCGGGGTTTGTCGTATGAGGAATTGTGGAGGGCTTGCGGGCAGCCGTTGGAGATTGCGGGGATTATTATATTGATAACGAGTGCGGGTGGTGCGTTTGGGGCTATGATTAAGCATAGTGGGATTGGTGCGGCGATTGAGGCGGCGACGAGTCATGTACAGATACATTATATCTTGTTGGCGTGGTTGATATCTGCGGTGATGAAGACGGCACAGGGGTCGACGACGGTTGCGGTGATTACGGCGTCGAGTATTATGGTGGCCTTGATGGGGAGTGGTGCGGAGTTGGGCTATCATCCGATTTATATTTATTTAGCGATTGGATTTGGTGGTGGTTTTATCTCTTGGATGAATGATAGTGGGTTCTGGGTGGTGAGTAAGATGAGTGGCTTTACAGAGAAGGAAGCGCTGCAGACTTGGACCTTAATGTTTGCTTGCATTTCTGTGATTGGATTGATAGAAGTGTTACTCTGTTCGTTTATATTTCCTTTTAATTAATTACATGAAATCCAACCGGGAACTTCATCCAGATTTCGAACATTTTTTGGGATTTAAAGAGCAGCCTTTGATTGAACTGTATTGTGATTTGAGGAATTACATTATACAGCTTTATCCTGAGGCGAATGAACTTTTATATCACACACATGCATTAACATCTGTCTATACCATTTCTGAAAAATTATCTGATGGCTTTTGTATGATTCCCATTTACACGAATCATTTAAATCTAGGCTTCCATAAAGGCACCTTGTTAGATGACCCCAAACAATTACTGCAGGGGACTGGAAAATTAATTCGACATATCCCCATCTTACAAAAGGCTGACTTTAAAACAAAAGATGTAACAGCATTGGTCCAAACGGCCATACAGTTTGCCCTTGATGATATGGATAAACCAACGAAAACTTTTGGTCAAACAATTAGTAAAATCAAGCGGCCTTAAATCAGTATGCTATGCCAAACTTCGATTTTAATAACAAACAATTTTCAACAAAAAAAAACAGCTCTGGAGGTCAGGCGAATGAAGAAACGGTGTTTACGTATCAGCAGGACGGCGACTTAGTCACCGCAGATTATGCAGGTGGTGGGATTCGGCATGGCAAAATCATTGCGCGTCTAAAAGATGACTCATTGGATATGTTGTATCAATGTCTCACAGATGATGGACAGCTAAAAGCAGGGAAAGCCTTGGCAATTATTAGTTTTGATGACACCGGTAAAATGGTCTTATCACCAGTGTCTCAAGCACTAAATAAATAGCTGTATGAAAGTAGTTATTTTTCGTCTACTCAAGGCACAGGTTCGATCTGATAGCCATAGGTACTGTGATAAAAACAAGCATATTTCCATATTAATTTCATACTTTGTCAAAGACGAAGAAGAGCGTCTGATGTTTGTTCATACAGATGTTCATTCTGTGTAGATTGGGGTCTTCGGACTCCATCTACT
>CALGLU010000092.1 GCA_937959275.1 uncultured Saprospiraceae bacterium | reverse complement strand
CTTTTGATTGACCACTAGCCAGGTATCGTTTAACCAGCGGAAACATTTGAGATTGGTTGCGTTGTTTACTCATTTATTTTTTGGAGTAAATTTAATAGTAGAAACTCGGAAATTTAACACGCGGTTGCTGGAACGCTTACGATGAGTGGTTGAGAAATCGTTTGCGATATTGTATTTGGCATGACTGGAAAAAGCCTGATCGAAAACGTAAGAATCTCATTAGACTAGGAGTAGAAAAAGGAATGGCGTATGCGTGGAGTAGAACAAGAATGGGTGGATGGGCAGTAGCCCAAAGTCCAATTCTAGGCACTACTATAAAAGTATCATTACTTAAACGCCTAGGCTATGTTTCCATGATCGATTACTACTCAAAATTCAAAGTTTCGATTTAGTGAACCGCCGGATACGAGACCCGTATGTCCGTGTGGTGTGAGAGGCGCAACCCATCAGCGACCGCTGGTGGGTCCGCCTACTCGATTATCGCCTGGCTCTTTTACTTTGAAGTTAATTAATCTACTTGTTTTAGTATCTAAATCTAATTCAATCTCTAATTCATTTTCTTTTTTATCAATTTTAACAATGTAATCTGTTTTGAATTGGAAGTGTACGTTTTTTCCCTCAATTCTGCCAATTGCTCCACTAAAGGCAACTCCAAAATGTACTATGATAAAATTGAATTGACTAGTGCTTGTAAAGTGTCTATCATAATTTCCTTTATTACAAGTAATCTTATCAACTATCTTGACTTCCTTTCCAATTTGATCTCCAAGCCATTGCAAATTCGCTATCAACTTTGTTTTGAACTCCTCAGTCATTAGTTATTGTATCTGATTATTGTTCCTACAAATTTTCCTTTATGCCTGAATTCACTCTCTTCTATTCGAGGATTTAAATCTTTATGTTCAAGAAAGAATGCTCTTTTAGTATTTCGAATGGCTACATAGTTCAACAGTTTAAAACTGGTATCTATTGGATGATATCTAACTTGGTTTAATTTTATAGTGTAAAGTCCTTCTGCTGGTTTAATATCTTCAATTGCTGAAATAATTCCATATTCAACTGTAGATTTTATCAATCTTGAATGCTGTTTGTCTGTATTCAACATTGGCATTGTCCAATCAAACTGAATTTTGGTGTTCTCTTGTTGAAAGTGCTTAATATCAAAATTTATATGGGAGAATATTCCAGGAGATTGAAATCGGATGAGGTAATCACTTTTCATTATTTTCGAATCTTCCTCAAACGTTTCTTGTCGAATTACTTTCCATTTTCCAGAGTAATTCTCTTCTCCTTTTGTTGAAGTGTAATTAGTTCCTTCAAGTCTAAACATTGTTTTTGAAGATTCATCCATATATTCTCCATTCCATGTTCTTGGGCTTATTTCTCTTCCGACCCATGATCTGTCAATATATTTCTTGAGCCTCAAAGATTTGATCTCTTTCAGAATCAAGGTTAACAATGAATTGAATTCATCACTAGATTGATATGATATTTCCTTTTTTAAGTCTTCCATAATTTTCTTCTCCCTTGCTTGGCGCTAACGTATAATTGTAAGCGGAGTACGACCAAAGGGAGTATTCCGTCTTACATAGTGTTCTCTGCTGGCTTTCCTCTTCGTTCGTTTAGTTCTTTCATTTGTCAATGCTATTTGAGGGTGGCTTGTAGCTCTCTGACACCGCAGGAACGAGGATGGCAGTGTGCTGCAAATGGGTGGCTACTTTTTCCCCCGATTAAGTCTTCTACTTGATAGTTTTTTCCATATATTATCTGCCAATGATATGTCCTTAGTTGAGAAACCAAAATTATCGTTGAGTATTTTATCGTTTGTTATTTTTAGCAATTTAGATATATCCTCTTTTCTTCTAATCATTTTATCTATTATTGGTAGAAGTTCTTTATTATTTTCGTGATATGGTATTAGGATTCTTTCAACTTCATTTGGCATTAATTCAAGAACTCCTCCTCCATGACTTCGTCCGCAAATTTCTGCAAATGCAAATGATAGTGAATTATAATAACTTGCCGTTAAAGCTTCTATGTCAATATCCTTTTTAATCGATACCCGGTGCATTGTATCAGTGGTAAAAGCATTGGCTTTATTAATTATTAATTTCGGATATTTATTATTTCTTCGAATAAATAAAGCTTGCGAAATCCTCTGAGAGGGAACAATTTGCCATTCATCTCTAATTCTGCACTTATAGCCCTTGTGTATATCATTTTCTTCTCCCCAGGCGATATATTCCCGAGCACCTTTAGATCCGTTTAACTCGGACATTTTAGGAAAGGATAAGAAATGAGTTCTTGCTTCTGCATTCCTGTTTTTAATCCAATCTTCTTCAGTAAATATGGCACTTGGCACTTGAACACTTCTTCCAACTAATGGCCTGGCATATTTTTCCAATCTATAGAATTTCACTATTGAAAGAGGTACTGTGAAAAAAGGGTTGGAACCAGTTGTAATTCCTACTTCAGCTTTTGCAAAATCTGAAAATTTGGGTACTAGTTTATTTTTTTGAATACTCTCAAGAAAATCTATCTCTTTTTGTTCTAAAAAATAGAATGTCCATTTATTAGACTTGAAATCTATTTTCTTTTGTGGACTTTTAAGTTTGTTTAGATCTAATTTATTTAACTCCTCCGCATCTTTTAGTTCCAAATGCTCAATCATATGAGATGTGGAGTCATTTTTTTCACACAACAATAAAACTACTTCTTGTTGAATATCTGGAAAAACTAATTTTTCAAAAGAAATGATATTTATTTTATTATAGAATTTTGCCAAATATTCTCGAAGAGGTTGTGCATAAGAAACCTGAAGAATCTCGGCTGGTAATACAAAGGCTATCTTACCATTATCTTTAAGTAGTAACGAAGAACCAACGACAAAAGAAACCCACGCATTCGTAAGTTTCGAGTATTTTAGATCAGCCTTTTCAAAAATGGTTGCAGCAAACTCTTGCTGTTTTCTATTGAAGTACTGATATCTTATATATGGTGGATTGCCAATAATTAGGTCAAATTTCTTTTTTGTGCTTATACAAAATTCGTGAAAATCCTGATTTAATACTTGACAACTTTCTACTTGTAGATTGTTGCATTTTTCTGCTTCAATCTCATCGAATTCAATTGCTGTTATAGATTTGTATTTATATCTATCCTTTTGGATCCCCTTTATAAATACACCATCACCACTACTTGGCTCTAAAACATCAGGTGAATTACTTCCATTAAAAGCCCACTTCAGGATGAATTTTGCTATCGTTGGTGGAGTATAAAATCCACCTCTTAATTTTTCTTTAGTTGCTTCTTTAATTAGTTGCATAAATATCTTGAATTGATGGAATTAGTAGATCGTCATCAGCTAAATCATAAAGAGATGAAAGTAGGTCTATCATACTATTGTTTAAATCTGTAAAACGTCTTTGTAATTGTATCTTGTTTCTTTGGTTTGATACTGTTGATAATTCTGAATGGATTTCAACCAGAGTCTTTTGCAATTCTGCAATAGAGTCATGTTTTGCCAAGTCCTCAGCATTTTCAAAATCTATGGTTCGAATAGGTAGTTTTTCTAAAATTTTGGTTCCTCGTGCTATATAACCTCCACGAAATACTTCTCCATAAAGTCCTGCAAACCATTCGCAATATTTTGAGTTTAGTATTGCCTGAATATAGTAAATGGAGTAATGACTTTCATTTGGTAGAGAAATTATACAATATCCTGCTGTTCCTCCCGACGATACTATTGCTTTAGTATTATCGAGTACATACTTGTCGCCTGTTGACAATACACCAACAACCAATTTTTCTTCAGAATCCCAACTATTTAAATGTTGACTTCGACCAAATTTGTACCAATCATGTTCTTGAATTGGAGGGCTCACATCTCGACTCCTTATGGCATCTTCGTAATGCTTAAAATACTTATGACAGAATGGAAAACTATCTTCTAATTCAGGTTCTTCAATTACACTAACATTATCACCTCCTATTCTATATGGGAAAATTACAAATGCATTAGGGGTTAGATAATTATAAGTATTGAACTTTGCTTTATCCACTGATCTTCTCGGTGTTTCATAGTAAGAACGCAACAATTCTTTTTCGACCTTATGGTTTTCTCCCTTAATGTTGAAATAAGCAAAAGTGTCGTCAATTTCTTCTGGGCGAATTATATATAGGCTATTTCTTGATGTCTGAATTCCGTTCGTCACTCTTCCTCTTCCAGCAATTGCAATTAGACTTACAGATTGAATAAGTATTTTCTCATATGCACCTTGAAGAGATGAAGGATAGAATCCCCAAACATCACTTTCTAAATTCTCTTTAGGGAAGCTATTTGTGTATAACCTATTATCTTCCTTTAGAGTCCAGCTTTCCAAATTGTGAACCTCTTCATATTCAATTTCTGTATATGTAGATGTACTAACAAAAACTAAACAAGTATATGTGGATTTATTTGGAAAAACTTGTATTGCTCCAAATGAGACTAAACTGTACAGACCACCTTCATTACGTGAAAGTAATTCTCTTAACCTTAATCCCGCACCTACTTTCATTAATTTGCTTGGGATTATGTAACCTAATATTCCTTCGTTTCCTAAAAGAGAAATAGCTCTTTCTGTAAACACAAAGTATTTATCGTATTGTTTATAGGCAGATCTATATTTTGATGAATACACTGGTTTTTCAAGTGGAAGATATTTTTTGATATGCTCAGTTGACATATAGGGTGGATTACCAATAATCACATCGAATTTCTCTTCGCCAAAGTCGAATGGATTAATAGTGTTCTGATCTTCTTGAGAAAGTCTCTCTACGTCATTACTTTCTATTAAAGAATTCCCCCATCTCAGGTTATCATTCAGAGTGGGCAAGTAAGGAAGTGAATCGCCTAAACTATTTACTTCTTCGTTTTCTAATAATTTGAGAAGCAAACCAAATTTAGCGGCTTCTACAGCATTATAATCACTGTCTATTCCGAATATACAGGTTGTTAAAAGTTCTCTTTTAATTTCATATGGAAGTTTAAAGGTGCCAATATTGGTTGGTATCAGAACATCTGGATTTTCTATTGTTAATTTGTCAATAGCCAAATCACAAAGCTGTTGAAACGCTTCCAATAAAAAAGCTCCTGAACCACAAGCGATATCAGCAATACGTAAACTGAGTAAGTCACTGAATGGAATTAGTTGGGCTTTTTTACCTAATACTTCTTCTACAATTCTTGAAACAATAAAATTTGGTGTAGTGACAATATCACGGTCTTGATTTTCTGGCTTGGGTTTAAGAATTACATCTCCATCCTTAATGTACAATTTTTCCCAAAGGAAGATTTCATAAATCTGCCCCAAAACATCAGATCCAAATACTGCAAAAGAATAAGGTGATTCTGGGAAATAGAGCTGTTGAATTATTTCCCAAAATACAGAATCTACATTACTTACTATTTCATCACTGAGTAATTGATCGAAAAGTCCAGAATTGTATTTATTATCAGCTTCAATAAATTTTGCTAATAAGACTTCATGTTGTTCCTCATCAGCAATATTCAACAAGGATTTATATTGTTCTATATTTCTGTCTTCGCAAACACGGAGAAATATTAGACGGTTTATGTAACTCTGAACGGCATCGTTTAGCTCTTGAATATCAACTTCTGGAGAATTATTTTTGATCTCATTGCCAAGTCGTAATCTCCATTCATTTATCTGAGTTAAAAAAAGCTTATCAACACTATAATGATTAATTCTATCTTCGATATCTTGCCACTGTCTATCAAACTCACCAGTGTAGACAGAGTCTTTTCCAATTAACAATTTTAGTTCTTCAATCTTTTCTATATACTCCGAATAGTGATATGATCTAATGCGAGCTCTTTGAAAAGAGTCGTCTCCTTCTACAGGTATGGAACAATCGTAAATTATTAAATACTCAAAGTTTGAAAGAATTGAAATTTTAAGTTTAGCTGTAAAGCCGTATCGTCTTATTTGGCGAGCACTTGAATCATTTTGATGAACAGGTACACTTGGCTTCTTAGCCTCAACAAAGAATTTACGTTCAGAAAACAATCTGAAAGTATAATCTGGTTTCTTAGTATTTGAGTTAGCATCTGCTTTTAATCCTTCTTCAAGAATGACTTCTCTTTGATTCGAAGGTTTACCCGAAGCATTTCTTACATCCCATTCCAATAATTGGAATAATGGATCAAGGAACTCATTGCGGAGTAAGGTTTCATTATATTCAGTTTTCAGATATTCAGCTCTATTTGCTTCGTAATTCTGAACTAATTGTTCTATAGTCATTTGGACTTTCGTTTATATAACACCTCAGCCTCTCTCAATGCAAGTAGCCCATGCTCTTCGTTTTCAATGATTCCATACAGCTTATCAGCAAGCCAAATTCCAATCAATTCTTCTGTCTCTATGTTATAAAGTTTTGAAAGGATTTTGATGTGCTCCTTTCTTGCATTTCTTTCGCCAAGTTCTATTTTGGAAAGAGTTGCTGTATCGATTTCTAATTCGGCAGCTACTTTCCTTAGGACTAATCCATTTTGTTCTCTTAGTGTACGAATTTTATTACCAAATTTCATTTTAGACAGTTGTTGTTTAGACACGTATTGGCAAATATAGTAATTTATATTCAATTTGGGTGGTGGGTGGGTTTAGATTGCGGGTGGCAGAAAAAGCAATGTGTCTGCAAGACTCTTTGCTTTTTTTGAGGGGTGGCATTTTTTTCTTTTTTATGCTTGCAGAGAACTTATCAATACAAACCAATTTAATAAAACCAAACCGAATTTATCACCTTTTGCTACAATTTCAAAGAAACTGCCACTGTAGATATAATCCACTCACTATCAGTATATTATATTCGTTTACAAACGACTACAAACAGCTACAAACGACTATAAACGGCATTAACCGTTTAATAATCGGCTAACACTTGCGCACCACCTCATCTTTGCATCGACATCGGTCAGAACGCTGACTGCATTTTTTTGTTTTAAACCGTCCGCCAACCGGCGGATACAAAATTTTTACTCTATGAAAACTTTACGTAACTCAGTTCAATTAATCGGCAATGTTGGTAACGACATCATCTTTACGACACTAGATAGCGGCACCGCGCTAGCTAAATTTTCACTCGCAACGAATGATTACTATAAAAACTCTAAAGGTGAAAAAGTGAAAGAGACGCAATGGCATCGACTTGTAGCTTGGGGGAAGACTGCAGAATACATTAATGAAAGTCTCAAAAAAGGAAACGAAGTTGTGATTCATGGCAAGTTAAAATACTCCTCTTTTGAAGGCAAAGACGGCGTGACGAGATACAACTGTGATGTAGTCGTCAATGAGTTTATGAAGATGACAAGAGAGGCAGCTCCATTCTAAATTGATTCAGTTCCTAATGCGCAGCTCGGTCCTTTAATGGGGCCGAGCTGCCTTTCTTCGTTTTGCGCACGATTTTTGATTTATACTTTTCTCCTAGGCGTTTGCAAGTTAACAATACTCGATTGCCTATATTAGACTATTTAATCTCATCAAAAAATTGAATCGCTTATCATGAAACAAGAAACAATAGCTATCCATGGCGGATACACTTCTGAGGCAACAACCAAAGCAGTTGCTGTTCCTATCTATCAAACCATCGCTTATGAGTTTGACAATGCACAACATGGTGCTGATCTTTTTAATCTAGCTGTGCCGGGCAACATCTATAGCCGTATTATGAATCCGACGGTTGGTGTACTGGAGGAACGAGTGGCTGCACTTGAAGGCGGAATTGCCGCATTATGTGTGAGCGCAGGTAGTGCCGCCATTAACTATGCTATCCTTAATTTAGCAGAAGTTGGCGACAATATCGTATCGACACCCCAACTCTATGGAGGTACCTATACCCTCTTTGCGCACATGCTACCTAAGCAAGGGATTGATTGTCGTTTTGCAGAGTCTGCTAGCCCTAAAGATTTGATGAAATTAGTCGACGAAAACACAAAGGCGATTTATTGTGAATCAATTGGTAATCCTGCTGGAAATGTAGCAGACCTTGCAGCGATTGCTAAAGCAGCGCATAAGAAAGGGATTCCAGTCATCTGTGATAATACAGTTGCAACGCCTGCCATCATTAGACCTATCGAACATGGTGTAGATATCGTCGTTCATTCTCTTACGAAATACATAGGTGGGCATGGAACCACACTTGGTGGAGCAATCGTAGATTCTGGCAACTTTCCTTGGGCTAAGCACAAAGAGAGATTCCCAATGTTTTCAACTCCAGAGCCTTCGTATCATGGTGTTGTCTATACTGAAGCGATGGGACCTGCAGCCTATATAGCCAGAGCTAGAACTGTGCCCTTGAGAAATACAGGATCTGCTCTAGCGGCATTGAGTGCCTTTCAATTACTTCAAGGATTAGAAACACTTAATATCCGTATGGAGCGTCATTGCGAAAATGCAATTGCCGTAGCGAAATATTTGAAAAAGCATAAACAAGTGGCATGGATCAATTATGCTGGTTTGTCTAGTGACAAATACTATAAACTTGCTAAAAAATATGCAGGTGGTAAGCCTTCAGCATTAATGAGTTTTGGGATTAAAGGTGGCTATAAGAAAGCTGTCAAATTCTATGATGCATTAGGCTTATTCAAGCGTCTAGTGAATATAGGAGATGCAAAATCACTTGCCTGCCATCCTGCTTCGACAACACATAGACAAATGACCCCAGCAGAGCAAAAGTCAGCCGGTGTAACAGAAGATCTGCTTAGACTGTGCGTCGGCATTGAGCATATAGATGATATCATTGCTGATTTAGAACTCGGTTTTAAAGCTGCGAGAAGTAGAAAATAAGATTATTAAATATTATCATATTGGGCTGTCTCTCACGAGAGTCAGCCCTTTTTTATTTCTGGTTCTAGGATTTTACTTGGATCGGCCTTTTTAAAATCATTGATTATTAATTCGACCATTGTTCCATTATCAGAACAAATCTTAACCTCCGCGTCAAGTTTTGCCTTAAAAGCATCCACAAGCTCCAAGCCAAAGCCATCTGTCTTTGGAGTATCGGGTTTTTGAAACCCGGTCCCGTTGTCTTTTACTGAAAAAATTAACTTCCCTTCTTTTTCTTCTAGCTTGACTGATATGAGACCTTCCTGTTGATTAGGAAATGCATACTTCAATGCATTTGTAATTAATTCGTTGGCGATCAATCCCAAAGGCACTGCCGTATCCACATCAAGATTCAAAGAAGCAATATCAGTCTCTAAATGAATTCGATCCTTAGATATATTATAGGAGTGAAAAAGACTTTTAACCAATTTATCAAAATAACTATCGACATCAATACCTGTCAAATTTTCTCTTTGATATAAATTTTGGTGAATGAGGGTCATCGACTTTACACGATCTTTTCCAGACTTAATCGCCAGTGCTATATTGGGATCATCTGTATATCTCGTTTGCAATGACAGTAGAGAAGAAATGACTTGTAAATTATTTTTCACCCGATGATGTATCTCTCTCAATAGGATATCTTTTTCTCGCAAGGCAGAGGTGATAATGGAATTCTTTTGAGATAATATCGTTGCTGATTCTCTTTTTTGAACAAGGCTCTTGTAAATTAAATAGCTGATGAAAAACAAGCTGAATATAATACCAGACAAGGCTGCAATAATCAATTTTGATTTTCTAGCCCGTTCATTTTCTATGATCAGTTTCTTCGCCTGTTCTTGATCATAGGTATATTGCATTTCCATCTGCGTGATTAATTTGGTGTTCTTGTCATTGATAAGAGAGTCTTTTCTGCTGACAAACTCCTCATACATCGTTAGGGCTTCAGCGTTTTTTCCTAGCAACTTTAGTGTTTCATAAAGACATTCAAATGAATATGACTGAATATCTAACAGCCCTGCATTCAATGCATATTTGTTACCTTTCTTGCAGTTTGAATAGGCTTCATGAATAGCAAAGCCTTCTTTAAGAAGCATTTTACCAAAATTGGTATAGCTTGTAGCCCGCCCAAAATCATCTTCCAAAGACTCAAATTCCACAATAACTGATTCATACAACTTACGAGCTTCATCGTACCTGCTTAAGCCGGCATAGGATTCTGCAATATGATAACTTGACATAGCAATCGAACTCTTTGATGCATTTCCAATTTCTTTTAATACTCTTGATTCTTTGAGATCAGCCAAGGCTTCATCATATCGCTCTAAGGTGTTGAGCATTTGACCTTTATTAGCTAAAATAATTCCAGCTGCAATTGTATCTTTTAGATTTATAAATTGTGAGATGGCCTGATCATAGTACGTATTCGCTTCATCAAAATTCTCAATTTTAAGATACGCATTGGCCATACTGTTGAGGAGAATTCCGTATTGACCCTGTCTAACAACTTCTTCCTTTCCAGCTAAGGTGCCTGCTGCATTTTCATAGAGCTGCTTGGCTGCCAATGACAATTCAATAGCTTTAGGCATATTACCTTCTTTACTGAAGATGCCACCATACCCAGTCATAATACTCGCAGTTCTAAATTCTGGAATATCTCTGTCCAATGCTCTCTGGTAATACCATTTGGCACTATCTAAATTCGTGTTATATTGATGATAATTGGCCGTGAATTCTAGGCTCAGTGCATAATTCAACTCAGACTTCGAATCCAATGCGATTTGCCTAGATTTAGCGGTTAATGGATAAATGAATTTCTGAAATCTATTCTTGTACGCAAATTTAGTACATGCTAAGATTTTACCTTCAGCTGATGCGATTGTATCAAGTTCTTGTAGAAATTCCTCAAGCTTACCCTGTTCTTGTTCGTTTTGAGAATACGTAATACCTGTATAGAAAAGACATAACAATACACAAAAGAGCCTAAGAGAAAAAATCTGAATCATTTGTACTAGAAGTTTGGAAGATGTAAATCAAGAGGATTCTAACGTGCAGAGTACTCTTTTCACACTAAATCTAAGTACACCTAATATAAAGACTTTATATTTAAGCCATGACTGATAATACCATAAGTCTGAATAAATTTATTAGCAGTTCAGGCTTTTGTTCACGACGAGAAGCTGATGAATGGATTAGCTGGGGCTTAGTGCTCATCAATGGGCAAGCTGCCAAAAAAGGCAATAGAGTCACACATGCTGATGTCGTTACTGTTGATGGCGTACGAATCAAACATAAAGTCAAACCGATTTATATTGCCTTTCACAAACCTCCTGGCATCACATGTACGACAGACCAAAATGACAAGGACAATATCATTGACTTCATAAAACATAAACAGCGCATCTTCCCTATTGGCAGATTAGACAAAGCATCTTCGGGTTTGATCCTACTCACCAATGATGGTAACATTGTCAATAAGATCTTACGTGAAGAAAACAACCATGAAAAAGAGTACATCGTTAAAGTCAATAATCCTGTACACAAAGGCTTCATTCAAAAAATGGAAAGAGGGGTTCCAATCCTCGGCACGAAAACTAAAAAATGTAGGCTTAAGCAATTGTCGGCCACTACGTTTTCCATTATTCTCACTCAAGGTTTAAATCGTCAAATTAGACGAATGTGCGAATTTCTTGGCTACAAAGTCATGACCTTAAAACGAATTAGAATCATGGATATTGAACTTGGCCAATTGCCCATCGGGCACTGGAGAGATTTAACAACTGAAGAATTAAACTATCTGAAGAAACAGTCAATTCTATAATTTAAGTCCTAGTGCGCTTCTAACCAATTTTCACCTGTATCCATACTGACCACTATCGGCACTGATAAGTTAGGAATAGCATTCTTCATTTCTATTTCGATAATTGGCTGTATCAGATCTAGCTCTGAGCGATGCACATCAAAGACAAGTTCATCATGCACTTGCATAATCATCTTAGTTTTGAGCTGCTTCTCTTTCAGAATTTTGTGAATATTGATCATGGCTATTTTGATCATATCTGCTGCAGTTCCTTGTATTGGTGTGTTAATGGCCATTCGTTCTGCATTACTTCGAGTCAAACCATTCCTCGAGTTTATATCTCTTAACATGCGCTTTCGGCCTAACATCGTTTTTACATAGCCGTGTTCTCTAGCAAATTCGACAGTGTCAGTCATGTACTGTTGGAGACCACTAAATTGGGCAAAATATGTCTTGATCAAATCGGATGCCTCTGCTCGCTTGATGCCTAGCTGACGGCTCAGGTTTGTCGCACCAGCGCCATAGATTACACTAAAATTGACCGTTTTAGCTCTTCGTCGTTCTTCTGCCGTCACATCATCATAGGGCGTCCCGAATACTTTCGCAGCAGTCGCCCTGTGAAAATCATTACCATCCATGAACGCTTGAAGCATAGACTCATCTTTACTAATCTCAGAAATGAGTCGCAACTCAATTTGGGAATAATCCGCAGCTAATAAAATGTGGTCCTTATCACGCGGTTCAAATGCTTTTCGAATCTCGCGGCCTGCATCATCTTTGATCGGTATATTTTGAAGATTTGGATTTTCTGAACTTAACCTTCCTGTTGCTGCTCGGGCCTGATTAAAATTACTATGGACTAAACCAGTCTTTTTATTAATCATTAAGGGCAGTGAATCGACATAGGTAGATTTCAATTTAGCGAACTTTCTAAAATTGAGAATATCGCTAACGATATCATTCTTAACGGCAAGTTCAGTCAATTTATCAACGTCAGTAGAATATTGACCTGTGCCTGTCTTACGCCATCGATAAGGTATCTCAAGCTTGTCAAATAAAACCTCTCCAACTTGCTTAGGACTTGCAATATTAAATTCGACTCCTGCTTTTTTATAAATTTCCTTTTCTTTCTTTGCAATCTCTTTTGCTAGCACCTTTGAATACTCCCCCAGAAATTCCGGATTAATTCTAACTCCATTGAATTCGATTTCTGCCAACACATCAATCAACGGTTCTTCAATTTTATAATACAATTCAGACAGCTCAATCTCTTCTAATTTCTGTACGAGGACATGCTTAACTTGCAAGGTAATATCTGCATCTTCACTTGCATACTCACTGACTTTATCGACAGCGATGTCTCTCATACTCAATTGGTTCTTACCCTTTTTACCAATTAAGGCTTCGATGGGTACCATCTTATATTCTAGGTATGACTCTGATAAATAATCTAGTTTGTGACGCAAATCTGGTTCGCATAAATAATGAGCAATCATGGTATCAAAAAACGTCCCTTTTACTTCAAGATCATACCACTTAAGCATGAGGGTATCGTATTTTACATTTTGTCCGATTTTTAGTATTGTCTCGTCTTCTAATACGGGTTTGAATAGTGCAACTGTTTTTTTTGCTTCTTCATAATTATCAGAAACCGGTATGTAGTAACCAGTCTTTGGCTCTACTGAAAAAGAAAGCCCAACAAGTTCAGCTTTGTTCGCATCGATACCTGTGGTCTCTGTATCAAAGCTGACTTCTTTAAACGATTTAAGAAGTGTAACGAGTTCTATGATTTCTTTTTCTGTCTGTACGAGTTTGTAGTCATGCTTGGTGTTCTCTATATTGTTTTTTGCAACAGCATACGTCGGTGCTGAAAATTGTCTAGTTGGAACATTCTTTTCGCTTGATTCTCCAAATAAGTTTTGTTGGGTACCCGGCTTCGGATTACCCAAAATTTGATCAGCTAATGATCTAAACTCTAACTCACTAAAAATCTCACCTAGAACCTTTTTGTCAATCTCCTCTAATTCAAATGTTTTTGCATCAAACTTAATTGGCGAATCGATATTGATAGTTGCTAAGCGTTTGGACATTCGACCTTGATCTGCAAACATCTCAACTTTCTCTTTTTGCTTGCCTTTCAGTTTATCAGTATTGGCAAGGATGCCTTCGACAGAATCATAGAGTTTCAAAAGTTTTACAGCTGTCTTTGCTCCGATACCTGGAATACCAGGAATATTATCAACACTATCACCTTGTAAGCCAAGTATATCTATCACTTGGTCAACTCTGGCGATATCCCATTTTTCCAATACTTCTTTTTCTCCTAATATTTCAATCCCATTCCCCATACGGGCGGGTTTATACATAAAGACTTTATCAGACACAAGCTGCGCATAATCTTTATCTGGCGTCACCATGTAGACTGAAAAGCCTTCTTTTTCGGCTTGCTTAGCTAGTGTCCCTATTATATCATCAGCCTCATAATTTTTGACCATGACGATTGGGATATTGAAGCCTTTTACTATTTTCTCAATGTAAGGGAGCGCTATTGAAATATCTTCAGGTTGTGCGTCACGATTCGCTTTATATTCTGGAAACTCTTCGTGACGAAAGACATTCCCTTTTGGATCAAACGCGACAGCGATGTGAGTGGGTTTTTGATTGCGGATTAAATCCCACAGTGTTCTCACAAATCCAGTGATTGCTGATGTATTTATGCCTTTTGAATTAATAAGGGGTCTATTAATAAATGCAAAATGTGCTCTATAGACTAATGCATGTCCGTCCAATAGAAATAGTTTTTTCTCGCTCATAATCATTTCAAGTATGGAGAGCAAGATACGAACAGAAATCAAAAAAGCCCGTCTTCAAAAAGAAGACAGGCTTTATTATGATTTTTCTCTTTGTCAGAGATTCAATGTATTCTTATAATGCGTAAGATAAACCTACAGAATAGAAAGATTGAGTATTTGTAAGGTCACCTGGTGTTTCAAACTCAGCACTTCTTAATCCAGCAGAGATACCAACACCTACTCCTTTCCATACGTCAAATGTTAACGTATTCAACCATGTCCATTCGAATAATGAAGGAATTGGATCTTCATTACCTGAATAAGGAATAAATGAAGTCAATGTTGAAGAGTAAGCAAAACCATCCCAGTCATGTGTATAATCAGCTCTTAGTTTTGCACCTAGTGCTGAAGCCGAGCTAAATACTCTGTCTCCATTAGCATCTTTCCCAGCAAAACCAAAGTGATAATTTAAAGGGTGAATCACAACGATCAAATCGTCAATATCAGGTGTCCATGTTAAACCAACACCTATATCTAATGTTCCTGGCGCTAAGAAATTTCCTAAAGAGGTATTCAATTCGCCTAATCCAGAAATTGCCCAATGATCAGAAATTGGCTTTCCTGCCAATGAAGATAAATTCAATAGATCGACTGTACCATTATCAAATAGTCCATCGTCATCAATGCCACCATCTGCGCTACTTAAGTCAATATCTTGCCATGCTTTGTTCAAGATACCTTTGTTTCTCCAGAAGAACTCCTCAGTAATGTTATTAGCATATCCTGTCAATCCAATAGCTAAACCAGAAGAACTTGCATCAGGATTAGGATTTGCAATCCAACCGTTTGATTTATTGAAATTGAATCCTAGATTTCCACCAAAACCAGTTAACCATCCAGCACCAGTTTCAATAGAAGCTTCTAAGCTTGCGATATCACCTTCCAAAGTTGCTACAGCTTCTTGTGCTGCGGCTAATTCAGCTTGCTTTGCTTTAAGATCTGCATCTAATGTTTGTGCTTGCATAGCTGTAAATGCAAAACAACACATAATAAATAGTAGTGTAATCTTTTTCATAATTGTAATTGTTTGTCTAAGTATTTTAGTTTTTATTATTAATCATGTACAGTGATCTTATCCCCTAGCACTTGGCTAAGTGGATATATAATTCGACGGTCATTTGACCGAATAGTAACTGTTGTATTGTCAATTTCTTCAATTTCACCTGATACATCTCCGACAGAAACCTTGTCTCCAACTTTGATTCGTCCTTTATTATAAAATGACGATAAGAAATTCTTCAATATATCTTTAGATGCTAAGCCATAACCAATAGCGAAGGCAAACACAACTCCCGAAATAATGATGGAAATGTTAGTTTCTAAAAATTCAGTTTCAATAGCAGCTTGGCGAAGTGCACTAACAAAGACGGTAATTAAAATAAAATAAAACACAAAATTGGATATCATACTTGCTGAAGGTATTCCTAAGGATTTAAGCGCTGTGTGGACTATATTTTTAAGTGCTTCAGCTACTAATAATCCTAGCACAATCATGATAATTGCAACAATTAAATTAGGAATAAAATTAATGATGTCCGAAACGAGATTTGATATTGCAGGCATGCCGAGTGCCTCGGCACTGGCAATCATGAAAAACAAGAGTAAGATGTAATAAACAAATTTAGATATGATACTACTAATCTTTATTTGAACATTAGATTTTTGTACGATATCAATTTCTTGAATTTTATCACCAAGCTTATCTACTTGCATCTTAGCAAGAATGTTTTTAATAATTTTAGCTATTATTTTTGCAATGATAATACCTACAATTATGATAAAAATAGCTGTAGCTACTCTTGGTATAGCGTTTACAAATTGTCTGAGAAGGTCTGCTGTTAATCCGTCTAACATTTAAAAGAGATTTAATATTTATAAAGAATACTAATTAAAAAGCACCTTTATACTTTCCACATTAAATTGGCAGTAAAAGGCTTGCTTTATTCATGCGAATTTGGATACTTTGGCCGATTAGGATTGTCATCATCAGATGAAGCTTCACCAGAATTAGAATCCGTTTTCGGACCTTTCCCACCTGATACTGTCAAAAACATATTGACAACTTTTGGCAAGAATAAATCCAATATATCACCTAAGAAATGAAAGAATCCAACAGAATGATTAATGTTGTCTCGAACTCTTTGATTCCTTTCTTCAAATTTCTTGGAGTCTTCATTTTCTAACTCCTTAAAACTATTATTAGGCATTAAATCTATTTTAAATTTCAGTATAATTTTCTTTGTGAATCTTCTTGAATTTCTGCTTAGCCCTTTTGATTTTCATCTTAATGGCACTTTCAGATTTATCAAGTATTTCACTTATCTCTTTAATCGACATTTCATCCTGATATTTCATCAGCAGAATTGCCTTGTCTGTCACAGGGATTTTTTCTAAAATCACCTTTAGCCTCTTCACATGCATTTCCAACAAGAATCGATCTTCAATTCCGTCTTCTGCAGTATCATGTTCATTCGCAAGGTCTTCAACCAATATGCTTTTATCTTTTTTTCGCTTTCGAATCGAATCGATACAATAGTTGTATGTGATCGAATAGATCCAAGTTGAAAACTTAGATTTGCCACTAAACTTTGCCAAATTCAGAAGAATTTTTACAAAAATTTCCTGCGTAGCATCTTCTGCCTTCTCTTCATCTTTTAGAATGGATAAACATTTTCCAAAGATCTTAGAAGAATATCTGCTGTACAGGATGTCAAAATACTTCTGATTTTGAGTTAGAATATACTGGCCAACCGCTTCTTCGTCAGTAACGGTGGTCGATATCTTCCGTGTCAATAATGCAAATAGTAGGCGAATCAAAACATAAAAAAGTTTGGTTGTAACACCTTTACGAATGTTAGACGTAAAAAAATAAGAAAGTTACACTGAAATCTAAAGGAAGTTAATTTAATTTAAAAGTTTACAGTAGATGTTAGTCAGAGCAAATATACATAAATAGTTGTAAAAAAAAATGAGGTAACGCAATGCATTACCTCAACCCTAACCAAATGAAACCAGTGCCAATACACTTATTGTAATATTGACACTTAGTAAAGATAAGATTTTTTTGTGATTTTTCTAGCCATCTTAGTACTTTGATTTAAATTTTAAGTATTTCAAATCACCCTAAGTTAAAGTCATGTCATTTAGTCTAAAAGGATTCATGTTTATTGGGTTTTTCGCAATTCATGTCGTGGTTTATAGCCAAAATGATACCGACGCCTTTTTCATACGAGATATTTATTCTCATACGCTGACTCAAGGCGATGCCTACCATTGGCTGACCTATCTTTCTGAAGACATTGGCGGACGCCTTGCTGGCTCTCAAAATGCTCAACTTGCTGTAGATTATACCAAAAACGTCATGGAAGGCCTCTTGTTGGACGAAGTCAGGCTTCAAACTTGCGAAGTGCCTTCATGGAAACGGGGCCAAAACGAACTCGCAGCTGTGGTTGGCTCTTCATCATTGGGTACTCATTTGCTTCAAATAACAAGTTTAGGAAACTCAATTGGCTCGGGCTCGCCTGGTATTTATGGCCAAATCATTGAGGTAATGACTTTGGATCAGCTCAAAGCTATGCCTGAAGAGCTCATCAAAGGGAAAATTGTGTTTTTTAACAGACCCATGGATCCTACTAAAATAAACACCTTTCATGCCTACGGTGGTGCTGTAGATCAAAGAGCAAGGGGACCTGCAGAAGCGGCGAAGAAGGGTGCCATAGCAACTTTAGTTAGATCGATGACAACTAGAACTGATGATGTACCTCACACTGGTGTATCAGTCTTCAATGAAGGAGAGCGCCATATACCCGCGATGGCTGTGAGTACAAATGATGCCGACTTACTGTCGACACTTTTAAAAACTGAAGACGTATATGTCTATATGGAAAATCATTGTTCACTTGAGCCATCTACAAGCTCTTACAATGTCATTGGTGAAATTAAAGGCAGTGAATATCCAGAAGAAATCATCGTCGTCGGCGGTCATCTTGATAGCTGGGATTTAGGCGGTGGTGCACATGATGATGGGGCGGGCTGTGTGCATGCTTTACAAGTTTTGGCCACATTAAAAGCCTTGAATTATGTACCTAAAAGAACCATTCGCTGCGTCATGTTTATGAATGAAGAGAATGGCTTGGGCGGCGCTTTGGCTTATGAAAAAGAATCAAATGAAAAAGGAGAATATCATATGGCTGCCATAGAGTCTGATGCTGGCGGATTTACACCACGCGGTTTTGGTGTCGGTGGATTGGCAAAAGCAATGGAGGAAAAATTTCCAAACATAAGGGAGTGGGTTGATCTACTTGGTAGTTATGGACTGTTTATTGAGCCCGGTGGAGGTGGAGCAGATATTAACCCACTCAAATCTCAGGGAGGACTATTATTTGGGCTGAAGCCAGATTCTCAAAGGTATTTTGATTTCCACCATACAGCAAATGATCGCATAGAAGCCGTCAATCAACGAGAATTGGAATTAGGAGCGGCTGCAATGACTAGCCTTGTCTACTTACTTGATACGTATGGAATTGGGACCCCACCCTAAGCTACTTTCTTGTAATTCTTAATTCTCAAATTGACACTTGTCCCTTTATTCAACTCGATACTAATCTCGCCAGAGATTTGATGAGCAAGTGCGTGAATTAATTGATATCCAAATGATCCACTTTTGAGGTCCAGTGTATCTGGAATACCAATGCCATCATCCGATATCGTTAGCCGTAATTCACTATTTTCTTCTACAAGATCTATATTGATGGTTCCATCCTTTCTCCCTACAAATGCATGTTTCAAAATGTTTGTGATTAACTCATTGATGATTAAACCTAAGGGGATCATTGTATCGACATCTAAGACCACATTAGACACATTGATCTGCAGCTGAATGTTATCACGGATCTCTGATGTTTTCAACGTCAGAGGAATACGATTGAAACACAATCATATTGATTCGAGGTTGAAAACCCCGAATATCCGTTAAACTATGCCGTTGTTGGTTTTGTGACCAACGACATTATTATCTGATTTTATTTCAGAATGCTTGTTGGTGACAACACCAACAAGGGCTTTACTCTTGGTTTTCTAACTGTGGTCAGAAAGTTTTTGAAAATAGATTCTCTGCTTTTATTTTGTATAATTGTTTCTCTTTTTCAATGATCACATGAAATACATAATTAATGAGTAAAATCGTCACATTACACGACAAAGACTTTGAGATCTATATCAGTCAAGATCAAATCAATACTCGCATCGATGAACTTGCAGAGCAAATAGATACCGAATATGCAGGTAAAATGATAACGATGATTGGCAACCTGACTGGTGCCTTTATCATAATGGCAGACTTATGTCGACATCTCAAAACGCCAGTTGATATCAAATTCGTCAAATACTCCTCTTATTCAGGTATGGAATCGACTCATGTCGTCAAAGAACGAATGGGATTTGGAGGGATGGATCTAGCCGGAAGAGATGTCTTGATCGTCGAAGACATCATAGACACTGGATTAACCTTACATTATCTGTTGGATCTCATGAAACACAAGGAAGCTGCTAGTGTCAAAGTCTTTAGCCTACTCAATAAGCCAGAAGCTTTGCAAAAAGACGTATCTGTCGATTATATAGGCTTTGATATCCCCAATGATTTTGTGGTTGGCTATGGCCTAGATTATGATGGAATGGGCCGAGATTTGAATGCGATTTACAAGTTAAAGGAATGATTTTGTAATAAATTGCCAGAATGGTTTTACCAAACTAGAAAATATACTACTTTTGCACCCGCGATTGACCCATGGTGTAATTGGCAACACATCGGTTTTTGGTACCGACATTCAAGGTTCGAGTCCTTGTGGGTCAACAATCAAACATAGACAACTCATTGAATTTCAGTGAGTTGTTTTTTATTTATAACAACTTGTTGTCGATATCGTTGTCGATATTAACGTGCACAACTATTAAACCACAAACACCATAGACTCATCCTATCAGATAGATTGGGCTCAACAAAAATCCTTAGTAACTTACTTAGTACAACAGAATTATAAATGGCGGGGGTATGACGAAAAAGAGCAACATACTATAGGGGGGCTGTAATAACTTAGACCTAGGTCTTTACTGTATTAGAGAATATGCAATTTAAGAAGAAGCGCCTACATATATAAAATAATGTAATATGTTTATTAGATCAACTATATAGTCAAAAATTAAGGGACATAATATAAAGTACGAATTTAGAGATTCTAGATACAGTTTTTATAGCCAAATAGTGGTATCTCGGATATGGGCTTCTTTTAGCAGAAAACTAATTTATATGACAAACTAATATAGTTTTGTTTTATATGTCACGAAGTTTGGTATCCATAGATAGGTAGTTAATTTATAGCTACTTAATAGGGAGCTGAAAAAGCCACAATAAGGGGTTCTGAAATCACCCACTGCTCATAAATAAATAGTAAAAATAGAGCTATATATAACCTAATTTATAGATGCGAGCAAACCTCCAAAAATCCATCCTTGCTTCTCATTTGCTCGGACATAATACCAATAGTCATCTTCATAACCCTTAACACTAAACTCATTATTCGTTTTAGCAATTAGCTCAATACGGTCATTCTTATTCAACCTGAATAAAACTTTACCAACTATCGTCGAAGGTTCAGACCGACAATTTACATGACTCCCTTTTACGTACATAAATTCTCCGTCCCATTGATCTGGCGATTTTTGGTCATATTCCATCGTACCGATTAGTTTGCCAAATACCCAACCTGTTACGCCATTTACTTCAATCTCATACCAGTAATCTTCTCCGTACCCATTGACATATGATTTTCTATCCGACTTTGATATTACGGTTAATTCATCTCCTAAATTCAGTCTATAAGCAATCTTAGATTTTAAATTAGATTTGAACCGCACGTTAACTTGGTCTCCTTTAGAATACCATGTTTGATTTATTCGTGAATTTGCAGCAATCTTTTTTGGGGCGTATGGTGTAGAAATACTTCTATTAGCACTATTAGACGAATACGACTTTTTTAAACTTACTGTTTTTGATGAGCTTTTGTATTTGTGGTATTTACATACCTAGCAGGAGTAGATACCGCAGAAGAACTAGATGCTGGTGCTACAATATTCGAACTTGAAGTTAAATAGGATGTAGAATGTGCCGCCGTTTTCTTCTTTTTATAAGGTTGAACTCCTACAATTTCATCTAAAAGTTCTTGTAATTCATTTTCAGTAATCCAGGGATTTGCTTCTCCATCGGGTGTAACCCATCCTCTCTGACCAGTATAAGGATTGGTATTTCCTTTTGTAGAAAAGTTATCTACATTAGTATGATTCCGTGCAGTTTTCCAATGCCCACTTACATAAGTACCGTTACTTTTTGTATAGCCATTAACCCAAACATGGTTTGGATTAGTTTGAGCAAAAAGAAATACGAATAGGAATAAGGTGAAATGCAGTGTAAGTATAAAAGTTCTCAGCATGGGTAAAATGTTTCTAATTGAGCTGACGGGATCACTTAACAACTAAGTTATTACAATTTAAATAGTGATGCCAAATTTTAACTAATTCATCAACACTATGAAATGATTAAAAACCTCTTGTTATATTTAAACTTTCTCTTCAAAAATAGAGCCTATACCATCTAACTGAACTTAGCATTTACTTATGACAGCAGAACACCGACAACAATTACAATCCCAACTCTGGAATATAGCAAACACGCTCAGAGGCAAAATGAATGCCGATGAGTTTCGCGATTATATCCTTGGGTTCATCTTTTACAAGTATCTATCAGAGAAGCTACTGGCATTCGCTAATGAGCTTTTAAAACCTGACGGCATTTCTTACGAAAGTATAGATGCATCAACTGACAAAGGAGAAGAGTTTATAGCCAAATTGCAGCAAGCGATTGTATCTCATTTAGGTTACTTTCTAGCCCCGACAGACTTATTCAGCGAGGTGGCAAAGCGAGGAAATCTAAGTGTAGGAGATAACTTTATATTGGGTGATTTAAGCCGTATATTCTCAAGCATAGAACAGAGCACCCTTGGCACAGAAAGTGAGGATGACTTCAATAATTTATTTCAAGATGTAGACTTAACATCTGCTAAACTTGGTCGCTCAGAGAATGATAAGAATGCACTTATTGCTAAAGTATTAGAACATCTTGATGAAATAGACTTTTTATTAGAAGATGTAGAGTCTGATATTCTTGGTGATGCTTATGAATATCTGATAGGACAGTTCGCCAGTGGCGCAGGAAAAAAGGCAGGAGAGTTTTACACTCCTCAACAAGTATCAACTATATTATCTCGCATAGTCACAATGGGCAAAACCAAACTAAGGAACGTCTACGACCCTACTTGTGGCTCTGGTTCTCTATTGCTCAGAGTCGCCAGAGAGGTGGAGAGTGTTGGGGACTTCTATGGACAAGAGCTGAACAATACAACATACAACCTCTGTCGCATGAATATGATCATGCACGGTGTACACTACCGCAACTTTGATATCAAGCAAGAAGACACCTTAGAGCGTCCTCAGCATATCGATATGACCTTTGATGCAGTGGTAGCTAATCCACCATTCTCTGCAAAGTGGTCTGCTAGTGATATTCATAGCACAGATGATCGATTTAGCCAATATGGAAGACTAGCACCCAAGTCAAAAGCTGACTATGCCTTCATCTGTCATATGATCCACCAACTGGCTAAAAATGGTACTATGGCAGTGGTTATGCCTCACGGTGTGCTTTTCCGTGGAGCAGCAGAGGGACATATCCGTCAGTATCTGATTGAGGAAGTCAACTATCTGGATGCAGTCATTGGACTACCGTCCAATATCTTCTTTGGTACTGGAATTCCTACTTGTATTATTGTCTTTAAGAAGTGTCGGGAGCATCCAGACGATGTCTTATTCATAGATGCCAGTGCTCACTATGAGAAGGTCAAAACACAAAACTATCTGCGAATTGAAGACATCGATCGTATCATAGATACTTATAGCAATCGTCAGACAATAGATAAGCTCTCTTATGCCGCTACTATGGATGAGATCAAAGAGAATGACTACAACCTCAATATACCTCGTTATGTAGATACTTTTGAAGAAGAAGAACCAATAGATATTGATGCTGTCGCTGAAGAATTGCAGAAACTGGATCACGAAATATCAGGTATCAATTCCAGCCTAACTAAATATTGCAAGGAGCTGAATATCAAATTGCCTATTTGATGAAAGGAGAAGTAAAAATTCCTGAATTGCGATTAAAATCAGATAACGGCTCTGAGTTTCCTGCATGGAAAGAAAAGAGATTTTATAACGTTTTCAATTTCACAACTGGAAAAAACATAAAGCAAAAAGAGGCTTCACCAGAATTTAATATACCATGCGTTCGCTATGGTGAATTATACCATATGTATTCTGAGGTAATTTATAAAATCATCAATAAAACAAACTTAGATAAGTCAGAACTTTTATTCAGTAAAGGAGATGAAATTTTACTTCCATCAGCGGGAGAAGACCCTTTAGATATTGGTTCAGCTTCTGCCTTAACTTTAGAAAATATTGCAATCGGAAGAACAATAAACATTTTAAGACCAAAACAGAAAAATGTTTATTGGCAAATTTTCGTGGCATACTATATCAACCAAGTATTAAAAAAGGAGATTGCAAAATTAGCCCGTGGAGCGAGTATAAGTAATGTTTATAATTCTGATCTAAGAAAATTATTCATCAATCTCCCTTCCCTCCCCGAACAAAAAAAGATAGCAGACTTCCTATCGACAGTAGATCAGCGCCTAGATGCCATAACGCGCCGACATGACTTGCTACAGCAATACAAAAAGGGTCTACTCCAAACGCTCTTTCCTCGCAAAGGGCAGACGGTGCCAGAGCTGCGATTTAAGGATGATGATGGTGAGGAGTTTCCTGAGTGGGAGGAGAAGAAACTTGGAGAAAGCTTAACAATAGGAAGTGGCAAAGATTATAAGCACTTACAAGATGGATCTATTCCAGTTTATGGATCAGGTGGTTTAATGCTATATGTAAATGACTTTTTGTATGAAGGAGAAAGTGTTGGTATTGGAAGAAAAGGTACAATAGATAAACCAGTATTTCTTTCAGGAAAATTCTGGACAGTAGACACTTTATTTTATACACATTCATTTAAGGATTGTCTTCCAAAATTCGTTTATTATCTATTTCTAAATATTAACTGGAAGAAATATAATGAAGCAGGTGGTGTTCCTAGTTTGTCAAAATCAACAATAAATTCAATAACCATAAATTTTCCATCCCTACGCGAACAGAAAAAAATATCATACTTCTTATCTCAAGTAGATCACAAACTTGATTCAGTAGCTTCCCAAATAGAACAAATGAAAACTTGGAAACGTGGACTCCTACAAAAGATGTTTGTATGATGAGGATGGACAGAACGATAAGCACATTTGATTATATAAGACATATCTTATATCTTTGTCCTAATAGTACTCGCCACGCTTCCCAAAGATCAGCGTACCAGGGCGGGTCTTATTTTTTTATGCCTCATTTATCTCTATGATCTACGATAAACGGGCCCTTAACATCGCAGAACAGCTAGATCTCCTTCAATCCAGAGGATTAATCATCAGCAATCCAGTAAAGGCTAGTCAATATTTATATAACATCAGCTACTATCGACTGGCGGGATATTGGTGGCCCTTGCAATCAGATAAAGTGAAGCATACATTTAAGGCTGGTGCCACATTTGAAATGGTCATTCATCTCTACAACTTTGATGCTGAGCTGAGATTATTGCTTTTTGGAGTCATTGAAAAAATTGAGATCAGTCTGCGGACAAAGCTCATCTATGAACTGTCTCATGCATATGGTGCATGGTGGTTTCAGCAAACAGAACTGTTTCAGAATGTGCCAGAGCATATCAAGTCGTTGGACAAACTCAGAGAAGAAGTCAGTCGCTCTAAGGAAGCCTTTATGAAAGAACACAAAAAGAGCTATAAAAAAGATGGACGCTTCCCGCCTGCCTGGAAGTCTCTGGAGCTAACAAGTTTTGGCGGTCTTTCCAAAATCTACGGCAATCTTAAAAATACAATCCCTGAGAAAGATACCATAGCACAAAGCTTTGGAGCCGTAAACCATACGTATCTACCTAGCTGGTTACAATCCATTGCTCATATCAGAAATATCTGCGCTCACCACGGCAGACTATGGAATAAAAATTTAACGGGAACGGTCAAGCTATTAAAGAAGCCACCTCATCACTGGATAACTGATGTCCCAAAACCACATGAATTTCAAAAATTATATGTACACCTGTGTGTTATGAGATATCTCTTAAACACCATTCATCCTCACAATCAAATGAGTAAACACCTCCAGGACTTATTTGCCAAGTACCCCAATGTTGACGAAGCAGCTTTGGGCATGAAACACAATTGGCGGACAGAAAAACTTTGGATATGACTTATCAATCAGAAGCAGCACTCGAAGAACAATTAATTAATCAGCTATCTGGACAAGGATATGAGCGGGTGACCATCAATAACGGTACTGACTTATTACTCAACCTAAAAAAGCAGTTAGAAAAGCACAACGATGTCACACTCACAGATAAAGAGTTTGAGCAAGTCCTTCACCATCTCAATCGGGGAAATGTATTTGACCGCGCTAAGATTCTGAGAGATCGGATGTCGATTACTCGTGATGATGAGACTACAGTATATATAGAATTCATCAATCAGCACAGTTGGTGTCAAAATCAATATCAGGTGACTCACCAGATCACCATGACTGGTAAATATAAAAACAGATATGATGTCACCATACTCATCAATGGGCTTCCATTAGTACAGATCGAACTCAAGCGACGAGGCTTAGAGCTAAAGGAAGCATTCAATCAAGTTCAACGATATCACAAGCATTCCTATAGTGCATCCTATGGTCTGTTCCAATATGTGCAGTTGTTCATTATCAGTAATGGTGTCAATACAAAGTATTACGCGAATAACCGACACCAAAGTTACAAGCAGACATTCTACTGGACTGATGAAGACAATCTACTCATCACACAACTAGAGCCTTTTGCAGATTCATTCTTAAAAAAGTGTCATTTATCCAAGATGATCACTAAGTACATCGTATTGAACGAATCATTCAAAATACTGATGGTGCTGCGACCTTACCAATACTACGCTGTAGAGCGCATCATCAAGCGAGTGGCTGAGAGCAGTGACAATGGTTATATCTGGCATACCACAGGATCAGGCAAGACTTTAACCTCATTCAAGGCTTCTCAAATACTCATCGAGCAGCCTGATATACGCAAGGTTCTGTTTGTTGTAGATCGCAATGATTTAGACTATCAGACGATTAAAGAGTTTAACCATTTTAGTGAAGGCAGTGTCGATAGTACAAGCAACACAAACATGCTTGTCAAACAGCTAGAAGATGACAAGGTAAAACTCATAGTGACTACGATACAGAAACTGAATAATGCAATCACAAAATCAAAGTACGAAGCACGTATAGATAAACTAAAACAAGCGAATATGGTGATCATCTTTGATGAATGCCACAGGAGCCAATTTGGTGAGACTCATGGACGGATTACGGCATTCTTTAGAGCAGCACAGCTATTCGGGTTTACTGGTACACCGATCTTTGCAGAGACTGCCATGTCTACTGCAACTGGTAAGAAGACGACCGAAGACCTATTTGATAAATGCTTACACAAGTACACCATAGAGGACGCTATTAGAGATGATAATGTACTAGGTTTCTCTATAGAGTATGTCGGTCGGTATCAGCAAAAAGATAGCGCTACGGAAATAGATATAGAAGTAGAAGGCATTGAGACGAGAGAATTATTAGAATCAGATGATCGATTAGACAAGATCACAGATTATATCATACATCACTACGACCGCAAGACACACAGCAAAAAGTTCAATGCCATGTTTTGCGTGAGTCGAGTCGATGTACTGATCAAATACTATCAATTATTACAACAGAAAAAAGAAGAAGGAAAACACGACCTGAAGGTAGCCACCATATTCAGCTATGTGGCGAATGAAGAAGACAAAGGTGCTACAGATGATAACCCCAGTCCTGATGGACTGCCAGATGAAGAAGCGAAAGTAGACTTACATACGCGCGATTATTTAGAGCGCTTTATTGGGGACTACAACAAGATGTTCCAGACAGCATACACGACTAAGGATTCTAAAAAATTTTATGAGTATTACCGCAATGTTTCTAAGAGAGTCAGGCAACGGGAGGTAGACCTACTGCTGGTTGTGAATATGTTCCTCACGGGATTTGATGCACCTAATCTTAATACTTTATACGTAGACAAGAATCTCAGGTATCATGGATTAATCCAAGCCTTCAGCCGTACCAATAGACTAAAGGGAGAAGAAAAGTCTCATGGAAATGTGATTGCCTTTCGTAATCTAAAAGAAGCCACAGACAAGGCAATTACATTATTTTCTAATAAAGATGCAGCAACGACCATCCTCCGTCCTCCCTATGAAGAATATATAGATGCTGTGAATGAGGCTATCGCTGACCTGCTTAAAATGGTCCCGACCGTAGACAGTGTCAATGAATTGGCATCTGAGTACGATAAGGCAGAATTCGTCACCCAATTCAGAACAATACTCAGGTTGATCAATAAGGTCAAGTCTTACGCTGATTTCACTTATGAAGATTTAGACTTGCCTCTCCAGACCATAGAAGATTACAAGAGCAAATATCTCGACATACACGATGGGCGCAGAGAGAAAGAGAAAGTTTCCATCCTTGACGACATAGACTTTGAGTTGGAGTTGATTCATAGAGATGAGATTAACGTCACTTACATCATACAACTGCTCACGCAGCTCAAAATGAAAAAAGGCAAAGACTACAATGATGGCATTCAGAAAGTCATTGCCACAGTATCAAATAGCCCTCAACTTAGAAGTAAAAAAGAGCTGATAGAACAGTTCATTCTGGAAAACCTCCCAACAATTAATGATGTAGATCACATCACAGGAGAATATGACAACTTCATGGAAGAGGAGAAACACAAAAGCATTGATAAGATCATTAAAGAAGAAGGTCTCAATAGAGCTAAGTTTGATAAGCTATTGGAGCGCTATATCTTTACGAATAAAGCACCACTACAGCATGATGTTGTATCTGTGATGGAAGAGCAACCGAGTATATTAAAATATTCAACTATTGCGGATCGGATTATTAATAAGATTACTGACTTTGTGAATACGTTTCTTAATTAAGTAAGGACACATGATGAAAAAAATATTGCTCATACTTTTTATGCCATGAAGGCCCACAGCACAATAAATCATGAAGAGAACAATTAGATAATGAATAATTGATACTATTGAAGTTGCCTGCAATATTCAATCTCAGGAATATATTTAGAGAGCAGTGTCTAGTTCAACGTGTAAAACTTGCCATTTAAGAACTTGGATGACTAATATGTAAAAGAGATAAATTATTAGAACAAAATCAAAAATTTAAAGAATATGCTCCATTTCACCATTGCCGACAAAAGATTAGACCAACTACACCTTATTTCAAAAGATGAGTAATGCACCAGTATAATTCCTAAATCGTCGTAACTTATGATTTGAAAACATAAAACTCAGATCATCAAGGCACTCTCTCATAGCGTAAAGCGATATACAATAGGCGTTTACTTTTGCGTCTTAATCGTCTCTTGTAACCAGGATCACGATCCCAACAGCTCTTACGCAATTCCAGATCAAATAGATTTCAATTTTCATGTCAAGCCAATCCTTTCCGACAGATGCTATGCTTGCCATGGACCCGATGATAAGACCCTTGAAGCTGACTTAAGACTAGACCTTAAAGACAATGCACTCAACTCTATTGCATCAAATGGCTCAGCCAACATTGTCAAAGGAAAACCACAACAGAGTGAATTGATCAAACGAATCAAGAGTCACGATGCTGAATACATGATGCCTCCTCCAGATTCTGAGTTAAGCCTCACTGAAGTCGAGAAAGAGATACTCGTCAAATGGATAGAACAAGGAGCGGAATGGAAAGATCACTGGTCGTTCATTCCACCACAAGATGTGATGCTCCCTAAAGTGAAAAATGAAAAATGGTGTAAAAATGAGATCGATTATTTTGTTCTCGACAAGCTCGAAGCTGAAGGCCTTAGACCATCACCAGAAGCAAATAAAGAATCATGGCTTCGTAAAGTGACCTTTGACATTACAGGTTTACCACCAAATATAGCGGAGATAACAGCATTTAAAAACGATGATAGCGAAACGGCTTATGAACATGTCGTCGATAGACTGTTGGCATCGGAGGCCTATGGTGAACGCTTGGCTTCCAATTGGCTAGATGTGGCTAGGTATGCAGACTCCCATGGGTATCAAGATGATAGACCTCGGACATCGTGGCCCTGGAGGGATTGGGTTATCAATGCCTTTAACGACAACATGCCCTATGACACATTCGCTATCTGGCAAATCGCAGGAGACTTACTCCCTAATGCTAGTTATGAACAAAAACTAGCAACAGGTTTTAATAGAAACCACCCCATCACACAAGAAGGCGGAGTTGTCAAAGAAGAATACCTAACGGAATACGCAGCAGATCGAACACACACCTTCGCCACAGCTTTTCTAGGCATGACAGCAGAGTGTGCACGATGCCACAATCATAAGTATGATCCGATCTCTCAGAAAGAATATTATTCTTTGATGAGCTTTTTTAACAATATTCCAGAGCAAGGACAGATCAACTATTTTGATGAAGCTCCAAAGCCTAAAATGAAAATGGTTAGCCCAGAACTAGAAGCCAATATAGCAACTACCAAAAAAGAAGTTAATCGATTAGAACTCCTGCAAGACAGCCTAAAGAATCATGAAGTCGATGCATATCGAACATGGCTAGAGAATACATTTTCTGAAGACATCATTACAGAAAATCTAAGTCACGGCTTAATTGCACAGTATAATTTGAATGAAGAAGACTTCAAGTATAGGTCAACCATAGACGGGCAGCCAGACAGTAGAATGAATATTAACTTGCCACCCACAATAGACCTGCCTAAACCAGTCAAAGGCAAAACAGGCTTAGCATTAGCATTCGATGGCAAAAACCATTTATCACTCGGAGATATTGGTGATTTTGAATGGTATGATGACTTTAGCTATGGTGCATGGATAAAATACAGCAGCCCTCACAAAGAAAAAAATCTTGGCATATTAGCCAGAAGAGTTGGAGAACAAAAACGACAAGGTTATGATTTGGTTTTGACACCAAAGAAGAGATTAGCTACACGGCTCATTCACCAATACACGCCCAGTTGGGACAAACCTATAAATCTGGCTATCGATGTAGAAACGAAGACAACAGTCCCCGCTAATCAATGGACACACCTTACTGTCACTTATGATGGCAGTGGCAAAGCAGCTGGTCTCAACATCTACATCAATGGAGAGGCCCAACCACTAAAAATAAAAATGGATAGCCTAAGAAATAAAACGATTCTCACAGGCAATGATTTTTTAGTCGGTAACTGGAATCATAGAGCTAGGGAAACAGGAGATATTCTAGGATTTCAAGGAGGCACGATCGACGATCCATTTATTTATGACAGGCAGTTAAGTCCACTAGAAGTCAAACAACTAGCCTCTAGTAATGAGGCGTCTACACGAGACGAAACATATGCCCACTATCTTGCAAATGCCAACACAGACTATAAACGACTAAACGCAGAGCTGTCGATATTACGAAGAGTCGATACAGAGATTCCTGAGGTTATGATTATGCAGGAAGCAGATACCAGCAAGGCAACTTTTGTCTTGGAGCGAGGCGCTTATGATGCGCCAACAGATCCTGTTGACCGCACGACCATACAGGCCGTTTTAGATTTCCCAGAGCGCTATGAGCGCAATCGATTAGGCTTGGCGCAGTGGCTCTTTGATGATGCGAATCCGTTAACTGCACGAGTCATGGTGAATCGGTATTGGCAACTGTTTTTTGCTTAAAGGTCATTCGCTCATGATCGATCCCCATTAATTTTTCGCCCATTAGTGGATCAAATTTAAATCTTGGTGGCTTGATCATTCGTAGTAATATGTCACTCTTACACCTAGATGCTTTCCATGGCTTAGTCGATATTGATGGTTCGTTAGGCATTCTAAATAATCCTAAGCTAAACAATCTTGAAGGCCTTTAATGAGCTTGCATCAATAACTAGTGATCTGGGTATTTCAAATAATAGTCTCTTAACTGACTGCAGCTCACTTTGCTCAATATTAAATTTTGGGATACCAGGCTCCTTGAGTATTTGGGGCAATCCGTTCCCGTGCAGCTCAGTAAACGAACTGTTAGATCATTGTCCAACTGATCCTTGCAGCTCCAACAATTACATTAATCTCGATCAAATCCCAATCGAGAACCAGACCTATCAAGCAGCAGGCATCACATCAAATGCCCTAATCCAAAACCAATCTGATATTGGATTTAAGGTGACTGACTTTGCTGAATTATTAGTCAATTTTGAAGTAGAACTAGGTGCAGTATTCCACGCCTATTCAGTGATTTGTCTCTAGCATTGATCAGGAAGCCCTTCCTATTTATATCGAATTGAAAGCACCAGTTCTTGAGGTACTAGCTATCTCAAGCTCGCACTCCGCCTCGCCATCATTTCTACATAGGTTTCATAGGACGGACGTTGATCGGTGAGCAATTCGAAAATAGTTCCGGTGCCGGTGGTCTGGTAGCTACCAGGCTCCAATATGATAAAATCATCCACAGCTAAGGCATTTTCTTCCATCGCCAATTCACCTTCCAATACATACACTGAAGCTTGTTTCCCCTCTGGAACCACCAACTTATATTCCGAATCCACCTCAATGTGCTGCATTTGCATACCCTCTGTATCCAAGGCAAAATCACTCCCCTCGCCTATGATGCGCTTAACGCTGTGTCCTTCATTAACGATCGTTTTAAACTCTGCAGCCCTATAATCACTATAGCTAGCGGGCTGTTGCATTGTCTTATTCAGATTAGGATCTACCCAAATCTGAAACATACGAGAACCTTCCGACATATGCTCTGCATGGCTAATCCCTTTGCCCGCTCTGATAATCTGAACATCTCCTTTCTCCAAATCAACCCAATCATCCATCTGAGAATCATAGTGCTTGATGGTGCCTTCTAATACAACAGACATGATTTCAAAACCCTGATGCGGATGCAATCCAATTGTGCTATCTTTTAATGCTACTGCATTTGCCCAATAAAAAAGATTAGAAAAGGGCTTGACTTCGCCTCCGTCTTGTGGGAACCCAATGGGCTTATTTTCAATGATCTCGCCTCCATTAAATGCACCTTGTCCTTGGTCTGCTTTGGAAATGATTCGCATAAGATTAAATTTTAAAACTCAACACAATTACGTGCTAAAAGATGCAATTCTAATATGTAAACAACTGAAATAGTTAGTTTGCAGACAATTTTTACTCCCAAGGAATTCACGTATCTTCAACCAAAATAACCAGAATTACCAGAATATGTCTGCGAGTCCTAAGTGGATCCACAATATCGGTTAATTCGTGCAATAAAGGATATGCAGAGACCTAAAGTTGATGAGAAATGCTGAGTATATATCTACGACATCCATAGATACCCAGATATTTAAAAACAGTGGTAAACCACTAATGCAGCAATAGTTAAAAAGAATATTTTTGTATCAGCAGATGAAAAGAGATACGTCCACTAAAATTAATATTGGTATTCTAGATGACCATCATATCGTCCTCCAGGGAATTCAAACAGCATTAGAAAATTTTGAAAATATAAGTATAGTCTGTAGAGCAGAATCTAAGGATGACATTTTATCTGAGCTCGAACACTTAGATATCCTGCTTTTAGATATAAACCTCCGTGATGAAGATGGCGTCACGCTTTGTAAGCAGTTTAAAGATTCATACTCAAATTTAAAAGTGATCTGCCTAACTTCTTTTACGCAGGTCAGTTTTATAAAAGCAATGTTAAGAAATGGTGCAGATGGTTATCTATTTAAAAATGTGAGCACAGATGAACTAATAACCGCAATTGAGACTGTGTACGCTGGAGAACGATTTCTTGGAAAGGAAGTTAATGAAGGATTAATAAAAGATAGTCTCGAACAAAATAATAAGGGAAGATCCTTTATACCAAAATTGACACGTCGGGAAAGCGAAATACTGAGTCTTATCATTGACGAATTAACAAATCAGCAGATAGCATCAAAGCTGTACATTTCGCTTAGCACAGTTGAAACACATCGAATGAATATCTGCGCCAAGTTGGGTGCAAAAAATACTGCGGGTATGGTAAGAAATGCAATTAAGTTCGGTTTGGCTTAAGCCAGTGAGAATTAAAAGGAAACAAAACAAAAATGGCTGTTCCTATAGAAACTTTAGAATCTATGCTAAACTCACCGTTTAGTAATTCTGTGCGATTCCTCATACTGCGAATTCCAATCCCAGTGTTATTATTATTCAGATTAAACCCAATGCCATCGTCTTCAATAGACAAAGAAATAGTGTCTTCGTATTGAAACAGTTCTATTAAAACAGTCCTGGCTTTTGCATACTTGATTATATTCGCTAGGGCTTCCTGTGAAATTCTGTAAATATTGAGTCCTAATTCATCATTCAGTAACAGATCAAAATTGTAAGTCCTGAAGTCAATCTTTATATCATACTGATGATTGATTCTCTGAATCATACTGGTTATAGAAACTATTAAACCAAATTTCTCAAGATCCATAGGCATTAAATTATGTGAGATCTGTCTGACCTGGTCATAGGCATTTCCTATTAGATCACGAGCTTCACACAACACGCTATTCTCTTTCATCCCAGATCCATTTAGATTGGTGAGTTTGGAATGACTTATGGCCAGCAGCCCTCCTAGCCCATCGTGCATTTCCTTCGCCAATCGCTCTCTTTCCGTTTCTTGTCCTTTCATAAGTGACTCTAAGGCTACAATTTCTTTCCCTTTTTCTAGTAATTTAATTTTATCTGAAGCGATTTTTAAATTCTTCTTTTGAATAATAGAATTCTTTTTATGGTTTTGTCTTAAATAATAATAAAAAGCCCCAAAGGCTAAAATTCCAAAGCAAAGTAGAAATATAGTTTGAACAAGCGCTTTCTCTCTCTTCTCAGCTGACACTTTCTCATTTGACAGTGTTAGTATCTCCATTTCTTTTTTCTCTGATTCATATTTTTCTTGTAATTCTGTTACTGCCGTTATTCGACTTTCGTTCAACAAACTGTCATTGAGGTCAGTATATTTTTTATAGTAACTAAGTGCTTTCTGATGTTCATTCGTATGCTCGTAAATTTCTGATGCTGCAAAAAGTACTGGTAAGTAACTTTCCTTATTGTTTAATTCTTCAGCGATATCTAAACTTGATTTGATATATGCTTTAGCTAACTCATAGTTTTGAAGTTGCATATGAACTTGGCCTAGACTATAAAGTTCTTTTGTTACATCACTTGACTCTAAATATTTTTCAGCTATTTCTAAGGCCTTTTGCATGTATACTATAGCTTTCTTATATTTTTTCTGAAGGTTGTATAATTCTCCCAGGTTATAATAATTTACATTCAAACGGTAATAATTATCTTCTTTCTTTGCTAGCTCTACATTTTCAAGTAATAATTTTTCAGCCTCACTGTCTCTTTGCTGCACTACATAAAAAGCTGCTAGATTAGTGCGTACCGAAGAACCTAATTTTTGATCATTAAATTTTTTATCATGATCTAGGGCCAATAAAAAGTATTTTTCAGCCAAAGTAGTATCCTTCATTCGATGATAAACAATACCTATCTTATTATAGATACTTGCTTTTAATGTGTCTGCTTTAACTGAATCTGCTAAGCGTAAACCACTAAAAAACGCTTCCTGTGCTTTATCTCTTTTACCCAAAAAAACATATGCCATACCTGAAGTTACATAAGCACCTATATGTTCTTCATACTCTAAAACATCATACTGTAACTGCAATGCCTTCTTTGATAATTCAAGGCTTTCCTCATATTTATGTTGACACAATTTTACCTCAGACATGTATTTATAGTAATTGAAAAGCTTTTGATTTATTATGCCTTCATTTACAAACGATTTAGCCTTGAGCATGTACGATTCTGCCTTGGCTGGATCTTCACGACAAATCTTTTTAGATAGTTTTATAAGTATGCGAAATCTTTCATCAACTCCTGCTGTTTCAAATCCGCACAATAAACTATCCGCAGCGCTTTTTGAAAGCTCATACTGATTACTAATTACAGTATGACTAATACTTAGAAAAAGTACAATTAGCAAAGTCTGTTTAGTTAAATTCATGCAATGGATGATTTCAATTTTATTGTGCTACAAGATGGACTTGTTCAGAATAGTTGGGAAAGATTACAGATATAGTTGTGCCTTGTGAAATTTTAGACTCAATGTTGAACTGACCGTTCAATAATTCAGCGCGGTTCCTCATATTACGAATACCTATACCTGAGTATTTCGCATTTAAATCAAATCCTATACCATCGTCCTCTATCGACAGCGATATCTTTTTTTCATGCTGAATCAGTTCGACTAAAACATTTTTGGCACTAGCACATTTTAATATGTTTGCAAGAGCTTCTTGTGAAATCCTATAAATATTAAGTCCTAAATCATTATTCAAAAACAGATCAAAATGATAGGTTCTAAAGTCTATGCAGATGGTATTTTGCTGGTTGATTCTTTGTATCATATTGGTTAATGCCTCTACTAAACCAAATTTTTCTAAGTCCAAAGGCATTAAATTATGAGATATTTGTCTGACTTGATCATACGCATTTCCGACCAGATCTCGCGCTTCATTCAACACCGTATGAGTATTCATTCCAGGTACATTTAGATTCGTGAGTTTAGAATGACTTATCGCTAAAAGACCGCCCAAACCATCATGCATTTCCTTTGCTAATCGTTCTCTTTCAATTTCTTGACCCTTTACCAGTGACTCTAATGCAATAATTTCTTTTCCTTTTTCTAATAATTCAATTTTATCTGAAGCGATCTTTAAGTTCTTCTTTTGAATAATAGAATTCTTTCTGTTGTTTTGCCTTAAAAAATAGTAGAGACCTCCAAGTGATAATAAACTGAAGCAAAGAAGAAATATCGTCTGAATTAGCGTTCTCTCCCATTTCTCAGCAGACGCTTTATCATGAGATAGAGTCAGAATCTCCTTTTCTTTTTTCTCTGTTTCATATTTTTCTTGAAGTTCTGCGACAGCAGTAATACGCCCCTCATTTATTAAGCTATCATTAAGCTCTGTATGTCTTTTATAATAGACTAGTGCCTCTTTATGCTCTCCTGATCTTTCATAGACTTCTGATGCACACAGCAGACCATAAGAATGATATTGCTTATGATTGAGTTCATCAGCCATCTTTATGCCTGTTTTGATATGTTCTTTGGATACTTGATAATTTTGAAGCTCCATATGTGCTACACCTATATTAAGATATCCAAAAGCGATAGAAGAAGAGTTCTGATATTGTTTTGCTATTTCCAATCCTTTTTGAAGAAATTCCAAAGATTTATCATGCTTTGCTTGTGCATTATATATGGCGCCAAGGTTATAATAATTAGAACCTACTATCCGCTTATTGTTTCCTTTGTTGGCTATTTCAATTGTTTCGAAAATTAATTTTTCTGCATCACTGTATCTTTCTTGATTTGTATATATAATTGCCAGATTGCCCAGCACGGCCGCTATTGACTTCTTTGAATCAACTTTTCTTGCTAAGTCTAGTGCCTGCAAGAAATATTTTTCAACCATTATTGTGTCCTTCATGGCTAGATAAACCGTACCAATTGAGTTATAAATACTCGATTTTAGAGTGTCTAGTTTTAAAGAATCTGCTATGCGTAATCCTTTATACAAGGCTTCTTGCGCCTTCACATTTTTACCTAAGAAAGAATAGGCTAGACCTCGTTGTTCATAAACACTAGAATGAGCTTTAAGATCTAAATCCTCATACTCTAGTTTCAAGGCCTTCTCCGTTAATTCAAGACAGTCGTTATATTGATTCTGAGATAATTTTACGCCAGCCATGTATTTATAGAAGTCAAAAAGCTTTTGATTTATATAACTCTCATTTACATATTCTTTAGCCTCGAGCATGTAAGACTCTGCCTTAGCTGGATCTTCACGCCGAGTTTGTTCAGAAAGCTCTAAAAGGATATCAAAGCGTTTAACACTTTCTAATAATTCAAGTCGACATTTTAAACTATCAATTATCGTATTTGAAGATTGGTTGGCATTACAATAACAACTATAGCTCGTGCTTAGAAAAAAAACAATAAGGAAATAAGAATGAGATAGATTCATACAAATCGTATTTAAGACACCACATACATTTGATTATCTAATTGAATTATAAAATATAAAACCATACCCTCGCTTTTGTAGTTCGCATCTTAAGTAAAAATAGAAATAGTTTCTAACTTACGGCTAAAGATATTTTTCCCATTTGCAAGGGAATGGACCAACAGCTTTATGACTAATCCGTTTAGCTAGAAAATTTATTACGGTCTTTTCCACTTCTTTAGAAAAAAGATTATGACCTAAACCTTCGGTTTTTAAAGTCATAAATTGGCAGAGCTGAGTCAAGTTCTTTTGTGCTTCGCTTTTCGGTACGATGATATCATCTTTATCATATATAATCAGTCCTTGTTGATCATAATTATTTAAATGTTGTTCTAAACTATAGTGTTCCAATGGTCGACCTGTATTCTGTTCTATACGCGTTCTGAGACCTGCAATAACCTCTTCATTGACACCCAATTTACGTGCAGAAGTACTCATCATTGAGTCCGCAGTATTAAATGAATTTAAAAGCACATATTTAGTAGGCTGTAACAAGTCTAACTCACCTAATGCCACTGCACTGACAACACCACCCATAGAATGCGCAACAACTCCATCCCACTGCGTTCTACTTCTCAAGACTTCTTTCACACATTGAATATAAGTAGGTACAGACATAAAATAGCCTGGAGATGTACCGTGACCTGGTGCATCCATAGCTATGACCTGATAGCCTGACTCAATAAGTGGTTGAATGTAGTTCCTCCATCTAGCTGCGTTAGAACAAAATCCGTGAAGAAGTAAAAGTGCCGGTCCACTATCCCCAAATGTATACGTGTGAAATCGATGTTTCGACACCTTATATGTTTCTTTCAATCCTTGATCATAAAACTGTATATCTTTCTTAGACAGTTTCCTTCTCAATGTAATTGACAACATTTTTAAAGTGAGTTTAGCTGACAAATAAGGACTAAATTCGTGAAGATGATTGATACCCATAGATAAATATCTCACATACTTTGGAAAAAAATTTGAAGCAATCTTATTGTCATATGCTGAGCTAGAAACTGTTTCATAAGACTTTTGAAAGGCCTGTTTGGATTGTGAGTTGAGTACTGTTCGAAATACATTCATTTAATAAAAATTGTCAATAAAATAATGATCTAAATTTCACTAAAATCCTGCGCCAGTTTATCCTTGTTTACCCAGATTTGTAAAACCAGTGGTTTACCACCAATATGACAAAAAAGAGATCTCTTTAACAAATGTATTCGTTAATCAACATTTCAGAAAAGCAACCATCAATATCTCCACCCGAATCACATATCTACTGAAAATCATCTTTTACGTGTTTTACATTTAGAAGAATTCATTCATTAAAAGACATTTTTACTCCACAAGAATTCACGTATCTTTGTGCGAACTCAACCTGATTACATGCCACAAGTAGAACTCATCATGCCCAAAATGGGAGAAAGTATAATGGAGGCAACAATTCTCGCCTGGGTCAAACAAGTCGGAGATGAAATCAAAGAAGATGAAACCATATTGGAAATCGCAACAGATAAAGTAGATTCTGAAATTCCTTCTCCTGTTTCTGGTAAACTTGTCAAAATACTATACAATGTCGATGATGTAGTCGAAATTGGCAAAACCATTGCTCTAATTGAAACAGATCAGGCTCAAGAAAGCACTACATTTCAAAGTAAAACGGATCATGAAGAACATGCTTCTCAAGCACCCCCTTCAATCCCTGAGGCAATACAGGCCCCACCGCCACCTATCCCCCAGCCTAAACCTCAAGCCCAAAGCGCACAGATCAAACCATCCGCTACTCCACTTACAACAAAAGAATCAGGCCGTTTCTATTCGCCTCTCGTTAGAAACATTGCTTCTCAAAATGGATTATCTCTTAGTCAATTAGATAATCTCACGGGGAGTGGAGCGAATGGACGAGTGACGAAACAAGATATTCTACACTATTTAAATCATTCAGGCACAGCAAACGGTCTCACAATAAGCCCTAATCAGACAAGCCCTGTACAGCCAATAAGCAGGAACCAAATAAATAAAACACAGACCAGTCAAACACTCACCCCAATGAGCGGTGAAGACGAAATTATTGTAATGGATCGTATGCGTAGACTCATTGCAGATCATATGGTGATGTCAAAGCAAACATCGCCTCATGTGACATCTTTTATTGAGGTTGATGTCACAAATATTGTCACATGGCGCAATAGCGTTAAAGACTCGTTTGAACAAAAACATGGTCAGAAAATAACGTATACGCCAATATTTATCCAAGCTGTCGTCAAAGCGATTCATGACTTCCCCATGGTCAACGTGTCCGTGGACGGCGATAAAATCATTAAGAAAAACAGAATCAATATTGGCCTAGCAACGGCAATGAACAGCGGCAATCTCATCGTACCCGTTATTAAACAAGCAGACCAACATAGCCTTTTGGGCTTAACACAGCAGGTCAATGATCTTGCCTTCAGAGCACGTAATAATAAATTGAAAGCTGATGAAGTCCAGGATGGCACATTTACGGTAACCAATGTTGGCACTTTCGGTAATGTCATGGGCACTCCCATTATAAACCAACCTCAAGTCGCCATCCTTGCCGTGGGTGCGATTCGTAAAAAGCCAGCTGTGATTGAAACAGATAAAGGCGATTTTATTGGCATTCGGCAAATGATGTTTCTGTCTTTGTCTTATGACCACCGTGTGGTAGATGGACTAATGGGAGGTTCCTTTCTGCGACGTGTTGCCGATTACTTAGAAGCCTTTGATGTATCCCAAAACATATAAGCTCATTTTGAGACACAGTTGGTTAATTTTGTTATTTGGTTTATTGAGCTCATTCATCTTAGCTCAGAAAGCTGACCTTACTCAAGCCAAATCTCTAATGGAGTCAAATCAGTTTCAGCGGGCGTTGGCACTTTACGAATCCAATCCTGATGCCTCCGATAAGGCGACTTTACTCAACAAAGCTACCTGCTATATTGAGACCAATCAGACTACAAAAGCTGAAGCAATTATCAGTTCATTGCTTAAAAAGAAATCTTCGGATACGGACGTCTTATTAGCGAAAGCATATCTTTTGCAATCTCGCCATGACTTCAAAGAGTCAATTGCCATATATAAAACCGTTTTGAAAAAGACAAAGCCAACACACAGAAGATTACACAAGATCAGATCTCAAATCAAACGGTGTCGACAAGCAATGAAAGTGAAGTCCATCACCGAAATTGCCTTTGTTGAAAATCTTGGCGATGTCGTCAATACATTTTATGATGACTTCGGAGCCGTAGCTAGTCCTACAATTGAAGGAAGATTTTATTTCTCTTCAAACCGATTAACCAGTGAGCACAGTACACAAGTTTCCTCTCATCGTGATGTGTTTATTGCCCATTCTGAAAATGGAATTCTAACAGATGTCAATAGATTCGGACCACTAGTAAATACCTCTGGAGACGAATCAATTTTAGACTTTAGTCCTAATGGCTCACAATTACTTTTTTATCAAAAAGCTAAACAATCTTCACAGCCAACCATTCGATTAAAGCAATTTGATCCTGATGACACGACGCAGTCAACTTCAATTGAATTCAACAGTAAGATTAAAGGCAATAGAGGAGACAACTATATTCAAATACACTCAGATACCACCTTTTTATATTCCTCTCAGAGAATTGAAGGTAAAGGAGGCTATGACATTTATATCCTAGTATATAAAAACGGTCATTGGCATGAGCCTGTCAATGTCGGCGATCGCATAAATTCCAATGTCGATGAGATTTGTCCTTATTTGACTAGCGATGGCAAGCAACTCTTTTTCAGTTCGAATCGAAAAGAATCAATTGGTGGGTATGATATTTTTTATTCAACATATGACGAACAGAAGCAACAATGGAACTCACCTAAAAATATTGGTTTACCCATTAACTCTATAAAGGACGATCTTTATTTTAAAGTAGATGTAGACGGAAATGCGGCAAGTTTTAGCTCTAATCGACCAGGCACTTTTGGTGGCTTAGACTTATATGTCGCGTATTTAAAAACAAAAAATAGACATCAAATCGAATCAGATGGTATCATCCCGTTTTTAAAAGATCATCAACATAAAAATCTACTCTATTCCAAATCTGCAAGCAATTTCTCTACTGATACTTTTGACAGTGTAACAGACACTGCACCTACTGAAAGCTTTCAACTTAAACCTCTATTTTTTGACAACAAAGATCAGGTCGTTTATGGAAGACAATCAGATTATATAGAACAAGTCATTCGCTTTCTAAAATTCAATCCAAACTATGTGCTAGACATCCAAAGCCACATAACAAATGAGGGCGAATCACCCTTCGAACTTTATAGCTCAATCAAACGAACAGAAGAATTAGTTTCGATTTTATTAAAACAAGGCATCCCGAGACATCGAATACTCGTAAAGGGTTTTGGAAATTATTTTCCGATCAACCCTACATTTAGCACAAACAGAATTAATGCTGCCGAGCAAATGGGTAACCGAATTCACCTATTTTTAAAACCTATGGATTCAGTACAATCTATTGAATTTATAGAATCAAAAACATCGAAAAGTATAAAAAGCAAACAATACACTGACTATTTAGAATCTCTAGATGGACTTTCATTTTCAATACAAATAGCAGTAACAAAACAACTGTACAACAATCCAGCAATCAATACATTTTTAGAAGCGAAAATTGAAAAATTAGATGACCAATTGAGCTATACTGTCGGCACCTACAATACATTTGTAGAAGCAACAGAAGCGTTAACTGTTATGGATGTTTCAAATTTTCAACAACTAAGTATTATAGCTTATTTAAATGGTCAAAGAATGCCGATTGAAAATTTATCTAATTACATAAACAGCTATCCAGACCTAGAGGATTATATTAAGTATCAGGATTCAAAGCAATAAGCTTGACGTCTTGGATTGATTCATGTGGCTCAGGAGCAAAGACTAAAAAGTATCCACCGCCACCAGCTCCGCATAATTTAAAATAATACCGATCGCTTTTTAATCCTTCAGCCCAAATCGCTCGCACATGCTTTGGTATTAGTGGTGTTAATTGATCGTATTGAAATTGACTGAGTAATTTAATATTCTCAAAATTAACTAGCGCAGTCTTCGAGGCAAGTAAATCTCCAATTACATGATTACATAATTCATTTAATTTCAGGATATCAATTTTATTCTGCTCCACAAGCTCTCCAAAACGTCCGATAAATGTTTTTGCAGACCGCTCTATCTTTGAATCAAATAAATAAATAAACCCAGAAAAAAAATCTACCGGATTCTGCTTTAATAGCTTTGACTTATGATCAATCGAATGTATCGCTGTATTACAATAAGAAACTAAGGCATCTGTACCCGAGCTCTTGCCATGAAAAATAGATTCAATATTGGCTAAGTGAGCTTGTAGATTATCAATATGTGTTTCTTGCTCAACACCATAGGTTTTATAGAGTGCAGCGGTCAACGCACCAGAACTTCCCAAACCATATTTTACAGGGATCGTTGAATTAAACACTAAGCCTTTTTCACAATCACTCTGGAATCGATCGACATCAATGATTGACGCGTCAAGTTGTTTTCCAAGCACAACTATCCGCTGGTCGGGCTTCTCGCCATAAGCCCATTGACCTCCAAAAGTTTTAAAAGGAATAGAAAGCGACTGAGAACCATGAAGCACAGAATGCTCACCAATCAATAATATTTTAGCTGGAAAAAACAATATGTACTGCTAAGTTAAAGGGTGATTGTCTACTCGCTTTTGCTGCCAAGCCCAAGCGGTTTTCATAATATCTTGAATGGAATACTGTGGCACCCAACCCAGTTCTTGCTTAGCCTTACTATAATCAGCATAGACCGCTATGACATCTCCCTCACGTCTTGGGCCTAAAGTGATGTTTAACTTGATATTTGAAATCTCTTCAAATGCTGCTATTGCTTCTAATACACTCACACCTTGACCAATACCTAGATTAAACACTTCTGTGTCCTGTTTTTGCTGACCCGCCATCATAAAATCCATCGCTTTGACATGAGCATTTGCTAAATCTACAACGTGAATATAGTCACGTATACAACTACCATCACGTGTATCGTAATCAGTACCAAAAACTGTCAATTCTGTCCGGATCCCTGCCGCAAGCTCAGTAATAACAGGTACCAAATTATGTGCAGGTACAATTGGAGATTCTCCCATTAAACCAGAAGGATGTGCACCTGATGGGTTAAAATAACGCAGTAAAATGCTGTGTATTCCTGTTCCCTTCAGTGCATTACGTACAATATCTTCTCCAATCTGTTTAGTGTGTGCATAAGGAGATTCTGCTTGACTGATTGGCGTATCTTCCGTTACAGGCAAAGAATCGACATTCCCATAAACAGAGCAAGATGAAGAAAAAATAAAGTTTGCAATCTGATACTTTCTACATAACTCCAAAAGATTGATTAAGCCTGTTATGTTATTACGATAATATAGCAATGGCTTTTCGACAGATTCTCCTACTGCTTTTAGTGCTGCAAAATGAATCACACCGACTATATCTCGATGCTGTTGAAAGACCTCATCTACTGCATCTCTTTCGCATAAATCAACGACATAATTAGGAATACTTTTTTTCGTAATAGCCTCTATGCTCTTCAAAGGCTTGTCGGACGAGTTAATATAATTATCTATAGAAATCACATCGTATCCATTCTCGATCAACTGAACGATGGTATGACTCCCGATATATCCTGTGCCTCCCGTAATCAATATTTTTTTGTTCATAGAAAAACTATCTTTGCTGCCTCAAATCTAATAATGTTTATGCTAACAAACGAAGTCAGAAAAATAGCACGTGCAGCAGGGCAAGCCATATTGGAAATATACAATAATGCCAGCGACCTTGAAATCCAGTCAAAAGCGGATGATTCTCCATTGACCATTGCAGATCAGAAAGCAAATGATATTATTTGTGCAGGCCTAGAAAAGCTAGATGTACAGCATCCTATCATATCAGAAGAAAACAAACAAACTGCTTATGCTGAAAGGCAAAACTGGAAGACTTGCTGGATGGTCGATCCACTAGATGGCACAAAGGAATTCATCAAACGCAATGGTGAATTTACAGTGAATATTGCTTTGATAGATCAAGAAGAAGTGGTGATGGGTGTTGTGTACGCACCTGCCCTTGATGAGATGTATTGGGCCACGAAGGGTGATGGCGCTTACTCATTCATTGATGGGAAAGAAGAAAAAATCTCAGTATCAACGTTCACAATGAAGGACAAGGGTTTACGCGTTGTTTGTTCTCGATCTCACTTAAATGAAGGCACCCAAGCCTTTGTGGATAAACTTACAGACCCAGAGCTTGTCTCCAAAGGCAGTTCACTCAAGTTTTTAATCTTAGCGAAAGCTGACGCAGACTTATATCCACGCATCGCGCCTACTATGGAATGGGACACGGCTGCCGCACAAATCATCTTAGAAGAAGCAGGTGGAGAGGTCTTGCAATATGAAACTGACAAAAAAGTCGTTTACAATAAGGAAGATTTGTTGAATCCCTTCTTTATCGCAAGAGGTAGTGTCACGACTTAAGCAGATTGAGATTTGGCAATATATTTGATATATTATAATAAATTATAATGTATATGAAGTTCAATTTAAGTGTACTAACTCTACTTTGTCTATTTTTAGCAAGTTCTTGTGCAAGTAAGAAGAAGCCAACCAGAGTCGTCACACCTGAGGATAATCTAGCCGTCCATTTCATTAAAAATTCAACACTAACAGATGTTGTTGAGAAGGCAGAACGAGAAGGTAAAATCGTCTTTTTAGATGTGTACACAGATTGGTGCCTACCTTGTAAGTTAATGTCAGAGGAAGTCTATTCTAGACAAGAAGTTGGTGATTTCATGAATGACAATTTTATCAATTACAAAGTCAATGCAGAGAAGGGGAATGGACCTGATATGACCGTACTCTACAACATCCAGACTTTTCCTGGCTTATTCTTTCTAGACCATAATGGTCGTGTACTCGAGCAAAAAGAAGGGGCTGCCATGCAGCAAGAATTAACAGATATGGCTAACCGTGCGTTGGATAAGATGAAGATCTGACAGTTAGGGTTTAACTTAATATTTCACTATTCTATATCTTCGGTTAATATAAAACAAGATGGTTTCGATTACAAAATTTGCAACGTGTAAGAACCTCTTACAAGTTGAATATCAAGACTCTGAAAATAAAATTGAACCTAGTATTTTAGAACTGCAAATGGCAGAGTTTTTCAGGAAAAGGAAGAAGAATTTGTAAAAAAGCAACTGTCTAGAATCCTTGGTAGTTCGATGATTATGAAAGGAAACATTAAAATATTTCAATCAGATAATCAATCAATTCAACTTGACGTAAGTTTTGATAATGAGACAGTTTGGCTAAATAGGCAACAATTATCAGTTCTTTTTGATAGAGATATTAAAACTATAGGTAAACACATAAATAACGTGTTCAAAGAAAATGAACTTGTCAAGGATTCAGTTGTCGCAAATTTTGCGACAACTGCTACAGACGGAAAGACCTATCAAGTCGATCACTATAATCTAGACGTCATTATCTCTGTCGGATATCGAGTAAAATCACTGCGAGGGACCCAATTTCGTAAATGGGCTACTTCAAAACTCAAAGAGTTATTAATTCAAGGCTATTCAGTAAATGAAAAAAGACTAGAAGAAAAGGAACAGGAGGTCAAAATACTTAAATCTGGTATTCAAATTCTAGAAAGAGCCATTGAGCACAAAGCTAAGGAAGAGGGGCTAACTTGGTTAGAAACATTTGCTAAAGGTTTAAGTCTTTTAGATGATTATGATCATGAGTCATTAGACAAAAAAGGTATAAGTAGCAGGAAGCCAACTTATCCTAGTTTAAATGAATATTATATCATTGTAGAAAAGATGCGCCAGGAATTTGATTCTGCTGTATTCGGGAAGGAAAAGGATGATAATTTTAAAAGTTCAGTAGCCCAGATTTCCAAAGGCATTGATCGTGAAGACTTCTATCCTTCATTGGAAGAAAAAGCAGCGATGTTACTTTACCTTATCACTAAGAATCACTCATTCGTAGATGGTAATAAACGAATTGCTGCAGCTTGTTTTTTACTTTTTCTAGAACAGAATGGGATTCTTTATGTCAATAATAAAGAACTGATTATCAGTAATGAAGCATTAGCTGCTACCACTTTATTTGTGGCAAGTAGCAAGCCTGAAGAAATAAAAACAGTGATCAGTCTGATCATAAGCATACTTAATCGCAATCAACTGTAAAGGCTTGTATTTTAAGAATATAAAATGAAGTAAATAAAGCTACTCTACCCCGCCCTTTGCAATTTTCATAGGGATGCCGACACACTTCTTTTCCATATAATCCATCATCTCATGAATTAATTGTTTTGTATCAGTATCTAGTTTTTCGAGCTGCTTAGAATACACTTGGGCTATGGCTCTTTCTTTAACCGCCCGGATTTCATTTGGTAGCTCTGTTAATGATTTTTCAACTTGTCGCTGTCTATGAATAGACCTAAAGGAATCGACCTGATTTTCTATGATTGCAGTCGCTTGAACAACCTCAGTCTTTCTAAACAGAAGATTTTTTTCAGCAAGCTCTCTCAAATTTTCAATATCAATAATGTCTACATCAAAGTTGTCAGCTATTGAGCGATCAACATTATTGGGTACAGCTAAATCAATGACAAATTTCTTCTCCTGATCTCCTCTCAGCAAAGATTCATACATCATAGGCGTCACAACTGCATTAGTCGCTCCTGTACAAGCAATAATGCAATCAAATCCGTTTGAATACGTAGCTAATTCACTCAGATGAAAGGCTTTTGCGTTTAACTCTTTAGACAGCCGTTCTGCATTATCTAGGCTCCGATTGAAAATGGCAATGTTTGAAAATTGATGTTTGGCTAAAAACTTACTGACCAACTCAATCGTTTCTCCTGCACCAATGAGCAATACTTTATCTGTCGGATTGATAGATGACCTTAATAATTTTTGAATAGCGAGCGAAACAATAGAGACTGGCTTTTCTCCAATTCTGGTATTCGAATACACATCTTTGGCAGCGATGATCATATACTCATTCAACAGTCGCAAATGGTCGCCTGTCAACGAGAGCTCTTGGCTCCAGTTGTAAGAATCTTTGCACTGCCGCAAAATCTCTCGCTCCCCGACCACCAACGAATCCATAGATGATGCCACAGAAAATAAATGTTTGACCGCAGCGCTCCCTTCATGCACTTTAATAAACTTCTTTAGAGTAGGAAAACTCTCTGACGCGATATCTGGATTGATTGAGGTCAAAAACTGCTTTAGATAGGCATCTGTGATTTTTTGATTTGTAACTATCAGGTAAGCGACCCTGTTACAAGTAGATAGATATTGTAGTTCATCTATCTGATTCAGTACTTTGATCGACTCCAGCTTTTCCTTCAAATCGCCATCATCTCTCACCACAAAGCGCTCAATCTCATTGACATTGAGGTCATGGTGTGTAATGGTTATGATTTTGTACGTCTCTATCATTTTGTTGCCTGTGGCAACAAAGGTAATTTCCCAGCTTTCTTTATTTGTCATCATATTGTCAAACACTGCTAGATTCGGAAGGCTTTTTGCATTACTTTTGCAGTCATTTTGACTCAAACTAAATAGACATAAGATGTATAGATCGCATAACTGTGGAGAATTAAGAAGTTCAGACATTACTAAAGAAGTGACTTTATCTGGCTGGGTTCAGGTAAGTCGTGAATTTGGAGGCTTGACTTTTGTTGACTTGAGGGATAGATATGGGATTACCCAGTTAGTCTTTAACATGGAGGACAACGAAGCCTTATGTACTCAGGCAAGGAGTCTTGGGCGGGAATTTGTCATTAAGATTGTCGGTACGGTCAGAGAACGATCTAACAAAAATCCAAACAGGCCAACAGGCGATATAGAAATTGAAGTGAGCGCATTAGAGATCTTGAACCCGTCAAAAGTTCCACCATTCACTATAGAAGAAGAGTCTGATGGTGGTGATGAGTTAAGAATGCAATATCGATATCTGGACCTCAGAAGAGGGCCGCTACAGCGGAATATCAAATTTAGAAGCAAGCTCGCCTTAGAAACGAGAAAATATCTTGATAGTCAAGACTTTATCGAAGTCGAAACCCCATTCCTCATCAAAAGTACACCAGAAGGCGCACGTGATTTTGTTGTGCCAAGTCGTATGAACGAAGGGCAGTTTTATGCCTTGCCTCAATCACCCCAGACGTTTAAGCAGATCTTAATGGTAGGCGGCATCGATAAGTACTTTCAAATCGTCAAATGCTTTAGAGATGAAGATTTACGAGCAGACAGACAACCAGAATTTACGCAGATTGACTGCGAAATGTCCTATATCACTAGAGATCAGATTTTAGCCACCTTTGAAGGATTAACAGTCCACCTGTTCAAAGAATTGAAAGGGATTGAATTAGCTCCATTTCCTCATATGAGTTATGATGAGGCATTAGAGCGATATGGCTCCGATAAGCCTGATTTGCGTTTTGATATGGAATTCATCTATCTCAATGAGCAAATGCAAGGCCATGGATTTAACGTGTTTGATGGCGCAGAGACCGTGGTTGGTATTGTAGCCAAAGGCATTGCAGATAGCTATTCTAATAAGGATATGAAGGGTTTGACTGAATGGATGCAACGCCCACAAATCGGTGCTAAAGGCTTGGTCTACGTAAAATATCAAGGAGATGGGTCTATCAAATCAACTGTTGGCAAATTCTACAGTGATGATGTATTGAGCACAATCGGTACTCAGATTGGTGCAGAAAAGGGAGATGTGCTGTTTGTGTTGAGCGGAGAAGAAGAAAAGACTCGTAAACAGCTCAATGAGTTGAGGTTAGAGATGGGCAGACGCCTAGATTTGATTAAAGAGGGCGATTTCAAGCCATTATGGGTAATTGACTTTCCATTATTAGAGTGGGATGAGGTTTCAGAGCGTTTTCATGCGATGCACCACCCGTTTACCTCACCAAAAAAGGAAGATGTTGAACGGATGTTGACTGGAGACCATGCTACCATGAAGGCATTAAGAGCAGATGCATACGATTTAGTCATTAATGGTTCAGAGATTGGCGGTGGTTCTATCAGAATTCATGACCGCGAACTCCAACAACGCAATTTTGATTTATTAGGCTTTACTAAAGAAGAAGCGCAGGCTCAATTTGGCTTTTTGATGGATGCCTTTGAGTATGGAGCACCTCCACACGGTGGTATCGCCTTTGGTTTTGATCGCTTAGCAGCTGTATTAAATGGTCAATCCTCGATTCGTGATTTTATCGCTTTCCCAAAAAATAACCAAGGTCGAGATATGATGATTGATGCGCCTTCTCCGATTGATGAAGAGCAGTTGAAGGAGTTAAGTATATCGCTGAACATTCAAGAATAATCGATAGTAGAAATAAGTGGTATTCAAAAGATCTGCTCGTTGGATCGGAGTCCAAGGGTTAAACTATACTCATACCATCGTTGGTCTCATAACCAATGGCATAGTGGAGCATACTTAATTGTAACAAAGTATTAATATTCAGCCATTTAAAGCTCTTTAATTTGAATAAGCCACGTAAAGATTATATTTTTGCACTCCTTGAAAAATAGACATAAGTTTTCTCAAGAATATTACGTAAAAGTCTATTTATCAACGATTTAAAAACTTACAAAGACTAAGATCTTATGGCATTAATAGGAAAAATTAGAAAGAACTTTTGGTTCGTCTTGATATTATTGGGCTTAGCGCTTGCTGCTTTCGTCATTATGGACGTCAGTTCGGCTGCTGGTTTAGGTGGTGGTCAGGCCGATATGAAGATGGGTGAGGTCAATGGTCAAGACATCAGTTACAGAGATTTTCAAAAGACAGAACAAGTCTATTTTAATAACGGTGGAGATGCATTCTCAACAAGAGAAAATGTGTGGAACTATTATGTTGAGAAATCAATCGTAGATAAGGAAGCTGACAAATTAGGTCTTTCCGTAGGCAGAGATGAGTTGATGGACTTACAGTTCGGCAACCAAATGAGTCCGATCATGTCTCAAAATTGGAGAAATCCTCAAACAGGTGCAATCGATAGAACACAGTTAAACGGGTTTAAGTCTGCCATTGAGAATGGTGATGAATTAGACCCTAGATTCAGAGACTTTTGGGCGGAGCAAGAGCATCAAATCATAAAATTTCACAAGCAGGATAAAATAAATAATCTTGTCTCTAAAGCAATCTATACGCCAACTTGGCTTGCTGAAACTGCTTACCAAGAGCAGAACGGGAAAGTAGATTTTGAATATGTCAAAATTCCTTTTGATAACATTAGTGATGCTGATGTACCACTAGAAGACAGTGATTACACATCTTATCTAAATGCACACAAGGACAGATATACGAATACTGAAGAGACGCGAACCATTGAATATGTAATTTTCAATGTAGAACCAACAGAGGCTGACAAAGATGTCATTAAACAGCAAATGACAGAGTTGAAAACTAAATTTGCGAATACGACAAATGACTCTTTATTTGCAATGACAAATGAAGGATTCTATAGAGATCTCTATTATTCTAAAGAAGGATTGGAACAAAACTTTAGCGAATCCATTCGCAATACGATTCCAAACTTAGCAATTGGGGAAGTTGTCGGTCCACTCGAAGAATCTGGCTTTTATAGAAACATTAAACTTTTAGACAGACGGATGATGCCTGACTCTGTTCGTGCTAGACACATCTTAAGAACAGTCACACCAGGCGACAAAGCTGGTCTTGATAAAGCGAATAAAACATTGGACAGTCTATTGACGCTCATCAGAAGGGGAGCCATTCGATTTGATTCGACTGCTGTCAAATTTAGTCAGGATCCAGGGTCTGCTTCAAAAGGAGGTCAATTAGATTACTTTGTACAAGAGACTATGGTTCCACAATTTAGAGATGCCTGCTTTAAGGATGGCAAATCAGGTGAGTATCGTACTGTTAGAACGTCTTATGGCGTACACCTTATCCACATACAGGATCAAAAATTCTTGGATAATGAGCCAAAAGTAAAATTAGCATTCATAAATAAACCAATCATTCCATCGATCGAGACTCAAGACCGAATTAATGAGGAGGTCGCTGACTTAGTCGCAAGCCACCCTTATTTAGATGATATGGTAGCTATGATTGGAGAGCGTGATGACGTCTCTTTTGATAGAGTCAGTAACATCAAAATTAATGACTTCACCATAGGAGATTTAGAATCTGGAAATACCTCTCGGGATATTGTACGATGGGCATTCAATGGTGCGACTGATGTGAATGATATGGCACCAGATGTATTTACATACACTGAACCCAATTTATTTTATAATAACAAATATGTTCTAGCTGGGCTAAAATCTATAGAGCCAGCAGGATTGCGTTCAATTGATAATCTAAGAGATGAGATCACGCCACTTGTCAGAAATGAGAAGAAAGGAAGGTTAATCGCAAGTCAATTGGGTAGTAGTGACATTGATGGTGCAGCGGCAAAATTTGGCGCGGCGATTGAGTCAGCTACAGGCGTTGCATTTAATAGCCGCTTTTTGCCAGGGCTTGGTGATGAGCCAAAGGTTATTGCTCAAGCTTACAGTGGAGCAGTCAATAGTAACAGCCAACCAATCGTTGGTAATTCTGGTGTATTTATTGTCAAGCCGACTAACAAAACTGATGCAGGTACAGCAACTAATCTTCCATCATTTAGAAATACAGATGCAAGTGCGACAAGAAGTAAAGTTGGAACAAGCTTGATGACAGCATTGAAAAAATTAGCAAATGTGAATGATAGTCGTGCGACATTCTTCTAGACTATAAATTAAAAACAAAACAAAGAGCCTTGTACACAAACGTACGAGGCTTTTTTTTTGAACTGAATTGTATATTTTCTAACTAAGAATATACATGCAAAAGCATAATAGATCCAAACGGAGGAATCGTTGACTAACTTACTCTTTCATTGAATTAGGGACATTCGTAAGAAAATAAGTTGATAATCAGTTACCAAACTGAACTCAGAATATTTATTAGCCAGTAAACATGATATTAGGGTAAATAACGGGGAGATAGATATAAAATTTGTCATCATTTTTTATAAAAAATGGTGCCAAATTTGGTGTAGCAAATGTTACATTACCTAGAGCTAAGGATCTGGGCTATTGAGATTTGACTCCTCTGGAGTCAGCTGATTTACTCTTGAATATCCCTTCTTAGAAATTAAAAATCTGACTTTAGAGTGTAGAAGAAATAATAAAAGGACAACGAAGCTGAGCAGACCTTTGAAAGTAAATATTCTATCGCGGTCTCAAGGAACACAGCTAACCCAAGCCCTACATCATGGCAGAAAATCTACTGATTTCCTTTTTAGTAAACTAACTACAACTCTCTCATTTTAATCTCATAAACAACTCTATATTTATTTATTAAGCATTAATAATCAGCACTTTTAATAAAAGTTATTGAATTGTATATAATTCATGTGACTTTGCAATTAGAATTCAACTGACCTAAAACAATGAAGTGAGGCCTTAGATAAAGGCCTCACTTATGCTTTTTTCTCAAGCTATTAAATAGCTATTTTATAACAATCATCTTTTTACTAGCGATTATAGCATTATCTACTATTAATTGGTAATAATACAAACCTGCCTTATCGAAATCATTCTGACTAACAACGACTTCATTGATACCTTGTCTATACGTATCGCCATATTTTAATACTTCTTGACCGTTTACATCATACACAATAAGTACAGCAGGGCTTGATACTGGCAGTTCAAACTTAATGCTGCTTTTAGCAATAAATGGATTCGGATTATTCTGATGTAAGACAATCTGCTTTGAATCGACTTGATCAATGATCAAACGGATGGCATTAAGCTCAAGTGACTCGCCTGTATAAGCTTCTGCTCTAGTCATGGATGAATTCACTTCTATTGATGAGGCCAACTTGCCAGCCTTTTCTGCCTTGAATACCAATCTAAATAAGACTTCTTCATCAACTAAAACTAACTCATCATGATTATAACTCATTGTTATAAAACCGTCATGAATTCCTAAATGTTCTGCGCTCATCAATACAGATCCAGCGACTGCTTCTATGAAACGTAAACCGTCATGGTTCAAAGTCAGTTGGAAACCTTTAACCGCCGCAAAGTCATCAGATTTTATCTCTACTAAGACTTCATCTCCAGCATCATAACTCTGATCTTCTGTTCTTAATTCAATTGTTCCTGCCGATCTTGTTTCCGTACGCATTAAACTATTTGCACGAGCATTTCCGTTGACGTCTCCAATCTTAATCCCAACCATATCCTGAGTCATATCTTGTTCAAGATTTTTAACTTTTACAATTTCTACGAATGGCCATGGTTGGCTTGTATCTAGAAAACCAAAATCTTTATCGATGAATCTCCAACTCTCATTATCCGGCAGATCTTCCTCTACGCCAAGTATTAGACTTCTCAATTGCAACACATCTAAGCCACTTACCTGACTGTCATTATTGATATCTGCAGCAATCACTTGATATGGACTCTCCAATGGAGTTATTGACAATATGTGCTTCATGATCAATACGACATCCAATGTTGAGACACCATTCAGGTAATCATAGTCTTTACTTGAACTGATCTGGTAATCAATCCCTAAAGGGTTATTGTAGAAGGCATACTCACCATTCGTCGCTGTCACCATACTCTTCGGGTATTCTGTAAGATCCTGCGAAGCTGCTGTCACCGCCACCCCTTCGATCAAGTCACCAACTTCTGTCGCAATCGTACCAGAGATGATCGAGCCCGAGCCTACTTCTCCATTCAGACATTCGCCGCCTATCAGTACTGATACGGTACAAAAGTCTCCATTGGCACTCGTGTCCCAAATCCAAATATCCAGCTCGTAGATATTATTTAAGTTATTACAATTAAACACTATGTTGGTCTGACTGCCAAAATCTATTGAGTCTGGTGGGATCGGTGTCTCTCCCCTTACCACGACACTGTAGTCTATCTCCCCACAATTATCAAAGCTTCCTAGATCAAAGTCTTTCGCCCAGATCGCTACAGTCCCTCCTGTCTCCATTAAGGCTGTCGATACACCTCTGATACACAACGTCACTGGAGCTTTTTCATCTCCAAAGCTCACTGTACTCGTCGCTGTACTCGCATTGCCACATCCATCTGATACGGTGAATGTCACTTTATGCTCATCGCCCGGGCTACCTGATTGTGTCTCCACACTGACGGCTGATCCACTTGCTGTGCTTGTCGTCTCAGTCGTACCATCATCATATGTAATGACCCAAGTCAACAGCTCTGATGCCACTACCGTAGAATCACATAGATCTGAGGCCGTCGCTGTCACGATACCTGTACCTGTACATGCCGTGTCGTCATCTTTTGATGTTGCTCCACCTGTCGTATTCACCACCACATTAGCAGCTTCTACTGTTGGTGCTGTATCGTCTACAACTTTAATCACTTGATCATAAGTGTAATATCCATCTTGGTCAACTTGAGTGTATCTGAAATAAACGGGATCCGCTGACACATTCTCATCACATCCTGCGCAAACGCCTTGTGCCCAGTCTTCGACTGCTTGGAATTCATCATTTTCACCATCATTCTCATCATCAACATCACCGCCGTTCACTTCCCAATAGCACCAGTCGATCACTGTCCAACTCTTAATCAGCTTTAGGCAAGCATCTGAGGCAACTACTGTTTCTACTTCTGAAGATACACCGACTAGGCCACAGCTTGTATTACACCAGATTGGTGTAGAACTTACTTCTTCTACTGAACAGGTAAAGACTGCACCCATAGCTACGTCTTGGTCAAATTCTACAAGAATCTCATCGTCATTGCATTCGAGACTTACACCTTGGTGGATTTCTCCTGTATGATGCTTCGGCCACTTAATCGTATAGGGATCAAAGCCTGTCGGATTACTTACTGTCACCACTTGATTACATTGGGTCTCTTCATCGTCCAACTCACCATTTCCATTTGTATCTATGTACCACATTCTAAAGATTTGGCCTTCACCACATCCATTCAAGAACTCTGAATCGTCTAAATAGGCTAATGGCAATTCATCACCACAGATACTGTTCGTCTCTATTGGTTTACTGAGGTCTTCATCTTTATCATCCGTACACACAATGCTGTGCGGCTGACAGTTGAGTAAGGCACTTGTCTTATCCTCTACTGTCACTTCGGCCATACAGATATTGCTTAAACCATTATCATCGAAGGCATGAAGTACCACCATTTGTGTGCCCAGATCATCACAACAGAACTTAAGCTCATCATGACAAAGGACATAGGGTATTATATCAATCGATTCGATCACACCATTCTTATCTACAAGTGTATCTCTAAACTCGCCATCTATCGCACAGCCATTCGCTGCTCGATACACTAACTTACCATCTATCACAACATTCAATAAGCCAGCTTCGAAGTCTACCATTCTGACCATACATGTCGTGACTGGTCCACAACCAGCGTCATGACTACCACCATCAACAGATTCAACATATAGCTTTGCTGAGCCACCATCTGATCCTCCTGTTAAGGATACATTGATATCATCTTTACAGACTGCAATTGGATTAACACCATCATAGATATCTAATACATAATCATACAGACCGATATTACCACATGCGTCTTTATACACATAATGGATAGTGTGTCTACCCAGAGTTATGCCATATCCAACGATGTTAAGCGAATCAGCAGCCCCTGTAACTTCTAGATATCCTCCTCCTGAAACGTAAGCCTCAAATGTGGTGGATCCACAATTCTCTTCAACTACAGGTAGAGGTAATTCACCTGCCCATGAACAAGTCCACGGCTGAATACTCCGTCGCAGATATAATGAATCATTTACAATCTCTGGTGCATCTGAATCGCGGATGATGATGATCTGTGTGTGCTCCAAAGGATTCGTCGCTGAGGCCCCATTACACACATCAAGTACTTTCCAAGTCCTCAGGATACTAAATGTGGCTCCACAGCCTTCTAATACTTCATCATTATAACCAACATTAAATAAGCAAAGGCCTGCATTCGTCAGCAACGGAATACCAAAAGCATTGGGGATACCAGTACTATCAGGATGCAGTGCAGAGCTTGGATCAAGGACACCATTTTCAATATCATCCAGAGTCTCAGTCACTTGATCACAGGATAGCGGATTCCAAGCTGTGATGTCAGGTGGGAAAACCACATGCTCATTACTAAATGGCATAATCTCAATGATCTGTATATGGGTATCGCGATGAGCAGGCTTGTCATCATCCTCTATAAACCAACTCCTTTCGATTCTAGCTCTTGGAGATTCGCAATCGTCAAATTCAATGTATTTATCTTGGTAACTGATATCTATGACTGGTTCGCAATTCAAAATTATTGGTTCACCCAACTTATGGTATTCTGGATCGCGAGGCTCAAGACACAGGATCATCGTATCTGCAGGCCACTCGACGATTGGCACTAATTTTTCTTCAACTCTAACGTCTGCCCAACAACTATTACCTGAACCATTACAATCGACTATTCTCACTTTGAAAAGTTGATCAATATCACTCTCATCAAAGAAATTGATGTGGTCATTACCATCCTGATCCTGAACTTCCACACATAAGAGATCAGAACATAAATCTGGATCTCCTTCTAATATCAAATCAGGTGTCAGTGCTAATTCACAAGTCCCGCCAAGAGAGATATTAATCTGATCATTACAGCTGAGCGTTACATTGAATTCCACTTCCTCTGTTAATTGGACATCGACTTCTATGGTACAGACATTCGCATTGCCACTGGCATCAGTAGCCGTGATTGTCACCGAAGAAATACCCTGAGGTAGACCGCCATTGATCGGTGGGTCAGTTGAAATTTTTACATCACAATCTTCTGACAGCACATATGATCCAATATCAAATGCTGTATCACAATCACGAGGATCTACATCTATGACAATTGGTGTCTGTGGACAAAGTATTGTTGGTGCTATGATATCTACCACATTCACGACAATTTCACAATAAGACGTTCTATTGTTACAAATATCCGTAGCTGATACGAGCACCTCATGCGTCTGTATATCTTGACAATTGAAGAAATTAGGCCGGATCAATACATCAATATCCATCGGATCAGTGAAGCAGGCATCGAAATAATCAAACAGTACATCATCTCTATCTAAATAGTAGGAACCATCTTGATCGAGGCTGACCGTGATTTCTTCCTTACAGAATATTTCTGGAGGATTTCTATCAATGACCTCTAATACTTGAATGGCTGAGTCTATATTACCACAAGGATCTTTAGCGATCCAAATCCGATTCACTACAAATGCTTTTTCACCTTTACATACAGGTGTGATCTCATCTCTATAGGTCAACAGCTGCTCACCAGGTCCATATGTAAAATCTGCATAATCTACAATTTCCAAGCTATCATGGGGTGCACAATTATCAATGGCATCTGCGATTCCATAGCCTTGATATTCAAAAGGAATGGGTTGGAAAATGGTATCACAAATCATAGTATCTTTCTTCTCAACAATGGTTAACACGACCCAATCTCCATTGACATTTACAGTAGAATCCTTGGTTCCGATTATGATTTCTTCTGTCTTGCACGTTTCTACTGGAGTGACTTGACACTCCTGGACTATGGTATCCGGAGGTAGAATGATAGTAGGAGCAGTTGTATCAATCCAAGTAACTACCCACTTTAATAAAGTACTATTAATCTTAGGAGTCCCATCTGATAAAATCTGAGCACTATCGGTTATGGTATATAGAAATGTATCTTGATAATTGTAATATCCACAATCATCCGGATCATTCACTCTGGTCGATACTAAGGCATTTTCAATGGTCAGTTCCTCTACACAATTATCCATAACATGATGATTCTGTAACACGAAGGTGTCTAATGGAACATCACAACTTAATGTAATATCAAATGGAATACCTGCCATGAGTACGGGATCTTGTGTATCCCACACTGTGAGATTAAATTCACAAGTATCCGTATTCCCATCTGTATCCACAACTAGATATCCAATGAGGTATGTACCGACTGGGATGACTTGGCCTGATTGGATGTCATCATATGTACTTCCATTATGCACACCAATCAGTTGAGTGACGATCAGGCTTGTATCTAATTCTAACTGATCTGGGTCCGCAGGAATATCACAGTTGTCCCATGCAACTGGAACTTCCCAATTCACTTTAGCTGAACATTCATCTGGATCATTACCAACAAATAGATCTGCAGGACAATCCAAGAAGAATGGTGCCACCGAATCTCCTACTCTTACTTCAAAGGAACATTCATTATTGTTACCACAACCATCTTCTACAAAATAACTAACAACACTTAAACCTTCTTCAAAATCAAAAGAAGTCGTTAAGTTATCTGCACTCAATGCACCACTTAAATCGAAAGGTCCATTGACTGTACCATCTGGATCTGTGATGCTATATGTATAAATTACTACTTCACAATCATCTTCTGGCGAAGGGTGTACCCAATCTAAATCTCCTTGACAATCAAAGAAAGGCGCACCACCCGCAGTTGTCAAGCCATCGCAAGAAATCGTTGGTGGCATAATGTCAGGTATCACAGTGATCGTACTAGTTGTTGTGCTACTATTACCACAAGCGTCTGTTGCTGTCCAAGTCACCAATGTTACCCCACCTCCATTGCAAATATCGATGGCCGTTGGACTATAGTCATTTGTAATCGCAATGTCTGGATCACATGCATCTATTGCGAATGCACTGTTTAACCAATTGCCCAAGGTAATATCGCCACTGCTGCAATTTATCTCAAGAGGAACTGGAGTAAAGCTAAAGACAGGTGCAATATCATCACCTTCGATGATCAGATCAGCCGTTACTGTTGTGATTAATCCACAGTCATCTATTGCTGTCCAAGTAACTGTTGTCGTGCTCGACGCACATAAGTTTATATTGAACCCAGTATAGTCATTAATCACTTGTACATCTGGATCACATAAGTCACTCGCTCTCACACTCGCCAACCAACTACTAATACTACTTGTAGTTGTCTCCTGATCTGTGCAGGGTAACACTAAATTATCTGGAGCCACCATCATAGGTGGTGTATTATCTGGCGTTACTGTGATTGTGCTCGTTGTTGTGCTGCTATTACCACAAGCATCTGTTGCTGTCCAAGTCACTTCTGCTGTACCTCCACCATCGCAGATACCTATCGCCGTGGGACTGTAATCATTTGTGATTGTAATATCTGGATCGCATGCGTCTATTGCCACTGCACTATTTAGCCAGTTGCCTAAGCTAATATCGCCAGTATTACAATTTATATCTAGTGGACTTGGTGTCAATGTGAATACCGGTGGCGTATCATCGCCTTCGATAATCAGATCTGCCGTTATTGTTGTTATATTATTGCAATCATCTACTGCTGTCCACGTCACTGTTGTTGTACTCGTTGTACACAGATCGACATTGAAGCCTTCATAATTATTTGTCACTTGTACATCTGGATCACATAGATCACTTGCTGTCACACTTGCTAACCAGCTGCTGATGCTGCTTGTGGTTGTCTCGAGATCTGTGCACGGTAAGGTTAGATTTTCTGGCGCTGCCATTGTTGGCGCCGTTTCGTCTGGCGTGACTGTAATTGTGCTCGTTGTTGTGCTGCTGTTGCCACAGGCATCTATTGCCGTCCAGGTGATTGTTGTGCTGCCGCCTCCGTTGCAAATATCTATCGCTGTTGGGCTGTAATCATTTGTGATTGTGATGTCTGGGTCGCAAGCATCTACTGCCACTGCACTGTTTAGCCAATTGCCTAATGTGATGTCGCCGCTGTTGCAATTTATATTTAGTGGGCTTGGTGTCTCTGTGAATACTGGTGCTGTGTCATCGCCTTCGATGATCACATCTGCCGTTACTGTTGTGATATTATTGCAATCATCTACCGCTGTCCAGGTCACTGTTGTTGTACTTGTTGTACACAAGTCGACATTGAAACCTGCATAGTTATTTGTCACTTGTATATCTGGGTCACATAGATCACTTGCTGTTACACTTGCTAACCAGCTGCTGACGCTGCTTGTGGTGGTTTCTAAATCTGTGCATGGCAAGGTCAGGTTTGCTGGGGCCACCATTGTTGGTGCCGTCTCATCTGGCATGACTGTGATTGTACTCGTTGTGGTGCTACTGTTGCCACATGCGTCTGTTGCTGTCCACGTGATCGTTGTGCTGCCGCCTCCATTGCAGATGTCTATTGCTGTTGGGCTGTAATCATTTGTGATTGTGATGTCTGGGTCGCAGGCATCTACTGCGACTGCACTGTTTAGCCAATTGCCTAAAGTGATGTCGCCGCTGTTGCAATTTATGTCTATTGGACTTGGTGTCACTGTGAAAACAGGTGCTGTGTCATCTCCTTGGATGATTACATCTGCCATGACTGTTGTTATATTATTACAATCATCTACCGCTGTCCATGTTACCGTTGTTGTACTCGTTGTACACAAGTCAACATTGAATCCCGCGTAGTTATTTGTTACTTGTACATCTGGGTCACATAGATCACTTGCTGTCACACTTGCTAACCAGCTGCTGATGCTGCTTATTGTGGTTTCTAAATCTGTGCACGGCAAGGTCAGGTTTTCTGGGGCTGCCATTGTTGGTGCAGTTTCGTCTGGCGTGACTGTGATTGTGCTCGTTGTTGTGCTGCTGTTGCCGCAAGCATCTGTTGCTGTCCAGGTGATTGTTGTGCTGCCACCTCCGTTGCATATGTCTATTGCTGTTGGGCTGTAGTCATTTGTGATTGTGATCTCTGGGTCGCAGGCATCTACTGCCACTGCACTGTTAAGCCAATTACCTAAAGTGATGTCGCCGCTGTTGCAATCTATTATCAAAGCTGTTGGCGTCTCTGTGAATACTGGTGCTGTGTTATCGCCTTCGATAATCACATCGGCCATCACTGTTGTTATGTTGTTGCAATCATCTACCGCTGTCCAGGTCACTGTTGTTGTGCTTGTTGTACACAGGTCAACATTGAAGCCCGCGTAGTTATTTGTTACTTGTATATCTGGATCACACACATCACTTGCTGTCACACTTGCTAACCAGCTGCTGATGCTGCTTGTGGTTGTCTCGAGATCTGTGCACGGTAAGGTTAGATTTTCTGGCGCTGCCATGACTGGTGCCGTTTCATCTGGCCTCACTGTGATTGTGCTAGTTGTTGTGCTGCTATTGCCACAGGCATCTGTTGCCGTCCAGGTGATTGTTGTGCTGCCGCCTCCGTTGCAAATATCTATCGCTGT
>CALGLU010000091.1 GCA_937959275.1 uncultured Saprospiraceae bacterium | reverse complement strand
TGCTTTTGGCGTATTTTGCACATGTACGTCGTTACAGAACCGGCCTTGATAGCTAGGCTATCAGACCGAACCTGCGCCTAGTTCATGCACAAACTACACTCAAATTCAACAAGTCAATATATACTTGACAGAGCACTAGTGGTCTGTCAATATATACTTAACAAACCACTAAAACTCTATTTCTTTCATCACATGTGCTTTAACAAAAATCTCTATTTGATAACTAAACAGTCTACAGTATTCTTTGTATGCGTTCTATTGTGTAGTTGCGGTACATTTAAGCATGCCTATTACAATGATGATGTCAGCCAGTGGGAATCCAAGCATCCAAATTCTGGTAAAGATCTAATCCACTCCCTCTATCTGATCGGGGATACTGGTGAATTGGATGATCAGACACAACAAACAAATACAGTCCTGGAAAGTCTTAAGTTGAATATTGCAAAAGAAACAACTGAAACAAGTTTGGTGTTTTTAGGTGACAACATCTACCCTGCTGGTATGCCTAAAAAAACATCCAAATCAAGGCCTCACGCAGAAGCAGTCATCAACGCCCAACTTGCTTGTGCAGAAGCACACAGAGGTGTAACTTATTTTATCCCTGGCAATCACGATTGGAACAAACACAAATCTGGTGGCCGGAAAGCGATACTCCGACAAGAAAAATACATAGAAAACTATTTTAGCGGTGATGCACCCAAAGTCAAATTCTACCCCAATGATGCCTGCGGTGACCCTAAGGTTGTCAAAATAAACAAAGATCTCGTCTATGTTTTCATCGACTCACAATGGTGGTTACAAAACTGGAGCAATGAGAAGAAGATGAATAAAGGCTGCGAGATCAAGTCAAAAGGAGATCTGATCAAACACATCGAAGAGATTTTTACAGATTATAAGAATGATCAAATCATCGTCTTTATGCATCACCCCATTAAAACGGACGGCAAACACGGCGGTAATTTTGGTATAAAACAACACCTCTTTCCTTTCACCGAGCTTAACCATAATCTATGGATCCCCTTGCCAATTATTGGTTCTCTTTATCCAGCTTATAGACGCCTGACTGGCTCAATCCAAGATAACACTAACGTCTACAATCAAGAATTGACACAAGGCTTAGATGGCATTGCTAAGAAGCTAAGCGTGCAGGTCATTTTCGCTTCCGGCCATGATCATGGCTTACAGTTCTTTGATGGTGATAAGATAAAATATATAGTCAGTGGTGCTGGCGGCAAAATAGACTTTGTGAAAACAGGTGGTGCTGCACAATTTGCCAGAAGTGGCCGAGGATACGTCAAGGTGAACATTCATGAGGACTCTGAAATTTGGGCAGAATATTATGTTATTAACGCAGAGACGAGAGAAGCGACTTTAGAATTTAGGACTCAGCTCAGAACACCTAGAGCAGGGACTGTAGAAGAGGAAGTCACATTCCCACCTGTGAATACCAAAACAAAGGTCATCGCTGCCAATGAAAAATTTGGAGCAGGTGGATTTAAGAAAATGTTCTTGGGCTCGCAGTATAGGGACATGTGGGCAACACCAGTCGAAGCAGAAGTGATTGATCTCGAAACAAAATTAGGTGGCTTGACTCCCATTAAAAAAGGTGGTGGAATGGCGTCTAATTCTTTACGGATGGAGAAGAAGGATGGCAAGCAGTATATCTTGAGGTCCATTAAAAAAGACTACACAAAGCTCGTCCCTCCTGAATTTGCCAATCTTAAATTGATCGATGTCATGGCAGATCAAAATAGCGCATCACATCCTTATAATGCCTTAATTATCCCAAGCCTATCTCAGGCAGCAGGCATCTATTACACAGATCCTAAACTCGTCTACTTGCAACATCAAAAGGGATTAGGCAATTATAACAGCCAGTTTCCAGAGGAATTGTACCTGCTAGAAGAGCGCCCAAGTGGCAATTGGGAAGATGCTGCCCAATTCGGCCATGCAAAGGAAATTATTGGCTATGTAGATCTGTTAGAAATTCTCAGAGAAAAGAAGAATCATTTTGTCGACCAGAAATGGGTTTTGAAATCCCGGCTATTTGATTTATTTATACACGACTGGGATAGACACGATGATCAATGGCGGTGGATCAAGGCAAAAGAAGGTGACAAAAATATATACAGACCAATACCAAGAGACAGGGACCAAGCCTTTTATCGCTTTAAAGGTGTCATCCCTTGGTACATCTCTAACTTTGTGATGAAACAGTTTAAGTCCATTGACGAAGACTCAAAAGATGTTAAGCATTTAGCTTTTAATGCTAGACACTTTGATCGCTATTTTCTTCATGATTTGGAATGGGCTGACTGGCAAACCGTCATAGCCCAATTACAAAAAGACATAACAGACGAAGACATTGACGAGGCCATTCGTCTATTCCCACCAGGAGTATTAGCATTGAACAATGATGAAGAGTTAGCTATAATTCTTAAAGCTAGAAGAAACAATTTGATGAACATCGGTAAGAGACTGTATGACTATTTAGCCACAGAGGTAGAGGTCAGTGGGACAGACAACAAAGACGATTTTCATCTAACGAGACATACAGATGGATCATTACGCATCCTTGTCACGCTAGAGAGCGAGGATTATGGTACTCTCACTAAATACGATAGAACGCTCTACCCTAGTGAGACCAAAGAGGTCAGACTATATGGTCTACGCGGGAAAGATCAATTTGTTATCGATGGGGCGAACAATAATAAAATAAATATTCGCATCATTGGGGGCGAGGATGATGACACTGTCCAAAATAAAACGAGTGCTAAGGGAATTACGGTATACGATGACATGTCAGGTATTGACTTGGAGGGCGCGATTAAGGACAAGCGAAGTACTGCACTTGATGTGAATGAATATGATCGAAATGGATTCCAATACGATACTAATTTTCCAATTATTACTTTTGGTAACTCTGTCGATGATGGTTGGTGGTTTGGCGGCGCTCTAAGTTGGGTAAAGCAAGGCTGGAGAAAATCGCCATACAAATCTAGTCAGAGATTGTCATTCAGTGCAGCTCCGGGCAGCCAAGATGCATTTCAGGTTGGCTATACTGGTCATTTTCCTGATGTGATGGGCAAGCTAGATTTCATGCCTGACCTTAGCCTTAATTATCCATACTATGAAAATTATTTTGGTCTAGGCAACAGCTCTGTTAATGATCTATCCAATCCGATAGAATACAATTGGGTGCGCATGCAAGCAATAGATATTAGTCCACGATTCCAAGCAAATTTTGGTAACAATGCTCAATTGGCATTTGGACCAGTGTATAGATTTAGAAATATTCAAAATTCTGATGGTAGAGTTAGCGAGGATTCTACTCTTGGTTTTAGTGAATTGGATTTTGACAGTCGAAACTATTTTGGCGGTGACGTAGAGTATTCTATAGGGTATGCTGACAACTCGGTCTTTACAACGAATGGCTTTTACTTTAATGCTTCATTGTCTCACCTCATAGAATCTTCGAAAGATGAAACTGTCACGGAGCTCGACATTAACACTCAGGTCTATTTACAATTAGCTAACAAACCAAAGATTATCTTTGCTACGCAAGTAGGTTTCGAAAAATCATATGGTGATTTACAATTCTATCAGTATGCAGATTTGGGTAACAATAAGGGCTTGCGCGGATTTAGAAATGAACGATTTAGAGGAGATCAAGCATTTTACCATAACATGGATTTGAGAATAAAACTGATCAAGTGGGAAAACTCAATCATCCCTATGGATATCGGCATCTTGGGTGGCTATGATTATGGGCGTGTCAAGCTTGATCCTGAGGGCAGTGAGGCATGGCACACAAGTCGCACGCTTGGTGTATGGTTTGAAGTGTTAGGTGCGATGGTCATACAACCCTATTATTCGTTGAATGAAGAGCAGAATACGGTTAGTGTGAAAGTTGGCTTTAATTTTTAAACTATCTGTTAGTAACTATTGGTAATAGTTGACATGAAAAAAATATTCCTTTCTTACTTTTAATAATTAATAACAAATAAATTAAAATGAATAATACTGAAATAAGACAAAGACTGGCAGATGGCAATCAACGATTCGTTGAAGACAAACTAGATGGCAAACTACAAACAAGCAGCCGGAGAGATGAGCTAACATCTGGACAAGAGCCGTATGCCATTGTGTTGAGTTGTGCGGACAGCAGAGTTGTGCCTGAATTAGCCTTTGACACTGGCTTGGGAGAGCTATTCGTCGTCAGAGTAGCTGGTAACATTGCGAATAGTTCGTCCATGGCGAGCATCGAATATGCAGTGGCGCATTGTGGGTCTACTGTCATCGTTGTCCTTGGACATCAGAGTTGCGGAGCCGTGACAGCAGCAATCAGTGGTGGTGATAACGGCTATAATCTTAATCACTTGTTGGGCCATATCACGCCAGCAATTAGCGCATCTCCAGATGGAGCTGCCGTCAATGATGTCGTTAAGAAGAATGCTGAATTAACTGCAGAAGAGCTAAAAAACAGATCTAAAATTATTGGTGATGCTGTGAAGTCAGGCACTGTAGAGATTATCCCTGCTTATTATAATTTGGATTCAGGGAAGGTAGACTTTTTGGGTTGATGTTGTAGGTTGAAGGATGAAGGATGAAGGTTGGAGGTTGAAGGTTGGAGGTTGGATTAAAATTTGGCTATTTCCTTAAAGTAAGACAGTCGGATTGTAGTCGGAAGTTTCAAGATTGAAGGCGGGAGTTGGAAGCTTAGGGATGGCTAGGTAAAACTGTATACATTTTTATCTTCATTGGTAAAGACATCAATGAAACCAAATTTTGATTCAAATTTACTTAGATGATTCATATATCTTTTTTGCTGTAGAACCTAACAATAGGCAGTTTGGATAAATACGAGCCCCGTGATATATCACAGGGCTACAATCATATCTCACATCTGTTGCAATACTCAACACTCAACCCCGCGATCAAAGGAAACTATTTCTTCTTCTGCCTCTTTTTAATCGGCTTTCCATACTTCAGCTTCATCGCTTCTTTCTTTCGAATTTTGTTATTGACTTTTTTGTTCTTTTCCTTTTTCTCGTGGAAGGCAGGTCCGGAGGGCACAAACTTCTTAACCTTATGCACATTGTAAGCAATGTAGTCACTCGGCTTTTCTAGAGGAATCAGTTCATCAGACAATTCAAGGTCCTCTGGCAATGCCAGCAGCTCTATCTTCTTGTCCATCAGGCTTTCTATCTCTACTTGGTAAGGCTTATCCTCCTCTGACACGAATGAGATGGCGATGCCTTTTGTTTCTGACCGGCCTGTCCGTCCGATACGGTGGATGTACTTCTCTGGCGTATCAGTCAAATCAAAATTGATCACATGCGTCACTGCTGAGACATCTAAGCCACGCGCGATGATATCTGTTGCGATGATACACCGATAAGTCCCATCATGAAATTTGTTGACCGTATCAAACCTATAGTTCTGTGACTTTGACGAATGGATGATGCCTAGATTTTCTTCAAAGGCGGGTAAGAGCCTTTCATAAAGAGCATCAGCCATCTTCTTGGTCTTGGCAAACACAAGTACTTTTTGCATCGTTGCGTCGCTTTGCAGTAGCAACTCCACCATATTTGCCTTGCTATTAAAGTTTGGTAGTTCGTAGGCTAATTGCTCTATGTGCTCTAATGGTGCGCCTGATGGAGCTGTTTCTATTTTATCGTAGAATGTTGTGAATTCTTGTATCACCTCCTCTACATCCTCAGTCATCGTCGCTGAAAACATAAGGTGTTGGCACTTATCTGGTACAAACTCTATCAGATTACGCAGCTGTGTTCTAAAGCCCAGATTCAGCATTTCATCGACTTCATCAATGATAATATGTTTGAGGAAGCGAGTTTTCAATACGCCATCCTTCATAAGATCACCTAATCTGCCTGGAGTGCCCACCACCACATCAGTGCCTTGATCTACCAAGGTTTTTTGTGTGCGGATATTCGTGCCACCATATACGCCGACTGCTTCTACATTCATATAAGTCGTAATCTGCCTGATGGCTGCTACTAATTGAGTGACAAGCTCTCGTGTTGGTACGACGATCAAGATACTCGGGTAAGCAGACTTCGAAAACTTCCACAACCGTAAGACGGGCAGCAGATAAGCAAAGGTTTTTCCAGTTCCCGTCTGCGCTATACCGACGATATCTTTGCCTGACATAATCGGAGAAAAGACCTTGGCTTGTATGGCAGTGGGTTCGGTGATGGGAATTTCCGCCAAGGCATTCAATAATGACTTTCCTAAATTTAGGTCTGTAAATTTCATGATAAGGATTGCAGCTGTAAAGGTAGGGATTAAATAGTGTAATGGATTATAGGCCATTGTACGTTTTAAAACATCAAATTACTTCGCTTCTTTTGGTCTGTAGGCAAACTACATGAGAAAAGTCCTTCCAATTATAATCAGATCCACTCATCCTTATTCAACTGGACACTGGTTCTGATATCAAAGCTAAAGTCTTAGAGAACAAAAGAGCGCTGGGTCTTAATCCTTATTCAACTGGACACTGGTTCTGATTATACTAAAAACATTTGTCAAAGATTATTAAATGAGTCTTAATCCTTATTCAACTGGACACTGGTTCTGATATCAATCTCATTATCTATATAGAGTACACGATTCATGTCTTAATCCTTATTCAACTGGACACTGGTTCTGATAGTTTTTAAATTTTATAAAAGTTTTTGTTTTAATGTCTTAATCCTTATTCAACTGGACACTGGTTCTGATACTTTTAAATCTTTATATTATGCGAAGTTCAAATGAAAGTCTTAATCCTTATTCAACTGGACACTGGTTCTGATTTTATATTATGAATACTGTACTAGACAAATTTACCGTCTTAATCCTTATTCAACTGGACACTGGTTCTGATTAAGAGCTAAAGTTTTAGAAAACAAAAGAGCACTGGGTCTTAATCCTTATTCAACTGGACACTGGTTCTGATGAGACAAGGTTGACTATTACGATCAGTTGGTAACTGGTCTTAATCCTTATTCAACTGGACACTGGTTCTGATGCTGAAAAAGTTACTGTTAATTCTTGGTTATACATGTCTTAATCCTTATTCAACTGGACACTGGTTCTGATGCCAACTTTAGACATTATTCAGCCATAGAAGGCAACGTCTTAATCCTTATTCAACTGGACACTGGCTCTGATGTGTTAACGGTAATGGTGACGAAAAGTTTATAAGTGTCTTAATCCTTATTCAACTGGACACTGGTTCTGATTATACTAAAAACATTTGTCAAAGATTATTAAATGAGTCTTAATCCTTATTCAACTGGACACTGGTTCTGATAACAAAATGCATCAATTAGAAAATAAAATTCAGGCTGTCTTAATCCTTATTCAACTGGACACTGGTTCTGATAGAAGTCGTCATAGATACAACTGTTAAAGGTGCTAAGTCTTAATCCTTATTCAACTGGACACTGGTTCTGATAAAATATTATAATATTAAAGCAAGGCGAATCCTACGTCTTAATCCTTATTCAACTGGACACTGGTTCTGATTATAAGACCGTCACACGATTATAATTTAAAAGTGATGTCTTAATCCTTATTCAACTGGACACTGGTTCTGATATGGCTAGGTTTTTTCTATGAATAGGAAAAATATTAGTCTTAATCCTTATTCAACTGGACACTGGTTCTGATAGGACAGACGGGACTGCAAAGATGACCACTGAAATCGTCTTAATCCTTATTCAACTGGACACTGGTTCTGATACGTAAGGATGCTAAATTATTGATTTTGAATTGATTAAGGAAATTTTTTAATATTAATGACATCAAATTGGTCTAATCTTAACACTTTTAAAAATACAAGACATGTTGACTTGCTTTACTAAAGCTCATATCCACATCTTTCCCAATCATTTTCATTTCTGCAAGATGGTATTCTCCTATGGGGATCATGAAAATTGAATCCATTTCTCCAAATATTGGTTCTAGTTCCACGAATGTGGAATAGATATCAGTATACATTGATTTCGATATATTAGCTAAAAAAACAGATTTTTGAATACGTTGGCACCCTTTCTCTAACAAGTACTTTGCAAGCTGAACTCTCAATTTATTCTCTGTAATATCATATAAAATGAAACAATTCATAGCTCGTGGGTTATGATAATTTAATTGTAAAATCCTAAATATTTGATCAAAATCGGGAGACCAATGTCTTATCCTTTCCTCATTTGATACCTGTTCAACACTAACAAACAAATCTGTTTTCAATATGCTCAATTCTGGCATAAGATTAACAAATTCTAACTCTCTTTTAAATGCCGCTTTTCTTAACTTCATTGTGTTTGTATTCTTTCATTTTCGTTGCAAAATCTTGAACATAAAGGTGCATATGATAAATCCGTTTTGCACGATTATTCTTATATGTAATCTTTTCATTCAAATACGAGAACATGACTTCAATTATAATTTTCTTAGCAGGAGGTAAAATACTTACACCATATTGACTAGAAGAGTAATGAGCCATTTGCAAAATATTATTTTGAAAAAGCTGTATAACTGGATATTCAGCCCACTGCCTAAATAACTCGATTATATCAAATACCAATACGGGTCTATTATATTGATCTTTGTGAAAAATGCCAATATGAGGATCTAATCCGGATCTTATAAGCATAGATTCAATTTTGTTATATAAAATCCCATAGCAGTAATTCAAGGTGGCATTAAAAGGATCTAATGCTGGTCTTCTAGATCGTTTCGTGAAGTGGAATTCTTTGGGAAGGAAAGAACAAATACATCTAAAAAATAATTTTGATGCATTCGCCTCCCATCCTCGTAATTGGTTTGCGAGATCTAAGGCATCATTAGTTCTAGACTCGTGTATTTTCAATAAATAGCTAGAAAACTTATTTTGCATTTCAGTAACAAAGGGGCCAGAGTTACTCTTGTTCTTTGCAAAATAACCGACTAATGCCATTTGATTTTTGATCTTTTGCTCAATAACAATTTTAATCCATTCATTACCATCTACAGAACCTGAAAAAACCAGTTGATTTCGTCTTATAGTAGCAATAGATCCAAATTGACTATTCCACACTCTAGCATAAGGCATATTATCCCTCTCTACAAATGAAATATCAATTTCATTTTCAAGAGCTAGTTTAATTGCCATACCAGTGATAGAGGTGCTTTTAGACAGACAAATACTGCGTACCTTAGTGACTGGGAGTGATTGTCTTGATTCCTTCGTCCTTATGACAAACTGACCATCTTTTACTGATAACCCAGTACCATAGTTATCTAATATTAGTTCAAACTTTTTCATTGTATACAAATTACTTACATTGAGTGCATTGTTATTGCACATCTCATTTCATTATGCCTAGAAATTTTAATGCATTATTTAGACATCGCATCATTGATCGGGTGTTGAGTAGCTTTGACATCAAAGTCACATGGGAAAATCTACGAGAAGCCATAGAAACCGAAAGTATTGAAGCTGGTATTCAAACGATAAATCCGTCTCGGCGGACAATACTAAAGGATATTGCTGAAATGAGATCAGGGATCTTTGGATACTCTGCACCTATAGATTACAATAAGTCAAGAGGGTATCATTACTCAAATCCTCAATTTAGCATTTACAATATCCCTCTTTCCAAAGTTCAAATCAGGAACATTAAAGAGCTCATCATCTCATTAAAATCAATAGTGAATATAGAAGCACTCCAGACCGTATATCAAGATGTGCTTATGCTAGAACAAAAATTAAATATTCAAGACAATATTGTCATGAAGCCGATCATTCATTTTGACAAGCAAGATGACTATTTGGGTGCAGTATGGATGAACAAGGCTTACCAAAGTATTAAAAATGAAAAGTCTTTATCAATCTTGTATGAACCTTTTCTTGCTGATAAAATGAGGATGTACCTGTCTCCCCTATTACTAAAGTCATACAATAAGAGATGGTATCTCATTGCTTATGATCATGACACATTAAAAATTATCAATTTACCATTAGACAGGATAATTGATATAGTGGACAGCTTAAATCCGTATCAAAGTCCTATTGACTTCGACTATGACATTTATATTAAAGATGTCTATGGAGTGACTAAAGATGAAAATCAAGAGCCAATATTACTAACATTTAGAACTAACCCACTATTAACTGAATACTTAAGAACTAAGCCTATCCATAGAAGTCAGATGATTAAATCAGAATCGTCAGGAAAATCTATTATTACATTATTATTAATACCTAATTATGAGATCAAGCATTTACTCAGAGGCTATGGTAGTCAACTAGAGATGATTCATCCGAAAGAGTTTTTGGACTTTTAGAATATTAAACCTGTTAACTAAAAAACTCAACTCATCGTTTCAAAAGAATTTCGTATTTGCTGATTTAACTGATCAAATATTTCTTTATCGTTTTTAGGCAAGTCAAGAAAGCTGTATATATATTCAAATAGTTTTTCAATTTTATCGTCTCTTCTTGTTATTCCTCCTAATACATTTCTTGATAACTTCTCACTTATCATTTTTATATTTAGACCTCCTAAATGGTGAGCAATTTTATTCCTAAGAGTACTTATCTCATGTAATGATAAATGAATTATATCTATCATCTCTATTTTAGGATGATCAGATTCTTTGACTATGTGATAGAAAGCATATTTGTTTGGATAACTAAAATCCAATTTACTTTTATTAACTTCTACTTCTTCAAGCGATTTCCTAATAGTTATTTTTTTTGATATGAGTTCATTCCAGATTTGGTGATTATTCTTATTATTAAATATTACTTCACCTCCTAATATATTTTCAACATCCTTTATAAGATAATTATCATGAAATGTAAATAATCGCCAAATGAAATCAGGGTACGCAGCTTGTTCATATTTAATTCGAGCAGACGTAATAATATCTCTTAACAATGAATACGCTTTTAGTATATAGATGTCTTTATTATTACTTACTATTTTATCCTTGAGGTAATCGGCATTATTAACATCTAGATTAAGCCTAGAAATAGCATAATCTGACAGATCTTTAATTTCCTGAGAAATACCAGGTAAATTTTTAATTCCTTCGTAATCATAATGTCTTAACATACCATCTAACATATTTTTAAGAACGGTCATTTCAATATGGCGAAACGAATTATTAACGAACCCCTTTCCCACTAAGGTTAGATATTTATAATTTTTAAAAAGACCGGCAAGAAAAGTTGAGGTCCTTGTGGTGGGGGTCCCTCCAGCGTTCTCAATATAAAGATTATCACCATCTGAAAAACGACTAAACAGATGAGAAAAGAACATTTGCAATTCTTCGATGTTATTGGGATTAAAATCAATTCCTTTAACTTCAACATCATATTTATTTGACAATAATTTTTCAATTATGAGAGCTGCATATAAAGTATCAGTATGGTACTTCGGGTACTGATTCGTAGGAACAAGAATTATTTTATGAATATCATTGTCAATCGAAGAAATGGCGTCATCAATGATTGGTGTACTTAGGTAAGTTGCAATATCTTGATATGCATCATATAAAAATTTAGATCTAATAACAAAACTACTATTCTTATTTTCTTTACTGATAACATTTTCAGTTGAGGATTCAGTATTTGTAATAAATATTTCAGCATATTTAGTCTTCATCTTTTCTAAATTTGAATTAGAAATCTGGAGATCTTTATTACCAATCGTAGCTATTAAGATGTTCATTTAATTTTTAAGTCTTGGAGATCCTTCAATTAATAATTTTCCATTGCTGTATTTTGCTTTGACTTGAATCGTTGACCCTATAGGAAAACCTGCAGGATACCTCACACTAATTATAGAATCTGTCATAGTGTCAACCTGAGGAGAAGCAAGTACTTGACTCCCATTTTGTCCTGTGACTATAGCATCAATAATAATTGCTTTATTCCTTTTAAATTGATTTAATAAGGTCATTTGAGGCATCTTAGCTTCTTCTGCTTCTTTTTGTATTTTCTCTTTATCAGCTTGCATCTTCATTTCCACAGCTTCTTTTTGTTCTTTTAGCACATCCTTTTTTTTCTGGATTTGTTCTTGCACTAAGTTCCAATAATCCGTATGTACTTCTGGATCGATCAGCTGTACAAAGCCCATAGGGTAAAAAATAATTTCATCATTGTCAACTCTATCAAAAGCTAATTTCCTGGACTTAGCGGAATCTTTACCGTTTAACTGTCCTTTACCCCACTTATCAATACCATTTATTGAATGATCTAAAGGGGAATGATGATTACCCGTAATACTGTGAAATCCACTTCCTTGACCTACTCTTAAAACTGGAGCTTTTTCGTTTTTTTCTTGAAGTGATTCTAATTGTGCTATAATTCTATCTGTTTCCTGGTTGTTGTAACTGTTAAAAAATTTAATTTCTGCTTGTAAATAGCGATCAGAATATGTTTGGATTTTTTTATATAATTCTTTTTTAGATTGTAATATTTCGATTAATGTATTTACTTCCTTAACTAAACTCTGTCCTTTATAATCTTTTCTTATAGTGGCCTTTTCATAGCCACTTAAGTTCATAACTATTCTCACATCAGCTATTTGGTGAGCTCCAATGCATTCATATGGAAAAGTAAAACCTTGAGGAGTAAACTCACTGGTCGTATTTTTCGAGTTTTTCCAACCACCTTCAAAAACATCCCCTCTTTTGATTAAGTTGAATGTTTTAGTATTAATATATATTACTTCTTCAAAATGACTATCTCCTACTTGCAGGAATCTAAATCCGTCCTCCTGAATCCCACCAAAAGTATTTTGCTCTTTGTAGTGATTGTTTGATTTAGCAAAATGAAAAAGAATTGACCGCATAGCGCCTTTAAGTGATGTGCCTGGGATAAATGGATTTTGTTTAGTCGTGTCTTTGATATGGACTTTGACATCAGTTCCTATGTCTCCTACAATTGGTACTATTTTCTTAACAAATTGTTCTATGCCTCTTTGCTCAAGTGTTGTTTGAAGTTTCCTATTACTTAGGTCATTACAATATTGGCTTATATTTATTTTTTCTAATATTTTACTTTCGTCTAAAAACAGTATTGCTCCATCTTTCGCTAAGTAATCCACACCTTTAGCTAAATGTTTTTCTTGTGCAGCGCCAATATGAATAGGACTTAGACTGACTAATTTTAAATTTGAAACTGTTTTGGTCATGATGAAGATGTCTTTATTGGTATAAATAATGATCTTCCACTTCTCCATATAGGGTGTGTATCTGACTCTAAAATACTTGGTCTTAAGTTAATATTGGCTTTACCATTAATAGCTTCAAGATGGCACCATACACTACCTTCTGTGAACATGCGCACACTCTTTTTTTCTATTCCCATCAAACCTATGCTCGTGATCCATCCACCTCTTTTAATTGTGTCGTATGCTGCATCTTGATGATCTGAGTATTTTCTAAAGTCATCAGAATCTTTCGGAGTATATAGGCTTAAGTTAGTAGACGTCTTAGTACCTTCTGGCACTCTGATATCTATATTACCTTCTTCTAATGTAAAAAAGCCATTCCCAACCGTTCGATCAGTACCAAAGCCTTCATATTGAAGTATCTCTAGAGCTTTTTTTAGTCGCTCATCTTTTTGATCTGTAAGAAAGAATAGACCTGCATTCTGAAAGAAAATAAATTCCATATAGAAAGGCCGTGAGTCTTTTGGATCAATTGACCTCCGCGAAATTTCTACTCGTTGTCTTCCGTCTTTAGTAATGTGGCCAGCAGGATCAGCATCCTTTGATAGATAAGATCCTTTTAAATGTGTACGACCGCTTTCAAAATCTATACTTTCTTGATTAATGACCTTTTCAAAATAAAATTGGTCAAGCCACATTACCTTTTTAATGGCTTTACGTGCTTGATCAAATTCTTTTGTTTGATTAAATCGAATCTTAGGTCTTGGAAAAAAATGAACTTTTTTTCCTCCATGCTCTACATAAGGATAAGCACTACTGACAGTAAATGCTGGTATGCCATCATTTGGAATCCAATCAGCCTTACCTATTTTTGCCCAAGTATCATATACAGCTGCAATAATGGTATCACTCCTAAGATAGTTCTCCGTAACATCGTAGGTATCAGGTCTGCGATTGCCTAAATGCAATGGTGCATTAAATTTTAAATAATAAACTTTAAATTGCATTCTTAAGTAGTTATTTTTTCGCCTTCATTTAGTGTCACCTCTACATGTCCATAGCCGCGCGTTCCACTCCCACCTAAGTAATCATTGTTCAATAATGTGATGCCTTCCGTAATTAATCCTTTGAGCTTGGCTTCTGTTTTGTGAGATTCTGCATTGACAGATTCTCCTTCCCAGATATTAAGGATAAATTCAACTTTAAATTCAGCACCTGCGGGTATTCTTTCAATTTGTCTTGGATTTCCTGCACTACCTTTAAATCTGTCAATTGTATTTTCAAACTTGACTTCACTATAAGGGAGATCAGTATTTCTATTATCTTTTAAAAAAAGAGCACTCTCTTCAGTTAAATAGCTATCCCTAACAATTAATTTTGAAATAGTTTTGGTTTTGGCGAAACCAAATAATTCATTGACTTCACCTGATTCTCCTAATGCAGCTCCTCTTTTCTGCTCCAGTAAACATCTGATTTTACCTTTTAAAGAACTTCCAGGAATGTAAGGTTGATCATTATCTTTTCGCCTAATAATAGGTAAATCAACCCCTCCAATTTGCACATTATCTTTAGAAGCACCTATATGAAGTCCTGAATGCAATTTAAGCAGACCTGTTAGTTTTACTTTATGTGATAATTTATTCATTATAATAGTTTAATCTTAAATAATTAGCTTAGTCTTGACCACCATGAAACTTATGGTAGGCCACTGTAGCTTCTAATACTTTTACTAATCTGCCAAAATTTTCTTCACTTTCACTTGCTTTCATAATTGCAGAATAGAATGTTTTTGCGAAAATATTTATTCCTTTCCCTTTGTGCTTCCTTCCTACAGCGTAGGCAAGCTTTGCATTAAGCATAGGTATATCCTCTCTGTATGTACTCCAAGCCTGATCTATTCTCTTAATTTCTCCATAAAATTTTCTAATTTGAGAAGTTGTGAGACTCTCTCTTGTTAGTTTCTCACCCATTTGATTAGCCCATTCAACCATCTCAACTCCCATCTTTTCTTCTCCGGTAATCCATTTTAATTCTAAGTTCATATTATGAATTATTTAGTTTAATATTATACTCTGCCCATTTAGCAGCTAAGCCAGCTAAATCTAAAAATCGCGATGCTGTATATTCTTGATTGTGATAAATGTTATCCCTTAAATGTTTTATAAATTCAGCTGCTTCAGGTTTTTTCTCTAATCGATTCATCATTCTCGTCAACGTATAGCCACTGTGCCAGATAAAACTTAAGTCTTTAGCGTCACTATTTTTTTCGACTTCTTTGTTATTGAAGTCTTTTCTCAATTTATAAGCTTGTATACTGTGTAACAGACTTGCTGATATATCATCATTATGCTTAATAAATAAATCCTTAAGTCTTTTCACTTCCGACCACTCGTTATTCCAAGATACGACTTCTCCAAATAGACTGATCGCATTATTATTACCTAATTCCTCTGATTCAAATCCTTTAGCATTGTGTTCTGCTTCTCCAGCTTCTTCAGCAGCCTTATAAATTGGATATTTAGGATTTACAACTACGATTCCGGCAGAAAGGGTAATATCAGGTCTTTGAGTAAAGCTTTTGAAACCAGCATTGATGTCGTCAGCAAATTCGATTATAGCATCCCACCGTCCTACTGCAAAGACATCATCTCCTCCGCTATATAGTATCTGTACATGTTCAGATATAAGTGGATTCTTTTTTTGAATCTCATTGAGATATCCACTAAAGAAGGTATCTAGCAACATTGATAATGTAGAGTATGCTGCAAACGATTGCTGCTTAAAGCCTTTAATGAAAATTTGGCCTAAATTGTCAACATCCATTCTAAGTACGGCTAATTTTGTCGTTGCTTTTTTATTCGCCCCAGATTGCATCTCAATTCCACCTTCTTTATAACATAATTCTTCAAAGGTCTTCGGCCTATTGTCTATACTTGGTTGATAATTACCTCCATAAAACAAATGCCTTTCAGCATGCTTATGCTTACTGTAATCTGGCCAATCATTTAAAGCAATTGAGGAATCGACATTTAGCCTCTCGTCATTCTTTAAAGAAAACTTATGACCAATTCCCGCAGTAGCATAGTTACCTTTCACAAAGTAAAGAATACGATTAGACGTTCGTAGATCTCTTCCTATTTGAATTTGATCATGAACTACTTGACTAATGGGCGCTTTAAGGCTTTCCTCTGTTTCGTTCGGATATAAATATTCTTTAGGCTTACCTGATATCCATTCTCCTGTTACAGAACAATTAAATTTCTCATCTTCATAATCAATACCTTCTAAGAAATCCCTCTCATAGTTTTCGATAAAAATTGCTCTGTATTTGGCATTCTTTTTTTCTGAAGCTTTGTCAGAAACGCTGCGCCATAGATCAGACAAGCAGAATTCATGATCTTTGGTTGTTAAATATCTATCCAATACATGTTGTTCATCAGTTAGTATCTCATTGAGAAATCCATTTGACCCTGCATTGGGACCTTTCTTTATAAAACCGAAAGTAGTCTTATATCTAAATGAGGTGTAGCCAATGGAAACAAATAGCCTGCCTTGATTTTCTTCGAATAATGCTTTTGAAATACTCTCTTGTAATCCATCAAGCGCTTCAATAACACAGAGTATATTAGCTAGTATTAAGTAGGCCTTTCCACCACTTGCATAAATAATATTAGATCGATAAGCATTAATTTGGGGATGCCCAAGGACTTCATTTAGTATATTCTGTAACAATAATTCTAAATAGAATGATCTACCTTTTAAACTAGCTGCGGCTCTTTTATTACTAATATCATAGATAAATTTTTGAATACCTGAGATATCAATACACACCATTAGTAGCGAATCTTCTGTAGGCAAATTATTGATTCTGTGATTTTCATCAAGTTTTAATTCTTCATTATGATGACCACAATAGTCATATAACGACAGTGCTATGGCTGCTGTTGATTTCAGATGCTCATATAGACTTACATTGGCTGGTAGGCTATTTGTTGCAGACGGAATGCACCAGGTATATTTTTTAAGTACAGTCAATAGACTTTCATAGAAACTAATGAAGTTTTCTGATTTCTTATTAAGGAGCAAGTTATATTCTTCTATGAATTTGTCCCAAAGAGACTTGTAATCAGCACTTAAATCATCCTTAGTTTCTTCTTTTGGAAATATATTACCTGAAACATCTAAAGCAGTTATAGGGAATGAATGATGTGTTGTGATTTCAGTGTACTCTCTATGAATCGTGTCAAAAATGCTATGGAGTCCTACCTTCTTGACAAAATCTTTATCGTATATTTTTTTCACTTCTTCATACCCCGCTACACCTTCCTCTCCCGTATCAGGGCGATCTATCCCACTACTCCATTTATCAGCCAATGAGAGAATCGCTTCTTCATGATTATTGGGTTTATGATGATTGGCGGAAAGATTAGCCAATGTCTTGTCTCCTTCATCATTCAGACCTAACTTACTACCTGTTTTTGTGTCACTGAAAAATGCATTAGTCCACAAAGAATGAACATATTTAGGATTGCCATTTTCGTATAAAGGAACAGTGATATTGTAATTATCTGAATTGTAATACTTGCTAATAGAATTAGACTTGCTGTAATGCTCATCGGCTCGTTGCCAAAACTTCCCAATATCATGGAGCAGAGCTGCAAGTACTATTCTTTCTCTTTGTCTATTATCTTTTCCCATTTGCGATTTGCTTGATAAGTCCAAAGCCATTAGATACCCCTTTTCCTATTCCAATAAAATTAGGAAGTGTTAGATTAGTCTTAAAATTTAAACAGTAAGTCTGATGAAAGACGCCTTTATACTCTATATATTTTTCAGATCTCAACTCTATGACTTCTGACATAAGGTCTACTGGCAAAAAAGCATCTAACTCTTTACATACTAATGTCAGATGTTTATGTAGCATTTCTTCTAAAAAATCCATTTGACGTTTTTGTGTTCCTAATTTTTTATAGTAACCATAATTCTCTTGATTGAATGGCATATAGTTATGTAAATGATAGCTAAAAGTGGTGTCCCAAGATTGAAATGTGAAATACTTCAAATAGAGTTCTTCTATTTCAAACTTATCGACCTTACCCTTTATATCAAAGTGGAATTCTCGATTTTCAAGTAAATAATGTATGTCGTTGGTTGCAGCATCTATACAGACGATCGAGGGTTTCTTACTTATAATTTTATACTGTATTAAAGGATACCTATAAATGACTTCAGTATCAGAGACATGATTATGAAATAAGTCAGATTGCCTCTTCGTATTCTCTATTACAGATGCTCTAAAATATGGAATCTCATAGGCTTGTATGTTCCTGTCAAATTGTACTATCAAATACCTTAGTTTCCTCATCTTATCATTCAAATTTCAGAGGAAGTGTTCTTAACTTCTTCCAATATATCAGAATTTAAATAAATAATGAAACAAAGAAAGATAATTGAGTGAAGTCTTTATGCACACTATGTATTGAAATTAGTATGGACTAAATGCGTACCAAGAAGTGAAACAACCAGATTGATTTTATATTAATGAATGCGAATCAAGCAAAACAAACTTAAATCACTTCAAATTAGACTGATCCTTTACACTTTCCTCAATCCCACTTTCAATTTGTTCAACAAAATCAGACAGCGTTCCAAATTCATTTCGGTAGGTGATACCAAAGCCATTCCTATATCTTCGTCCATACCCTTCAGTTTCATCATAGTCAAATCGACTGTAGATCTGCAATTTCAATTTTCGATCATCTGAAATAAAATAATCTAAAACAACATCGCCAACGATATAGCTTTCTACGCCATAGGTTGGCTCCCAAACATAATTACCACCTAGATTCAAGACAAAATTCTCATTTTTGAAATAATAACGAGTATTGACATCAATTTCATCAGGTATGAAATTGGCCTCACCTGTTTGGTCGTCAAAAATATTTTTATTTTCATTCAAGCCTATGTTCACATCAATACCACGAATAAACGAATCATCACTGAGTCCTTGTGCTATTAAGTCATTGAGCACTAAGCCCAACTGACTTGTAAAAAACTCGGTGACATTATTGGAGAATGTCACAAGTGAATTTGCACCCGATATTGTACTGAGTGGGTTGTCATAGGGTAAGAAATTCTTAAAGACTAAAAGACCTACGACCTGGTTATTGATACCGTTATCAGTCGCTCTGAGTGTGCGCATTTTACTATCTGCATACGCTTTTAGTTCTCCTGTGATCTCTGGAAAATCAATATCAAAATTAACATCCGGTTTATACAAAGTCCCTTCGAGAATCAACTGTAGTTTGACATCAGTTCTATTCCTTGCATCTTGCTCTAGTGGTCCTTGCCCAGCATTGATATATTCAGCAAGAAATACATTGAGTGGTGCACGAACACCAGAATATTCTGCTTCGACATCCAGAGAGGCATCAAAAGGATCTCCTGTCCAGCGTAGCGTTCCACCTCGTTTTATTTTAAATGGTTTAGCAATCAAACCATAAGCAGAAAATAAATACTCGCCCCCAGTTACATTATAATCGCCAAACACTTCAAATTGCCCTGTCCTTGTTATCGCCAACGAAATATTTCCAAAGCCATTCCCTTTTAAAATCTCTCCCACTCGCTCATCAAAAATAATTTCAACATTAGCATCTTCAGTCACCTCCAGATTCATTTCAAAATTTAAGCCTAACAGTTTATAACGCTCTTTGAAATCTAGCTCTTCTTCATCAGGCAGCTCTTCTTTACTTTTAAATTTTATAAAGCTCTCATCGTAATCATAAATTGCATTTGTAATCGGGAAGGATAACTTTGCCGTCGGCGCAGTAATCGCATCTACAGAAATATCGGCCTCGCTAAAAGGGCCAGAGAAATCAACTGACATATCCCCTTCTCCAAGACCATAATATAATGGGTTATCTTTTTTAGTCGTATTCAGACCAATAAATCTAGGCGAAGAGATATTAATGTCCATCGTAAAGTCTGCGAAGAACTTATGATTTAATCCACCAGTAAGCACTGCTGTATTGCCTTTAACATCAGTCAGCTCAGAACCGGTGGCATCAATAAAAGTCTCGGTCAAGGTAATCCTTTGTTGGTCAAATGTGTAGTAGGTACCTAGATAATCAATTTTAGATGCACCGTTCTCCACAAGTGCGTCACCATCTAATTTTAAATCATCAATAGGCCCATAAATCCGCGCATCAATATCGACACCTCCACTCGTTTGAGAAATACCTTCAGGAATAATATATTCGAAAATATTAAGTGGATAATTATCCATATCTACTGTGACATCCAGCTCTTTCTGCTCCAAATCATAACCACCAACCACCAATACATTTTGAGTGTCTTTTGCAATCGCAAATTCTATTTCCAACGCATTGACAGCATTCTTCTTTTCAATCTTGAGTAACAACTCTCCAAATGGATCATCGTTGACTCTAAAGTCTGGCACTTCAATAAAACCTGTGATGAATTGATCATTGCCAAAAATAGAATTCACCTTGACATTGGTATTGCCTTCTCCCGAAAACAACATTTTATCATAATCGACAATTGGATTGATGAGATCTATATTGAATCGATACAGATCAATTGACAAGCCCTTATTATCAATATCATCCAGCGCAATGGCTCTATAACTATCTGATATCATCAATCGATCTAGTTCAAGATAATTATTCCCAAATACAATTTTATTATCTGGGTGTATCAACCAACTTTTGTCGAGCATGAACAATTCATTTTTCTCAATATTGATCTGATAGCCCTTCTCGTGTGGGATTAGCTGTCCTGACAAAGAGATATTCTGTAAGGAGTCGCTGATCTGCTCCGTCGATACGCTAAAATTAATCGTGTCCCCTTTCGTTTGACTTTCGAATCGCATCGGATTAAACTTGACAGATTGAATCAGCGATGAATCAATCGTCATGACAAAGGTGCCTTCATCCTTTCTATTAGTAGCCTTCATCTTTATATTCATGAAATCCAAGTCATTAAAGGTAAACGCTGGAGTTTCAATCTCCATGTCAAATCTATCTTCCGCTGAGTTCAATGAACTACTGATTTTAGTGTCCTTGAGACTTAAATTTTTGACCCCTGCTAATTCAAGAATATTCTTAGAATCTTTGATATCAATTTTCATTGTATAATCGTACTCCTCTGTGGAGTCTGAATTATCTGCAAATTTTATAGACCGTGTTTGATAGGGATAATTCGTTTTTAAGATTTGAAGAAATGTTTGTGGGATCTTTGTCAAATCGAAAACACCTTTTGCCTCTAAATCTAGAATATCTGACTCTACATTGAAAAGCATATTCCCATCAGCCAATGTCGTAGACCCCATGATAAGAGAATCAACCGAGTAGACCGAGTCATTTCTTACTAGTAACATCTTGTCCAATCGTCCAGTCCCTATCATTGTTCGTAATGATTTGCCTTCCATATCCATTTCTACTTCACCAGACAATTGCATTTTATCATCTGTCAGATTAAGGGCGTTTAAATCGATATAGGCAATGCTAGATTTGAATTGGTATTGTGGCAATGAATCCAATCCTTGGATAACGCCATCAAACTTGAGGCTGATATTTTTATCATCGACAGAGAGATCTCCATTTACTTTATTCTTATCAAGGACGCCATTAAAAAGGATATTTTTGTATTCATAGCCTCTATACCAAAAGGAGACAACATCAGTTTCTAATGTTGCATTAGCTGTATTTAAAACGAGTCCACTCCCCTCCTTAACTGAGGCCGTCAAATTGACTGTTTTGAAATCGGGATTATCAGTCCATTCACCTAAATTAAAATCAATCAAATCGAGATATCCAGAATATTTAACTTGCTCGATGCCTTGCTTCATATCAATACGGACATCAACATCCGACCTCCCCATATCTGAATGAATAGATCCGAACACAACAAAATCTTTAATAAAGCCATCTATCAATCCTTCAAATTTTATCTTGCCAAGCTTATTAAAATTTTCAGGCAATGCTAAGCCAGGTATGATTTGCTTTAAATCAGCCACTGAGGATTCTAATCGTGTAATCGATAAATTGATCAGCTCTTTATCTTTAGCATCTAGATTTTTCGCTGACAGATTACCAGAGAAAAATGTATTGTCACCAATTTCAACTTCCACATTAGAGGCAATGAGATGCGACATATCACCGCTCAATCGCCCTTTCAATTTCATGACATTATTTTTATTCTTTTGAATGACTGGGATATCCTTTAGTGCCGGCACGAAATATAAAATATCATTGACAGCAAAATCTATACGTTCAATATTGGCATCAATAGAAACATTCTCAATAGAGTCTTGCAAATCACTAAACTGATTAAATGATACAAACAACTGCTGGGAAATACTAGACCGATTCGTTTCAAGACCAAAATTTGTCATTTCGATCCCTTTATTATTAATGACTAAAGAATCACAATGGAAATCATGTATGGATATAGCCTCATTGATTTTACCAGACATTTTTTCGAGAGAGGTCCTCAATGATCCATCAGATGATATTTGAGAATCCATGATAGAGATATCTAAAGATTCGACTTTGAAATTATCCTTATTAAAATAGTCGCTTTCAAAAGCATCAAGGCCAACAAGACCTTTTTCGATTTGACCATCTTTTATAATCAGGCTTTGAACATAAAACTGAAAGATGTCAATTTCCTTTTCTTGGTCGATGATAATAGCGTCGTCTTCAACATCTGTTTTGGATGCACTTTTAATTTTTATGATAGGACTCTCTAGCAGGATTCTTTCGATATCGTACATTTTATTTTTGATGTTGATATCCTTAACATCAATGATCCCTTTGCGAATTCCATAATAACTTTCACTTCCAGTATTTTCGTTTTTTGTGTAAAACGAAGAATTCAAAATATCAAGACCAACAAAAGACATGAGGAATGGCTCACTCTGATCTTGTGACTCGCCACTTTTACCAAATCGTGAAAGCATCTTTTCCAAATTTGAGGATTCCTCCCCTTTCCTCGTCAAGAGATTCACTGTAGCATCTTCAAGATATATCCGATTAAATGAAATATCACGGTTGATAATAGATCGCATACTACTACCAAAAGAAGTCGAAAAGGTCTTAGCGTAGAGCAATGTATCGCCTTGCTGATCTTCGATGTAGAGTCCATTTATAATTGCTCCATCTATGAGGGACAAATGGACCTCATCAATCCGTACTTCAGCATCTACTTTCTTAGATATTGAATTGGCAACTTTATCAACGATAAAATTTTGAAATGCGGGAAGTTGGATAAGAACGGATAGGATAAAAAAGAGGACAAAAAGAAGTAAAATTAAATAGATTCCATATTTCCACCACTGCCGCTTTTTCTTCGACTTCTCATTTGACGTGGCTTCTATTGGTTTGGACAAGAAATTTTAATTTAATATATAGTAATTACAACATAATATGTGCCATAATAAAGCTCATAAACAGCTCTTTAACAGTTATTTAAAGTGAATATCAATCGCCGACGACTTTAGCGTGCAAGGTAATTGTTTCTATGGCTTCTTTCACATCATGGGCTCGAAGAATTTTAGCTCCATTTTGTAGAGCGACCATATGCAAGACTGATGTGCCGTTGAGCGCCTGATCAGATTCTGATTCGAGTACCTTATATATCATTGATTTACGAGAAAGGCCAACCATAATCGGCGTGTCGAGTATTTTAAAGACAGCTAATTTTCTCAGTATTTCATAGTTCTGTTCAACTGTTTTCCCAAAGCCAAAACCAGGATCGATGATAAGGTTGTCAAGCCCTTTTGTATGGAGTTCGTGTTTTTTCTCCGTTAAATAATTCAAAATGTCTAAAACAGGCTCTTCGTATTGAGGATTGTCTTGCATGGTGACAGGTGTCCCTAGCATATGCATTAGAACGTAACACACACGACTACTTGCTATGATAGGGATAAGATCTGCATCGATAGTGCCTGCAGATATATCGTTGATCATATCTACACCAAGATCAATCATCTCTTCAGCGACCTTAGCATGAAATGTATCAATCGAGAGTATCATATCTGGAAATTCCTTTCTGATCATCTTGAACGGCTCCTTGATGCGTGACAATTCTTCATCTGCCGAGATTCGGGCTGCCCTTGGTCTAGAGGATTGCCCTCCTATGTCAATGATACTAGCACCGTCATCGCTCATATTTTGGATAAGACCAATGGCTTCACTGATGGAATTGACTCGACTGCCTCTATGAAACGAGTCAGGAGTAATATTGACGATACCCATGACTTTGGCCGTTTCCAAATTGAGGATTTTACCGTTCGCTACTAAGGAGTTCATACTATAAAGATAGCTTTAAGTGATTCATATTAACTTGCTCCATAATACCTTTCTAATTGATTTATACGAGCTAAACAATTTTAACGCTTTTATCTCATGGCTTATGCTTTGATTTCTCTTAAAAGATCATATATTCGTGCCATCCTCCTAAGCTTTTATTTTTTATTAATACTTAAATATTCCTAAGTGGCTAAAGGAGTACACCGAACCGATAAAGAGAGAATGAGAAGCTTGTTCACAGATATAATCCTTTCCTTAATCATAGCTTCTCTTTGCATATTAGGAATCAATAGTCTCAAGTCGAACAACAATCAGCCCATAGCAGAAACAGAAACTCCCGCAGCCCCAGTCTATAAATTTGGTTTTAACCTTGATCAATTTCATTTAGAATCAATGACGATCAAGCCAAACCAATTTTTAAGTGACATTTTACCTTATAATGGTATTGATTTTAAAACAATTTCCGAATTAGAACAGAAATCTAAGGACACCTATAGTATACGCAGATTTAGAGCGGGCAAGGATTTAACAATTGTTAAGTCAGACCCTTGCGGTAAGGCAGAATGTTTGGTTTACGAACCCAATCAATTTACCTATGTGGTCTATGATCTTCGAGATTCGATTACTGTAAAGGAAGTCGAAAAACCATTTACCGTTTGTGAAGAAACGCTTTCAGGTGTATTAGAAACTACATTATGGGATGCCATGAGTGCTAGTTCGCTCCCGATGGCATTGATTAGTAATATGGAGGATGCACTTGGATGGAGTGTTGATTTTCCTCGAGCTCAGAAAGGCGACCAGTTTAAGTTGGTCTATGATATGAAATATATCGATGGGGAGCCTGTTGCTGTAGGTAACTTAAAAGGTGCTTACTATAAAAATGATAAAGAGCACTATGCTCTCCATTTTGAAAATGAAAAATACTCAGGGTTTTATGATTTAGAAGGTCGGGCTACAAAGCGAGACTTCCTCAAATCACCTGTTAAATTCAGCTATATATCATCTCGATACAATCTTAGACGGTTTCATCCAATTCTAAAAAGACGTCGACCACACTACGGGACTGATTATGCCGCAGCAAAAAACTCTCCTATATCTGCCGTTGCTGATGGTACAGTAGAGATCGCGAGTTACACCAAAGCAAATGGCAACTATGTGAAACTGAGACATGACAGTCAAATCCAAACACAGTATTTACATATGACTAAGTTTGCCAAAGGTATTAAGAGAGGCACTCGAGTGAAACAAGGTGAAACGATTGGCTACGTCGGAAAAACTGGTTTGGCTACAGGTTATCATGTATGTTTTCGTTTTTGGAAAAATGGCAAACAAGTAGATCATACACGGATGAATTTCCCTCCACCCAAACCAATGGACAAAGATGATCTTCCCGCTTTCTTCAGCAAGAAAAAAGAAATACTAGATATTATTAATACCATTCCTGACCCTGTTATTCAGACTGTGAAAAGTGACACGACTTTACATTCTAGTAAATTGTTGACAAGTACTGACTTGTTCAATCCAATGACTAATTCGCCTTCTTTAAAGTAAAGCCAAACGTTGACCCTATATCTGGCGTGCTCCTCACGAAGACATTCTGATCATGACTTTCGACGATGTGCTTGACAATTGACAAGCCTAAACCAGAACCACCTTGTGCTCTTGATCTCGAGGCATCAATCCTGTAAAACCGATCAAAGACATGTTTGAGATGTTTTGTTTCTATACCAATTCCATTATCAGAAATCTCAACCAATATTGAATCGTCCAACACATAAATACTTGTTACTGTCTTCCCGTTCGTTTCGTTATACTTGATGGAGTTCGTCACCAAATTATTGAGCACTTGTCGAATGCGTTCTTTATCCGCATAAACAATTGTACTATCACTCGCCCCTTCTTTGAATGTCATCGTTATGTTTTTCTTTTTTGCAAAAAAGTGCAAATCTTCATAGACATCATTGACGAGAGCTTTAATGTCAAACTTAGTATAGACTAGGACGACATTTCCAGATTCTAAACTTGTGATGACTTCTAAATCATCAACTATATTTTGGAGCCGAACAACATTCTTTGCTGCCTTTTGAATATACTTTCTATTGATTGCTTCATCTTCTAGTCCTCCATCAAGTAAGGTGTGTAGATACCCTTGGATCGCAAAAATCGGAGTTTTGAGTTCATGTGACACATTCCCAACAAATTGCCTTCTATAATCTTCTAAAGATTTTAAAGTTTTAATTTCTTTTTCTGTATCTGCTGCCCAACGAGCGACCTCTCTATTTACCTTATCAAAGTTACTATCAATGGCCAAATCGGATGTTTCAGAGTATTTCTTCTTCGAGATAATTTTATAAATCAACTTAATTTTCCGAAATACAAATTTCTGAATGATAAAGTTAGTACTGAAGTATGTGATCAAAACAAAGCTTAGAAAAAGCAATACAGAAACATAAATTGGTTGGCTCGCTCGCGTCATCGTCATAATAACCAATACTAAAAGTGCAGCAAAGACCGATATGACAATTGACAGGTAAATTGCTACCTGTTTCGTAGTAAGATTTTTAAACATATTTGAACATTAGCTTTGTAGCTTTACAATGACGCGTTCTTAATTCATATGTGAAAAACATTTTCATTCGTTGGGTTAAGCTCATAAATCCGGTATAACGAACTTGATACGTATTCTGCCATTTTGAGATTCTGAATCAAGTTATGGTCGACGGCTCAGTTTTGTGATAATGCTTAATTAAAATTCAAATTTATACCCAATCCCCTTGTAGGTTTGAATATACTTTTTACCTAATTTCTCGCGAAGTTTACGGATATGAACATCGATGGTTCTGTCTCCAACAATTACGTCTTTACCCCAAACTTCTGATAGAATCTCCTCTCGCTTAAACACTTTTCCAGGTTTTGATGTCAGTAAAACGAGTAAATTGAATTCCTTCTTCGCTAAGACAATTTTCTTTTCGCCTTTATAGACTGAATATTCTTCTTTATTAATTTTCAAATCCCCAAAGACAAGTTCAGCTGAATCGAATTCTTGATTTTGATTTTTCTTATGTCTCCGCAATAATGCTTTGACTCGACTTTTGAACACATTGGGTTTGATTGGCTTTGTTATGTAATCATCACCACCCGTATCAAGAGCTGCGATCTGAGTAAAAGATTCACTTTTTGCAGTAAGGAATGTAATGAGTGTATCATTGAATTGCTCATCTTCTCGAAGTCGATTACAAACCTCTATCCCATCCATATCAGGCATCATCACGTCTAGGATAATGAGATCAGGCTTGAACTCATATGCTTTCTCAATGGCTTCTTTCCCATCCATTGCTACCTCTATTATGTAGTCATCCTTCTTGAGGTTGTACCTTAAAAACTCCAGTATATCTTCCTCATCATCTACAAGAAGTATTTTGGCATTTGTATCCATAATTAATCTTTATCCTTCGACGAATTTAGTTCATTCAATTTTGCAACAGCTCGTTTGTGGATCTCACTATAAGATTCTGAATCCGTTTGAATGTATAAAAATAGACTATCAAACTCGACATCTGACAAATCATGTATTAAGATAATGTTATCTCTATAACTACCTCTTAGGCTATCTCTAACAGTTATTGGCTGTTTATTGATCGTGGCTTCTGCAATATACATATCCACTATAACATCCACGACTTTGTCTTGGTCATCCAAAATGGCCATATGGGGCTTTAATTCAGAGCAAGCCATTATCATCAGCAGCAGCGACAGCAATACATACAATAGACATTTATTTAAAGTCATGTAAGCCACATTTTAGGATATATCATCGTCTTTAGTTTTCCAGATTGAGCATTTACTTTGTCCCAAGTTGTAACGCTAAAATCTATACTCACAATACCACAAGTTGGTACATTATCAATATAAGCTTGACTAAACAGATTCGCCATTTGAGTAAATCCAGGATTATGTCCAAAAACGAGAATCCGGTTATATTGATTATTCACACCTTGAATCACTGATAATATCTCTTCTGGAGAGGCATGGTATAGATCTGAAGCTGTTATAAACTCTTCAAGGCTGTCCTCAAAAGCAAGCTGAAAGTGCTTTGCCGTTTGTTGAGCTCTTACTGCCGAACTCGCAACAATGGCGTCAGCAGTTTCCATTTTTTCCAACAGTTGTTGTGCCATAAACGGAGCATCTCGCTTCCCTCTCCCATTTAAGGGTCTATCATGATCTCGTAGACTCATATCTTTCCAAGAGGATTTGGCATGTCTGACTAAGATGACTTGTTTCATAACTTTAAATCAAAATGAGAATTAAAATCAAAATCAAAAATGTTTAATGAACATATAAGCTTGGCAATTCATTAATTAACTATTAGATAAGGTCAATGTTGGAATCGTCATTCTACTTATCAAAGTAAAGTATCAAAATCCTGCTTTCCTACGATTGCCATAATTTCTACAACATTGTTATTTACTATAAAATAAATTGAATCTGGACCAATAGGACACCGACGATATCCAACTCTAATATGATCAACAGCCTGAAATGAAAATGGGTTTTTTGTAATCATTTCAAAATAGTCAAACAATGAATTAAAATATTTGTCAGCTTGTTTAGACCCAAATTTTTCAACTCCGAAATGATGAATTCTAATCAAGTCTTCTTTAGCTGACTCACTTAATTTAAAATTAGCCATTTAAACGAGACTTTGACTCTACGAGGATTTCTGCTTTATTTAATTCTGTAAATCCACCCTGTTCAGCCTTTTCTAACTTTCTATTGATCCAATCAATTTGAATTTGTTGCTTTCTAGCTTGACGAATTAAATCATTCACAAGTTCACTTTTACTGGAATATTCTTGCATTGATACCATTTCTTTAAGCCATTCATCATTTGGCTTCGTAAATGTTATGCTTTGTCTATTCATTGGCATGTATTTTATTTGATGCAAATATACACCATTTAAGCATCTAACTTTATCTTAGATTGATCTTGTCATCCCGACGTTCGCTTTGCTCAGTGCGAAGATTTCAGCTTCGCTCCTACTATTTACTATCCACTATCCACTATTAAACCGCCCCTTCAATAATCGACTCTACAATTTCCGGATTTAACAAGGTGGATGTATCACCCAAATTGCTTGTATCCTTAGATGCAATTTTACGAAGGATACGACGCATTATCTTTCCAGACCTAGTCTTGGGTAAGCCTGGGACAACTTGTATTTTATCAGGTTTTGCGATCGGACCGATTTCTTTTGTCACCGTGGCCTTTATACCCTTGATGAGTTCGTCACCCATCTCTACTCCATCTGTAATCACATACGCATAAATGCCTTGCCCTTTGATGTCGTGTGGATAGCCTACGACTGCAGATTCAATCACTCCTTCATGTTCATTGATTGCATTCTCGACTTCGGCTGTGCCCATTCTATGGCCTGATACGTTAAGTACGTCATCTACTCTACCGATGACTCTGATACGACCATCTTCATCTCGGCGTACACCATCACCTGTAAAATACTTGCCTGGGAAAGACGAAAAATATGTTTGTCGACATCGCTCATGATCACCATAAGTCGTGCGCAGCATGCTCGGCCAAGGAAAGATCACACATAATAGGCCTTCCACATCATTTCCTTCAATGACACTGCCTTCGTTATCGACGAGTAGTAATTGGATGCCTGGCATGGGATAGGACGCGTAGGTCGGTTTGGTATCTGTAATTCCCGGTAATGGTGTAATCATGATACCACCTGTCTCCGTTTGCCACCAAGTATCGATGATGGGCGATTTGTGCTTACCGATATGTTTATCATACCAATGCCAAGCTTCTTCATTGATTGGCTCACCGACTGAACCCAACAGCTTGATAGAAGATAGATCATACGTTCCAGGAATATCATCTCCTTTGGCCATCAACGCGCGAATTGCCGTCGGCGCTGTATAGAATTGGTTGACTTTATGTTTTTCGCAAATTTGCCAGAATCGTCCTGCATCTGGATATGTTGGTACACCCTCAAACATCATACTCGTCGCACCTGCCAACAATGGTCCATATACAATATAAGAGTGGCCAGTAATCCAACCAATATCAGCCGTACACCAGTAAATATCACCATCCTTATACTGAAAGGCATTGCGAAAGGTATAACACGTGTACACCATATAACCGCCACAGGTATGAACGACACCTTTTGGTTTACCAGTTGAACCAGAGGTATACAGGATAAACAGCATATCTTCTGCCTCCATGATTTCAGCTTTACACTCAGGAGATTGATGGTCTACCTCCTCATGCCACCACTTATCTCTGTCACCCATGCTGACATCACCTCCTGTATTCCGATGTGTCAATACCGTCTCAATCGATGGACATCCAATTTGTAAGGCATTATCCACGACTTCCTTTACCGGTATATGTTTAGCTCCTCGTTGATTGTAATCTGAACAGATAATCATTTTGGCTTGGGCGTCATTCACTCGATCAGCCAGCGCTTGTGCCGAAAACCCAGCAAACACCACAGAGTGTACTGCACCTATCCGTGCACAGGCTAATACACCAATCGCTAATTCAGGCACCATGGGCATGTAAAAAACAACCCGATCGCCCTTTGAAACACCATTAGCTTTTAAGGCATTCGCACACTTAGAGACTTCAGCAAGTAATTCTGAATAGCTAAAGGATTTGACTTCTCCATCAGGGTCATTCGGCTCCCATAAGATCGCTGTCTGATCGCCTCGCTCAGCAATGTGCCGATCGAGACAATTCTCTGTAATATTCATCTGCCCACCTGAAAACCATTTTATAGATGGCTCTTCGAAATTCCATTCTAGGACTGTATCCCATTTGCGATGCCACTGAAAGCTATCCGCTTGCTCTGCCCAAAATCCCTCTGGATCCTCTACACTTTTTCTATAGGTGTCTTTATAATCTTCTAATGATGTAATTTGATGTGTCATGAACGTATTTTTCTGACAGTTAAAATAACAAATTCGTATCCAAACCCAACACCTCAAGCGGTTCCTTTTCAGATATCGGTCAAGAATTAGATTGAAAATTGAGATCTATCAACCAATTGGTTTCATTTACTTTTTGATTCTCTAATTTTTATTTAGATTAATTCAAAATAATTAGTTCCTTTGCAATCTGATGCTAATATTAAGATGATGGATCGACTACAGGTAGATGAGCGTGCGATTGTCATTCAGTTAAATGGGAGACCTGAACTGAAGCAATATTTATTAATCCACGGGTTTACAGTCGGCACCGTATTCGTCATGAACTATAGTCCAACTTACTCGGGCTTAATTAATCTGACCGTAGGCGGTAAGATGATAAGTCTACGCAATAATGATTTTCAGAAGATGGATTGGACACGCATATGAACCAGACAATTGCATTAATTGGCAAACCCAATAGCGGTAAAAGTAGCTTATTCAATCTATTGACGGGGCTAAACCAAAAAACTGGTAATTATGCAGGTGTGACAGTCGAGATGAAGGCAGGTAAATTCAAAGACACAGAGATTATTGATTTACCTGGACTCAATTCACTTCGAATCACCTCTCCTGAAGAAAAAATCGCAAAATCTAAAATTCTTGAATTATCTCAAGGTGAGACCCCGCTCATTTTCGTGGCTAGTGGAATGCAGTTAGTGGACAACTTAATCTTATTCTCAGAGGTTGCAGACCTACAAGCTCCGATGGCATTGGTCATCAACTTTAAAGATGAAATGTCCAAAAATCAAATCTCCATTCAGACAGAGGAGCTAGAGGATATTGTTGGCTGTCCTGTGGTCTTGATCAATTCTAGAAATGGTGATGGGCTTGATCAATTGCGACTTATTATCCAAAAAAATCGATTTAAAACGCCACATTCGATTTGTAGAAGCCTGTATGATGTCATAGAAGAAGATACAATTCGTAACAGTTATAGTCAAAAGGTCCAATTGTCCATTGATGAGAACTGGGATGCCAATCAGCAGGACTATCTGAAACGTCAAAAGACAGTGAGCTCTATTGTTAGATCGACTGTCAACTATCTATCAGAAGACAATTATCTAAAGGCGTCTAAAAAATGGGACAGGTTATTACTGCATCCAATTTGGGGACTGGCGATATTTCTATTTGTGATGCTTGTCTTATTTCAGGCCGTCTTTACATTTGCTAGTTATCCGATGGATTTGATTGATGGCGGGTTTGCGTATTTGTCTTCCTTGTCAGAAAATAATATTGGTATTGCTTGGCTTAATGATTTGATTACAAACGGTATCATACCTGGTATAGGTGGTGTGCTCATTTTTATTCCTCAGATAGCCATCTTGTTCTTTCTCTTGAGTGTCCTTGAGCACACAGGTTATATGTCCCGGATTTCATATATCTCAGATGCGTTTCTTAGAAAATTTGGATTGAGCGGCAAAAGTATAATTCCATTGATGTCTAGCTGGGCGTGTGCCATACCTGCGATTATGAGTACGCGAGTTATCGATGATCCGAGAGAACGCATGGCAGTGATCATGGCGTCTCCGCTGATGACCTGTAGCGCTCGGCTTCCTGTTTATACGATATTGATTGCAGTTATGTTTCCAGAGCCATCGGGCTCATTTATTAATGTGCAGGGCATCTCATTATTGGCCTTATATTTACTCGGTGTGATTGCGACGCTAGTGGTCGCTTGGTTTATTACAAGGCGATCAACGACGCCAGGTAATAGTTTATGGACACTTGATTTACCCATTTATAGAATGCCAAATTGGAGAAATGTTTTCACGACGGTATACATGAAGACCAAGTCATTTATTGTAGAGGCAGGAAAGGTGATTTTTATCATTTCAATTTTGCTTTGGGTATTGGCAAGCTTTAGTCCTAAAAGTGAGGCCTACGTAGAGCAGCAGTTTGCAGACTACCAAGAGCAAGATAATGAGATTCCCTTATCAAGAGAGTCCTTTGATCTTGAATACTCTTACATTGGTTATGCAGGAAAATTCATCGAGCCTGTGATTCGACCATTGGGTTATGATTGGAAAATTGGTATTGCCTTATTGACCTCCTTTGCGGCAAGAGAAGTATTTGTAGGGACCTTATCCACAATCTATAGTATCGGATCAGAAGAAGAAGGTACGATCATCAACAAACTAAAGACAGAAATAAATCGCAATACAGGACGACCAACATTCACGATAGCTGTATCTGTTTCCTTACTTCTCTTTTACGTATTTGCGATGCAGTGCGCGAGCACGATGGCGATTGTAAGAAAGGAAACTGGTCAGTGGAAATATGCGATTTATCAGTTTTTATTTATGCTTGCCTTGGCGTATGGCTTTGCGTGGCTTGGCTTTGTGTTGTTGAATTAAAGTTTGGTTGATTTAATGATCGATATACTTGTGACTATCCAGCTGGTTAATCTAAAAGAATTTGCTTTGAGAATATAAATGCCGTTGGATCGAAGTCCAACAGCGGCACAATAGAGTTTATCCGAAAACCATAGGCCATATTACATCGAAAATCACTTTATATAAAATGATTCCGATAATTATTCCAAAAGCAAAATTTAGCCAGTTCTTTGTTTTTTTCTCTCCCATTGTATTTTGAGCTTATTATCTTTTTGTCAGCTTAGACACAGTTCAAGAATTAGCCCTCGGATTTTATTAGATGTGTTATTTCCCGTTTCACTGTAATTACCCCCTTTTTTTTGCATTATGACACAAGGCACTAAAGTACCTTGGATTACACTCCAGTTTTGTACTATCTATCCCGACGTTCGCTCTGCTCAGTGCGAGGATTTCCGCTTCGCTCCAACTACCTACTAGTCACTATTTACTAGTCACTATTTACTAATCACTATTTACTACCTAGTACCTATCCAACTGATACGCACTATTCGTACAACAGCTCATAAAGTCATGGGCAAAAAACAAATTCACATCTGGCGTTGTCCCTGAATCTTCTAAGCGTTTTTTATAAATCTCTAGCAACTCTTCATCCTCGGTTAAGAATTTTTGAAAGACTCGCATCACTTTAAAAAAGCGCTCTACCTCCTTTAATCCGGGAGATGATTTTGCACCTAACTTTGTGAGTAAGCTTTTAAAATCATTGTAATTGTAGAAGGTGTATAGCTCTGGAAACTTAACTGCCAAATAAAAGGAAATCATCTGTAAATCATCATGGTAATGATAGTTTGCCGATGGTCTAATGGCTTGTAAATCCGACAGCATCTGATCACAGTGATGTATAAATCGATCTGTACGCAACACCACATCGCTCGATTCGCGATACAGATCTTCAAACATATCTCTGGTAATATCGGGACTCATCTTGGCAAATTCGACCATCACTGATTTTGCCGAATCACCTTTTTCAATCCACAAATGCTCTCCATCCCCTTGCTGAAATGCTTGACCGATCATCGTGGCCATATCTGTCGCTCCTATATTCCAATTATCCTCAAATGCCCCTAAGGCCTCCCACTTATACCCCTCATCAAGTTTGATTGACGTCTTTAAAAATCGTTTATATTTCCCTTTGTAATCGTCAAATTTTTCTTTGCTAAACATGCTGATCCTTTTTTTTAATTTTATTTTAATTTACCAGTTTTTCCCATAAGCACATAGCTGATTTGTAAACATCACATACCATATTCAATAATACGATTCATCTACATAAATAAGAAAACAACTTAAGCAGAATGGATGACATGCTTAGTATCCTATCTGTCTGAACTTATCAATTGTCGTGCAACAGATTGAGCTCCGTAATCTATGGAATAAAAATAAGATCCTGAACCAGCTAAACTTGTAGCATCGATAGCTATACTATTTTTACCTGGATGAAATTGATCCCGCATAGTCATTACGACCTTACCATCCACATCGAATATTGTCAAAACAGGATCTACGTTCAGAGTTGATGGTAAATCAAATTCTATGGTCGTAGAGATGTTAAATGGGTTTGGGTAATTTTGGTGAAGTACGACTTCTTGATCAGAATCTTGACGTGCTTTAAAGTCTAAATACGGGATGACTGTCCTTAACTCAGAGCCCATATAAACTTCTGCTGTTGTCATTGTTGAATTCATCTGAATCATTTCACTCAGTAATCCTGACTGCATTGCTGTAAAAGACAATGTGAATAGTGATTCCTTGTCGTTCAACTTAACCATCGTCGGTGAATGCCAACTAAATGACAATGCATCTTTTATTGTATGGACATTGCTCTTATCAAGCTTAAATGGATCACTTGCTAATGACTCAAATACTAATCCTTGATGTTCTAAAGTAAACTGCCCTCCAAAATATTCACCAAGAAATGGTGCGTTAAAAGAAATGTCCACTTTATCACCCACTTCGACGAATCTGTCAGATACCAGTAAAGGCTGACTTTCGTTTGACCTCGTCCTTGCGGATTCTGTGTTAAGCACAACATCACCAGTTATATCGCCTAATTTGATACCCATAAAGTCTACATCAAACATATCCCCTGACAAATTAAGTATAGATATGGATTCTTGAAATGGCCAAGGAGACGTTTCATCAATAAACTGCTGATTTCCATCAATAAATATCCATGATTTACCAATTGGCAATTCACTCGTCACACCAAGTATCAATCGACGCATGGATACTAAATCTGAAGCTGATATTTGATTATCACCATTCACATCAGAAGCAATCAGATCATATGGACTTGTTAAATTTTCAAGTCCTATGATGTGTCGACTTATCAAAACTAGATCAAGAGTAGATAGACCATTAATATAATCATCTACTTTCTCTGCTGAAAGTTCATAATTGAAATTCATTGGATTATTGCCAAAAAGAAAATCCCCTGATGCTGTTGTTTGACTTGTCTTAGGATATTCAAGAGATGCTCCCGATTGGATTTGCACATCAACCCCATCAATCATTTGATTGCGTTGAGTAACGACAAAACCTGAAATCTGAGCTAATGCTGAACCTTGAACAGTCTCTTCATCACAATCATGGTCTGCATTGATAGAGAGTCGGATTTGGCAAAAATCTCCGTTCCCTTGCTCATCCCAAACATACACATCCAAGGTTTGTTCAGGAGTATCACGTGCACAATTAAACTGAAGATATTGTTGATCTCCAAATCCGAAATCAGTTGGCTGCAAAGCCTCTTCACCTTCTCTGACTAAAGAAAACACTAGGTCATCAGATGCTGTGCAATTATCAAAACTCCCAAAATCAAAATCTTTCGCCCAAACTTCAACTGAACCTGTTTCGTCATAAAATGCTGTTGTTATTCCAGAAACACAAATTGGCGTTGGCGCACTATCTTCTACAAACGAAACGATTGTTCGTGCACTCGCTACGTTACCACACAGATCTTTTGCATTCCAAATGATCTCATATTGACTTCCTGTTGACCCTGCCTGTGTATTCATAGATGCCTCAGTACCATGCACTGTTTTTTGAGCTATCGTACTCCCGTTAGCTATAACTGTAATTGTCCATCTCAAATTAGCAGCGTTTAAGGTTCCATCATTACAAAAATCACCACCCGAAGCTGTAACCACAGATTCTCCAGAACAAGCTAAATAGTCATCTCCTTTGGTATTCTCTCCCGTCACACTGACGACAACAAGATCTTCAACTTGAATCACTGGGTTCTCAGCATCTACGACTTTTATTATTTGATCATACGTGTAGTAGCCATCAACTCTGACTTGGTTATATCTAAAATAAATAGGCTCTGCCCCTTCGTAAGAACAGTCATCACAATCATTCAAGGTCCAATCTTCGACAGCTTCATAGAGGTCTCTAGAATCATCTTGATCATTCTCATTAGCATCATAGACACACCAATCAACCACCGTCCATCTTTTAATCAACTTAAAACAAACATCTGATGCTTTGATCGTATCAATTGCGACAGTCGTCCCTACGAGTCCACAATCTGGGACACACCAAAATGGTTCTGTATTACTTTCATTCATTACAACACATTCATAAGGGCCTTCCATTTGGATCGTATAATCCTGTATCGTTTTTATCGTGCCGTCATCAATGCACTCTAGATTCAAACCAACCGTAGCACTGCCGTCTACATGTGCCGGCCAATGAATCGTGTATGGATCAAATAGAAGAGCGGTATCTATTCTTAAGCGTTGTTGACAAATTGGATCTCCGGTAGAGAAATCACCACTACCATCAACATCAATGTACCACTCATTAATCTGAACATCGCCAGGACATTTAAAATTACCAATAGACGAAAGTAATGTCGCTTCGTAGCTAACTTCTCGTGCACACTGGCTTGTGGAAAGTTCAGGCTGAATCGTCAAGCCAATGTCCTCATGGCTAATCGTTTTGTCTTCACATACAAAGCTTGGAATGGTGAAGTCAGTAACAAACACTTCAACTATACATTCACTGCTATTTCCTGATTTATCGACGGTCTGAATAAGTATTGGTACTAATTGTCCAATGTCTGCACAACAAACAGTAATGTATTCTCCAAACGCTGACACGAGATACACTTGATCTTCAGTCGTGCAGTCGTCTTTTGCTCCGGATGCTGAGATCTTGATTTCTTTTGTGAAAGCTGTACAATCAGAAGGCGCATAGCCGAGCAAGTTACCCGCACAATCTCTGACCACATCTCGTTTATCGTTGAGACGGATAGCAGATACGGTGACTTTACCACAACCATTATCATGGCTTCCTTCACTAAGATCCATAGCATACACCTTAGTAGAGCTACTGATCGAATTACCTGTTAAGGAAACAGTTAATCCTGATTCACAAATCGAGATTGGCGGTGTTTCATCTCTGACAAAGACATTAAAATTAACTGTAGAAAAATTGCCACATTCATCTTCTATTCTTGCGATGACTTGAATCGGTTCACTACTAATCCTTAGGTTCGTTAGATAGCCATCTTTAACAATACCTTCTTCACCATCCCAAATTGTTGTCGAATTTGTTTGATTACAATCATCAACGATTGTAAATTCTGGTAACTTAAAGGTACCAGTACAGCTCCAGGGTTCGAGTCCAATAAATACATCGTCAAGTCTATCGATAATAACTTGCTGCCCATCAACATATTCGACAGCTCGAGGTGGAGAATTATCTTTTATATCTATAGTTTGTCTTCTTCCAGAATTGAGTTCTTGATTACACCAGTCAATGGCTAACCACTCTCTAAGTATTCTTTGACCGCCACAGGCATCAAAGTAAACATCTGCATGTTGTACAATGACATTACATGCTGCATTCTCTATCGGAATGATCAAATTAGTTATGCCTATCGTATCAAAGCGTTCAAAAATTTGCTCTTCATAGACTGGCTCCAAAATAGTTTTTAACACCCACAATTCAATGCCACCTACGATTTCCTTAACCATAGTATCGCGAGGGATTTTATTCACGACGACAAGCAAGGTATCAAAAACCTTGACCGTCTGTAGCACCGTATCTAGTATGTCCTCGTATGACAAGTAAGCTGTTTGAGGAACACCTGAAGCCAAGGAAATAGACTCTGGACTGCCGAAGACAAAAGCTTCTTCTGGTGCATCTTCTGGAAAGTCAATATCATCGAGATAATCACAATTCAAAGAAATATCCTCAGGAAATAGAATTGTATCATCATCTACATTCAATCTAATCGTGGTGAATCTTTGTTTTGGTAATTCAACAATTGAAATTTTACCATGAGTCAAAACTTTAAATGAATAGCCGACTTCTACGATTTGGCCAAAGGGGTCACATATGTCTCCGATAGTCTCTTCTGTTACTTTGATGTCACCAAGAATTTCTGGTCCACATCCCGAGTAGATCTCAAGTATTTCTTCTGGTGTCACAAATGCACCAATTACATTACCGATTGGTTGGCACAAGATTCTACATTCAGAAGGGACAATCCCATCTTCTCGCACGCCACATGGAAAGTCAATGAATGGCAGTTGATTCGCTTCTACTATAATTTCACCCCAACAAGAATTACCCCCACAACTAATTTCATACTTTATGGTTTGACCAGCATCCTCTTCAAGAAGGTAATCATCTCTTAAAAATGTACCATCTTGACTAAAAATCTTTATTTGATAATTATCTGGTTGAGCAGCTTCGAGTAGATCGTCATATGTCAATTTTAATTCACATCCAGTATTGAGACTAATTTGTAGATTTCCATTACAAATTAATTCTTCGCATGAAGACACGAAAGGATCATCATCTGCTACAAATGGGTTTCCTCCATTCAAACACTCAAAACCATTGTTGGTTCCACCTCCATCACAATCAGCACTTGCTAGTGCAGCATTGGGATTAGAGTCTAAGAAAGCACATATATCATTATTTTCTTCATCACCTGTAAAACATTCAACACCAGGACAAAAACACAAATTGTCAAGTGTGAAGTCAACTGATAGATCATTAATATCTACGGATTTCCCTGCAATAAGAATAAATCTATCTAAAGGACTATTGATTGATACTTCGACCGAAAAATTATTAGAATCTGCCCCAACACTTGTATTGATTCCTGATATTGTATTCCCATTAACCAACACCTGATCACTCAATGATTCTATTGTTATCGATTCCAATGGCAACAAACTGCCATCTAGGTAGGACATAATCTCTACTTGGTCAAAAACATCAAGATTACTAAGCGTAAAATGAAGGTCCTGTATGGATATCGCTGAGTTAAAATCATACGAGGCAACATTGGGAGACGCCACTATTCCTGACTTACCTGACAAAAGGTTTAGTCCAAAGGCTCCAGTCTCACTATTTTGAAACGCAAATATTTCAAATGGCAAACCAGCTTCTCCAAGCGTAGCATTAAAATCCAACAAGCCACCAAACAACTTCTCAATCGGGAGATTATCAGATAGTTCACTCTGAACAGTTACTGATGAGGAAAGATCATTACTAGAGGGACAATCACAAACCAGTCCCGAATTTTGACTATTGATTACAGAAGAAAAACAAAAAATTAATACAATACATAGCTGTATTTTAAGCACGTATTGCAGTTTCCTGTTTATTACATTTAAATTTCTCAAGCTTTTTAAATTCTAGATTCGAATAATAATGGGATAATACTTAACTCTTGCAGTTATTAGGACCTGTTAGCTCAATTTCATAATAATAAAGTGATTAAATAGACCATGGAACTATATATTTGATATATATATTTTAACAAACTGTAATGCACTAACAACTAACATCTAACGCATGGCGAATAAAGCAATACGATCACTTATTTAAGCGAATAAGTCTATTGACATGCTTCAATTCTAGCTGTAAAAATTGCACCCTTTTTGACTTCAAATCCACTCGTCATATTGATACATTGTCCTGCTCTATAGATTGCACTAAATGGAGCATTTAATACTCTATTGGTCGACACTTCCACAATAGCTTTAGTCGTACCCAAGAGCATACTACCATTATCTGTTTCAATGATCATATTGTCACAAGTCGGTTGGCATGCATCACCTATACCATCATTATTAGAATCTAACTGATTAGGATTGGCAACAAATAAACAGTTATCAAAAGCATTGCAAACCCCATCTCCATCTGAGTCTATTCGAGGGATACCTGCGCAGTTACACGAAGCAAGCCAGCGATCATTTGATGTACATGGATCATTGTCATTACATGCAGTACCTATTAAGATGTTATTCAATTGGGGGCAGCTATCAGATATATCACATATGCCATCATTATCTGAATCTGGAAGTTGAACTCCACTGCATAAGCAATTCGTTTGCCATGTATCTGAAACTGTACAATTGTTCCCATCGTTACAAGCAGTACCGATTAGATTATTGTTTAGACTTGGGCAACTATCTTGTGAATCACAAATTCCGTCTCCATCAGTATCAGATGTGATAGTTCCCTGGCAAAGACAATTAGATTGCCAAATATCTCCTATCGTACATATATCACCATCGTTACATGCAGTGCCAATTAACGAATTATCTAAGGAAGGGCATGCATCTTGTGAGTCACATACTCCATCATTATCTGAGTCTGTGAGCTGAAATCCTTGACATTGACAATTCGATTGCCATGTCTCGCCAACGGTACACGGATCTCCATCATTACAGGCGGTGCCAATAAGACCATTATTAAAATTAGGACAGGTATCCTGACCATCACATACTCCGTCATTGTCACCATCTGACAGTTGACCCACACAATCACATGTACTTTGCCAAACGTCATTGATCGTGCACGGATCATTATCTGAACATGAGCTACCGATCAAATTATTATTTAGATTAGGACAACTGTCATTCCCATCACAAATACCATCATTATCTGCATCTTGATTCGTACCTGTGCAATTACAATTTGAATCAATCACATCATTAATTGTACATGAATTACCGTCATTACAAGTTCCTCCGACCTTATTATATTCCATGAATTCGTTAGCCTCTCCGACAACGATTATTTCTCCGCTACTGAGTACAGTTAGGCCTTCTGGTTGAGGCGTAATTGCTGCGGATAAACTCATATCACTTATATATGCTCCAGTGTTAGGGTCTACTTCTACAACCCATTGTCCCTCTTCGGTTAATAAGAGCAATGTCCCAAATGGTGTAAATGCACAACCTGCCAAGTCCGTGAATGAGCCAGGATAAGAAGATTGAGTTGAATTAATATTAAATGCTGTTGGTGGCGAATAACTCGTACCTAAACGAGACATAGCATTGGTGACTTTATAAATAGCCATCGAAGTTTTTTCTTTTACTGTATATAGTATATCATTTGCTATATCATATGTCACACCTTCTAATCCATCATTGCCACCAGTTGAACCTAAGTCTATTCTAGAGTTATTTCCTGGATGATTAACAGTGATATTTGAATTTCCTACAGGTATAGTTATCAATACAAGATCTCGTTTACGCTCCTCCGTAACAAAGTATTTATTGTTACCAGCATAGGTAATACCCTCTGTATCTTCAAAATTATTTAATGATATGGTTCTAATATAAGTACCGTTTAAATCAAGTTCCATTGCTTGAGGAGTACCGTTTTCGACAATTACAAGACGATTACTATCAAAATTAAAGGCAACGCCTGATAAGTCATTTGCTATTTGATTGATGTTTCTTTTAGTACAGAATGAAAATTGATTAAGATCCAGTTCACAATTAGATCCGATACAACTATCAAAATCATCACAAATACCATCGTTGTCCACATCAAGAATTTCACCATTAACACAAGTACATGGCGTTGAACTAATATTACCTTCGACTTCTAAATCGTAGGTTAAATCACTGCTTGTACTTGATCGTTGGTGAACTTCAACAGCAACTACATTTGTACCTGGTACAAACAAATTCGTATTCAAGGTTACACTATTAAGTTCATTGTCTGAACTGGTCGTAGATGCAAAAGTGGAGTAATTCACACTACCTGATGGCATTCTAAAACGACTAACTTCTACTCCATTAACATAGATGATCGCCCCATCGTCCATTTTTATGCTCACCTTCACATTATCATATGTGCACAAGTCAGGTAAGCTGAATGATTTTCGAAAGTAAGCTGTCCTCACAGGATTAATAACAGTCGCCTCATCATTATCTCCATAGCCAATTTGTCCAGGGCCTACTGGCCAACTAGTTGAATTATAGGCATTAGAGTACCATTGCAAGCTTCCTTGCGCAGAAGGCAGTTGTGCATTATCATTATATGATGAAATGGAATTAAACGGTACAATGATGTCTTGTCCTATGACTAGTTGTACACTGAATACAAGTAGTAAAATACTAATAAATGAGGTCCCCTTTCTCAACAGAAATAATTTACAAGATAAAGCAGTTGTTTATCTAATGAACAATTTTTGCAGCCTAAAGGGAATTAACTTTGATTGGAGTCTGAAGCAATATTATGCCACAAACATATGGAAAAATTATTAATCTATTGTGTCAACAAACGATATGTTTTAAAAGTTGCTTATAGATGAAAAAACTATATTTTTTTTCAATAGAGTCAAAAGAAATGACAACTTATTGATTAGTCAATAGTGACTAATATCTTTAATAATATTAACTTGCCGTATGTCGGAAACGAAAGTTAAAATCATGTCTACGGCCAAGCTGATGTTTAACAAGCATGGATATGGAGCTATTAGTCTCTTTGAAATAGCTCAAAACATGAACATCAGCAGAGGAAACTTAACCTATCACTTTGGAGATAAAGATGAACTCCTCACAATGATCTCGAATGAGATGTGGAGCAAATTAGAAGCAGAGCGTCAGAAATCAATTAAACTCCCGTCCTTTAAGAATCTGCACAATGAAGTTCAATTATACTATAAGTACCAAAAAGAATATGCCTTTATCTTTCTAGATCCACATGTATTAAATCATCCTCAGATAAAAAAGCAATTTAGAGAGATCACTGCTCAATCCATAAAAGAAAATAAGGAAATCATTGCATTTTCAATTGGTGTTGGCAATATGAAACCTGAGGCGTTTCCAGGTCTTTATAATAACTTATCCTTTATTGCTTGGATGCTTACCTTCTTCTGGCTACCACAGCAGATTATCAGAGGCGAGAAAAAACAAGAAGACGGTGAAAAGTTAATTTGGAGTGTTTTACTACCGCATATGACTGAGAAAGGTTTATATAATTTCAAAAAATATTTTGGTGAAGGCTATTTGAATTCCTTAGGAGATCCTTTTGACATAGATATTGAATCACTGATTTCATTTTAAGCACGATGGTTATTCCAAAACATTAAATACAAATTCAAAGATTAACATCATGAATATTTATACGCAAGATCAAGTAGAATCCATACACAATGAAACATTCGCCTATCTCATTGTTGAAGAATCGGATCACGTATTGACAATAACCTTGAATCGAGAACAGAAAAAAAACGCTCTTCACCCGCAAATGGTCAACGAGATAGCTTACGCATTTCAGTATGCACATCTTACGAATGCGATCTGGATGATCGTCGTCCAAGCAAGAGGAAATGTGTTTTGTGCAGGTGCAGATCTCAAAGCGATGGCTGGCATAATTGAAGAAAATGACTCAAGTATTCCACAACCGAATGGAGATATATTAATCGGCGAATTATTTAACCAAGTTCACAAACCAACGATTGCAAAAGTAACAGGCGATGTGTATGCTGGAGGCTTTTTCTTTTTGGCCGGCTCAACTATTGTATTAGCGCTAGATGCGATCAAATTCGGTTTGCCTGAAGTTAAACGGGGTCTTTATCCATTTCAAGTTATGCAAGCGCTCCTGCAAGTCATGCCTGCTCGCAAAGTTATCGACTGGTGCATACGTGGTTACAACCTGCCAGTCGAAGAAGCTGAGCGATTCGGACTAGTCACAGAAGTCTGTACCGCTGAAAACATAGACAACAGAGTCACTGCCCTAACAAACGAATTAAAGAAAAATAGTCCTTCTGCGATTAAATATGGATTAGAGGCATACCAAAAAATACAACCCAGTGCGGCCGAGCATAAATACTTATTTGACATGTTGCAGAAAACGATTACAAGCGCTGATGGCATTGAAGGGCTGAAGGCATTTCGGGAAAAGAGGGAGGCTGTTTGGGGAGGGAGTTAGTGATTTGTGATTTGTGATTTGAAAAGTAAAAAAAGTGAGAGCGTCATTCCGAACTCGATTCGGAATCTGAATTGTGTAGAGCGAGATTAGATCCTGAATCAAGTTCAGGATGACGGTACACCAAGTTCAGGATGGACTTGGTAAAATAGGTAAATAGGTAAACAGGTAAAGTACTACACGACGTAGACTTATTAAATAAAAATCAACGCAAAAAACATGTCAATAGAAACAAAATACAGGACCTGTAATCTCTGCGAAGCCATATGCGGGTTGGAGGTAAAAGTGGAAAACAATACTGTTTTATCCATTCGTGGTGATGAACAAGATGTGTTTAGTAAGGGTCATATTTGTCCAAAGGCAGTTGGGATGAAAGACTTACACGAAGACCCTGACCGGTTAAAGACCCCATTGGTAAAGCGAGATGGTAAATGGATAGATGTATCTTGGCAAGAAGCTTATGCACTAGCAGCAAAGGGAATCATTGACACACAGATCAAATATGGAAAGGATGCAGTCGGTATATATCAAGGCAATCCAAGCGTTCACAATTTGGGAACAAGTTTATTTTCACCAGACTTTGTGCGCTCACTCAAAACTAAAAACAGATATTCAGCAACTTCGGTAGATCAGCTTGCACATCACTTAGCTGCTGAATACATGTTTGGCAATCAATTATTCATACCTGTGCCTGATATCAATCGGACAGATTTTTGGTTAATCCTTGGTGGGAATCCTATGGTCTCGAATGGTAGTATGATGACAGCTCCAGATATCAGAGGGAAATTAAGAGACATTCAAGATAGAGGTGGTCAGGTGGTTGTGATAGATCCACGCTTTACGGAGACTGCGGAAAAAGCAGACCAGCATTTGTTTATCAGACCTGGTAGTGACATCTATCTTTTATTAAGCATGATTCATATTATCCTGTTTAATGACAAAATGGAATTGAAGCATTTGGAGAATTGCATTGACGCAGATGAGATTACTGCGATCAAAGCTGCAGTCGCTCAGTTTACTCCAGAATTAGCAGAAGAAAAAACGGGAATCCCTGCTGTTGACATTCAAGGATTAACAGACTCATTCCTCAGCGCAAAATCTGCTGTCTGTTATGGACGACTAGGCGTTTCTGCCTCGAAGTATGGAGGACTGTCTCATTGGGCAATTAATACAATCAACATCCTATCAGGCAATTTTGACAAGGCCGGTGGAGCAATGTTTACGAATCCAGCCGTCAATGTCAGTTCAAGAAAATCAAAAACTAAACGCTTCAAGCGTTGGTCAAGTCGAGTGCGTGGACTACCAGAATACGGAGGAGAACTCCCCTCCTCGACTTTAGCAGAAGACATCTTAACTCCAGGTGAAGGCCAAATCAAAGCAATGATTACTTCATGTGGCAATCCAGTCCTATCTGTGCCCAACGGTACAAAAATGGATAGCGCATTTGAGTCGCTGGACTTTATGGTATGTATTGATATTTATCTAAATGAAACAACAAAACATGCCGATGTGATACTGCCTCCAGCAACTGGATTGGAGACGCCACACTACGCCATCGCCTTTCATAATCTAGCTGTGCACAACTCAGCCAAATATTCAGAACCTGCTGTCGAAAAATCAGAAGGAGCTAAGTTTGATTGGGAAATATTCAGCGAGCTTGGTAAAGCATGCGCTGCTTATCAATTCCAACAGACAGGTGAAGCAATTCCTGATAAACCAGAATACACCCTTGAACAAAAACTGGATATGCTACTCAGTTTTGGGCCACACAAGCTCAACTTAGAGACACTAAAAAAGCATCCACACGGTATTGACATAGGGCCTTTGACCTCTCAGTTACCAGGACGTTTACTGACAGACAATCAACAGATTCATGTATTCCCTGATATTTACCAAGAGTCCATAGAGACATTAAGAAAATCTAGTCAGGATGATGATGGATTCTTATTAATCGGAAGGCGCAATTTAAGAAGTAATAACAGCTGGATGCATAATCTACATCGGATGGTAAAAGGTCCGAACACCTGCACTGCGCTCATCCATCCAACAGATGCTAGCCGACTTCAAATCTCAACAGGAGAAATTATCGAAGTATCTTCTGATGTTGGACAGGTCCAGATCGAGGCAGAAGTCAGCGAAGAAATTATGCCAGGCACGATTAGCATCCCGCATGGCTGGGGACACAATCGATCAGGTATTAGAATGTCCATCGCACAAGAACATGCAGGTGTCAGTTTTAATGATCTGGCGGACGAAAAATTAGTCGACGAATTGAGTGGTGTCTCTGTCATCAATGCGATTCCAATACAAGTTAAAAAACTCAACTCCTAATCTATGAGCCAACAGACATTTCTGTCTCCTATGCCAGGCGTTATCCATTCAGTCGAATGCAATCAGGGTGATGAAGTCAAGAAAGGAAAAGAACTCGTGATCATAGAAGCTATGAAAATGGAGACAGCTATTTGTGCACCAGATCAAATACGTATTGAGTCCATTGCCGTTGAGCAAGGTCAGATCATCCAAAAAGGAGATCTATTGTTCAAGTATATCACTATAGGAGAAGACAATCAAAATCAAACGCAAGCTCCGGCTACAATAAACAAAGAAAAAGGCCAAACAAGTCATTTGGCAGAATTACAAAACAGGCAGCAATGGTTGCTTGACGAAAACCGCACTGCAGCTGTTGAGAAACGTAAAGCAAGAGGACATAATACCGCAAGAGAAAATTTACAAAAATTAGTTGATCCAACTAGTTTTAACGAAATCGGAAGTTTAATTGTCGCTGCTCAACTGAGTCGGCGAACACTTAAAGATCTGATTGAGCATACACCAGCTGATGGCTTGATCACAGGCACCTGTACAATCAATAGCGAATCGTTTACGAAGAATACAGAATGTGCAGTATTCATCTATGACTACAGTGTGCTAGCAGGGACGCAAGGCACGATGAATCATATGAAGATGGATCGCATGCTCAGCATCGCGCACAAAAACAAACTACCTGTCATTCTATTCGCAGAAGGCGGTGGTGGCCGACCTGGAGATGTAGATCAGCAAACGATTGCAGGATTACACATCTCTACCTTTACTGAGTTTGCAAGATTGAACGGTACGGTACCCGTCGTGTCAATTGTAAACGGTTATTGCTTTGCTGGCAATGCCGCATTGGCAGGCAGCTCAGATATTATTATTGGTACGAAGAGTCTATCATTGGGCATGGGTGGTCCTGCAATGATCGAGGGTGGCGGATTAGGTAAAGTACATCCTAAAGAAGTAGGTCCATATGAGGTCCATTTAGAAAACGGCGTTATTGATGTCTTAGTCGAGAATGAAGATGAAGCCATAGTCGTTTGTAAACGATACCTCTCCTACTTCCAAGGTCCAGCTCACGAAATCAACTCACATACTCAGCAATCACTAAGAGATATCATCCCAGAAAATCGAAAGCGCGTCTATGAGATGCGTGCCTTGATAGCAACACTTTGTGATAAAGACAGTGTCCTAGAATTACGAGAACATTACGGCAAAGGCATCATCAGTTGCCTCGTCAGAATCGGCGGTCATGCCTTTGGTTTAATTGCAAATAATCCCTCCTTTGAGGCTGGCGCAATCACCGCTGAAAATGCCATCAAAGCAGCCGAGTTTTTAAACTTGTGCAATACGCATCAACTCCCCATTATCTCATTGGTTGACACACCAGGCATCATGGTTGGCGTTGATTCTGAAAAAACAGGTAATGTAAAGCATGCCTCTCGACTCTTTGTAACGGGTGCCAAACTGACTGTTCCTCTTTTTGGAATCGTCGTTAGAAGAGCCTATGGATTAGGTGCGATGGCGATGGTTGGTGGCAGTATGCGAGTGCCCAATTTATTGTTGGCGTGGCCGACAGGTGAGTTTGGAGCGATGGGATTAGAAGGCGCAGTAAAACTTGGCTTTCGCAAAGAACTAGAAGCCATACAAGATCCGATAGAAAGAGAAACTGTATATAACAACATGGTCGAGCAGGCCTACGAACGTGGAAAGGCATTGAGCATGGCGACAATGTTTGAGATTGATGATGTCATTGATCCAGCACAAACGAGACATAGAATTATATCTGCCTACCAATCAACAATAAAACATGAAACATAAAATTGCAATTGTCACCGGTTCGGGATCAGGAATTGGTAGAGCGACAGCGCTGCTGTTAGCCAAGAAAAAATTTACCGTTATTGTCTCTGACATTAACGAAGATGGCATGATGGAAACAGATGACATAATCAGATCAGCAGGTGGTACAGCTCATGTACACATGTGCGACGTATCGGAGAAAGATCAGGTTGCTGACTTATTCAAGACAACAAAGTCAACACATGGATCAATCGATGCTGTTGTCAATAATGCTGGTGTCGGTGGTGTCTTTGCCTTTACACATCAATATGAAGATGATCTGTATGATAAAGTGATCGCTGTCAATCAAACAGGTGTCTGGTATTGCATGAAGCAGGCATTGCTCATTATGAAGGAGCAGAGAGATGGCGGCACAATTGTGAATGTCTCTTCTCTTGCGGGCATTGGAGCAGCGCCGATGATGAGTGCTTACGCAGCAAGTAAACATGCTGTTATTGGCTTAACTAAAACAGCTGCAGCAGAATACGGCAAGTTCAATATCCGCGTAAATGCCGTGTGTCCAACCGTTATCGATACGCCCATGGGACAATCTTTATTGAGTACCAATGAAGAACTTGCAACCCGAATGAAATATAGTATTCCTATGAAGCGATTTGGAGAATCAGAAGAAGTGGCGGAAGTCATTGCCTGGTTGTCTAGTAAGAGTAGCAGTTTTGTGAATGGACAAGAAATTAGAGTAGATGGTGGGCAGAAGGCGTAGATTTTGTTACCAAAATCAATTATTAATTAAAAATAAGCAGCCACGCAATGTATTGCGTGGTATACGTAGCCACGCAATGTATTGCGTGGTATTGTAGCCACGCAATACATGGTGTGGTATTTAAATACAGAAAACATTTATTTTTTTATATAAAATATTGAGTTTAATGTTCAAAGGTAAAACGGCATTTATTACAGGTGCGAGCCGAGGCATTGGCAAGGCGATCGCGATGCGTTTAGCAGCTGAAGGAGCAAATATTGTGGTGGCAGCAAAGACGACTGAGCCACACCCAAAATTAAAGGGCACCATCTTTACAGCGGCAGACGAGCTGGAGAAGGCAGGTGGTCAGGCCTTACCTGTAGTCGTAGACATTCGATCAGAAGAAACGGTTTTGCAGGCCATTGATGATACAATTGCAAAATTTGGAGGAATAGATATACTTATCAATAATGCAAGTGCGATTAACTTGAGTCAGACTGAGCAATTGCAGATGAAGCGCTTTGATCTGATGCACTCCATCAATGTGAGGGGTACATTTATGGTGTCAAAATATTGCATCCCTCATCTTCGCAAAAGCACCAACCCTCACATCTTAACTCTATCGCCACCCTTACAATTAAAACCAGAATGGTTTGGTGCCTATCTAGGCTATACAATAAGTAAGTTCGGTATGAGCATGACGGTACTCGGCTTAGCAGAAGAACTCAAGAAAGATAATATAGCCGTCAATGCCTTATGGCCTCAAACCACCATTGCTACAGCAGCAGTCCGCAATCTATTAGGCGGTGAAGACATGATCCAAGCTAGCCGCCATCCGTCTATTATGGCAGATGCCGCCTACGAAATCCTGTCCCGCCCAAGCGACACTTGCAGTGGCAATTTCTTTATAGATGAAGATGTATTAAAAGAAACAGGTGTAGATGATTTTGATCATTACGCTGTCAATCCAAGCAAAACCTTAATGAAAGATTTATTTGTTGAATAAATGAACTTAACAAAGGTTTAGGGCCTATTAAACTAACAAACACTATTTTCAAATCCGAAAGCAAATACTTATGAGTACGCAACATTTCACAGAAGAGCACGAATTATTCAGACAAAGCCTTAGGCAGTTTTTAGATAAGGAGGCGATTCCACATATTGATCAATGGGAAGAAGATCGTAAAACACCTAGAGATATTTGGAAGAAGATGGGTGACATGGGCTTTCTAGGTCTATCCTACCCTGAAGAATATGGAGGTTCAAATCTGGATTTCTTTTACGATGTAGTATTCAATGAAGAGCTAGGTAGATGTAATTCTGGAGGCTTTGCGATTACGCAGCAAGTGGTCCAATACATGTCAGGCCCCTATATCCTAAAATTTGGTTCAGACCAATTGAAGAAGAAATACTTACCAGGCATTATTTCAGGAGATTTAATCTCTTCTATTGGGATTACAGAACCAGGAGCAGGATCTGATGCTCAAAACATTCAGACAAGAGCCGAAGATAAAGGAGATCACTATTTGGTCAATGGATCAAAAACCTTCATTACCAATGGTGTGTATGGAGATTTTATCATCACTGTCGTTAAGACCGATCCATCTGCTGGTTCGGCAGGTGTCAGCCTTTTGGTCATTGAGCAAAGCATGGAAGGCGTGTCAGCGCGGAAGTTAAAAAAACTAGGTTGGCATAGTTCTGACACGGCAGAGTTAAGTTTTGACAATGTAAAAGTGCCCAAGGAGAATTTGATTGGAGAAGAAGGAAGGGGATTTTATTATTTAATGAATGGGCTCCAACTAGAACGTCTTTGTGCCGTGCCTGCGGCTGTGACCGGCTGTGAAAAAGCCATCGAAGTCTCGCTGAAATATATGGCAGAACGTGAAGCATTTGGTCGATCAATCAATAAATTTCAGGTGTTACGGCACAGAGTGGCACAGTTAGCTTCTGAGGTTGAGGCCTTAAAAGCCTTTTCTTATCACTGTTGTAAGATGTATTCTGAAGGCATCTATGATGTCAAATTGTGTAGCATGGCAAAATTGTTAGCTACCGAACTATGTGAAAAAGTAGCCACACAATGTTTACAATTTTTTGGAGGCTATGGTTTTATGGAAGAGTATCCCATGGCACGAATGTATAGAGATGTGCGTGTGGGTACGATTGGCGGAGGTTCGTCAGAGATCATGAGAAACATTATAGCCAAGATGATTATAGAGGATCAATCTTATGAGCAACCTAAGTCTCCTCATCAAGGGAATACAAACGCAAAAGCAAATGGAAAATCGAATGGACAAACGGCTACGGCAGCACAGGCAGCGACAACAGGCAGTTCCTTCGAAGACATTCTTGAAGGCATACGTGCAAAGGCTGCAAAGGCAGACGCGTTGGGCAAGAGTTTAAAATTTGACTTTGGCGAACAACAAATCCATATTGATGGTACGGGTATTGACAATACAGTGACTGGTGAAAACAAAGAAGCTGATTGTACATTGAATGTGTCGATGGAAGATTTCGAAAAAATAGTGGCAGGACAAATGGATGCAATGGGAGCGGTGATGTTTGGGAAAATTAAAATAGTCGGTGATATGGGCGTGGCAATGAAACTTCAAAGTCTCTTAGCTTAATGCGACCATTCATTTTCTTAGGACTAGCTCTTTTATGTATATCTATATCGGGTGCATTTATGCCACCTACGCAAAGTCCTATAGGCTTGGCAAAAGGAGACTATGCACCAGACTTTACGGCAAGAACTATATCAGGAAAGGAAGTCCATTTGGGATCGATGGTGAAAACCGGCAACATTGTGTTACTATTCTACCAAGGCTTTTGGTGCGAGGGCTGTCACAAATCATTGAGTCATTTTAGAGAAGAGCTCTCTAAGATTACGCAGAAAGGCGGCCACACGATAGCCATCACCCCTACTCCATTTACTGGTAGTCCAAACTCTAGACAAGAAACTGATCCTGATGTGTCAATTGTTGTTGACCAAGATCTATCGATCATGCGTAGTTTTGGTATCATAAGTGACGCGCCAGAAGAATATGTAAGAGCAAATCATTCGTACGGCAGCAAAGACTTTTCTTTCATCCCAGCTACCTACATTATTGATGAAAACCAACAAGTCAAGTTTGCGCATGTCGACCCCTCATTTACGATTAACGCATTCGTTGATTCTCTTTTAATACATAACTAAGCTCTAGATCAGATATTGACACATCAAGAATGATTTATATGTGTTTATTTTCTATATAATCTTAAGGTGGCTTATGTTACATATTAAAAGAATCCGAAATATTAATATTCTAATTGACTTATCATTCAAGTACTTTAACCGAGTCTTTCACGAATGGAAAATGTTTGACTGTGGAATTCGTAATTCCCATCTGTTGATTTCCATCCACATTTGTACTAAATCTTATCTGTTTCAGTAAGCGCTGATTTGTTTTAAATGTATGTTTACCAACAGGTATTAAGGTGTGTTTTCCCAATTTAAAATGAGATAAAACTAGCTCTCCGCCCTGCTTTTCAACTTTAAAATCTGCACCGATAGACTTGTTAGAATAGGACCCTACAAAACCTTCGATTGTTTGATTTAACTCACGAGGCGTTTGATATTGAATCGACGTCGAAGATGCGCCACTTGGCATGATCAGTTCTAATTGGGCAAGTCTCTTTGTGTTATCAAACTTGATCGTATGCCCTTGTGAAGTCCGAAAAACGTTTTCTCTTACAGGAATCAAATCCATTCTCCAATTAAATTCTTCCTCAAAATAACGCAGGGTATCTTGATCTAAGCTGACTTGTGTTGAATATAATTCGTCATCATTCCAATAGCTACCAACATAGTTCTCCATTTCACCAACTGTCAATGTAAATGCTTCATGCTGCTTAGTCACAGCTTCTTCTGCCTTTACATAATACTTCTGCAAATATAAATCGGCAACAAAGCTAGACCAATGTCCATTGTAACTTCCTGCATTCCCCATCACGACTATGCTTAAATCTTGGTCAGGAAAGCGAACGAGCTTACAAGCATAGCCAGCCTGCATCCCGATGAGGTATAATTTTTTTGTCCCTTTAAAATTCCAATATCGATGTTGGCCAATGTATTGAGATGAGTTAATTATGTCTACAGGAGCGCCATCTACAGTTACAAAGGTTTCGAATTGTCGAATTAATGCTGCTGAGCCTACGCTGAACGTTGATAAATTTTGTGCCCATTTAGACATATCCTCAATCGTGGTATAAAACAGATCACTCTGCCCAGCATCTTCTACAATCTGCGCAATCTCATATTTATCATTAAGCTCTACATACCCTTGAGCTCTATTCTCAACCAACTGAACTGCAGAATCTGTAAACAAAGAATTACTCATACCTAAGGGATTAAAGATAGCTTCGGTAGCAAATTCATTGAGAGTCAGCTCAGTCACCGTTTCAATAATATCCTGTAAGAGCCTTGTTTCCATTTTAGTTGACAAGTACTTTTTGCCAGACTTAGCCTCTAAGTTGTTGACATGACTTATCATGTGCTCTTTGTGTTCAGTCGTAAATACATCTGTTGCTTGCCACCCAGCAAATTGTCTCAACACTGAGAAATCATGCAGTCCACTCGTATGGTTAACTAAATGATGTAGTTTAATGTCATCCATGGAAATAGGAAGTGAAGGCAAATGGAGTCGAATCTTATCATTCAAATCAAGTGAACCGCGTACTTGTAACAGCAACACACAAAACGCGATGATTTGGTCAGACATACCAACATATTGAAACTTAGTATTTTCCGTAATCGGAATATTATGTTCTAAATTGGCGCTTCCATACCCTCGCAAATGTTGTATTTCTCCATTAACAACAACTCCAACGGCTATACCTGGCTTTGCAGGATCGTCCCATGAGGAAAATAAACTATCAATTTGAGATACGGTCACATTGGATTTCATATCTACTTGACTAAAACATAGACTTTGAAAAGTCAATACAATTGTAAGAATAGACATACTGAATCTAAAAAAAATCATAATTATTGTTTTTGAAGTATTATTTGAATTGTTGTAGTCTTTGAATAATTGCTTTGGCAAGCTTGCGCGCACTACTTGGATATTGCCCTGTGATCAATCGATCATCTGTAATCACATATCCATCCCATCCTTCTTCTGAATATGAAAACGTGGCTCCGCGTTCTTCCATCTTATGCTGGATAGAAAATGGAAATTCTTGATAATAAGCAGCAGTTGTGTTCTCAAAAGCATCTGGAAAACCGTTCACTTGTTTGCCTGAAACCAAATAATTGCCATCTGCCGTTTTGATATTTGCCAATCCCGCTGTGCCGTGACAAATCGCTGAAACAATCCCGTCTTCTTTTTCATAAATTTCAGCAGCTAATTTTTGGATCAGTATATTCTCTGGGACACCAAACATAGCAGCGCCACCCCCAGAAAAGAAAATCGCAGACGAGTTGATGTCTTCTGGCTTGGTTGTAGCTTTTAGCCTATCCATAAATGTGCAATCGAAAATGTATTTAGAGATGATTGGAAAGGACGTATTGATATAACCGAGCGGAACTTCCCCTCCCATTGGACTAACAAAATCAACCGCATAACCCGCACTAGTGAATTCGTCATATGGCACGACAATCTCTTCAAAGTGATTCGCAGTTGGAATGTCGGATGTACCGTACACCGTCTGATTCGATAAAACGAATAATATCTTACCTTTCAAGGTATTCCTATTCTCGGATTGAGAGTAACTGCAAGAATAAAGTAGTGTAAAACAGATAACTAGATACAATTTGCAATTCATAGCCTATGCGATTAGTATGTTGCAAATATGTAGTGAGATTGGGCTTAGTTAGGCCTAATTTGGTAAATCAGGAATACGGATTTATAAATTAGGACTTAAGAATTTGTCCATTGAGCATGCTTTTTTGATATTGAGCGGGTGTTGTTGCGGTCACCTTTTTAAATGTAGCATAAAATGTTGATTTTGAATTAAATCCACATTCGTACCCGATAGACTCTAAGGTGAATTCAGGTTTTGAAGCCATCAGCTTTATCGCTTCATTGATCCTGTATTCATTCAAAAACTGAGGAAACCCCTTGCCCAAATTGTCATTGATCAGCTGAGACAAGGTGTGTTTAGAGATTTTCATTTTATCAGCAACTTGTTGGATTTTGAGATTGGAATTTTGAAACAGCTTCTCCTCATTCATGACGTAAGTGAGCTGATTAATCAATGTCTCGGCGATATCAGTATCTATCTTTTTATCTTTATACGGTTCGGTCGTTTTTGTTTCTACAAAATCCTTATTTCTATTGAATATGACAAATAGGACCAAGAGATACAACATAAACGAGAACAGCAAGGCACCTAAAATGTATGAGGTCATTCCTGCGAAAGAATAGGCAAACCAAATCGCAAAATTCCCGATCAGTATACTAATCAGCCATATATCTACTTTTCGAGTCGATGATTGTCTTTTGAATACTTGCTTAAATACGTCTCTCATTTCATAGGCAGCCAATAGTGTATAGGCTAACCAAATAAAATAGATCCCGTTAATAATGTAAGGCCTCCATATATCAATATTGTGCTCAAATGGAACTGCGATATTAACAATCAAACTCAAGGGCAATAAAACACCAATGTGGTACTTCCATTTCACCAATAGTGAATCTGATTTCGACACAACCGATTTCACATAGAAGTACAAGAAAGGGCCAATAAACAAACATCCAGTCAAACCAAACTGTAAAAAACTAAAAGCTAAGTCTGGGTTGAAATAGAAAAATACTGACTTACCGATTCGAATGCTTAGCATCAACAAAAACAGGCCTAAGAAAACATTCGAGATGTGTTTCGGTTTGGCAATGAATATAAAATACAATGACATCAGTAAGCCATTGAAGGCACCTAAAGCGCTAAAAAAAAAGAGTAATTCTCTACTGACTTCCATGTCGTGTACTGAATTAATTGGACAACATAAGTTAATAACGAATATTTGAGAAGAACATTTTAAAAAACGGTAATAAGCCTTGTTAAACAGTAGGCAGCCGCAGTCTACTGTACCTCACAATCTGACAGATTATAATGAAGTTTAGCCTAATCAGCAAAACAAAAATTTGTGCATTTAAAATTTCAATTCCACCAAACAGCATAGCCTTTACGACGAAGTCTTTCTGATAAATCTTTTTCCATTCGTTGAGCCTTCACTCTCGACATAGGATTGTGTTGGTCGTAGAGACTCGGTCTGAGGTAGAGACCATATTTTTCGACATACCAGGATGAAATTTTGTGTCCCTTCTTTGAGCGAGCACCTGCTTTGTGTTTTTGAAAGCGGACTTTGGGAGTGTGGCTTGTAATGCCGACGTAAAGACATTCAGAAACCCCATTGTATTGAGGATTTGCCGCTCTAAAGCGCCAGCTTTCTGTCCATACTCTTTTGCTCAATTCAACAACATAAATATGATGTGAACTTTTGGCTTTGGCAGTTTTCACGATCAGGATGGTTTTATACTCGATTAAGTACAAAAACAAGACCAAGAAATGCATAAAAATGGTAGGTTCAGGCATTGACTCAAGGGATTTCATATTTCTCAGATCCTAGCTTTTAATATTCTTCCTATATTTAGCGAGCCGCTTGGTGTTCATCCTTAACTATCATTATCGTAAACACTCGTATAAATAAAATCCTAGATCCGTCTTCATGGACAAAGCTCAGTTAAAAAAATTGATCAAACATGTTGGGTATAAACCTGCAGTGGAGCAAATCCTTGAATACATAGATCTCAATGCGACTGATTTTACCAAAAGAAAGCGATTGCTAGATGAAACAGTTGATATTTTGGACTTTCAAGACAAGCTATTTATTGCCAATAAAAACGTCGTGGACTTTCCAACACGACCGCTACCATATATTAAGATCATACATCTGCTATTAACTGATAATCGCTTTAATGAGGCATTCAAATACTTAGGTGAGGGGCTCGTCAATCATCCGACCAATAAGAATTTACTACATCGCTCAGTGATGATGAATGTTCATTTTCAAAATTGGGACCGCGCTAACCAATCTTTAAAAGTTTTAGAAACGCATTGGATGCAGGAAGACATCGTCCAGCTGAGACTTCTCTTTAACGTTCGATCAAAGAGACTACTTTTACCCTTACACAATGATGACAACTATACGAACAACATAAGCAAGCGGCAACAGTACCGGCTTCAAACTATGTTTCACGGCTATACATCTATGCTCAATCTGTGCAAGAAAGGTATAGAGGAAGATGCTGATACACTCTGGTGGAAAATACAACAACTCAAGCTGTACATCATCACACGTGAAAACGAAAACCGAATCAACGCCATCCTAAACGAACTGAGCCTTGAGCCTGATAAAATTAAGACTTATAAAAAGCAGCTTTTTCAAATTGCTGATTTTGCAGATCAATATAAGCCTACCATTCTTTCATTGATAGATGAGAAGTCAACTGAGCATGAGCGCACTGTGCTTAGCAGCAATCATTCATACCGCATTGACCAGACCAAGCAAGTCGATATTGTCTATACATGGGCAGACATGAATGAGGACTCACTGAAAACCCACTTTACAAATACGACTGGAATAGATCCTCTGACATCAACAAACGAACAACAGAATATATCGCGGCACATCTCCAATGGTGAAATTTTGCTATCCCTTCTGTCTGTTGAAAAATATTTTACTGATGTAAGGCATATCTTTATCGTTACACCGAATCAAGATTTTCCATTACATATTTTTACCGAGCCTTTTCAAAAGAAAATCCGCTTTATTAATCAGGATGATATTTTACCTCCCTTCTTGGTTGGCAAAGTCTTCAACTCGACCATTATTGAAACGTTCATTCATTTGATTCCAGATCTAAGTGAGACATTTTTCTATTTCTGTGATGATTATTTTTTAGGCAACATTATTCTACCAACTGATATATTTCATGATGACGGCGTTCCTAAAATCAACATGTTACATCGAGATTTAACAAAGAATAATAATATCTCAGTCGTTTCATCAGCACATGCCGGCAAAGCAATCCCTGTTATGTATGTCGAAAATGCACGGCAACTGTTCCTATCCACCTATGGCGCTGAGCCCAATTTAACCTTCCCACATCAAGCCATGATCATGAACAAAGGTGCATTTAAGATTTGTCTTGAATTGTACCATGAGGAGTGGAAAAACAATTTTTACCGAGAACATGTTCGTGGTAAACAAACGGTACATACATTGACACTCATTAGTTGGATTTCCATTCTCCATGGATACCAAAAGCTGAATGAAGACTACAATGAAGTTCTTGATACAGTGGCCTTTCACTTTGGGTTTACAGAAGAAAACTTAGATTATATCCAGACAATCAAACCAAAATATTATTGTATCAATAATTTGGAAAACGAATACAGCAAACAAAACTTTAAGCTTTTATTTCAGACGTTCAATTAAAAAAGGCATTGACTCTATAGAATCAATGCCTCACTTTTATTCGGGACCCGAGGGATATCAATTAAGGGAAAATCCCCATCATCATATAATCCCCTGCTACCTTATCTATGGCATTAATAAAAGCAGCAGCTCGGTAATCATTCACTTTCTTTCTTCTATTTTTAACTTCACGGATATTATGAAAAGCATTAAGCATTGTCTCCTCTAGCCCACTTCTGACTAAATCGATCTCGTCTCCACCTTTTGTTAAAAGCTTTTTATTCGCTTTTGACACTTTCTTTCCTGTCATTTTCTCTACTAAATTGACAAGGTTCAGGTTCGTATTTTCATTAAATCGTTTGTCCATTCTACCAAAGCGCATGTGAGATAGATTCTTCAACCACTCAAAATAAGATACAGTGACACCACCTGCATTCAAATACATATCAGGTAAAATGATGATGCCCTTCTTGAGTAAAAGTTCTTCAGCTTTTGCCGTCACTGGCCCATTCGCCGCTTCAGCTATAATCTTAGCTTTTACTTTTTTAGCATTTCCAATATGGATTGTGCTTTCAAGAGCAGCAGGTACGAGGATATCGCATTTGATTGATAACCAGTCATCTTTTCCTTTCAATAATTTACCGCCGGGGAAACCAGACACTTTACCGTTCGATTTTTTATAGCTGATTAATTTCTGGACGTTAATTCCATCTGGATTATAGATCGTTCCATCATATTCTGCGATACCAATTATCTTAGCATCTCCCTCTTCCTTTGAAATGCTAGCTGTATAAGAGCCCACATTCCCCAGACCTTGTATCACCATCGTTTTGCCAGCAATCCCGGGCGTCAAACCAATGGCCTTCATCTCGTCTTCTTGTTTCAGCAATTCACGGATACCATAATAGACACCTCTTCCAGTTGCTTCTGTTCGCCCTCGGATACCGTTTTGAGCTACCGGTTTACCAGTGACACATCCAACGGCATCGATCTCATCTTTGGCAAATGTGCGATAGGTATCTAATATCCACGCCATCTCTCTAGATCCTGTCCCATAATCTGGAGCAGGTACATCTACACTAGGTCCAATAAATCCCTTTCGAATTAACTCAACAGTATATCGACGGGTTATTTTTTCTAGTTGATCTACACTATATTTTTTATGGTTGATTTTTACGCCACCCTTCGCACCTCCAAATGGTACATCTACCAGTGCACATTTAAACGTCATCAACGCAGCCAAAGCCATCACTTCTTCCTGACTCACATGCTCAGAAAAACGAATCCCCCCTTTTGTCGGAGCCCGATGATGACTATGCTGTATACGGTAAGCTTCTATCACTTCGTACTGATTTCCAAACTTGACAGGAAAATTCATTTGATAGATGCTATTGCATTCCCTGATTTGATCAAGTAGTCCTTTTGCGTGATTTGTGAGCGCTGCAGCTTTGTCAAAGTTTTGCATGACGCTCTCGTAAAAATTCGGCTCAACTAATTTTTTCATATGTAGCTATTAGTTTTGGTTAGATTTCAATATGTATAAAATGACATCTTAAAACAGAGCTGTATCTATTCTTTAAGATATAATCAATAACACCTTCACTGGTTTTCTTTTTCCATTCGCGCCACTCTTCTATCTAATCGCCAGACATACAACACGATACCTAAAAACAAGACAACGACAGTAAACACAACTGAATAGATTTTACCTGTGCTTCTCAAGAAATCTATGGATTCTTGTGCGCTACATAGTATTGGTAAAAGACAACACATGAGCAGAATGAGATATCGAGTCATTATGATTGAATAGATTTTTTATAAAATAATGTTTCTATGCGCATGCGAATGGTGGCTATCCACATACCAAATAAAAATAAACCAATGATGGCTGGATAGAAGACCATCCGTAAGGTATTATCTAAATCCTCTCCACCTAAAGCTGGATTACCACCATTGCCTGGATGTAGACTACTCGTCATTCGAGGCAATACAAACAATAATGGGATCATAGCCACAAAGGCAAATATGCTGTAGATCGATGACAGTTTGGCTCGTTTGTCAACATCATCAATAGCCGCACGCAAAAGTGTATAAGCGAGATAGATTAACATACTCACAGCGGCCATATTCAACTTAATATCCGTCGTCCACCAGGTTCCCCATGTAAATTTAGCCCAGACAGATCCAGTTGCCAGACCGATCATCCCGTATACAATTGCAATCAAATTAAATGAAGAAGCAGTAATATCTGAATGGATGTCAGGCTTTATTAAATACTTGATACTATAAAATAGACCAACTAATAACAAGGCGAACATCGACATCCAGATAGACACATGAAAAAATGTATTTCTCACTGTTTCATATAAGATAGATCTAAATGGAAAAAGAAAACCTTTTTTTGTCCCAAACTCACTGTAAGGTAATTTTTGAAGTCTCAAATTGGTACCAACCTGAGCTGTTTCATCTTTTGAAATCCTGACTGCAGAAGGCAACAACGCCGTTTGATCTACATCGTTAGTGACGAGTAATGCTGCATCTCTTGACTCACCGGTGATATCCCCAATAGCGAAGTCAGCAGTTAGGTGAGTTTCATCCAGTACTTGAATATTAGTCGCTTTATAGCCGTTGACAGAATCAATTTTCAGCCAAGCCTGCAGAGTCGTTTCGCCAGTTTTGAAATGGGTGTTATAGCCTTGTATGGAAAGCTTTGTGGTTGTACTCGATTTAATATTAAAGGGAGTCAGATTGATAATTCCTGGTTTGAGCGGTACCAAAAATCCAGCAATTAAGACATACAACAGAAGTATAACACTAAGCAGTTTCCACCAGCTCATATAGATGCATTAGGATCGCCACAAATATGGGAATAATATTACTGCAATACCCAAATAAATGAGGTTAATCGATGATAAAATCATGATATCAGAATCAGTTCCATCTTCCATTATCACATTAGCTGATACAAGTGTCAATTTTACTGCCGTCAGGATCACTGGAATGACTAAGGGCAGACTCATGACAGTCATCATTGTATTCTTCATGCCCGTGTGCACAGCTATCGCTGAAGTAAAACTGAATATAATTGAAAATGCAAGGGATGACAGAGACAATACCAACATAAATAAGCCCAGATCTTGAATGGGATTTTCTAAAAGAACTGTCATTGATAGTATGAGCAATACGGCTGTACCAATTAAAAACAGAAAATTGAAGAGTAAGCGAGTTATGAATAATTCAATCGGATGAAGGATACTATAATAGAAAAGCACAGATTTACTTTGTTCTCTCGTAAAGCTATGAACCGTAATATTTAAGGCTATAAACATGTAAATCACCCAAAATAGTGCTGACCAAGTCGGTGCAGATATTTTATTAAAGATCTTATACGTTATGAATACTGTAGTTATAACATAGAGGAGATTTGCCCCCAGAATATAAGGGCTTTTGAACTCCAGTTTTAGCTGATGCTTTAATAAATGTATAATATTAAAAATAACTGATTTCAGAACTAAGTAATTGACTACTATTTAATTATATATTATTATTATTTTTAATGTATATTTGTACTTAAAATCGATTTAAATGTTTTCAAGTCTCTATATTCTTGCAAACTTACTTTTTGTTTTAGTTTCACCTTCAGTCCCGGCCAATAATACTGTCAATCTTTATGAAGTCAAGGCCAAATCGGGCGATGGTGTATTTTCATTACTAAGACGGTATAAGCTTGCGGATTATCCATGCAATATCACTCAATTTTACAAGGTTAACAATTTAAGCTCAGCTTCTTATCTAAAAGAAGGTGTGTCGTACAAAATCCCTGTCTACATATACAATTATAATGGAATCAGCATACGATCAACCATTGGTATAGACAATTGGGAAAAAGCGATTAGAATAAAAGAATACAATGAGAATCTGCATTCAGAAAAACTGCGCCAAACTAATTTTCTAGATAGCAAGTTGTTATGGGTCCCGCACCATGAATTGCATTGTGCGGATGAAGCGTCTGCATCACCAACGACACGAGCTGAATCATCAACTTCTAAATCGAAGTCGGAATCAACAGCAAAAGAAGAGACAAAAGAAAAAGTAGCCTTCAAAAAATCATCTAAGTCGGTTGATCTATTTGGAGACACTTACAAAGAAGTTAAGGTTGTCGATGAATCCTTGAAAGACCAGGTATTTTATCTTGTGAGTGGTCATGGTGGACCAGATCCAGGCACAAGTTACCAAGGCTACAGTTCGAGGATATGCGAAGATGAATATGCCTACGATGTCGTCTTGCGCGTAGCTCGTAATCTAATGCAGCACGGAGCAAAAGTAGAAATCATTGTTCAAGACAAGAATGATGGTATCCGTGACGATAGAATCTTAATCTGTGACCATGATGAAAAATATCAAGGCAACAAAAAGATATCAAGGATACAACTCACACGTCTTGCGGATCGCACCAAAATTATCAATGACCTCTATTACGCCTACAAGAAAAAAGGATTTAAGAATCAAAAGGCCATTATGATACACGTCGATTCTCAAAGCAAGAGCAAACGGCAGGATGTGTATTTCTACCATTATAAGAATAGTAAAAGCAGTGCTTCATTAGCTAAAAAACTGCAGGCCACATTCAAAGCCAAATATGATAAATACCAGAAAAACCGAGGCTATAAGGGCTTTGTAAAGGATCGAGGTCTGTATATGTTGCGCAACACGCTGCCCTCCGCTGTTTACATCGAACTAGCTAACATCAAAAACAAAGACGATCACCAGCGCTTGCTCCGACAAGAAAATAGACAAGCTCTAGCTAATTGGATATTTGAAGGTGTAATCGAGAAATAAAGCTGTTTAGTTATTCCAACACCTTCGTGTCCCATTTTTCAAGGGGATTAAGGGGGGGTTCTTTTGAACAAAGTGATGCTTTAAAAAGCTATATATCCCCGAGCAACAGATTACATCCTCTCAAATCACTCAAGGCCAAACGTCCCAAAATCTCAAATTGTCCCTGCCCTATCCGCCGTCCCAAATCCTGAGTCTGTATAAACGAACACGTATCAATATTAGCCAAATCAATCGCAGTCACCTGCCCTGACTTACCCTCTACTGCAAGTAAAAAGGGATCATTAATATCAGTCAGCTGCACCTTTAAAGTCCTGCATTCATCGAATCTTAGGCCATCCAAAGCATAAGCCTGTGACAATAATTCTGTCATCCCATACTCCGAATAAATATGGAGGGCCTTTGAAGTCGTTTGTAATCGACTTAAAATCTCCCGTTTCGATAACGTCTGGCCTCGCCCCTTCATGCCACCCGTTTCTATAATCGTAATGTTGGGTATTTGCACGTCATGCTTCTCAAAGAAGTCTAACAAAGCAAAGCTTACCCCAAACAAAACTGTTGGTATATTCTCCCGACTCAATTCTCTCAGCTTCATCTCCAATCGATCAAAGTCATCCAAATAGAAGCCGTTTTGCTCAAATGACGAAAGAGACATAAAATGATTGACCATCTCAATCAATGAAGACCCCTCTCGCTCTAAATAACCAGGTAATAAGCCCAAAAAGCAAAATTCACTCGCAGCTCCGACGCTCTCTTCAAATAATCTCTCCGCATTTGCTCGGTAAAAGCCAATATCCCGAACCAGATGCCGTGATCGAACACCACCTGTCCCGCTACTCAAAAACACATCCTCAGGCTTCCACCCCTCACCTGTCCGCACATCGTGGCTTTTGAAAAACTGAATGGGCAAACCAGGAATCTCGCTATAGTGTGTAATGGATTGATTCGCTCGTCCAATTGTCTCCAAATAAACTTTATAGATGGGATTATGACTTTTTTGGTACTCATAGATGTCTAGAGCAAGCGAATTAAAGTCAAATTCGTTATCTTGTAAAACGTTAAACGCAGTAATAAGCTTAGATCTCTGAAGTGCTGCAATCATTGAAATCAATAAACGACATTTTTTGAATCGCTATACAAATATATTACTCCTTTTCGTAGTCACTCTATCCATTTGTGCTTGTGTCAAATCACCAGGCTTTTCAGATATCCCCGAAATTGAGTTTATTGGCTTTTCTGAACAGTCTATGGTCCAAAATTCTCTCAATGCAGATTCTATTTTTGTTCGCTTCTCTTTCACAGACGGTGATGGCGACCTTGGCTTTGAGTCCGATGTTTTCGATCAAAATATATTCATCATTGATAATCGGACAGGAGACCGATACGATGCCTTTAAAGCACCCGTCATTCCTGAGCAAGGCGCCTCTAAAGGGATTAGCGGAGATGTAACATTGAGACTCTTCACGACTTGCTGCCTCTTTCCTGATAATATACCGCCTTGCGAATCACCTCCACAATACCCTACTGATACCCTTACGCTTGACATCTATATGAAGGATAGAGCAGACAATTTTAGTAATCGCATCACGACGACGCCGATCATTTTGTTTTGTGATTGAGTAAGAGGCACATGTTAAGTAAAGCGAAATCTAGCACCGAATTGTACCGTAAGGAAGATGAATACGTGATGAGCTGATTAGTCCAAAATCGTATAATCAACATCCAATTTTCTCAATTTCCTAAACGCTGTGCTCTCATTAAAACTAACTTCGACTTCAACTGGATCCCCATCTAGTAAGATATCAACGGATTCATTTGCTACACTTTGATCCATGTCGTCAGCAATTTCAACAATCATACTTGCTAATGCTCGTCTATCTGGTCTAGCTGCTGAACACGAATTGAGTTGGATGATCATATTTTACATATTTGTGCGAAGTTACTTATAATAACCATCATATTACATAAAAGCCTATATGAGAATTGAACTATTCACGACTGATTATATACTTATGAATTAATAGTTTAGATTGGGGCCAAACATTGGTATAGCTCCATTGTGGATTTCTTTTATCCAATGTCGACGCTTACGCCATGAAAAAATCTTCCACCAAAACCTCTTAGTTAAGTTGATATATTGGATAACAATGTCTCGTTCGCCTAACTCAAGTAAATCTTTAGCTAAGTGCATATTAGGGCCAAAAGAATTCAATTGTGGCGACCCTTTAGTTTGACCAGCTTCGATTAGATGAAGCTTAGCTCTTTCTGTATCACCATTCTCTAAAGCGATTCTGCCCAAGATAAGGTTGGCATGATGAATAGCATTTCCATAATTCCAATTTGTTTCAAATGATTTGGATGACTCTAAATATTCTTTTGCCAATGATTCCGCATTTTCAAGATTACCTTTACTAAACGCTTGCTCCATCAGCTTTCGTAATTCGTAAAATCTGTTGGGTGTTATGTCCTTCATGATAGCTACGCTTTTCTTCAAGTTACAATTGAATTTCAGAAAAAGCAACTACACCTTGGCTATTCCTACTAACATAACCATACTTTAAACTTAAGCTTTAAGCCAATCTACTCCCTTTTTCAACGAACTCAAGGTCCTCTCCTCCTCAGACCCCTTCTCTACCTGAACATCATACTCCCAAGATGCCAATGGCGGCAAACTCATCAAGATCGATTCAGTACGACCATTCGTATCCAAACCAAACTTTGTTCCTCGATCCCAAACCAAGTTAAATTCAACATAACGTCCTCTTCGCAGCCGCTGCCAACGCTGATGATCCTCTGTAAATGAGGTGTCTTTGTTGCGTGAAATCAATTCTTGATAGATGGGCATAAACTGATTCCCGACATCTTTGACAAAGGCAAACAGATCCATTCGCTCCGACTCCTCCCCTTTTAATTGATCAAAAAATATCCCTCCAATTCCCCTTGTTTCATCTCGGTGCTTGACGAAGAAATAATCATCAGCCCACGTCTTAAACTTGGGATAGAAGTTGCTATGATGCCTATCACATGCAGAATTGAGCATACTATGAAAAAACTGCGCATCTCTATCAATGACATAATGTGGAGTCAAATCTATCCCGCCTCCAAACCACCATTTACCAACAGAGGTTTCAAAATAGCGCACATTCATATGGATAATAGGTACAAATGGATTGTGCGGATGTAGGACAATAGAGACGCCCGTAGCTAAAAACTCATTCTCCGGTAGATCTAATGAGGCCGCGATCTTCGCAGGCATTGCCCCTGACACTGCTGAGAAATTAACACCTCCCTTCTCAATGATGCCTCCCTTAAAAATCCGAGTCCGTCCGCCGCCGCCACCTTCTCTCTCCCACTTATCCTCACGGAAGGAATGCCCTTGATCAATGGCTTCTATCTGTTGACAAATGTCATCCTGCAAGCTTTTGAAAAATGAAATGATTTCAGTTGATGCTGGGCTCATGATCCGATCTCTTCTTTGATAGCTGCTACAACTTTCTTACTATTACCAGCAAACGCTCTATCCCCAATGATAAAGACTGGCCGTTTTAGAAAGGTGTATTCTTCAAGGATATATTTTTTATAGTCGGCTTCTGTTAGACTCATCTCATTCAATCCCATTGATCTGTACTTCATTGCTCGCTTGCTAAACACCGCTTCATAGCCACCCAACTGCTCCGCCGCAAAATCCAAATCTTTTTCCGAGATATTGTTTTCCTTAATATTGATGGACTCAAAATCAGAGGTATCTCCTACTTCTTGAATGATGCGCTGGCAGGTGCCACAGTTACTTAAGTGATATATTTTCTTCATTGTGATGTGGTGTATTATTTAAGAATTACAGGCTTTTATGCAAAGATACAATACTCGTGAATTTTTAGTGGATAGTTGATAGTGGATAGTTGGATAGTGGACAGTGGACAGTGTGCTAGTGAGTCTGATTTATTCACATTAAAATTGCTATTGCTATTGCTATTGCTTTTTATTTTGATTTTTATTTTGATTTTTATTTTGAAAATCTATCAATTATCGACTCCTTCTTGCTTTTGCTTTTCAAATGCATACACCAACTTAATAATCTTACTATAATTGATCAAGCCACCCTTCACGCCATGCGTCTTTAAATAATTGTCATAGACAACATCCCTGACGGCTGGCATGACATCGGGATAGCGCATAGCATATTTTCTAATCTCTGTTAAGTCATCTACAATCACTTGAGGAATAGACTTATAAATCTCTTGATACTGTTTTGGTGAAATACTTCTCCTCAGATTCGTCAATAAGTATCTGTAGTATCCTATCCAACCTGAATACTGAATGAATGGATCTTCATGAGTTGTACAAGCAAGCCAACCTAGAAAATTACAGGTGCCTTCATCGGTAAAGCCATAGCCATGACCCATCTCGTGAGACATCGTGAATGGCCAGGTCATGGGATGCAGGCCAGGATCGATGTGTCCTTCAAAGACAAAGGGCCAATACACTCCAGCAGTGCTGATCCTAAGCAGTGAACCTTGTGGTCTAATCCGTCTAATTCTGACTCGTCCATTTGTCGGGTAGTTCATGGCATCGAGTGCTGCTGTTAGACTTTGTCGACATTCATCTTCATAGGCAGTGGGATTCGATTCGATTGCTTTCATTTTTTCCTGAAGTGAGAAAAGCGTTCTTAGTTCTATCAACCTATCATTCGTTTCTGTATATAATTGGAGTAAATCTGTCGTATCCATGTCCGCATAGTCCATATTAAGATGGGACTCTATGGATACTCGGTTATAGTTAAAGCCCCAAAACCAATAGAAAATGATGAGCAAAGCAGAAATCGTTTGTACAACTAAGTGCCCACTTCCTAACAACCTATGACGCCAAGTCTGATCCTTTTTTAAAAATGTCCTGACCAAAACATAAAGTATATAAATAATGATGATGATAAAAACATAAATCATTGGAATGGGTAGCAAACCAAACGTATAATCATACCCAATCCGAAATGCTTGAAAAATACCTCTGTAGTAAAACTGCTCAATAAAATCAGATCCTTGACCAAAGAATCTGCTTAACAGCAAGGTTATTGCGGCTCCCAAAACAAGAATACTCGTTCTTTTGCGATACTTATTACTCATACATAAAACAAATGCAAATCTTTTATCGTTGGTTTTTTGCTAAGGAAAGATTAATATCTAATACCTTGCAACTTTTTCAAAAGATACAATGTTACAATAACGGTAAAAAAAATATACAAAAATGGCATTTGAATTCACAGATAAAAATTTTAAAGAAACTGCTCTAGATGGCGGAAACGTTGCTGTGGTTGACTTTTGGGCTGAATGGTGTGGACCATGTAGGCTAATCGGCCCAATCATTGAAGATCTTGCAAAAGACTTTGATGGTAAGGCACTAGTTGGTAAAGTAAATGTTGACGAAAATCCAGAGACTTCTATGAAGTATGGTGTTCGCAGCATACCGACGATCCTCTTTATTAAAGATGGAGAAGTCGTCGACAAACATGTCGGTACTGCCACAAAAGCAGCCCTTCAAGGTAAATTAGAGGGTCTATTGGTCTAATATTCCAAGAGATTAATGATTTAAAAAGCCTTTATTCAATAAATGAGTAAAGGCTTTTGTTATGTATAGGCATATGAATTGTAAATTTGAGGAATGAGTTTTTTCGACCAGTTTAATTTAAAGAATATCAACAACCTTGATCTATTGGCGAAGCAGGTCGTAGAAGGGTTTATTATAGGACTCCATAAAAGCCCGTTTCATGGATTCTCCGTAGAATTTGCTGAACACAGGCTATACAATCAAGGAGAATCAACTAAAAATATAGACTGGAAGGTCTATGCTCGAACCAATAAAATGTTTGTTAAGCGGTTTGAAGAAGAAACGAACCTTCGCTGTCAGATTGTCATTGATAGCTCGTCTTCAATGTACTTTCCTGAAAAAGCTAATGAGAAAACTCATAATTTCAATAAGCTACAGTTTTCTTCAGTCGCTGCAGCTAGCTTAATGAATCTATTGAAGAAGCAGAGAGATGCATTTGGTCTCAGCATATTTGATTCTGAACTCAGGATCCAATCTCAATGTAAGTCAAGTACATCACACTACAAATTGTCATTGACTCATTTAGATAAGCTCATTAATGATACAGAGAAACAAAAGACAACCTCAGCGGCTAAAGCGCTTCACCAAATAGCAGACGCCATACACAAGCGATCCTTAGTTATCATATTTAGCGACATGTTTGATCACGGCGATGACCAAGAAGATCTCTTCTCAGCGTTACAGCACTTAAAGCACAACAAGCACGAGGTCATCCTGTTTGATGTTGTTGATAAATCTTTAGAAATTGACTTTGAGTTTGAAAATCGACCCTACTTATTCGTTGATATGGAATCTGGCGAAGAACTAAGATTACAACCCAATCAAGTGCAGGACATGTATAAAGAAAAGTTAGTGGGCATGAAAAATGACCTCAAGCAGAAATGCCTTCAATATAAAATCGATTATGTCGAAGCAGACATCAATCAGGGCTTTAATCAAATCTTGCAAAACTATCTTGTCAAGAGAAGTAAAATGATTTAAAGGACTACTTTTCTTGTCAAAATAAAATTAAACCGAATCACACATGGCAAAAATCAAACTTTCTGACATCCCCACTTATCCACCTGAAGATCTGGATAAAGGAGAATATAAATCGATCACAAGAAAATATGCTGAGCGCATAGGGGAACTTCATACCATGATGGCAGCTGACGGCAAGCATAGCCTCCTTGTCGTTTTTCAAGGGATGGATGCGAGTGGTAAAGATGGAGCAGTCCGAGACGTGTTTAAAGATTGCCTTCCCACTGTGATGAGTGCACATTCATTCAAAAAGCCAACTGAAGAAGAGTTTGCACATGACTTTTTATGGAGATGTCACAAGATTGCTCCTCAGAAAGGCAGATCAAAAATCTTTATCAGATCTCATTATGAAGATGTCTTAATCCAGAGAGTGCATCAATGGATTGATGAAGACCGGGTCGCTATGCGTATGGATGCCATCAATAACTGGGAGAACCTATTGCAAGCTGATAACAATACAACCGTATTAAAATTTTATCTGCATCTCAGCTATGATCAACAAAAAATTGAACTACAACAACGAATAGATGAGCGGGACAAAAACTTCAAGCACAATGATGGCGATTGGGAGGAGCGTAAGCATTGGGATCGCTATATGGAATGTTATGAAGATGTCCTCAATACATGTAATGTCATCCCATGGCATATCATCCCTGTTGATAAAAGATGGTACCGTAGTTACCTAGTCGCTAAGACCGTATTAGAAACGATGGAATCATGGAATCTAGAATACCCTGCTCTCCCAGAACAAGCAGATTAATCTAGCACATACTCAAATTGAATACGACTTATGGATAAGGTTAGAGTTGACAAATGGTTATGGTCAGTTAGAATATTTAAGTCTCGCACGATCTCAACGACTGCATGTAAAGCAGGGAGAATTAAAATAAATGAAGCGACACTAAAGCCCTCCGCTCTTATCGAAGTCGGTCAGACTGTAAGAGTGAAAAAGGGTGGTTTCAATTTTGATTTTAAAGTTCTTAAACTCATCGAAAAAAGAGTCGGTGCAAAAATCGCTGTCGACTGTTATGAAAACCTCACACCTGAGGAGGAGATGCGTAAATATGAAAACTGGTATGTCGGTAAATCACAACCAGAGCGCAGAGAGCGTGGAGCAGGCCGACCTACTAAAAAGGAACGACGAGAAATTGAAGAATTCAAATTCGACTACTTTGATTTCGATGAGGATTGAATGGTCTGTAAGTCCCATTCGAGACTTAGATTATTGTCTGGAATAAATTCCCCAGAGCTCGGACAGGTTTATACGACATACATCATGGACAAGATTTAATTAGAGCAATTGAGCTCTGTTTAGACTACCCTCTTACTTATCTGCCTTGTATACGCTTCATTAGCTTATGAGTCGAGTCTTATGTGCTTCTCTCCTAATCCTTTCATGGACAGATCACTGCTTCTGTAATCAGCTCACCAGTATTCCCAACTTTTAATCGAAAGCAGTTGCCATTCGGAGCAGTCAGGATGACTCCATAATCCGAACTTTCAATTGTCATGTCTCCCAATTCAATCGTGATTTCACTTTTGGGGCTTATTGGTGGGATCACGTTATTGCCAAATTCGTAAGCGCCAGCATCGATAACTGCATCTGAGATAACTCTTGCTCCAAAATCCAATGGATGATTATAATATTGATTAGGCGTTAACGAAGTACCGTTTGCAGACGGTAGTACAGTCCCATAATTTATTGCTGGCGAATTAGACGATAATTCATAATTATAGTTGGCTTCATTAATGAAGTTAAGACTTGATATAGTTGGATTGACATAGTTATTGGAAATGGCCGTAGTTGTCCCACTAATCAAAGTACCGCTGCCTGCAAAGATATTATTTCGAATATTTGCAATCGGCGTACCTGATTGGATGGCTACAAAAATACAGGAGGCCACACGCTTATTAACCATGGTATTGTTAATGACATGAAGTTCTGAATTTGCATTACTCAAGCCCTCTAAGCCATAACCGATCAAGTTGTTATTTTCAGCATTCTCACCTTGCATTAAGAGATTACCCATGATAATTGTAAATCCACCATTTGAGATATCGATGAGTCTACTAGAGTTGCCTGTCTGTTCATCCATGATCCGATTATAGTAGATGTAATTTTCTCTTGCTCTAGACTTTAATGTATGACCAATATTAGCATGATGAGAATAATTGTATCTGAATGTGAGACTATTGGTTTGATTGACATAAATATTATGTGTTTGTCCACCTCCAAACCCGTTATATCCAAACTCAGTATGTTCTACTAATATATCTCCCGAACTACTAGCTGCTGTCAATATACCATTCTCATTATTATGAAAATAGCAATACCTAATCGTCATCCCATTCCCATCCAAGCGAATGCCAGCTCCATTTTGGTCTGGTACTGCAGCACCCGAAAACTCGATATTCTCTACCGTTATATCATCGCCAGCCAATACCCAAATGGCTTTGCCCCAGATGTATGCTCCGTTCGCCTGAAGATGAGCTTGCCCGCCCACACCTCTAATCACCAATTGATTTTGAGTCCATGCAGCCAGCGCATCCTGTCCAGTATAAACTTCTGCATCGATTTCAATGACATCACCATCGTCTAGTACATTGGCTAGATAAAGCGCATGCGGCGTGGGATAAACTCGAGTCGAACCAACTTGATAAGTGGCTGCGAATGTAGAGTAGCCAAAGCAAGTAAATAATATGATGTATAGCAAAATTCTTTTTCCTGTAGTACAACCCATTCGATTTTTCTCTATTTTAGAAGTGAATAAGAATTCCTAAAATACAAGATATGTCTCTTTGAAACTGTCATTTAAAACAACTCCTCATTTTTATTTGCTAAGGATTCATGTTTAATCTGACATCTGCAGAAACTATACCCAACGCATTTGGGATTGAACTTTTTAATATGAGGATATTTTTTTCAAAATCAAGGCGCAATACATAGGAATAACGGTGCTAATACGAGGCTTTGCAACGAAGAAGTTGTTAAAATAGGCAGTAGTACATAGTTCAAATTCAAGTTCGTTGGGTATCATGTAGTGGTGCTATTACGAGACTTTGTAACGCAGAATTTGAAAAAATAGGCAGCAGTAAATAAGTCAAATTCAAGTGCATTGGGTATATAAACATCAGAAAACGTAAAATGAATCGTCAACTTATTAAATCCTTATTTTGCATAGTCTCCCTTTGTACTATTATTTCATGTACTCCTTCACATCCAATTTCTGGCACTCATCAGATCGACCAAAAACCAAATGTGTTATTCATCGCTATTGACGACATGAATGATTGGGTTGGGTTTTTAGATGGCCATCCACAAGCGATCACTCCGCATATGGATCAATTAGCAAAGCGAGGCATTAATTTCACCAATGCACATTGTGTAGCACCTGCGTGTGGGCCTAGTCGAAGTGCCTTATTATTTGGTGTTCCACCACATCAATCTGGCTTGTACCCGTTTTACAATCAAATGAATATGGAGCCGGCTGTGTTAAACACATACGTAAGTATTCCTCAATTATTTAAAGAGAGTGGCTATGCAACGTATGGTTCTGGTAAAATACATCACGGACGAGAATGGTCTTATATAAAGGACAATGGCAAAAGAGAATGGACAGAAAATAATGAATTAGCCTTACAGGCTTTGCCCGATTTAATTTACGATTATGATGCAGGATTTGGTAAGGGTAGAAAGATGGCCTTCTGTCCGACAACATCTCCCAAAGGCCACCATCCTGATTACAACACTGCTGAATACGGCGTTGATGTTTTAGAAAGAAATCATGACCAACCATTTTTCTTAGCCTTAGGTTTTGTCAAACCCCACTTACCTTTTGTATGTCCTCAAGACTATTTTGACTTATACCCAGACCCAATCACACCTCCACAGATCAAAGCTGATGATCTGGAGGATTGCCCCTGGCCTGCGCGGAGCAATGCTAAATTAAGTGACGATTTTAAATTCAGACAAGATGACAAATGGCAAAAAGTGCATCGTGCGTATCTAGCTTGCAACTCTTGGACGGACGCAAATATTGGCTTAGTGATCGATGCACTTGACAACAGCGCTTACAAGGATAATACGATCATCGTCTTGTGGTCAGACCATGGCTATCACCAAGGAGAAAAACGCAGTTTTAGAAAATTTTCTTTGTGGGAAGAATCAACTAAGGTGCCCTTTATCATTATAGATCCAAGACACAAGTATCAAGGTCATTGTCAAGAAGCCGTTTCGTTACTGGATATTTATCCGACACTTACAGAAATGACAGGACTAACCAAGCCAAGCTATGTGGTCGGTGAATCACTAGTACCCTGGTTGAAAAATCCAAGCTTACAAAAGACAACACCTGCTTTGATCACTTGGGGAAGAGGCAATCATAGCATCAGGACAAGACAGTGGAGATACAATCACTATTTCGATAACTCAGAAGAATTATACAATCATTCAACGGATCCGCATGAATGGTATAATCTTGCCACTCAGCCGGAATACCAAAACATAAAAACTGATTTAGCTCAATGGCTGCCCACGTCCGAAGCACCATTAGTCATACAAGGCAAAGCACTCCATAATGTCGTTGACAAAGACAAACCAGACTTACTGCCTGCTAAACAAAGATTTGAAGAGATGAATAAAAAGTTGAAGCCAGCATTGATTCGGGAGGATTGAAGGATGAAGTTGGGAGTTGGGAGTTGGGAGTTGGGAGTTTGGAGTTGGGAAGGAAAAAAGTTGGACGTAAAAAGCTACATATAAATGATAATCTTAAATACAATGACGACCATGCGATTACATCTAGCTATTGGGATCTTAGTCTTGAGCATGTTGAATTGCAAGTCAATCCAACCTGAGCTAGCATCAACAACCAATCAACCACCAAATTTAGTCTTAATCCTCGCAGACGATTTGGGTTATGGTGATGTAGGCTTTAATGGTAGTCTCGAAATTCCAACACCGAACATAGACAGAATTGCGCAAGAAGGCGTGACATTCACAAATGGCTATGTGACTTGGGCTGCGTGTGGTCCAAGTCGAGCAGGGCTCATCACAGGTCGCTATCAGGATCGCTTTGGCTTTAGTCGTAATCCACTATTTGCACCGAATGATCCCAATATGGGATTACCGCTTAGTGAACAAACTCTTGCTGAAGTCTTAGGTCAGCATGATTATCAATCTGCTATTTTAGGCAAATGGCACCTTGGAGCTCATCCGAGTCAACGTCCACTCCAGAGAGGCTTCACAGATTTTTATGGATTCTTAACCGGCGGTCACAAATACTTTCCTGAAGACTGGATAAGAGCTGACGAATATGAAGTGACTTCTCAGTTTGATGCTTATCATACCAAGCTCTTGCGTAATACAGAACGTGTAGAAGAAACAGAATACCTCACAGATGCTCTATCGAGAGAAGCCGTAAACTATTTAGAACAATACAAAGACGATCCTTTTTTTATATATGTCGCCTATAATGCGCCTCATGGTCCACTCCAAGCAACACAAAAATATCTCGATCGATTTCAACATATCGAACATCCGAAACGGAGAACATATGCTGCGATGGTCAGTGCAGTAGATGATGGTGTCGGGCGTATCCTAGATCAATTGACATCATTGGGATTGGCAGAGAATACAATCGTCGTTTTTCTATCTGACAATGGAGGACCAGAAACAAAAAACTATTCAGACAATGGTCCACTAAGAGGAGCAAAAGGTAGCTTGTTTGAAGGTGGTATTCGAGTGCCTTTTGCGATGCGCTGGCCGAAACAAATTGAAGCTGGAATAACATATGAGTCCCCTGTATTGTCCTTAGATATTTTTGGAAGTATCATCGCGCAACAGAAATCCCCTGTGCAGTTACAAAATCCGATTGATGGCGTGAATCTTATTCCCTATATCACCAATCAAAAAACGGGCCTGCCACACCAAGAACTTTACTGGAGAAAACATGACCAAGATGAAGTGGCGATTCGTCAAGGCAATACTAAATTTGCTAACATAGATTCAGAGCTACATCTCTATGATTTGAATGTCGACAAAAGTGAATCAAATAATCAAATCACTCGCAAACAAGATTTGTCTAATGCTTTGCAAGCCAAAACGAATGCTTGGCTAGAACAAATGAAAGAACCGGCTTTTCTTGGCTTGCGGTCTAACAAGACATATGACGAAAACCATCCAAATCGGTTTGAGCGACCAAAGGATAATCATTAATGCTTACATTAAATCGCATAGCACACCTACTAGACAACCAAGAGCCCAAGCCCCTTAAGCTCTTCCATCACCTCGCCATACCAAAACAATCCCCACTCATCAAAACCAGACTCCAGATAATTTTCTTTCACTTGTTTATAGGATATCTGAAGTCCTGTGTCAGATGTGATGTCAGTGAGTAATCTTACAAGCCATTGCCCAAGGTTTTCTGCTACAGAAATAAATGACGAAGATTGTTTTGAGAAAATTTGTAAGCCAGACTCATGAGCCAGATATACTATAGGGCCACCAATCCAAACTAGCTTGTAATCATCCTTCATATCCCTTACACGAGGCTTATCAAGATAATTTTTAATAAGAGAAGGAGGCAAAGATGTTTTAGGAACAGGATGATCAAACCAGTTATCCAAAGGATGATCCAAACAAAATCCATGCATGAAATTATAAAGGGATTTGCGCAAGCCTTCTGCAAATAAATCATGATCGCCTCCAGTGGGATCGGCATGTTCTAGATCATTGTTGGCAAATGTCCCTATTCCTTTCGTTAGTGTCTGAACCATAAATTTTTCAGGAATCAAACCAACTGGACTGTGAGCGGTCATAGCAAAGCGATGCCAAAATGCAGACTGCAAAACTCCAGAAGCAAATAACTGTCTAACGACCTCAAGCGAATCAATCGTTTCCTGCGCAGTCTGTGTCGGAAAGCCATACATCAAATAGGCGTGTACCATAATCCCCGCTTGGTTAAAGTTGTCATTGACTTGAGTGACCTGCTCAACAGTAACTCCCTTTGCAATTAACTTAAGAAGTCTATCTGAAGCGACCTCCAAGCCACCTGAAACGGCTATGCATCCAGAGGCTGCAAGCAAGCGACATAGATCGCCATTGAAACTTTTCTCAAAGCGAATATTTGTCCACCAATTGACGACTAAGCCACGCTTCAATAGTTCTAAAGCAACCGCTTTCATCAGCGAAGGCGGAGCTGCTTCATCCACAAAATGAAAGCCCGTCTCACCTGTTTGTTCAACCAGCTCTTCCATCCTGTCTACAATCATAGCTGCAGAGGACGCTTCATAGTTTTTGATATAATCTAAGGAGATATCACAAAATGTACACTTGCCCCAATAACACCCGTGCGCCATTGTTAATTTATTCCAACGACCATCGCTCCATAGACGATGCATCGGGTTCGTCAATTGAATGACCGACAGGTAGCTTTTTAATGCAAGTCCTTTGTAATCTGGTGTACCGACCTTCTCTTGCTTGACATCGGGCATAAGACTCCCATTGTGATACATGACTCCATTCGACTCTAGACTGAACGTCCGCTTAAGCATCGATGTATCAATAGTCCCATCTAGGTAAGACAGCAATGTCATAAGTGGTGCTTCGCCATCATCTAGCGTGATATAATCTACAAACTCAAACACACGAGGATCACTCAACGAACGCAGCTCAGTGTTCGGATAGCCTCCTCCCATCACAACGGCTAGCTCTGGATAGTTCTGCTTAAGCCATCTACCACAAGTCAACGCAGCAAATAAATTTCCCGGAAAGGGAACAGAGAGGCAGATCATATTCGCTTGACTGCTCTCTATTTTTGCAATGAGTAAATCTAACATCAACTGAGTGATCAAACTCGGAGTCTGATTCAACTCTGCATAAAGATCATCAAAGCTATGGGCAGCTATACTTAAGCGTTCAGCATATCGACTGAAGCCAAAATGAGGATCGATCATTTCAATAATAAAATCACTTAAATCTTCTAAGTATAAGGTTGCAATGTGACGAGCTTGGTCCCTTATACCCATCGTACCAAATGCCCATTCCAAATCTTCCAGTTGATCGAATCGAGATGCTTCAGGTAGAAATTGTCGTTCGCAAATCAGATGCGCTAAGGTGGGATCTTGATCTTGTAGAAAATGGATAACAGGATCAATCGATCCGATATAACTTTTTTGAAGAGCGTGAATCCGTTGACTGTTAGCGCTACCATTTCCTATGGCAATTGATGCTTTTTCAAAAACTTGTTTGAGCCCATTTGAGGAAAAAAGTTGAAGTATGGTCTCGATGCCTAAATCCATTTGTACACTATCAACACCTATAGTATTCAGAAATCCTTTGATATAAGCAGTCGCTGGATATGGTGTATTCAGTTGTGTAAATGGTGGTGTAATCAGTAAAATCTTATGATTCAAGGCAAGAGTTTAGATAAAATAGTGATTTCATAAGATTTTGACAAAATGTATTCAGAATTAAAAATAGCTCTCTATTCTGACTAAATTGGCGATTCTAAATATTATTAAGTGTCATTTAAGCTTTTCCTGCTGCTTTCAGTATTCATGCTAATCAAATCCGATCACCAACCTGGTGAAGTTATGGATATGCACAATGGAGTACCTGTATTTTTTAATGGTAAAATCAATGATACACACGGTCGACATAAGACACCTGATGGTTATAATCTGGGTTTAAAATGGCAATGTGTAGAATATGTCAAACGATATTACTTTCAAGTTTATGACCATAAAATGCCTGATTCGTATGGTCATGCAAAGGATTTATTTGATAAAAATCTAGATGATGTCGCATTTAACAAAAAACGAGCATTACTGCAATTTAGGAATGTAAGGCATGAAAAGCCTCAAGCAGGTGATATGTTAGTCTATGATGGGACATCTAGTAATCCCTATGGTCATACTGGTATCATTTCGAGAGTCACGGATACTGAAGTTGAGCTGATGCAACAGAATTATGGTAAGAAATCTAGAGATACACTGACTCTCTCCGTTTATAATGGAATCTACACCATTGCCGATTACCAGATCTTGGGTTGGCTCAGAATGCCCTAGTGCTCTGTCAAGAGATAACTGACTAGTGCTTTTGGCGTATTTTGCACATGCACGTCGTTACAGAACCGGCCTTGATAGCTTTTACCTAAGGCTATCAGACCGAACCTGCGCCTAGTTCATGCACAAACTACTATCAAAATTCAACTAGTCAATATATACTTGACAGACCACTAATTAATTCACATTATTTTGTTAAAATAATGTGTCATTTAAGTAAAAATGACGTCTCAACCGAGACACTCTTCCAAAAGTGGCTCTCGAAATAATTGACTATTATAAGCTTATACATAAATATTTATCATATATTTAAAACGCATTTTAAACTAACTAATTAAAAATTATGGGAAAGTATATTGTTGAATTTATCGGTACCTTTTTCTTGGTGCTAACTGTTGTAGTGGCTGTTGCCAAAGGTGGAGTGATGGCTCCTGTGGCTATTGGCTCTGCGTTAATGGTCATGATTTTCGCCGGAGGTCACATTTCTGGTGGACACTTTAATCCTGCAGTTTCTTTGGCAGTTCTTATAAGAGGTGCTATGTCTGCAGCTGATTTTGTTCCTTACATTATTGCTCAATTGGCAGGTGGAGCAGTCGCTGCGCTTGTAGCTACATCCGTATTAGGTATTAGCCATGAAGCGGCTGGTGCTTTTGGTGCTGCTGGCGGACCTGGTGTTGCAGCTGCATTTGTTGCTGAGCTCCTAGGTACATTTGCTCTAGCTTGGGTTGTATTAAATACAGCTACGACAAAATCAAATGAAGGTAATTCATTTTATGGTTTAGCAATTGGTTTTACTGTAACAGCTATGGCTTATGGTCTTGGTGGTATTTCTGGTGGAGCTTTCAATCCAGCTGTTGGATTAGGCGTATCAGTTGCAGGAATGACAGACTGGGCTAACATATGGGTATTTGCAGTTGCTTGTTTAGCAGGTGGTGCATTAGCTGCTATTATGTTCAAAGTTTGCTATCACTTAGACGACTAATATTAGACGAACTAAATAAAGAGCAAAAGCCAACCCTTAAAAAGTTGGCTTTTGTTGTTTTAGACACATGGTAGTCATAGCATACATCGTTATAATTAGATACATTTGCACTTGACTTTTAAAACTGTAACATGCTCTCACGCTTAACACTCCTACTGCTTATACTAAGCACTTCAAGTATTCTACTCAGTCAACAACAAATACGAACAGCAAACTTCATCGCTAATAATGCTACAGTCTACCCCATTACTGGTTCAGTAGAATTTGTTAAAGAAGAAGATGGGACTCAAACCGTCAATTTTAAAAATGATTTTGCGACGATTCAAGGCATCACCTTAGAAGTGTTTTTATCAACTGATGCTGATTATGATGCTGCGGATGATTTTAAAATTTCAGATGATCCAATCGGGATGGGAGTAGCAATGGGAATTGCCATTACTGGACCGCGCTCCTTTGTCGTGCCACCCGAAGTTGATATCGCTACATATGACTATGTCATTGTCCAATGTACAACTGCTAGCACTTTATGGGGCTATGCAGAATTAAGTAGTCTTGATACTAACATGTCTACAAATACCTGGACTATGGTTGACGTTGATGAAGGTGAAAAGCCTACACTCCAATGCGACAAAAATGGTATTCCTCATATAGCTTATATGAATGAATCTACTACTAGTGGTTGGACAAGAATTGCAGAACTAGATGGTAACAGTTTTTCTTCTGAACTCGTGTCAGAAGGCTACTTCTATGGTCCACTTGACTTGGCGTTCAACAATGCTAACAGAGCACTTATTGCTTACCATGATCATGACGAAGCAGGCGGAGAATTTGCTCTTGCCAGAGAATTAGCAACTGACAATTTTGAAATAGAGTTTATTGCCTCCACTGGTCATGATGGATGGGATAATAAAATTGTAGTTGAGGCAGATGACGCCATACATGTGCTGTCTACCGATTCAGGAAGCGGAGAGGTAGAGTATGCCTTTGAAAATAATGGCAGTTGGCAAGTCGAAGATGTTGGAATTGATGGTATAACGTATAAGTGGGCAGTTGATTTGGCCGTTAATGATGATGTTGTCTATGCTGTCGCCTACCAGTCTCAAACAACTGGAAACCTTGTCATGAGTACAAGAGAAAATAATACATGGTCCACAGAGATTGTCACTGAAGGAGGTAGATACCCTTCCCTATCTGTTGATGAATCAGGCGATATTTTAGTTGCCTACTATAAACGAATCAATGCTGTTTCTGGATATGTGGAAGTGGCACATCGTGGAACAGTGGGTTGGGAATTTTCAATTGTCGACACCTTAAAAAATCATGATTCAGGTAATGCGCGTGACGTAGTGGAGTTATTGAGAAATTCTAGTGGGACTTATATTGCGTATTCAGACTCAGACGTCCTTAAGCTGGCGACGGCGAATGGTGACAATTGGGATGTAGAAACAGTGCTTGATGCCAAAGCGCAATCAATGACTTTAAGAAATCAAACATCCATGGATATTGATGATGAAGGCTATTTTCATTTCTCAACATATAGAGCAGAAGCTGGAGCAACTGCAAATGGAAGGGTTATGTATATCACCAATAAAACTCTTACAGATGGTGGAGGAATGATGCAAGCTCAAATGATAACTAAAAATATCAGCTTTGACATCCAAGATAGTCAAGGTAATGATTTGCCAATGGCTGATCTTGTCGTGACATCTAGTGATGGCGAAACAACAATTAGCCAAATGGCATTTGGTCAATATGCATTAGAAGCATTAGAGACGAGCGAAGATCAAATACAAGTTTGTGTCAGCCTGAACACCCCAGCAATTGATGAGCTTTCATCGGTAGATGTCGTGAGAGGTTTGCGGATCGTCTTAGGACTTGTTGATCCTTGCCCTGTCAATGTGATTGCTGCTGATGTGGATGAATCCGGAAGTGTCAGTTCTGTCGACTTGGTCCAAATGATTAATGTATTAATAGGCAAAAACGAAGCTTATTCAAACAATCCATCTTGGGTATTTATGATTAATGGCGAACTCAATACTTGCGAAACATTTAATCTGTCAACGCTCCCAAGTACTCTAAACATCACAGGGATAAAAAAAGGGAATATCGAATGTGAGGATACGCCGATTAACCTTCAAGGCAATGATGAAAATACAATACACTGGAAAAGTAACTGATACTGTGACGATTGAAGCATGTGTTGAAACCCTACAAGAAGCGATAAAGGCCGAGCAGCTAGGCGCTACTCAATTGGAATTATGTAGCCATTTAGAGGTCGATGGCTTAACACCTTCGCTTGAGCTCGTTAGACAAGTTTTGAGTGAAGTAAATATTCCAGTCAAAGTTATGATACGGCCTCGTCAAGGTAATTTCCAATATACAACTCAGGAAATTCTAAAAATGACAGCATCCATTTATTCGATGAAAGATCTCGGTGTCCATGGAGTCGTATTTGGACTATTAAATAAATATCGTGGGGTGGATTTCATTAATACAGCAAGTCTTGCAGAAGTTGCCAAACCTCTTCATGTTACCTTTCATAAAGCAATAGATTACTCCTCCAATATTTTGGAATCCGTCACTATAATCTCCAATATCAGCTCGGTTGATGCGATCCTAAGTTCAGGAGGCAAGCCTACTGCAAAAGACGGAATTCCTACACTTAATACAATGATTAAGCGCACCGAACAAAAGTTAGATATTATAGCTGCAGGAAGCATAACAAAAAACAATTTGTCTGAACACCAGCGACTGCTTAATACTAATTCCTTCCACGGTAGAAGAATTGTTACTGGCTAACTAATATACAATTTGCACTCTTGAAAATACATGCAACCAAAATCTCAAAGCTTTCTCTAATCGTTCATGATGCATTCATTCCTTAAACAATGTCAATCGGTCCTGACCCAATGCAATGTCATTTAGTTAAGGATATCATGACACCATAGGTGTCAAATATTGGTTGCACGGCACAAAGTGCCGTGCATTATTATATTAAATGAGGCTAATTTGGCGAGATTTTTTTGTAAAAATCGTGACAAATTAATGTTTCAATAGACTACCTG
>CALGLU010000090.1 GCA_937959275.1 uncultured Saprospiraceae bacterium | reverse complement strand
TATGCTTGGTAGCTTGAAGGGATATGACTTTTATAAATGAGGGCATCGCCTATCATCTTGAATACTGCAATTAATCTAGAGTCTGTCAAGGTACGACGCTTTCACAGTATTTATGGCTATCAGACCGAACCTGTGCCTTGAGTAGACAAAAATAACTGCTTTCATACAACCATTTATTTAGTGCTTGTGACATGAGTGTCTCAAGAACTAAATATCTAGTCGTCTTAAATTGTTCTTTTACGCCTTCTCTGCGTTACAGAACTGACCTTGATAGCTTTTGAATCTCAGCCCTTCAGGCTGATAACCTTATTTTGTTTATATCTAGGGGCCATGCCCCTAGCTTTGGAATCTCAGCCTTTCAGGCTGGTTTATGCTTGGTAGCTTGAAGGGATATGACTTTTATAAATGAGGGCATCGCCTATCACTCTTGAATACTGATTCTTGAAATGATTACTTCGTGTAAACTCAAGTTGTCACTTTTTGTCATCAGTATATTTTTAGAGCCCTGAGAGTTTTTAAGGGCTCAGGATGACGGTTAAAGTTTATGATGAAATTGATAAAGGACAGGAACACTCTTAAGTGAAGCAAATCATAAACAGTCTGATAGAATCGTTATTTAAATAATTCACGTTATTAAAAATTTTATTAGCATTTTTGTTGCCTAATCAATTCATCGCAGAATCATAATAACAATTGGAGCATTTAGCAGTACTCAATAAATATATACTTAGATATAAAGGACGCCTTCTCATCGGGACCGTGTGTGTTATCTTTTCCAATTTTTTCAAAGCTAAAGTCCCACAGGAAATAGGAGAAGCATTGGATTTTGTATTGACTAAGGTGAAGGCCTTCAAAGCAACGACATCAACAGATGCTAGTTCTGCTATCTTTTATGACGATCTGGGCTCAAGTTTACTACATTTTGGATTGACTGTCTTAGCCTATGCCGTTATTATGGGTGTTTTTATGTATTTCATGCGACAGACGATCATCTACAATTCGAGATTGATAGAATACGATCTTAGGCGGGATATATATGATCATTACCAAAAGCTTGATATTAGTTTTTACAAAAAGAATAGTACAGGTGATTTGATGTCTCGGATTTCAGAAGATGTGAGTAAGGTGAGGATGTATTTAGGGCCTGCTTTGTTGTATGGCATTAACTTGGTCTCTCTATTTGCCATGGTGATTTATGCCATGATTACGACAAACCCATCCCTGTCCTTATACACACTCATGCCTCTACCCTTTTTATCCTTGTCAATCTATCTCGTCAGTAGTATGATTAATCGCAAGAGTGAGGCGATTCAGAAGCAATTGGCTAGTTTGAATAGTTTTGCTCATGAGGCTTATTCAGGTATCCAGATCATAAAGAGTTATGCAAGGGAGAAAGCATTTGGAAAGGCATTTGCGGATGAAAGCGATTCATTTAAATCTAAATCTCTTGAGCTGGCACAGGTCAATGCTTTGTTCTTCCCGCTCATGATTTTATTGGTCTCGGCCAGCACCTTATTAACTGTTTTAGTAGGCGGTGTACAAGTGACTAAAGGGCAAGCCACAGCTGGTGAAATAGCACAATTCCTTATTTATGTCAATATGCTCACCTGGCCAGTTACAGCTATTGGTTGGATCGCTTCGATCATTCAGACTGCGGCTGCATCACAAAAACGGATCAATGAATTTTTAGATGAGATGCCTTTAATCAGCAATACAGCAGAAACTAATGCTCCGTTAGAGGGTAAGATTGTATTTGACAATGTCAGTTTTACATATCCGAATAGTGGTATCACTGCTTTGCATAATATATCCTTCACCTTAGAGCAAGGAGAAAAAATGATCGTTATTGGTAAAACGGCAAGCGGCAAGTCAACAATAGCTGAGCTTTTGCTGCGCATGTACGATCCAACAGTAGGTGCTATTCATATAGCTGGGAAGGACGTTAAAGAGATTAATCTCAATCATCTCAGGCATACAATAGGTTATGTTCCCCAAGATGTTTTCCTATTCTCAGATACTGTGAGTAATAACATACGATTCAGCAATCACGATGCTGATATGAGTATGGTAGAAGAATTTGCAGACCATGCAGCAGTTAAAGATGACATCCTCAAGTTACCAGAAGGGTTTGATACCCGTGTTGGTGAGCGTGGGGTTAGCTTATCAGGTGGTCAAAAACAGCGATTATCTATTGCGAGGGCCTTAATCAAAAGGCCTAAAATTGTTATACTTGATGATTGTCTTAGTGCGGTTGATACGTCGACAGAGCAGCACATACTGAACTACTTAAAAACAGCACTCGAAGAAAAATCTGCTATCATCATTACACATCGGATTTTCAGTTCTCTTAAGGTTGATAAGGTCTTAGTTTTGGATGAAGGTCGCATAGTAGAATATGGTTCTCCAGAAGAGTTGTTACTACAAAAAGGCTATTACTATCAGATGCTAAACGAGCAGAGAGAAGAAAAACAAGCAGAAACACAGTAATATTTCAGAATTGTAAGCTATATTACATAGATAATTTGTGTTATTTTTTCTAACTCAAACATTAAAGCACGTGGAAAACGATAATTCGGCGAGATTTGAAAGTGTTTATTCTACCAAGGTAAGAGCAGGGAGAAGACGAACTTATTTCTTTGACGTCAGAAAAACAAAAGGTGGTGATTTTTATGTCACATTGACGGAAAGCACCAAAAAATTTAATGGTGAAGGCTATGATCGACACAAAATCTTCTTGTACAAAGAGGACTTCAATCGATTTATGAATGCCTTAAACGAAACAGTTGATCATGTCAAAACTGATCTGATGCCAGATTATGACTATGAGCAATTTGAGCGTCGCCAAGAAGAGTGGGAAGCTAAAAAAGCTGCTGATGAAGCTGCTGGAATAGTTTATGACCCAACACAACGAAGTACTGAAACTGCTAGTTCTCCAGTAGAGTCTACGACGACTGAGGCTGATACGACTAGTGCTGATGTTGTTGCTGATCCTGTCACTCCAGAGGATAAACCCTCAACTGGTACAGAAGATGTAAGTATAGAGGACGATATGGCTTGGTAATCAGCCAAATTGACCTTTTAAACTTGATCTCTACAAGAACATTTTTTACTTTATTTTCTAAGGTGAAACGTGGGCAGGTTTTGTCCAATTAGAGGTGCTCGCTATCCCATTTCCGCGACAGAGATCATCTCATCTTCGACTTGATGGACTAATGCCGTGTATCTCGGATCTCGTTTCGTTTGTCTGTCTCTGACTAAAGGTAAATCCACTTTGATGTGGCGCACAATTTTAGATGGCGCAGACTTCATAATATAGATGTCATCACCTAGATAAACAGCTTCTGGAATATCATGTGTAACAAAGACAATTGTAGATTGAAACTTGCGCCAGATACTAGACAGTAAGTCCTGCATTTGAAGCCGCGTACGCACGTCCAACGCTCCAAAAGGCTCATCCATCAATAGAATTTTAGGATTAGCCAGCAAGCTTCTTGCAATCGCAACACGCTGTAACTGACCACCTGATAATGTGGGATACTGAGCATATTTATACTCCTGCCCTTCCAATCCGACTAGTTTCAACATCTCAATTGCCTTCTCATCTCTTTCATCCTTAGCCATCCCTTGATATTGGAGCCCTAAGCCGACATTATCTAAAACTGTCATCCACGGCAAGGACGAATACCGTTGAAAAACCATACTGACTCTCTGAGCTTCGGCTATTGATTTGCCATCGATAAGAACTGTCCCTTCTGTTGGTTCTTGCAAACCTGCAATGTATCTTAATAAGGTAGATTTGCCACAACCCGACATGCCTAAAATCACGACAAATTGTCCCTGCTCGGGCTTGTCTTCAATTAGGAATTCTAGGTCTTTCATGATCCAATTAGCGCCGCCGTCATACGATTGTCCAATCCCACGCAATTCTATAATATCTCGTAACTCTGTATCTGTGAAATTAGGCATTGGCTGAACTGGCTTTATAGATTTTCCATTCCCCGTATAAAATAATTAATACAGCGGATATGATTATAATCGGTAAGATCAAGGTCCACTTAATGGCGGATAAGCTCACAACCGAACCGAGTAGAATGGTGATAACAAGAAAAAATAAAATAGTATAAATACCGTATTGAGATTCCTTTATGCCAGGCATCACAGCATTCTGGGTCTTATAAGGAATCAAGCGTTTATCCATAAACTTAAATATTCTATCCTGCAAAAATCCAATGATTATGATAACAATCAGAATGGCAAACACTTTTTCAATTTGTCCACCTCTTGCTTTTTGATAAATTAAGGCTCCTACCCCATCTTCTCGACTCATCAATTCAGCAATGATAATGTATGTCCAAGAGATTGCTGTTAATACTCTTATATCATCCATCAACTTTGCCATGACAGATGGGATATAGACAGTTTTAATCATTTGCCAATTTGTAGCTCCTAAGGTAAAGGCTGTTTTCGTATAAATATCCTGCACTTCTCTGACTCGTTGAGCAACGACAGGCAATAAATAGACGATGATTCCAAATGCTAAAAAGGCAACCTTCATATTAATCCCAATACCAAACCAGGTGATAAATAGTCCAGTCAATGCAGTCATCGGTAAATATCGGAGTGCATCGACTTGTTTACTAAAGAGGCCTTTGAATAATGGGTATAGTCCGATAATGAACCCTATGGGAATGGAAATTAAAATCGCCCAGAGATACCCTTTTATGTTAAGCCATATAGAACTTAATGCGTGAGAGATCAAATGATCTTCAGATATTAAGCTGCTGAATGATGTCAATACCATTGGAGGTGTTGGTATCAATGGATACGCCTTTTCAAACGTTGTCGCATTGGCATAAGCAATAGAGTCAGCCTTAGCAATTGAATCTAATAAGGCTTGATTATTTTCATCTAGAGATGAAGGCAGTTGATATGTATAGCCTTCAACGATTGGTCTTTGAATAGACTTTATCTCAGCCATCATCCACCATAACGCGATAAAGATCAGTAGACCAATAAAACCTAAGATAAGAGATTCTGATCCCTTTAATTTCCCTTGAAGTTTGAATAATTCTTTGAAATTCACACTTGTTTAATCTGATACGAGTTCAAAATCTGTTCGTCTATTTTTTGCTCGCCCTGCATCAGTTTCATTAGATGCCACTGGTTGATCTGGACCGTTACCGACAACGATTAATCTGTTACGCGCCATATTGTGCTCATTCATCAAGTAATCCGCAACTGCTTGAGCTCTACGTTTGGATAGGCTGACATTTAAATCTCTACTGCCTGTACTATCCGTGTTTCCTTCAATTCTAATTCTTGAATTTCCAAAGGCCTTTGCGATTGACACGAAGTCTCTGTCGATGATGTATTTAGCATTTTCGCCAAGTACTGCGCTGCCAGTACCAAAGTTGATTGTTACCTCTTTAGAAGCAAGTGCTTCTTTCGATTCATCTGCTTTTGTTGCGGGGGCAAATGATTTATCTTCTTCTGCTGCGTGTTGTGCTCCAGTCAGTCTAGCGTCATTTACAATTCCTGAATAGGATATCTGTCTCCAGTTGGGTGCACGGCCTTCTATATAGCCTAAGTCCGAATATACTTCAACCATTTCACTATATAGGTTATTACCAGTGATCCCTTTAAAATCACGATTTAAACCAAAGAAATTCAAATTGTCACCGTGCGTGACCAGACGCACATTATTGATCGCATCATAGGCATCTTGCTCTGAAAAGACTTCAAAGTTCTCACCTAAAATCTTAGCTGCTTTACGCTTGTTGGCATCATTAGAATTGATCTCAGCGGCACCCTTCATCCAACCTTCATAGAGCTGGCCTAGTTTTATTTTATTCTTCTCAACATAAGCTCGCTTCGCTAAAAATATATCAGCAATAATGTGAGAAGCAGATTTTGTACTTTCTAAAATTCTAGATCCTGGTACAGCTTCCACACAGGCGATGTCATCTGGACTCCACACAACAGCTGCATCTACACGCTGGCTCTTAAAGACTTCCGCAGCGTCAATGGCACTTGCTTGATACACGAGATCTACATCTTTATCTGTCAAACCTCCTGCTTTTAGCAACCACAGTAAAAAAGATTGTGACGGAGTGAATTCTCCTACTGCAATTTTCTTGCCTTTCAAATCTGACACCTTAGTAATCCCACGTCGTGCAACGATAGCATCTCCTCCTCTTGACCAATCAGCTTGAAATAATACTACAGGATCAAAATCCGCTAAGCCATTCACCTCCGTTGGGAATGCGTCAATGGTCTGCCATAACAAATGAACTTCGTCATTCTTAAAGGCTTGCCTAGATGCTTCGAAATCATCAAGGACTTTAAACTCTACCTTAAATCCATAATCTTTATAGAATCTTGAATTGGTATTGGCTTTGAACCCCTCGTTGAAATACTGTCCGCCTGCATAGCCACCCCATGTCACAACACCTATTTTAATCACATCAGCATCTGATCCTCCGCCTGAGTTTGAATTTCTATCGTCGTTTCGACTCGTAGTCGTTCCTTCAGAACCACCTCCGTCGCCACTCGTCAGACCTTTTCCGAATGATGTGTTTTGTAATAAGTATCTACCTCCAAGAAAGATCAATGCAACTAATAATATCGTAATGAGAAGTTTGGAAAAAGTAGTTAATCGTTTAGCCATGGTTAAGTATTATAAAATGTAAATGTTAGATTTCTGATTAATCAAAGAAGTTATCATACTGATTTCCTCGACCGACTTTTTCTGGAACCTTGATTGGTTGGTTAAGATCGAGTACATCTGCTTCACTTTCTGCCTGCAGTAAAAGTGTTTCTTTATCTCCTCCTAACAACAAAGAGTCCCCTTCTCGTTCCCATTTTTCAAGCATTTTCATGCCTTCTTCCTCAAATACGCCATTTTGCAGGTCAACTGATGCCATAAAGTTCTCAGAGACTTCCATAAAGCGCTCCATCTCACCCACTTTCTGACTCACGTCATCTGCTACAGCTTCAAGTGCCTGATCAAACATCATGCGCTTATCTGCATCTCCTTTGATGATACTCATAGCAGACTTCATCGCACCATGACTGGCCCGAATTGCTTTTCGCTCTTGTTCTTTCACTTTTACCTGATCAGTGACATCCTCGACTAGGATCTCACTATTTTCATACATCTTGCCCAAGACTCGATACATGACCTCCATTTTTTTATACAGGTCTTCAAGTTTGACATTGGATTCTTTCAGCCGCCCCGCTTTTCTGCTTTTCAAAATCATGACTGATTTCTTATCTGTTTCTCTGGCTTTACTGGCTTGTGTTAGATTGCTTGCGATTTCTTTTTGATTTGTTATGATGAGTTCTTTCAACTTGTGCATTTGACCACGTAGTTGAGTGATCTGCTTATTCATCTTGCGCAGATTCGCTTTTAGATCATCAACATAACTTTTAAGAATGCCTATGGGGTCAATCTGGACAAATAAACCAGTAACGGCTCTCATGACAGACTTGTACATGTACCAGACGAGATTTCTCATCTTAGAATCGAGAGCCATAAAGATAATGACGCTCAAAGCGACCAAAGAGACAGCAAGTCCTATTGTGCTTGATACAAAAGCTGCTAAAGCACCAAAAAAGGTGGTCACAAGGAATCCGGCTCCAAGGACTAGTCCAGCTATAACAAGACCTCCCGTCACTCCTTCGGGTCTTCTCCAAAATGACTTTGGTTTACTATTTTCAGGCATATTTAACTAGCGTTTCAGTTTTTTAATCGCAGAGAAAGCTAAAATAATTCCCAAAGTTAGGAATACCGCCAATAAAAGGACTCTCCATATCCAATTATTTACATTGTCCAGCCAAGAGACTTGTCTCACAGTGGCTAGTACGATGACTGTTATGACGATCAGAATGGACACCAAGTTTCGTCTTGGCATCTATGTAATGTAAGTATTCATTTTTTCAATATCGCCTTTTATCTGCCCTAGCACACCCATGTAGGCATTCACAAATCCATTTTTTGTCGTCTCCACCTTGGCTAGAGATTGTTGAATAGCGGACCGATCAGCTTCTAAGCTTTTAGTATCTGCTTCAATTTCCTTTTGTAATTGCTCTATTTTTTTCTGTTTTTCAATGATCAGGCTTTCTTTTTGCTTGATACCAATTTCCCGATCATGGACTTGCTTTTTACGTTGATTTTGCAAAGCATCACTAAATTTAGCTTCTTCTTTTTTTAAGACATTAATATAATGCTGCGCTGAATTCACGAGCTTAGACGGCGTGGCCCCCATTGTCTTTGCCATTGCAAAAGCAGATTGATATCTGGTCTTCTCATCCATTTGGACATTAGACAGATTTTGTAAGCTTTGTTTGAATTCCAAATAGTCGAAGCCTTCAAGATTATTGGCTTCAATGGCTTTCAACAATACTTCGACGAATTTGGGATCTGCCTTGCCAGAAGCTGGTGGTTGAGTAGTTTTAGCTGACCCCGGTTTAGATGTCTTTGTAGTTTTCGGGGCTTTGGCAATGGGTTTCTCTTTTCCTTTTGCTGATTTAGATTGCTGTGTTGATTTTGCTTTCTGCTCACCACTACTTTCATTTTCATCTACAACTATGAATAATGACTTTAACTTCTTTAGCATATACTTAATTATTTATATATATAAACATCTGATTATCTAAGTGATTATACATTACAATTAATATTTGACATTGAAATGTAGAGGATACAAAATAACGAAAATCATTGGAATCAGACAATAGCGGATTGAGATTCCGATAATTCATTTAAATGTCTGGATAATAAGGATTAAAATCATCTAGGCTAAAGGAATTGAGATTCTCAAATAGCTCTTTCAAATTGCTATCTTGGCATCCAAAGTTAAGATCCATGAAGCAGATTGAAGTCTATGCCGACAGTGAAATAAATACCTTGGAAACAGTCATTGTCCACAAACCAGATTCTGGCATTTCTAGAATATCTCCAAGCAAATCAGATGAATTACTCTTTGATGACATTGTGCACCTACCCTTGATGCGCAAAGAACATCACACATTTGTTAAGGTAATGGAAGCATTTGTCAAATCTTCAGGTGTTCTTGAAATAGAGGATTTGATTCTTGAAACAATCGAATCGAATCCAGACATGACGACAGAATTGATTAATAAAGTTGTGGATCATGAGCATTTGCCTACAGCACATAAAGATATTTTGTTAGGCTTATCGCCAACAGATTTAAAAACTGTCTTGATTACTGGTTATCATCCAGAGACTGATCATATATTTTTTGATCCTATTCCAAACCTCATCTTTACTCGGGATATAGCAACGACGGTGAAGGACCATATCATTCTGACAAAGGCAGCAAAAATCGCTAGGTATAGAGAAAATTTATTGACCCGCTTTGTCTTCATGGGCCATGAGAGTTTTTCAGATGTCTATCAACATAAAAAACTCATCAACCTAAATAATCTAGACGAATTTCCTCCCTCAAAAAAAGGAGAGGTTGTTTCAATCGAGGGTGGCGATTTGATGATGCTAGCTGAAGATTACTTGTTAGTCGGCTGTAGTGAACGGACGACGACTCATGCCTTTCACAGTTTAAAGGAATCTCTTTTTGCGAAGAATCTTGTTAAAAATGTGGTCCAAGTAAAAATACCGAATGATCGATTTTGCATGCACATTGATACGCTGTTTACGCGACTGGATAAAAATAAAATCATTTGTTACAAACCAATAGTGTATGACGGCATGAGCTCGACTATAGAGGTACATAGAGCTGAAGGGCCTACTGGGTATTATCCTTCCATCAAAGATTTCATGTTAGAAGAAATCAACCCGACTATGGAATTCATCTTTACAGGCCATGGAGAATCACCCTATCAGGAAAGAGAACAATGGACGGATGGATGTAATCTCGTCGCAGTCAAGCCTGGCGTTGGCATCACCTATGACCGAAATCTAAAAACAGAATTAGCACTGAAGGAGAGCGGCTTCTCTATTCTAAAAGCTGATGAATTTATCAGACAATCAGATATAGATCACGGCTTTACAAATTCATTAACAAATACAATCATCACAATACCATCTAGTGAGCTATCAAGAGCGAGAGGCGGATCTCACTGCATGACTTGTCCTATTAAACGTAAATCAATACTAGATGCTTAAAACACAAACCACTTACCGAGTCCCCTATGCTGACACTGATCAAATGGGCTATATGTACTATGGCCTCTATGCTAAACTTTATGAAATTGGTCGTGCCGAGCTAGTGAGAGAATTAGGCATCACTTACAAAGTACTTGAAACGGTTCATCAGATCAGCATGCCTGTCCTTCGATTAGAATGTCGGTACATAAAACCATCGACTTACGATGAGTTATTGACTATAGAATCTAGATTAGAAGAAATGCCTACCAAAATGATTGTATTTCATCATAGCATTTTTAATGAGCAAAAAGAACTCATCAATACAGGCGTGGTTAAACTGTTTTTCATAGACCAGAAATCGGGCAACAGAATTTCTACCCCAGCTATGCTTGTTGAAAAATTGAATCAATATTTTGGCTAATAAATTCCATACATTAGAACATGTGCCCATTATCAAGAACATTGTCAATTGGTCGAAAAAGACTTCATTGCCAGGCTTTGATGACGTATCAATTTTTAATATTATAAAATTCACAATTTCAGAACTTAAAAAGGACAGTATAACTACGCGTGCTGATGCGGTGGCCTTTAATTTTTTTATTTCTTTATTTCCATTTATTATTTTCATTCTTCCTATAATCGCTAGCTCTCCATTTGGCATTAATATCATAACTCTTTTTCGAGAGTCAATAAGAGGTGTGATGCCAGTCAGTGCTGAGAATTATATTTTTCAGATGGTCGATGGTATTGAGCAAGAAGGGAGTTTTGGATTATTATCGGTTGGCTTTTTTTTAGCCATATTTTTTGCCTCAAATGGGATGTCAACTTTGATGCAAGGCTTTGACAAATCTTACGATAAAACCTTTAGTAAAAGAAATTTCATCAATCACAGACTCGTTGCCATTGGCTTGACTATACTATTAGTTATTTTGGGTTTTTTTTCGATCACATTGATCATATTATTCCAACAAATCATGTCTCTTATAATTAGCACACTTAATCTAGGAGATACCATAATCTTGCCTTTCGCCTTATTAAGATGGGTCATTCTTATTCTTTTATTTTATAGTATCATCACCTCTATATATAGATATGGCCCCTCTATGTATCGCCGCGTTAAATTCGTAAGTCCTGGAGCAACCTTAGCTACTATATTGTCAATTCTAAGTTCAGTTTTATTCTCCTATTTTGTCAATCAATTTGGACGATACAATGAGATATATGGGTCAATCAGTGCATTAATCGTGACATTAATCTGGTTACAAATCAATGCCTTTATATTATTGGTTGGATTCGAATTGAACGCGAGTATTGCAGTGAACCGTGATTTAGGACGAACTAAATAAATATGAAAAATTAAATGACCTGGGTCTACTTATTCGATTTAACTGGCACGTTTGTGTTCGCCATAAGTGGAGTCTTAACTGCACTATCTAAGAAATTTGATCTAGTTGGATCAATTATTATTGGGATAGTCACAGCTGTCGGAGGTGGCACTTTACGAGATTTATTAATTGGCGAGACACCAGTAGGTTGGTTGTTAGATCTTAATTACTTAATTGTCATACTTGCTGCAGTCGTTACTTCCTATCTATTTAAAAAACAAATATCATCATTAAGAAAGAGCATGTTTCTATTTGATACAATGGGTATTGGATTGTTTACAATTCTTGGATTACAAAAAACGCTTGGAGTTGGTCTATCTATACCGATTGCAATCATGATGGGCATTGTTTCTGCAGTTTTTGGCGGTGTGATCAGAGATGTGTTGACGAATGAAATTCCATTGATTTTTAGAAAAGAGATTTATGCAACTGCATGTCTGGCAGGGGCAATTGTTTTTATTGTCATTGATCAAATCAGCAATTTTACAACAGTCAACATGATTATTTCTATGCTTGTCGTATTCATCATCCGCTACTTTGCGATTAAGCAACAATGGTCTTTAAACATTTAAGCTCTTTTGCATTATCGCCGAATCTGCAAATCACCACATCACCACATCACCACATCACCACATCACCACATCACCACATCAACTATCCAAATGTTAAAATTTATCTTTCAAATACTTCAACTATGAATAAAATGTTATAACTTAATATTTAGACAAACTATAATAAACCGTTAATTATAAGACAAGACTGACATTTAAAACGTTTTCATTAAAACATATAAAAACTTAAAAGATCATGAAGAAACTAATGTTAGCAATTGTCGTATTAAATATTATCAGCTTTACGTCTTGCACCGAAGACTTTGGCACTTCCGAAATTACGTATGTCAAAGCCACAGCTATTTATGGAGATCTAGATGAGCAGCGAAACCTTCAACTCAATGTAGCAGCAAAAGAATTGGTTAATCCAGGTAAAATTTATGTTTCAGATGATCTACTTCTGATCGGCGAAGAAGGTGAAGGCATTCATGTGTATGATAATTCTGATCCGGAGAATCCTACTGCTACTTCATTCATTCAAATCCCATCTAATCGGGAGTTTTATGTTCACAACAATTCGATTTATGCAGAAAGCATCTATGATATGCTTAAGATAGACATCTCTGATAAATCCGCTCCGAGACTTACTAACCGTGTTGAAAATGCCTTTATCCGAGAGTTTACTAATGCTAGTGGACAGACTTTGATTGGGTTTGAATACGAAACAGTCACTGAGGAATTAGACCCTAATACGTCTATTTGGAATCTTGCTAATACTGGACAAAATGTATTTGTAGATTTTCAAGATAGACTCATTCCTGAGTCTGCAGTACCTTCCTCTTTTGCGGGAAGTAGTCAATCATCAATTGGAACTGTCAACAGAATTACTGTGAATGAAGATTATGTCTTTACAATAAGCAGACGATTTTTGACTGTTTTCAAGGATGAAGGCAACCTTGAAATTAAAGGAACACATGATGTGGGATGGGATATGGAAACGATTTATCCCCAAGAAGATGCTTTATTTATTGGAACAAGAACATCTATGCAAATCATTAATATTACGTCTCCCGAACAACCTATCGTGGAAGGATTCTTTTTTCATGCCACTGCTTGTGACCCCGTATTACCAGATGGAGATATAGCATATGTGACATTGCGGACAGGTGATGAGGATATGTGCCCAGGAGATGAGAATGCACTCGTTAGTGTCAACGTATCTGACATTCGTAATCCTTACCAGATACAAGAAATCCCAATGGAGAGCCCATTTGGCATGACATTAATCGCTGACATTCTGTATGTAGGTGAGGGAGAAAATGGATTAAAATTATTCGATGCAAGTGATCGAACTAATCTAAAAGAAATAAAGCATGATGAAACCGTGCAAGCGTATGACATCATCGCCCACCCTACAAAGCCAAATCTTATTCTCATCGCAAGTCCTGACGGATTTGGGCAATATGAGATAGATGGAGTAACCGAAGATTTATCATTACTAAGTTGGATTTCGCACTAAGAATTATTCAGTAATTCTAAAGTTGAAGTTGGTTTAAAAGCACGACATTATTTGAATGTCCGTACATTAGATTGTCTTTTGCAATAGTATGAAGTCAATGCATGTTAAGAAGAAACTACTTTCACACATGCTCATTCATCAGATAATTGATAATGTCGGACATTCATTTTTTTACAATTCGAATAAAGCGTAAAAATGAAAAATCTATTCTTTTGTATTCTTTTCGCAACGGTAATGAATTCTTATTGTCTTAGTCAATCAGAAAAGTCAGATCAGTCATACGTATATCTATATGATGGATCTGTATATATCGGAGAAATCCTTTCAGAGGATATATTTGAAATTACTTTACAAACTGTAGCGCTTAAAACCATAACCATAAATAAGGCTTACATTAAAAAAACCATTGCTGGACCAAACATCCTTCTCACTAAGAATGGTAAATACCATAAAACATCTCCTTATTTCTTAACTGCTGACTGGATGGCTGGCAGTAGCCCTAGAGGTGACGGCATAGGCCTCTTTAGTATCATTGCAGGTCAGCGGATTAAAACCCGCACAGAGGTTGGCCTAGGTTTAGGTATTACTACAGCATCATCGAGGGCTAATGAACTTTGGAGAGACCAAAGCTTCTTAAATGTCTTTGCCTATGGGAAGCAATATCTAAATGATAAAACCATTCGACCTTTTGCAGATTTAAAAGTTGGCTGGAGTTCGGCTACTGGCAATACTTGGTCTGGAGAATACTCAGGTGGTTTATTCCTAAATCCTGGTATAGGGATACAAATTGCAAATCGTAAAAAAATGAAGTGGTCCTTTCGATTATCACAAACGATTCAGCAGACTAGTGGAAGAGACAACATAGGTTGGGCTTTCGATAATAATCCGGGTTTAGGAAATAATCAAGGTACCACGATCGATTATAACATTTGGTTAAACAGAACCACTTTTGGTATTGGCATTCACTTTTGAGCTGAGCTAACAGGCTACTTATCTAGCATACACTATTTTAGAAATCAATTCTGTTAACAATCTCCCTGGCGGTGTTTGTCGATTACCTAATCCTTTAGACTTAAGATCATAGTCTTTGAAGAGTTGGAAAATTGTATAATATTGACTTGCGTTAAATGAATTAGAAGCTAGTTTTATATCCTTGATAAAATAGGGATTAATGCGCAATTTACCAGCCACAGCCTGATCAGATAAGGATTGATTTTGTGCCACAAAAAAAAGCTGACTGAAGTATCTATAAAGCGAAGAGATAACCAAGGGCATTGGATTATTCTTAATGTTATTAGCCATATTATCAGCGATCAATTGGACTTTAGAGATTTGTCTCTGCCCTAAGGCTTTCTGCAATTCATACACATTGTACTCTTTGCTGATTCCGATATTGTCTTCTATAATTTGAGATGTCAACTCTTGACCTGGAGTGAAATTAATTGTAGCCTTCCCTATTTCGTTTTCTATTTTTTGTAAATTATTACCTAAATATTCAGCAAGGAGTTGGGATGACTGCATACTGATTTTATATCCATTGTCTTGCACATATTGATGGATCCATTCAGCGAGTTTATAGTCCTTAATTTTATTTGACTCGAAATAGACGGCTGTTTTCTTGAGAGCTTTAAAGACTGATTTGCGACCATCTGGCTTTTTATGCTTGTAAGATATGATCAGTAAGGTTTGTTCAGCTGGTTGCTTAATATACGTCTCCAGCTTCTCAAAATCTCGCATAGACTGGGCTTCCTTTAAGATAACAAGTCTGTGATTTGCCATCATAGGATACTGCCTTGCATTATCGACAACCTGCTTAAAATTGACATCCTTGCCGTAAAGAATAATTTGGTTGAATGATTTTTCAGCTTCGTCCATGACATGCTGCTCCGCAAACCGCACGATTTTATCTATGTTGTAAGGCTCGTCACCGCCTAGAAAATAGACCGGCGAGAATTTTTTCTTTTTTAGATCTGCTATTATTTGTTCTGCTTTCATATTCTAAAAAAGCTAATATAAACAATATCAGCTTAGTGACATTGGGTTAAAACCCAATGTCGTTTAGTTAGTCGTCGAGGTATTATCATTTGAAAATCCAATTGTCATGATTTTTACCAAAAATCCCGCCAATTGGAGACTTTCTTTAACCATTCCACGCGGCACTTCGTACCGCGTTACAATAATGTCGCACTTTCAGCGCTTCTATTTCCTTAACTAAATGACATTGGGTTAAAACCACTTGGAAGAAAAAACGGCGTTGTGAAATATATTTTGCTCGACCAAATTGAATCTGCTACTCCTCCGGCTGACTCTTTGCACAACTACATATTTCTACAAAACATCTACAAATCGTCAAAAACACGAGGGACTTTGTGACTAGCCTTGATGACAGCTGACTACAAATTATCTACAGCCTTTTGTCATCATTAGTTTTGAAAATGAAAAATTACATCTTACCTCTCCACTTTTTATGACACACTACAATTTATCTACAAGGTTTATGTGCTAAAATCACATTGACAAATGATCTACATGTTTGCATAACAGTCTTTCAACAGACTACATGTCATCTACAAGTCGTCTACACTTTCATGACTGTTATGGCCTCTATACTACAATTTAACTATATGGATTAGCTGCACTACTGCTACCTACAAATACTCTACAAAAAAAGGTGACATTAGCCTTTGCCAATGTCACCTTTTGCCGTAAAGGATCCTGACTCCTCCTATGGAGTCTGTTGCTGAGATATTATTTTTTAAAAAAAGTAGTGCTGAAAAGAGGTGATGGGGATTGTGGTGTCACAACAGACAGAATGTACTGTGTGCCACCATTAAATGCCGAGACATCAATCCTCACCTCATCGTCCACAGAAAATTGAGAATGATATACTTGTGCTCCAGCTAGCGTGTAGATGTGCACATCATAATCAGATACTGATATATTTTGAGTGTTCAAGTTTATATAGTCAATCGTAGGGTTTGGATAGAGAGTCATGGTAGCTGTAGGTACAATGGAGTGATCATCAGCGTGATCATCAGAGTGTTCAATACTCGCCACACCATTCTCCGGTAATGAATCACCACATGCCGAAATCTTAATATCATCCAAATAAACTGCATCACCATCTGAACTAGCTACAGCTCTAAATCTGAAAATTGTTTGGTCCGTTAGGTATGGATTTGGAATGATTATGTTTTCATAATTAGGTTGTCCATCAATGAAATCAATCTTTGAAATCCAGTGTTTAAATTCAATAAATGAACGACCGTTATCCATTGACAGTTCTAGAGTAAACCCTTCTCCAGATTCCATACTGACCCCATAATATGAAAATTCAATGGTCACCTGATCTATTGAAGAAAAATCTAATGACTTGGTATAGATCGATGATTCAATACCAGAATTGTCTCTTAATTTTACTGCATTTAAGCCTGTGATTCCATATCCCTCTTGCACTGAGGCATCTTGTCCTCCTAATGCCCAAATATCTGCCGCACTCTCAAAATTTGAATGAGAAATTACGTTACAATCTGCCAAAACCTCTTCTGTCCCATCCTCACATATAGAATTATCAGGAATACAAGAATCAAGATCATCGATATCCTCTCCTACACAGAACCCATCATTATCTTTATCTTCATAGGTACCTACACAATTACAATCAGCTGTATACACATCATTAACTGTACAAGCATTCCCATCATCACATGCCCTTCCTGCACAACTTGCTGCATCCACATCTAGACAAAGATTGATCATGATATTGTCTAAAAAGACATAATCCGAATTTGAACTGGCATCACATCTAAATCTGAAGACAGTTTGATTTGAAAGACTTAAGTTTGAAATCACAATGGATTCATCTACATACTCCCTATTACTAAAATCTGTTCCAGCCACCCATGCCTTAAGAGTCGTGTAAGTTGTCCCTCCATCAATTGACATTTCAAAAACAAAATTTTCTCCAGCTTCCATGCTTACAGGATAGAAACCAAAGCTTAAATCTATAGCAGTCTGATCCTGCGCATCAAATGCAGATGTAAAGATTGAAGACTGCACTCCTGAATTATCCATAAGCTTAACGGAACCAGAATTAGATTTTCCGTAACTCGCACTGATGACTGCGTCACTCCCTCCTGCTTGCCAGACGCCTAATCCTGATTCAAACTCAGAATTCAAGACCGTTATACAAGGCTCAGCTTCTTGTTCTGTTTCAGCTTCTATTATTTCGTTTGTGGTAGCAGTATCATTCACATCGGTAACATCAAAAGAAAAGGCTTCTTCTCCATTGAAAACAACTTCTGCCGTTCCGAGCTGATAGGATAATGCTTCGTATGCATTGATACGTCCATATCCGAAGTAGTAATCAAAGCCAGGCGTATCCTCCGTTGAAGGGCCTTTTTGATCCTCTGCTGTTAGCCTGATAATTTGTCTGATCTCTTCTGGACTCCGATTAGGATTTTGAGCTAACAATAGTGAAGCTAGACCTGACACAAAAGCTGTTGCTTGTGAAGTGCCGTTCATTTTAAAACTCTCTGAGCTATGATCTGAATGCTTTAATCCATAGATATAAGCTCCAGGTGCGACAACATCTATGTAGTCTTTGTAATTACTAAAACTTGCTCTTTTGTCTGATGGAGTTGTTGCTCCGACTGCAATAGAATATTGGCTCTTAGCCATAAAGTGAGTCGTACTATCTCCATTATTTCCCATCGCGACTACAATCACGACGCCCTTTGCATTTGCATAGGCAAAAGCTTGTTCCAATATGGTAGAATAATAGTAACTCGTTAAAGACATGTTGATCACCTTCGCCCCGTGATCAGCAGCATAAACAATAGCGTCAGCATAATCGCTATAACTAGACGTCATATTATCTCTAACAACCTTTAAGGCCATTACCTTACAATTCCAATCTATACCAACAAAGCCAGTTCCGTTGTATGCATCAGCTCCGACGATCCCTGCTATGTGCGTCCCATGACCGTGGATATCCTGAGGGTCATTATCGGATTCTGCAAAATCATAACCGATCACATCATCTATATATCCATTATTATCATCATCAATTCCGTTGCCGGCTATTTCTGCTGAATTACTCCACATTCGACTCGTTAGATCTGGATGAGTGTAGTCTACGCCTGTATCTAGAATAGCTACAGTTATGCCGGCATTTCCTTTTTCTATAGACCATGCATATTCCATATCAATGTCAGCATCATCTATAGAATATACATAAGGTAAAGTAGCATTATTCTTAAATGCCCATTGTTCATTAAATGAATTTTCTGAAGGGTAAGTAGGTACAGGATAATCTGCTAATGGTTCAACAACATGATTTCTCTCAACATAGTCAAACAATCCAGTGGCAATATAGTCTTGAATCAATTGGTCTAAATTGACAGAAGAATTGTATCGGGCGATAAATGTATTCTTTGTGAGGATAGAGTTAAACGCTTTCGCCGTTGAATTTGCTGGTGTCAGCTTTAATTCAGCTAAATCCTGAATACAAAGACTAGTGCCATGGCCACACACTGACTTCTTACTTGATTGTGATTCTTTAAACTTTAGTATTAGCTCTTGTTGCTTAACATATTCTTTCTGTGCAAAAGAATAGCTAGACATAAAGCAGCTAAGCAAAAGGAAACAAAGAAAACGAAAATTGGATTTATATAGAAACGTCATTATACGGGTATGTACTGAAAAATGTAAGAAATGACGCCTACAGATAGCTGGAAAGCTGATACAAACTTATGGGCATTTCTACAAAAAAGCAACAGTCTACCACAAATAAACCACAACTAATTTATAACTGCTTGATTTACAACATATTAAAATTTAAGTATATTGTACTCACTCTACAGAATCACTACATTTGTTTTACAAAAATCACTATAAACAGCTATTTGCATTTCTATAAATCGTAGTACTTTTGTAGTACAAAATTATAACTATGACTTCTAACTTATTATGTTTTTGTTTAGCTCTACTTTTTACATTGCTTACATGTATGCCTTCACACGCCCAACTATTAAATCGATTGAAAAATAGAACCGTTGATAAAATTGAACAACGGCTAGAAGATAAGCTTGTAGAAGAATTGTCCAATGAGATCGCCAGACGTGTCATGCGCCCTGTTGATAAAGCATTTGATGATTTTATCAGGGAATCCTACCGCAAAGAATATGGAGAGGACTACTCGGATGAAGACATTGATTCATTAATGAATAACATGGGTAGCAATTATGCACAATTTTTAGAAGGCTTAAATAAAGCAGCAGATTTGCCTCCGAGTTATACATTTAATTATCAGATGATTATGGAAGCAAAAGAAGAGTCTGGAGAAAAGAGTGAAGTAGAGATGTGGTTTTCTGCTAGCGAAGCTGTAGCAGGATTTAAATCCGCTGAGAATCCAAACAACTTTGTCGTCATCGATATGGCAAATGACATCGTTGTGCTGTATACTGAAGAAGATGGTAAAAAGACTGCACAAGCGATTCCTGCCATGCTAAAACTCACAGGTGCACTTATGGCAACTGATGAAACAACACAAAATTGGATGGACGCTGATATCGAAGGTCCAGGCAAATCTAAAAAAATAGCAGGCTATCAAGCCAATCAGTATAAGGTTGAAAATGAGGACTTTAAAAATGAATACTACATTACATCCGACATTCCATTCTCATGGCATGATAGTTTTTATCAATCACTAAGCCAGTATGCACCCGGCATTTATAATGAAAATGCAAAAAAACTGAAAGGTGTGATGCTTGAAGGAACCATGTATGATAAAAAAGAAAAAGAAAAATCAAGCTTTAAGACAAAGAAGATTAGTGAAAATGCTGTAACTCTTAATCATAGTGATTATCAGATTAAAGGGCTGACTGAATAGGTCGTCAAAGCTGCTTTTCTACCGATTTGAATGAAGTGCCACTCGATTGCCTTCTGTATCGAGGAGTATCCTTGCGTAAGCTATTTAAAATCAAAATAGGAATCAAAATTAAAAATTCAAATCCTTTGCAAGCTCATATTACATGTGGTTGAAAACCAATGTTGTTTACTTCTTGTTTGGGCTAGGCTATTTTAATTTTTTCATTTTATTTGAAAATCTTAATTATACTCTTTCCAATTTAATGGGATAGGTTTTATTTGCATTCCATTGGCAGACATAGATATTCTTGTCATTATCAATACAGACATCATGACAATGGTTGAACAGTGGTTGCTTCTGGACCATGACCTTTAAATTACCATCTTCATCATAGACAGGTTTTGTACCTCCTGGATTTGAGACGACCTGTTCATCTTTATTCAAAATGGTGACAAAGCCAGAATCAGGCGTACGATTCAAATATTTTAACCTAGACCAACAGACACCTGCATACAACATATCATCATCGATCACAGGTCGACACACAAATGCACCTGGCAGAAAAATCGTCTCTAAATAATCACCATCTAGTGTAAAGCGCTTAAATGAATTATGAGCCCGTGAGGTAATCAACAAGGTCGGATTATCACCTACTCGACTATCAACACAGACACCATGCGCAGTCTGAAACTGATGATCTTCATCTCCTCGCCCTCCAAACTTGCGAATGAATTTACCTTCGTGATCATAGTGTAATATAAATTGAGAGCCATATCCATCCGCTATATAAATATCTCCATTAGGCCCAATGGCCGTTTCTGTAGGTACAAACTTATCTTCTTCACCATAAATCGATGGATCACTAGGCTTTTCTATGCGTAGCAGCTCTCGCCCTGACAACGTCGTCTTAATGACCGCACCAGCTGTATCACTGATAAATAAAAACTCCTCTCCCCCAGCATCCCAATGCGTCAAGCCATGACCTCCCGTAAATGTCGTTCCCCAGGTATCCAATAACTTGCCGGACTGATCATAGATCAAAATATTATTCTTAGTCTCATCACCCACCATGATCAAGCGACCCGCATTATCCATAATCATCTCATGACAATTATTAACAGGTGTTTTGGCCGGATCAAGATCTCCCCACTGCTTATGCGCTCTATACGTGAAATCTCGATGCCCAAGAATGTCATCTCCTAATTTTGGTTTTGGCCTCCCGATATAGAATGATTTGACAATCGGCGCAGCTGCCATCAGGTGAAGATTGTTTTTAACAAATAAACGACGTTTCATAAATTATCAATTTCTTTGAATGATTAAGATAAACAATAGTTTGAAAGCGTTAACTATGTAGAAGTGATTAATCGACTGTTCATATTCAAGTTTTCAATATCTGCATTGATTTGCATGATATGCTCTTTGTCAGTGTATGGGCAAAAGCGATATCAGTATACAGAGTCCTTTGATCAGACCTTAGATCGCATGGGACTTTACTATTACGAACCAACTGAAGCCTGGCTACATCCTGTCCCTCAAAAAAAGAAGGAATATGGTCCTTTTGATATGATTCTACACTCAACCGATAAAGACATCGAAATCCGGTATCGATTTAAGGCCCTTCAAAACCCAACTGATCTAGCCAACCATCCTCAGTTAGACTTGTATCAATATGTTACGACATTAGCTAGTAACAATCAATCGCCAAACATCACCTTAACAGAAATTCAGTCAGAAATAGTCGATACCATCTTTAACGCAGATTGGGGATTGTATGCTGACTTTACACCTAAGGAGTCTTTATCTAGTTTTCCATATTGCAGATTGATCGCCTTATATAAAGAAGATCACGCGATGGTGTATAGTATGGTATTCTATAAGGAGGAGGTGCCTGAGTATTTTGATTTGCCTATTAGTTTTAGGGAATGAGGAAAGGTGGGAATACAATACGCAAAGAGGGCCCTTTTGCTCAATCAACACGCAAAGAGGGCGGCAGTCCTTTTGCTCAATGTGATAATCTGGTTTGGGAAAACAATTGAGGTGAAGGGCTCCTGCCCTCTCACCTTTGGGTAACCAGAAAACACAAACACGCAAAGAGGGCGGGAGCCCTTTTGCTCAATGTGATAATCTGATTTAGGAAAATAATTCAGGTGAAGGGCTCCTGCCCTCTCACCTTTGGTTATTTAAACAATCGTCCCACCCTCACATTTCAATACTCTCGCAGGAAATCGCTCCAACAAAGAATGATCGTGAGTGGCTACAATAGATGCCATATTATGATCCATTGTCAGCCTCCTGATTAAGTGTAAAATTTCATCAGCGGACTCTGGATCGAGGTTGCCTGTTGGCTCGTCCGCGATGAGTAAAGCAGGCTCATTCAATATGGCTCTTGCGATGGCTAGACGTTGTTGTTCTCCTCCCGATAGCTTAGCGCTGAGTCTAGATTTCTCCACGTTGAGCTGGACTGCATGGAGCACTTCGTCGACGCGTTGGTTGATATGCTGCTTATCATGCCAATCGGTTGCTTTCAAGACATAGATCAAATTGTCTTCGACTGACCACTCTTGAAACAGCGCAAAATCTTGGAATACCATCCCTAATTTTCTTCGATACAGGTGGATGTTGGTTGGAGATAAGTCAGCTAGCTTTGTGCCTGCCACTTCTGCTTGTCCAGACATCAGGCTATTTTCACCATACAGTAGCTTCAGTAAACTGGATTTTCCACTCCCTGTTTTGCCGATTAAGTAACACAATTCAGCTTCAGCGATTGAAAAATTCACATTTGACAGTACAACGCCATTTGGATTGTGGATGGATACATTTGTCAAACTTGCAATTAGAGGTATTTGATTCAGCATATATCGTAAGTTCAGTCAGGTTGAATCATAGTATTTATCAATATGAAACAATATTAATTTAGAATGAATGTAAAGAATGTTTAGACATTCACATTATACATGAATAAAGACGTATTTTTGTGACAACATACGGCACTATTTAGTGTTTATTACTAAAACTAATAAAGTTAAGTGATGAAAAAGATATATATCATAAACATATTGGTCATTTTGGTAGGGATTTTCCTGCTGTTCTCTGCTTCCAAAGACATGAGTACCTATGGTACTTTTGACGCAGCATCTGCTTCTGGTAAACGAATGAAAGTTGCTGGTGAGCTTGTGAAGGACAAGGAAATGAAGTACAATCCAGAAGTCGACGCCAATGCCTTTAGTTTTTATATGTCAGACGCAGATGGTCATGATGCTAAAGTCCTTCTCAACAAACCTAAGCCTCAGGATTTTGAGAGATCAGAACAAGTCGTTGTCACTGGTAGTATGAGAGAAGGTATTTTTGTAGCTGACGAATTGTTGATGAAATGCCCTTCAAAATATAAGGACGAAGAAATCAACCTGAGAAATCAAGGTTAAGATTGGCTAGTATACAATACATAGGAGAAACATTGTGGCCAGGCTTCATCGGCCATGTCTGCATATTGCTATCATTCATAGCAGCACTTTTTGCAGCTGTATCATTTTACAATTATTTAAAGTCTGACTCTGAGACAGAGAAGGCAAGCTGGTATGCGCTAGGCCGAGCAGGATTTTTGATCCACGGCATAGCGACATTATTGTTAATCGCTTTGGTCTTTTTCATCATGGGTAACTCCATGTATGAGTACAACTATGTCCACGGCCATGTCTCTGATGACTTGCCGATGAGGTTTATTTTCTCCGCATTTTGGGAAGGCCAAGAAGGCAGCTTTATGTTGTGGATGTTTTGGCATGTACTCTTAGGCTTTTTCTTTTTAAGAAAAAAGGATCGATGGTCAGCGTCAGTGGTGATGACTTTAGGACTAATCCAGTTTTTTATAGCGAGTATGCTTCTTGGCATACATATCCCTTTGTTTGGTGAAGAGTTTAAAATAGGTAGCAACCCCACTGTGTTGCTGCGTGATATGATTGATGCGCCCATTTTTAATAAGGCTGATTACTTGTCTTTGATTGAAGGGACGGGCATGAGTCCTCTATTGCAAAATTATTGGATGACGATACATCCGCCAGTACTATTTTTGGGTTTTGCCTCGACAGCTATACCATTTGGATTTGCCATTGGTGGACTATTGACGAAGGATCATACGGGTTGGTTGAAGCCTGCTTTGCGATGGTCTTTGTTTTCCTCTTTCTTTTTAGGCACTGGTATTTTGATGGGTGCGGCTTGGGCATATGAAGCCCTGGGCTTTGGCGGCTATTGGGCTTGGGATCCTGTGGAGAACGCCTCTTTTGTGCCGTGGATTATTTTGGTGGCTGGCGTGCACACGAACCTAGTTGCGTTGAGCACTGGCTATTCTATTCGGACAACATATATCTTTTATTTGTTGACATTTTTGTTAATCATATACTCTACTTTCTTAACACGAAGTGGGATTCTTGGTGATACTTCAGCGCATTCATTTACACAGATGGGCTTAGAGTGGCAGCTAGCTGGCTTTGTTGGCTTCTTCTTTTTTGGTTCGCTATTGTTTTATTTATTTAGACGAAAATCCATTCCAACAAATAAGAAAGAAGAAGGTCTCAACTCTAGAGAATTTTGGATGTTGATTGGTTCGATCGTTCTCTTTTTCTCTGCAGCGCTAATCATTACATCGACTTCACTCCCTGTATTCAATGCGATTATGGACGCCACTATAGAGCCAGGATATATAGGCAAGGTGATAGAAGATCCTATCGAACACTATAATAAATATCAATTGTGGATTGCAGTGATCATCGGTGTATTATCAGGTTCGAGCCAATACTTGAGATTTGGAGGGCGAAATTGGGATGGCTACAAAAAAACATTTTTCACTCATCTAGGCATTACGGCTATACTTTCTCTGATCGGGAGTTTCATCCTCTATCGCTACTTTAACGAGGCGCACTGGCAGCATCAGATATTAATCTTTTCAGGTTTATTTGCAATCATATCTAACCTGGATTATCTCATAACATTTGTCAAAGGAAATATAAAAGCAAGTGCATCTGCGTTTTCACATCTTGGCTTTGGTCTTTTAATATTTGGCATTTTGCTTACAGGTCTAAATAAAAGTTATATCACTTCTGACCCGTTTGGGCAGCGTGGTTTATTGACACAAGATCAACTTAATTCGAATCTCTTATTATTTCAAAACAAACCCTACCCTGCTAACTCATACATGTATACATATACGGGAGATACACTTGATGGCAATCTTAAAAAATTCAACATCAACTTCAAACGAGTAGATGATCAACAAAAATTAGTAGAAGAATTTGACTTGCAGCCGAGTGCAATATATGATGCTAAGTTTACTAAAATTGGTGCCTTTAATCCCGACACAAAGCATTATTGGAATAAGGATATTTTTACGAGTGTCTCAGGCTACCCTTCACACCTGCAGAACATCGACAGCCTAAAAGTGCTTGAGGACAGATTAGTCTTTGAGCCGTATAGCGTCAATTTCCAAGATACATTCCACATTATTAATGAAGTCCAAATTAAGACAGGCGTCAGACTAGATACCATTATCGGTCAGTTTGAGTCCTATACTTTTTCCCCAGAACATGAGAATATAGAACTAGATAGCGTTGACCTAGCTGTAGGGGCGAAACTCCGATTCTATCATCCGATCTTAGATACGACATATAGTGCAACACCTGCACTCGTTCTATCAGAGGGACTTGTCTATCAATATCCAGTCAGTCTAGATCCATTACGTTTGCGTGTTGGCCTAGATGAATCTGTGTTTAATCAAGTCTTTACCCAAGAACACGAACTGAACTACCAAGAGCTACAATTAAAAAAAGGAGATGCGATCCAGGTCGGCAATTTTGAAATCGGATTAATCGGTTTTGATAATGATCCTACCGATTCAAATTATACGGCGGAGGAAGGAGATATTGCACTTGCTGCGCAGTTGGTCATAAGAGAAAAAGGGACGAGCGAAAGAACTGAATCTAACCCGATCATTATTATCCGTGGTAATCAGCAATTTAGTATCAAGGATTATCTTCCAGCTCTAGGCCTTCATACACGCTTCAATAAAATAGATCCTAAGACAGAAACAATGACGTTTAGCATTGCTCAAGAAGAACGCAATCTCAACTCAGTCAACCTTAGTATAGCGCAGAATGTCCCTCGATCAGATCTGCTTGTGATTGAATCCATCGTATTCCCAGGCATCAATTTGGTCTGGCTCGGGACGTGTATGATGTTATTTGGACTTCTCTTAGGTATGATCGTTAGATATAAGCATTAAGATAAGATTAAGATGATCCAATCGATTTCATTTATTGGCGCAGGACATGTGGCGACTCATTTTGCAAAAGCATTTTTTGCTGCAGGAATTCAAATCGATTCGATCGTTAATAGACGTCTAGCTACTGCGAGGAGTCTAGCTGCGCAAGTCAATGCTGTTGCCACTACTTCCTATAATAAACTCAACAAACATTCTGACTTATATATCATAGCTGTGCCAGATGATGTTATCACGGATGTCATCAGTCAACTATCAAATCAGCTGGACACAAGTGCTCAGGTCATTCACACATCTGGTGCGACTTCTATAAAATTGATCAATACTCACTTTTCCAATGCTGGGGTGCTATGGCCACCGCAGAGTCTTTCAAAACAAAAAGACATCGCATTCAATACAGTGCCCGTCTGTTATGGCGCTACTGAAACTAAGATGAATCAAGCACTGCATCAGCTCATAATCAAAGTCACACCGCATGTGCAGGAAGTCAGTGATCAACAAAAACTTGCATTGCATCTGGCAGCGGTATTTGCCAATAACTTCACAAACCACATGTATAGCATTGCCTATGATTTGTGCTTACAACACAATCTCGACTTTAAGCTGCTCTACCCGATCATAATAGAGAGTTCACAAAAGATCATTGGTGAGCAACCGCATTTGATGCAAACAGGACCAGCTATTCGGGACGACCAATCGACAATTAAAAAGCACCTTGGACTTTTAAAATCACATAAAGAATATCGTGCTTTGTACACATCCATATCAAATAGTATTCAACAGTATAAATCAAACTCATGAGAATCGTCGGCCATATCGAACACCCTACTTATAAAATGACAATTTTAGAAATGAACAATCGCCTGAGCCTGCAGATTGAGGATGGTGATTTGGTACAGACATTTCGATTTAGAGATGGGCTGGTCGAGCAAGCTACAGATATACACAGCTTGGTGGATGAGATCTTTTTATCCAGAGTCGAGACGACTTTTCTGCAAATGAATGTGACAAAGAAAGAAGCGCTTGCTAATTTAGTCGAGGGCCAAGATGATTTTCCGGAGATCATATAAGCAGTATATCTCCCTTTGATTTTGTGCAACAACATTGTGCTATATCTATTAAAAAATATATCCAACGGATTTGGGTTTTGACCTGTTTAATGCGAGGATCTTCTCTTTAAGATCAAGGCACAAAACGTAGAAATAGTGGTGCTATTACGAGGCTTTGTAACGCAGAGATTGAAAAAATAGGCAGCAGTAAATGGGTCGAATTCAAGTGCGTTGGGTTTAAGCCACTTTCGTTAATTCGGGTAAACCCTTAGATCAATATGAATGGTCCTGATTAATTTAATCTATTGACTATCCTTAATACACACCTTATACTATGAAAAATCCAAACTTCTACAGCCACTCCTTTTGTAAGGCATGCTTTTTACTTGTATTCATTTGCTCATTTAGTTTTGAAAGTCAAAGTCAATGTCACCTAGATGATTTCAATGCCCTTAAGAATTTGTACTCTGTTACAAATGGAAGTACATGGGATGATAATACAGGCTGGGATTTAGTGGCAATGAATACTGCACCACCACTGAATTGTGATCTGAGTACGATGGAAGGCGTTTCTTTAAATGCTAATGGAAGAGTAGACAGACTTTTGCTCAACATAAATAATCTATCTGGAACTATAGGAAGTGAATTAAACACATTAACAGAGTTGGAAATTCTTAATTTAGGAACTAATAGTCTTACAGGTGCAGCGCCAGATGTATCTGCCTTAGTAAATTTAACCTTCATCAATTTAAGTTTGAATCAACTGACAGGAACTCTTCCCGACGTATCCAATTTGATAAACTTAGAATACTTAAATCTCGGCAGAAATAATTTTTATGATCAGATGCCTGCTTTCATTCAAAACCCTAAGTTGCAGACACTAAGATTAACGGATTGCACTGTTTTTGGAATAATACCAGATTTATCTCATTTACCAGATTTAGAATTATTGTGGGTCGGGTCTAATGAATTGATTAGTCCTCTCCCAGACCTATCTTCAAACATCAAATTAAAAACAATACGATTCGATCGAAATGATTTTACTGGAACAATTCCGACAAACTACTTTTCAACTTTAACAGACCTTGAATCCAGTGTTTATTTAGATGCAAATGATTTTACTGGTCCCATCCCTGACTTTTCAAATAACATCAAATTGAAAGATCTGCGCATGGCCTTCAATGACTTTACTGGACCTATCCCTGGATTTGTGACAAATGTCAACCTAACTCAACTCTACCTGAATTCGAATAACTTGGAAGGCTGTTATCCAGAATCTTTATGTGATCTACCATTGATAAATTATTCTTTTTCGACGAATCCAATGTTGCCTGATAATGGCTCACTTGCTGTGTTTAATCAATATTGCATGAGTCGAGATATTCAAGATTTAATTGGTCAGTCCTGTGATGCTGATGGTTCGACTGCAACACCTGATGTTATCCAACCAGATTGTACTTGTGCTGTAACGACAACTTGTCTGTTGGGTGGAATTACAATTACAACTCAGCAGGAGATTGATGATTTTGCGATGGATTATCCTGGTTGCATTGAGGTAATGGGCGAATTAAAAATTCAGGAAGCCACGCCTGGTGAAATAACAAGCCTTGATGGACTCGCACAGTTGGAGATTGTCAGAGGCAGATTATGGGTACTTGGCAATAGTGGAATTACGACTCTTTCGGGGCTACATAATATTCGTATTGTAGATGGATTTTTAGCCGTCAATCAATGTCCAAACCTAGTGGATTTATCTGGACTCGAATCTGTGGAAACGATAGGCGGCAAACTTAGTATCATTGAAAACATATCAATGTTAAACTTCAATGGATTAGACAACGTCATGACTATTGGAGAAAGCATAGAGGTCTACAACAATCCTGAACTCCTAAATCTAATTGGAATGAACAGCCTAGTGTCCGTGAGTGGAGGGCTCATCATTGTTGAGAATGTAAAAATGATTGACTTAAGTGGTCTTTCAGCGCTCACATCATTTAATGATGAGGTGGTGATTTTCTCCAATTTAAGCATGCTATCATTGAGTGGACTTGAAAATATTATAACAATTGATGGTGGACTTACTTTATGGTTTAATCCTTTGCTAACAGACATTACTGCGCTAACAAATCTAACTGCGATCAATGGTCTACTTAAGATAGAATCCAATAGCTCTTTGGTTGACATCACTCCCTTGCAAAATATAGATTACACGAGCATCAATGATCTGGTTATCAAATCAAATGCCGCTTCAGTTTGCCACATTCGAAATGTATGTGATTATTTAAGTAATACTGGCACCCCAGTAGATATATCATCCAATCAACTCGGATGCAACTCAGTTATGCAGGTCTTAGACGCTTGCGCCCTTTCGTGCATCACCAATATCAGAGTCGATGCAGACCCAATCCTAAATAGTACATACCATGCAGGCCTTGTCCTTGGCTCAGAAGGCACAGTGGATATCAGCGGAAATGTCGAATTTAAGGCTGGCGACTCCATCGAACTGGACGAAGGTTTTGAAGTCTTACAAACGGCAACATTTCATGCGAGCATTGTCTTGTGTACTCAGTAATAGGAGGAAAGTCTAAGTCATTCGCAAGAGAATTATAGAACTGCGAACTTGTGTCAAAATAAAGTTGAAGGAAGCTTAAACACCTGTCACATTAGGAAATCAAGGCATTTACCCATTGAGTCACTAGTTCATTCTCTTCAACCACAAACTCCTGCCCAATCCCAACTGTTTTTAAAATAGTCATTTCATTTTTCAAGCTGAACCGCTCTCGCTTTTCATGTCTACTTATTTTTAGATCATAAAAGAAGGCTGGTAATTCCCAGATACTTTTAGTTGAACCTGCTTGAGTCAGGACTAATTCTTGATTGTAGGTAAAAAGGCCTGATCCCGTCTCTGCGTCAGAAGCAATGAATAATACATTTTGGCCTTTATAATCATTTTGAACATGCGGATGATTTTCATAACCGAGATGTATTGCTTCGTCCCGCTCTGCCTTGTCTTTTAAATTTAGGATTTTTCCAATTCTTAAAAAACCATATACAATATGTTGCTTAGGTGATTCTTTTATGAAGTTCCACTGCTTATATTTGGCCTGTTTGACATGTCTAAATGATCCAAAAAATAAAAATACATCACCAACAGCTATACCTTGGTTGAAGAGGTGTTTGACAGCTGCACCATGATGTCCCAAACAAGGCTTCCATGATCTCGTTCGTTCGAGAACCATAGGATTCAGATCAGGATCAAAATGGCATGTCTTTCTTTTAATTGGAATTTGGAGTTGTTTGATAAGTCGTTGATAAGATATTTCTGAGTGCTGAAGATCTTTGTACTGAATCCCTTTTTCTTGTCCTTTCACAGGAATGGGAATAGACACCATTTGTCCGTTTGGAAAAATTGGACTGGCACCTTTTCCATAGGCATCATCTATTCCTTTTCTGCTGAAAATTAATTTCAATCCACAATCTTTGTTTGAATAAAGGATGATAAAATATCGATCCCTTTTTTATAACTGTGTGTGTTATTAATAATGATATCACAATGAGATTTGTATGGCAAAATATATTTGACATAGCTCGGCGTGACGTGGTGCTCAAAACGATACAGCACATCGTCCAAAGGATAATTTCGTTCTACTCGATCGCGTTTTATTCGTCTGATTAGTTTTACATCTTCAGGTGCATCAACAAAAAATTTGTAATCAAAAAGATTTCTCATCACCTCATCATGATAAATAAATAGTCCTTCTGCTAAGATGACAGGCGCTGGTTGGAAATGTAAAATACTAGCTTCTTTTAATTCATTGTTAAATACGTATTCTTTCAGATCCACCGCCTGACCGTTCATCAATTTATTAACATCTTCAGTGAATGCCTTTAAATTAATAGAGCTTGGTAAATCAAAATTCTGCACCCCATTGTCATCCACATACTGCTCCTCTCGTGGGATATAATAATTGTCTTGTGAGAGAATGCATAACTCAGATTCTGCAAACATATCCCTGATTTCGTGTACAATGGAAGTCTTACCTGAGCCACTTCCACCTGTCACTCCAATCACACATTTTGCCTTTATCATAAATGCAAGTCTACAATTCGTATATTAAAAAAATTAGTTTACTTTCAGATGATCGAAGTTATTGAATTCAGTCATATAAATTAGGAATATTGGAATTATTCGAAAATATATACAGAGGCGTCATAGGGATCGTATCTATGCTAGGGATCTGTTATCTGTTTAGCACAAGCAGAAAATCAATAGATTGGAGATTGGTTGCATCAGGAATACTTTTACAGATTGGGCTAGCTGTGCTCATGATTAAAATCCCATTTATTAGAGCAATTTTTAGCACTATAGTAGATGGATTTCTTGTGGTCATCAACAGTACCATAGAAGCAGCTCAATTTCTATTTGGTGATCTAGCCGTTGAGGGTGGAGGATTTGGATTTGCATTTACGGTATTGCCAACAGTCGTGTTTTTCTCTGCTATGTCATCACTTCTCTATTACTATGGGATTTTACAAAAGGTCGTACATGGCTTTGCGTGGGTCATGAGTAAGACGATGCGTCTGTCGGGTGCGGAGAGTCTTGCAGCGGCTGCTAATGTATTTATTGGCCAAACCGAAGCTCCCTTAGTGGTCAAACCCTATTTAGATAAAATGACAAAGTCAGAAGTCTTGTGCTTAATGACGGGAGGGATGGCTACCATTGCTGGGGGCGTATTTGGTGCGTATTTGGCGATGTTAGGAGGCTCAGACCCTGTAGCCCAACAAAAATTCGGGATGCATTTATTGACGGCTTCAATCATATCAGCACCCGCAGCTATTGTCGCTGCTAAAATATTATTCCCAGAAACAGAGCCTGACAAAATCGACCAAAACATTTCCATACCTAGACAAGATGCAGGCGATAATTTTCTCGATGCCATATCGACAGGTACCACTGACGGTGTGAAACTAGCCGTGAATGTAGGAGCTATGCTTTTAGCGTTTATGGCATTCATTTATTTAGGCAATAGATTCTTGTTTTGGGTAGGTGATCTTGTCAATATTAATGAATTGATCAGCCAAAACTCTAACGGCACCTTCTCAGGTTTATCTATGCAGTACTTACTTGGATTTATTTTTGCGCCTATCGCGTGGTTGATCGGCATCGACAGTAAGGACATCATGGTGATCGGTCAGTTACTGGGAGAAAAGACAATCCTAAATGAATTCGTTGCCTACTTCTCGCTAAAGGGATATATCGCAGCAGGAGTATTATCTGAAAAATCTATCTTAATCGCTACCTATGCCCTATGTGGTTTTGCCAACTTTGCTTCTATCGGTATTCAGATTGGAGGGATCGGAGGCCTAGCGCCAAGTCAACGAAAAACGCTAACTGAGTTTGGCTTTAAAGCCTTGATTGGTGGGACTGTGGCTACGTTGATGACGGGGGCGATTGCGGGGATGATTATGTAAGTTGAGTGGTGAGTGTTGAATGTTGAGTGTTGAGTGTTGCAGTGAACGTAGTGAATAGCGGGGTTGAATGTAAGGAGCGAGTCTGGTATTTTGATAAGGAACTATCTTGGGTAGCTAGTTCTTATAGAGAACGAATCGTGTTGGAAATTTAAATTTAAATCCTGATTCAGATAGTTAAGAGTTGCAGTCCTTGTTAGGAAATAAATCCTTTTTTACCTAAACTAAATCGTGATAATCTTAAAATCATGTAAATCCTGATTCAGACAGTTGAGAGTTGTAGTCCTTGTTAGGAAATAAATCTTTGTTTTGCTCAAAGCAAAAACATATTAATCTTATAATCACAAAAATCATAGTTCAGACAATTACATGTCGTGAGTTATTGGAAATAAAAAAGGCGCTGATGTTCTCAGCGCCTTTTTTACGTGTATTAATCTGGATTGAATAGTCCAAATTAAATGATTTGTATATTACTTATTACCACCAATGACTGGAGGCGTATAATTTTTTGTTAGAATTTTGATTGTAGAGCCGACAGGCAATGTCCCATCTAGCGGAACATTATTTAAGATAGCCATCGTCTCTAATCTCTCTGCAGCGATACCCGCTTTTTGAAGAGCTTGAGACATTGTCATAGCCTGTGATAGCGATACAATTTGGATTCTTTCAGGTGTCCGATTGATCTTATTCGGATCATGCAGCGTTCTGAAATTCGTCATTGTATTCGAAAATGAATTATAGTATGTATTGAAGTCAGTGGTCGCTGCTACGCCGTGCATTTGGTAAATCAAACCATTGTATTGAATAAAGTAAGATAGTACACGAAGTGAAGGCGCTGCTTGTGTAGTTTGCTGTTGTTGTTGCTCTTGCACAATATCAGATATCATAGCGAGAGCAGGATTTCCATTGACGTTTACATTTGAAGATTCGACAACACTAAACTGATATTCCTCTGACGCTGCTTGTGCGGCTTCTTGAAGGGTTGTCGCTTGCGATAATCTAAGAAGCATAATTGCCTTCCCACTTTCTTCAGCCATTTGTACGGCTTGAGGGGTATTCGCTAATTGCCAGTTGGCTGGAACAGGAAACTGAAACTTAAGTTCTGGGTGATAGAAATTATTATTTTCTACAAAGCCTTGCCGAGGATCTTCCCCATAGACCATTCCATCAATGAGAGCTAGATATTCATTCCTGTTGATTTTCAATGTACTTTTATCAACACCAGCTTGGTACTTATCCGCTAACGAGTGTACATTATTAAATCGATTAGCAGGATCAGGGTGTGTTGATTGCCATTCTGGAATGTTGACACCTGCTTGTGCTTGTAAGTTTTTAAGAACTGCGAAGAAGTTTGCCATTTCGTGAGCATCGTACCCGATTTGTGTCGAATAATCTACACCTAATTCATCTGATTGACTCTCATCGTCTCTGCCAAACTTTAAGAACATAGCACCGAGGCCCTGAGAAGCTAAATCACCGAACTGACGAAACTCTTCAGAAACGATCATGCCAATCGTAAACAGTCCACCATAGAGCTGTTGCTTACTCATTTGAGATGCAGAGTGTCGAGCAGTGATATGACCTATCTCATGTCCTAAAACACCAGCAAACTCAGCTTCATTGCTAAAATGAGCCATTATCCCTCTTGTAAAGTAAACAAAGCCTCCTGGTACTGCAAAGGCGTTAACGACTGGAGAATCTAAGATTCTGAAGTTATACTCTAAATCAGGGCGATGGCTAATAGCTCCCATCTCTCTACCCTTTTCATTGATAAATGCCTGTAATTCTTCATCTTCATACAAGCCAAAATTGGCGATGATACCTGGATCAGATTGAAGGCCCATTTGGAGTTCCTGCGCTTCTGAAACAAGCATGACTTCTCTCTTTCCAGTTACAGGATTACGAGCACATGCAATGACAAATGCAAGGAGAGTAAATAGAAGAAGACATTGAGAAAGTCTCTTCAAACTGTTATGATTCATGTTAGAAATAATTTTTGTTAGTCAAAACTTATACTTTTGCAAAACTATAATCGTGCAAATGTCAGCATTATGTAGATATTAACGGTTTATATTTGTGAATAATTCGATTAAAAACATAATTCTTAGTTAAGAACTGATGAGTAAAAAAGGAAGAGTTTTAGTGGCTATGAGTGGTGGTATTGATAGTACTGTCACAGCTATGTTAATGCATGAACAAGGCTATGAAGTCGTTGGCATAACAATGAAAACATGGGATTATGCTAGTTCAGGTTCTTCGGGAAAGGAAACTGGCTGTTGTAGCCTCGACTCTATTAATGACGCCCGTCAAATGGCTGTTGATTTTGGCTTTCATCACTTCATCATCGATATTCGAGAAGAGTTCGGAGATTATGTGATTGATGATTTTGTCAATGAATATATCGCTGGCAGGACCCCTAATCCATGTGTTCTTTGTAATACGCATATCAAATGGTCAGCCTTGTTGAAGCGGGCTGATGCGATGGATTGTGAGTTTATTGCCACAGGTCATTATGCCAAAATAGGCCAGCAGAATGGGCGCAGGTTCGTGCAAAAAGCAGTTGATGACCACAAAGATCAATCTTATGTCCTTTGGGGTTTATCGCAAGAATGTCTAGAGCGGACTCAATTTCCTTTAGGAGACTTAACGAAACCCGAGGTACGACAAATCGCATTTGATGCTGGCTACGCTGATTTGGCAAAAAAAGCTGAGAGTTATGAGATTTGTTTTGTCCCTGGTAATAACTACAGAGATTTTTTGAGGCATCGAAAGCCAGAGTTGGAAGCACAAGTGGCTGGTGGCACATTCGTCGACAACAGTGGCAATATTATAGGTAAGCATAATGGTTATCCTTTTTATACTGTAGGACAGCGCAAAGGTCTCGGCGGGGGATTTAGCAAACCGATGTATGTCACAGATATCAACCCTGATACGAATACTGTTGTTTTGGGCGATGTAGATGATTTGCTTCGAAATGGCATGTATGTCTACAAACAGAACTTCATGAAGTATGAGGCGCTTACAGAGCCAATGGAGGCCCTTACCAAGGTAAGATATCAGGACTCAGGCGTCCTATCTACAATTGAATCAGATTCTGGTCAAGTAAAAGTTGAATTTCATGCGAATGTAAGGGGTGTTGCTCCCGGCCAATCAGCGGTTTTCTACGAAGGTGATGATGTTATTGGTGGTGGAATCATAATCAAAAGCCTGTAATGGACAATATCGACTTAGTCAAGGTTGGTTTTATTGCCAAGACCCATGGGTACCAAGGCGTTATGAAACTATCAGTTGAAGAAGCCTTTCAAGAACCAATACAGCAAAGTCAGTTTTTATTTGTTGATATTGAAACGATGAAGGTGCCATTTAAAATTGACCAAATACATGCAGGCCATAATTTTTTTTGCAAGCTAGAAGACATCGATTCAAAGGAGGCTGCCATTAAATTTAACTCCTGCTCCATTTACATCGAACGAAAATATATCAAGAATACTGAAGCAGAGCAGTCATTCAAATCCTATGTTGGCTACTTGGTCAACAATAAAGATCAGCAAATAGGTGTCCTGAATGATATTCAAGAATTTCCACAACAATTGATGGGCGTCATTCTCCATAAGGATCAAGAGATTATGATCCCATTGCATGAAGACTTGATTCTAGCTATCAATCACGATACAAAAACAATATCGTTAGAATTACCTGATGGTTTGCTTGATTTGAATTAGCCTTATCTCATTAAAACGACTTGCCGTTTTTGGTCTCCTGACCAATGACAGCCAAATGCTATACTTATTAGCAACAACATCAACATGGGCTTTGGTAAAAGTGAAGCTGTTGGTTCGGAGACCAACAGCGGCAATTAGGATTACCTGATGGTTTGCTTGATTTGAATTAGCCTTATCTTATTAAAACGACTTGCCGTTTTTGGTCTCCTGACCAATGACATTTCATATCCTATACTTATAGTGTAAGCGTTCCAGCAACCGCGTGTTAAATTTCCGAGTTTCTACTATTAAATTTACTCCAAAAAATAAATGAGTAAACAACGCAACCAATCTCAAATGTTTCCGCTGGTTAAACGATACCTGGCTAGTGGTCAATCAAAAG
>CALGLU010000089.1 GCA_937959275.1 uncultured Saprospiraceae bacterium | reverse complement strand
TTTGAAAATCCAATTGTCATGATTTTACTAAAAATCCCGCCAATTGGAGACTTTTTTTAACCATTCCACGCGGTACTTCGTACCGCGCTACAATAATGTCGCACTTTCAGCGCTTCTAATTCCTTAACTAAACGACATTGGGTTAAAACCTCTTGATGTAATCTATAGGTACTTTAATCCTGCAATAAAAAGGAAAGCACAAGTTGAGCACTACGGACAGGGACTTCTTCCATAGGAAGATGTCCAACTTCCTTAAGTACAGTAAGTTGTGAGTTAAGTAAGTGTTTATCAAACTTGTAGGCATCTGCTACTGGAGCCCATTCATCATTCTCGCCCCAGAGAATTAACGTTGGGGCTTCGATCTCACCGATTCTGTCAATTCTATTTTGATCTTTTCTTTTGATTCGTGCCATTAAGGCGTCCCGATTACCTTCTCGGAGAGTCATGCTGTAATATCGATCGATCAATTCATCCGTAATTTTCGAATCATCGTAATAGACTTCTTCCATATTAGATTCGATTAGAGATCTTGATGTGAGACGTTTAAGGACTGGGCCAATCAATGGATTAGCGATTAGCTTAAAGATTAATGGAGAATCATGCTCATAGCCTGCAGCATCGATGAGTATAAGTTTATCTACAACGTTGGGATGATCCAATGTATAATTCCAGGCTATATAGCCTCCAAAGGAATTACCGCCTATGTGAAACTGCTCAATGTTCAAATGGTCTTTGATAACATTCAAAAGATTGTTATACATCGTGGTGGTGTAGACGTGTTGTGGGTGCGGACCTGTCAAACCAAAACCAGGAAGATCTAGAGTCACTATATGAAATGAGTCTTTCAGTTGATTAACCCAGGATGCCCAAGTGTGAAGAGAGGAGCCAGTGCCGTGGAGTAAAATCAGGGTTTCGCCTTCACCTTCTTGTCTTAGGTGAACATCCATCCCGTCTATGGATATAAATTCTGAGTTGCTATCAGCGTAAATCGGTTTTAACTGATCTATAGGGATATCGTCAACACTGAGTAATCGTAAAGCTAGAATTAATAGCAAAAGGAGTGACGCGATTCCTAGAAGTAGCTTAGACCTGAGCTTCATGCTTAGTTGCCAGTTTTCAAACTATTGATTTCTTTTTGTTTCTCATCAAGCAAACGAGATAGGTTTTCATTTTCTCTTTGTAAATCTCGAATGGTATTCCGAAGAGAATTAATTTCTACTTCTGCGTCGTTCAGCTCTGCTGTATTTGATGAAGAAGAGGACTCCGTTGTGCTTGACACTTCAGAGATTTTGTCTTTTACATAGGCTAGTGGATCCTCACCGTGGAAATAAGATGATGCGAGAAATGCTACAGGAATGGCAAGAATAAGAAAGATTAAAAATTTAAAGCAACCAGTTGTTTTATATTTTGGCATATGTCATACATTTTGATAAATGTAAGCAATCAGGGAATAAACATGAGGTTTTATATACGAATGATTCGAAAATGATGACAAAAGTGATTTTAAACCGAGTGAATTGGCGATAGGAGCATTCATTTTGATTCAGATTTTCACGATGATTCATCTAAGAAATCTCCCCTAAATCAATGAATTTACGATTTAATGAATCTAAGTGTGACTTGATCCGTTGATGTGAAGGTTTTGTGAGTTCTGGATCGTGTTTTAGGAGATGCTGAGCTATCAGGCGAGCAGTCTTAATGATCTCATGGTCAAGGACTAGATTCAATAGTTTAAACTTAGAAATACCACTTTGTTGAGTGCCTTGAATATTACCGTGGCCACGAATTTTCATATCAACTTCAGCAATTTCAAAGCCATTGTTGGTATTACACATAGTTTTAATTCTTGTTTTAGCGTCCACTGATAGTTTGTAGCTAGACATTAAAATACAATACGATTGTTCTGCACCTCGACCAACTCGCCCCCTAAGCTGATGCAGTTGTGAAAGGCCAAATCGTTCAGCATTTTCAATAATCATGATGGAAGCATTGGGGACATTCACACCAACCTCGATGACTGTGGTGGCGACCATAATATTGGTTTTGCCTTGCACAAAGCGTTGCATCTCAGATTCCTTATCTCTGGCTTTCATTCGCCCATGGACGACGCTAATTTGAAAATCAGATTTGGGGAAATAATGTTCCAGTTGATCATATCCAGTTTGGAGATTTTGCAAGTCGAGTTTAGCAGATTCTTCGATTAGGGGAAAGACGACATATATCTGTCTACCTTTTGCTATTTCTTTGTGCATAAACTGTAGCACCTCAGGGCGGCGGGCTTCGGTTTTGTGGACTGTTTTTACAGCTTTTCTTCCTGGCGGCAATTCGTCGATGATGGAGACATCAAGATCGCCGTAAAGCGTCATAGCTAATGTTCTTGGGATTGGCGTGGCAGTCATCACTAGAATATGTGGAGGTTTGGTTTTGTTTTTCTCCCATAGTTTAGCTCGTTGGATGACCCCAAATCGGTGTTGCTCATCTGTAATGGCTAAGCCGAGGTTTTTGAATTTGACAGGATCTTCGATTAAAGCATGTGTGCCGATTAAAATATCAATCTCTCCATTAATGAGAAATTGTAATAATTCCTTTCGTTTCTTGCCTTTCACAGATCCTGATAAGAAGGCAGTTCTGATGCCGACTCCTTTTAACATGTCGATAGTCGAGGTATAGTGTTGGTAAGCAAGTATTTCAGTGGGAGCCAGTAGGCATGCTTGAAAGCCATTGTCAATCGCTAAGAGCATGCACATGAGCCCAACAATCGTTTTGCCGCTGCCGACATCCCCTTGTAAGAGCCGATTCATATGGATGCCAGAGCCCATGTCTGCCCTAATTTCCTTGATGACTTTTTTCTGAGCATTTGTCAATTCAAAACCCAAATTCTCGTTGTAAAATTTAGTGAATTTTGTACCTACCTGCTCAAAGACCCAACCATCTTTTTTTTCTTCTCGTAGCGTTTTGGATTGTAGGATGCGAAGTTGTAAGAAAAATATTTCCTCGAACTTGATTCTGTTGTTAGCTGCTTGTAGTTGCGTATTGTCTTCTGGGAAATGGATCCATTGTATAGCCTGCATGCGTGAGCACAAGGACAATTTTTGAATGATGTAATCATCAAGTATTTCAGGAAGATCAACCTCATGAAGCTGGGCTAAAATGTTTTTGACGAGTCGTTTTCGTGCTTTGGTGTCCAGTCCTCTAGCATTTAATTTTTCTGTCGAATGATAGACGGGGTCTAATCTTTCTTGCTTTAAGTTTGCCTTACCCTGACTTAAATTTTCTAGTTCGGGGTGGGGGATAGACTTCTTGCCATTGAAAATGTTAATCCGACCATACACAGAGTATTCGTTGTCCTCAATCAGCATGTTTTGGACGTATGTAGCTCCTCTAAACCAAACAAGTTCTATAAATCCAGTCGGGTCTTTAAGTGTGGCTACGAGCCGCTTAGCGCGTTTGCCTTTAATCATTTTAACTTGGACAATCTTCCCCTTTAGTAGGATTTGTTCGCCATCTCGCTGGATATCTTTGATGAAGTATTGCTTCGTTTTATCAATATATCGAAAGGGATATTGGAGCAATAGGTCTTCAATTGTAAAGGCACCAATCTCAGTATTCAATAATTGGGCTTTGGTTGGGCCAACGCCTTTTAAAAATTCAATACGTCTGTCTAGAAAAGTAGATTCCATTTGCAGCAGCAAAATACATATTCAAAAACAATTGTAAATGGTCATGCGTATAACAAATTGCATATCCGTATGGTTAAATATTCCTTTAAATATCTTGACATGCCTAAAGGATGCCTGCTCATTTGTCACTTTAGGGAATATAAAACAAGATAAAGCCTATTGAGAAATAATACTTTTGTGCATTTTGTTATGCATCGTAAATGGCTAGGATGGTTAGATTTAATATTCTATTAGACTATCTTTGTCATTCGAATGGTATTCAGTTATGGAAACAAAGAGACAGTTACAAGTTGGGGAGCTCATAAAGCGCAATTTCAGTATTGTCCTTCAACACGAAGGGCGCTATATCTATGGTGATGAGGTACTCGTTACTGTTACAGGCGTGAAGATGTCTAGTGATTTAGGTTTGGCCAAAATATATGTCAGCATTTTCAATTCAGAACAAAAGCAAGTAGTCATATTGCAATTAGCAGAGGAAAACACTCGTTTGAGACAACTCCTAGCTCATCGAATAAAAAAACACGTTAGACGAATTCCAAATATTGATGTCTATGAAGACGAAACATTAGACGAAATGTATAAGTTGAATTCGTTGTTTGACAAACTCCGAGACTCCAAACAAATGGGTGAGGAAGAATAGTTTATTGCTTCTTTACACCGTTGATCCCATGATTAAATACCTTTTTATCTTCCTTGAAGAAAATATTTTTTATTCTGTGATTAAGGGATAGTTTATTGACTACATCCGTAGGTTCCATAGGGGATTTGCCATGTGATAGTTCTTTCCCATTTTGCGTAATGGTGTAGTTAAACGTATTATTGAAGACTACATTATCAGGGTCGGCTGTGTATGAATTTTTGTTGTCTTGTAGGGTTTCAAGCAATTCATATTTGTTATAAGCACTTGTTGTTGTTGTCTTCTCAGCTCCTAGATAGTTCTGTTTATTCGTCAGGCTAAGGTGAATCGTATCAGACTTGAGAGTGAACTCCATTTGTCCACCTTCATAAGCTCCCCAGTCTCCTGATTTATTATAGTCTATGATGAATGTCTCTCCGTCAGCTAAACCTTCAATAGCAGATTGTATCTCAGAAAACTGTGCAAAAGATGCAATTGAAGCGCTCATAAGGAGGAACGAAAGAATGGATTTTAAATAGTTCATACGTGCGATATTAATCGGTTCTGACTATGCTAACACCATTAAGACGTATAAAACTCAGATATATACAGAATTAATAAAAGTTTAAGAGATATAGGCTTTAATTGATTCAAGTTTAAGTGCAAGAGCAAGTTTCAAGTTTCAAGTTTAAGTTCAAGTTTCAAGTGCAAATTGAGTTTGAGTTTTAAATTTGAACTTATTTAGCTGAATAGCTGTACGTGTAGCTAAGGTAGTAAAAGTAGGGAATGCCTTCTTTGTTGACATTCTGAAGGATAACATCAACGTCTATGGACTCTTCTTCGTCCTTTTTTGTGCTGTCAAAGGTAAATGAAATTTCTCCAGTTTCACCGGGAGCTATTGGCTCTGACGGCCATTCAGCATCAGTGCATTCGCAGGTAGAGACAAGATCGATAACGACGTTTTCATCGCTGATATTTGTGAATGTAAAAGCTCCGGTAGCGAGATCACCTTTTTTAACAAATCCTATGTCTGTTGTTTCTGTTTCAAATTCTAATAATTGAGTGCTTTGCGCATTGAGGAGTATTGCGAACGTACAAAAGAACCAAATTGACAAAAAGAGTCTCATAGCAGTAAATGTAAGCTATCAAGTAGAGCTATACAATAGATGCAGCTTACTTTAAGATTATTTTAAAAGCTGATGTTTTGGCTTTTAGTAGCGGGTAAGCTATTTGAAAAGAGACTCAACAAAGGCTTTTTTATTGAAAACCTGCAATTGATCCATTTGTTCTCCAACCCCAATATATCGAATCGGCACTTTAAATTGGTCTGAAATACCAATGGCTACACCTCCTTTTGCACTACCATCCAGCTTTGTTAAGGCTAGGCAGGTCACATCCGTTGCATCCGTAAAAGCTTTGGCTTGTTCGATGGCATTTTGACCAGTAGTAGAGTCCAATACCAGCATGACATCGTGAGGAGCACCAGGCATCATTTTACCGATAGAGTTTTTTATTTTGGTTAACTCTTTCATCAAGTGCTTTTTAGTGTGCAATCTACCGGCCGTATCAATTATCGCGACGTCCATTGCGTGAGATTTAGCATACTGTATAGTTTCATAAGCGACAGCGGCAGGATCTGTGTTCATTCCTTTATTGAAAAAATGCGTGTCTGCTCTTTCTGACCAGATCTTAAGTTGATCTACAGCAGCAGCTCTAAATGTATCTCCAGCACCAAGCACAACGGATTTACCTTTTAATCGATATTGATGAGCTAATTTTCCAATCGTCGTTGTTTTGCCAACACCATTCACACCGACAACTAAAAGTACATAGGGGAAATGATTGTCGTCGTATTCAAAATCTTCAACATCGATGGTGTTATTCGCTCCAAGGAGATTGACAATTTCATCACGAAGGATGTTGTTAAGTTCTTGTGCATTGATATACTTGTCTTTAGAGACACGTTCTTCAAGACGCTCAATTATTTTCACGGTTGTCTCTAAGCCTACATCAGATTCAATTAGTATTTGTTCTAGTTGATCTAAGAACTCTTCATCAACGGTTGATTTACCCGCAACAGCTTTGGTAATTTTACCTAAGAAAGAGGATTTAGTTTTTTGTATGCTTTTGTCTAGTTCTTGTTCTTTTTCTTTTGTAAAGAATTTATTAAAAAAACTCATAAAAAGATCGATTAGTAACGTCTACAAATAATGAAGGCCTTTCTTTGTCAGAAAGGCCTCTCATATCCTTAAAATCTCTGTGTTTCGAATTATAGTTTTTAAGTACGGTTTAACTTGGTATAGTGCAAAGATAATAACATTTTATGTTATTTGCCCTCTGCGAAGAATTCTTTTACTTTATCTTTGTGAATCATTACTTCTTTGTAAGTGTATTTGCCTGACGCTGAGTCTTTTATGCTCTTAATCACTTTTACAAAATCTCTTCCGGATCCAGCATTTGCCGCTCTTTGAGCAACTCTGGCATTTTTTGATACTTTAGCCATGTCTATTTAATTTCTTTGTGAACAGTATATTTCTTCAAAATAGGGTTATACTTCTTCAATTCCAACCGATCTGGTGTATTTTTCCTATTTTTTTGTGTCACATATCGCGATGTGCCCGGCATACCAGAGGCTTTGTGCTCTGTACACTCTAGTATGATTTGATTTCTATTGCCTTTTGACTTCTTTGCCATAATAGATTGATATTGAGTGTTTTATAATTTTATTCCAGTTCTCATTCCCTTCCGTTCAACCTTTTTTAAGTATTCGTGAATACCTAATTTGTTGATCGTACGTAATGCTGATGTCGAAATCTTAAGCGTTACCCACTGATCTGTTTCTGGAATATAAAACCGTTTTTTGATCAAATTTGGTTCAAATCTACGTTTGGTTTTATGGTGTGAGTGAGACACATTGTTGCCTGATATAGGCCTTTTACCCGTGAGTTGACACACTTTTGACATAAGTTTAAATTTGTGTAGATCCCGTAACTTTGGTGACTCCGGCAGGGTTCGAACCTGCAACCTCCTGATTCGTAGTCAGGTACTCTATCCAGTTGAGCTACGGAGCCCACTATTTTTCAAATAAGTCTGCAAAGATAGTGCTTTATCTTTGATAATGGAAGTATCTGTAGGTATTAAATTTTATTAAGCAATTATAAGGATATCATAGTAAATTGTGTCTCAAAAATGAAATCCTATGGTACTTTATGAAATAGTCTATCAAAGCTTTGCTGCTGATGACTTTTCTATTGCCGAGTTAAATGAATTAATGGTTTTGTCAAAAGTTAACAACCTAAAAACTCAAATTACCGGATGTTTGCTCTATCATAATCGGACCTTCATACAAGTATTAGAAGGCGGAGAGCAGGATGTAAAGGCCCTATACCAAAAGATTAAATTAGACAATAGGCATAGTAAAGTAGAGCTTGTCTGGCAAGGTGAATTGGATAAAAGGGGCTTTAGTGGGTGGTCAATGTCATTAATGAATTTGAATGAAACTAAAATTGCCAACTTGTTCTCTAACTTTTTGGATACAGGGACATTAGATTATGATGTTGCTGGTATTTTAACGACTTCTAAAGCACTTCTAAAAGAAATGAAACAAGATATTTAAACCTGAAGAACAAATTTATCAGGTAATCACCCACATAGAGTATCATAGTCGCCCTGATTTTTTATTGTCAATAAGCAATTCTTAAGTATCGTCAAGAACGAAGCTTCTTAGTTAGTACTTGATGATATAACACTCAACTTTTCATGAATGACTACATGTACACCTCCAAAGGATTGCATCATTATTCCCCAAAAAAAAGTATTGCTGAATTAATAACGAATACGATGAAAACAGGATTGATGAGCAGTCAATGACTCTCAAATAGACTTGTCGTCTCACCTATTTAGGGGATATTTCAATATCCCATATTTGGGTGTATGATCACTAGAGAAGTTGAGTGACATTTGGGTATTGTAAATCTAAAACACGTTAACTTATGAAAACAATTAAGACAATTTCTGGAGCATTCATGCTTCTATGTTTGCTTCAGGGACTCTTTGCTCAGGAATCAGAACTTAAACATGACGGCATAGTTTTTCCTGTGATGAACAGTTACCCAGCAAATCCTGACACTGGCCAGGCTATTTATTACACTGGAGGTGGGACAGCTGAATATCAATATTACGACGGTAGCGCCTGGCAGCCGCTTGGTGCCGCTACCCCAGAAACACCCAGCAGGATCCAAGATTTAGATGGCGATACTTACATAGGGTCGATCGAGTCAGGGTTAAATGACTACCATCGATTTTATATTAATGGTGGATCTGAACGGTATGAGATGCGAAAAAACCTAGCAGGTAATCTAAGATTGGAAGTCGTCGACAATACGAATTTCAACTTGCTGTTTGGAAACGATGCAGGCTCTAATTTAGACGGTGGCATAAGCAATATTTGTATAGGCGATATTGCAGGCAACAAATTAACGACAGGAAATGATAATGTATTTATTGGCCGATCAGCAGGTTATAATTCTATAAAGTCTGAAGGCAATACCATGGTCGGTCGAAGAGCTGGCTATGAAAATGAAAATGACTTGAACACATTCATTGGTTTTGAAGCTGGTACATTTAGTGATAGTTCGAATGTGTCTGTCCACATTGGCGCACAAGCAGGTGCAAGATCTGAAGGAGATGATAATGTATTTATCGGTTATCTCAGCGGAGAACGAAATGATCTAGGCGGCGAAGAAAACGTAGCTATTGGCAACTACACACTTCAGCAGACTGGAAATAATAAAACAGCGACGAATCACAGCCGATATAATGTAGCTGTTGGGCATAATGCCGGTAAAGTAAATGATCAGGGATATAATAATGTATTTGTTGGCAAAGATGCAGGCGTTGCTAATACGGAAGGCTTTAGTAATACGTTTGTCGGTTATTCAGCTGGTAATACGCATACTTCGGGGTTCTTTAATACTTATATTGGGAATGGTGCTGGTGCAAATAATTCAAGTGGTGAGTATAACACGATGTTGGGTACTTCTTCGGGCAGTTTTTCTTCTGGAAATGAAAATACGTTTTTAGGAGAAGACACTGGAAGAAACAACATAGGTAACGGTAATATCTTCATCGGTAAAGAAGCTGGGTGGAATGTATCAGGAGGTCCAATTCAGGATGTCAGTAATACTTTAGTGATCTCAAATAATCGGGATCAAAACCTGATCTACGGAGAATTTGATGAAGAATTTGTTCGCGTATCCGGCAGTAATACTTGGCAATTACAACTGGAAAATAATGAAGCATCTACTTGGAGAATAGGGTCAACAGATGCTGATTGGAACGTTGGCGGCAATAAATTTGCAATTAATAATTCAAGTAACAGTGCTTCATCAAAATTTGTTATTGATGCGAATGGGAATGTCGGTATTGGGGATGTTACACCAACTGTAAAATTAGATGTCATTGGAACAATCAGAGGCTCTCAAGTTACTTGCGGAGGTATAAATTTATGTTCAGATGTCAGGTTTAAGAAAGACTTTGAAAACATCGACAAATCCATAGATATAGTCAAACAATTAAAAGGCTATTACCATTTCTGGAAAGATGAGGAATTTCCAGATTGGGAATTTGGAACAGAAAGAGAAATCGGATTTAAAGCACATGAAGTTCAAGCCGTTTTACCAGAGTTAGTCCAAGAAATGGACGATGGGATGTTAGGAGTCGATTATGCGAAACTAGTACCTGTATTAGTTGAAGCCATAAAATCTCAACAAGAATTAATTGAAGATTTATACAACAAGATCAAGTAAAGCCAGTCGGCCTCAAACGTATACTTAGAATCTCTAAAAAGAGGGAAAGTGGATTGTCTACTTTCCTTTTTGTGTGCCATGCATACTACACACGTTTAGGGTTAAAGTCCCGAACGAGCCTATTTGACAGGAATCGTTAGCCGATCGCAAGGGTGTCCTTCGTGAGGAGGAATCTGAAGGAAGCGTCAAGCAAAATGTTGATAT
>CALGLU010000088.1 GCA_937959275.1 uncultured Saprospiraceae bacterium | reverse complement strand
GAATGACATAAATGTCTTCTTAACTATCTGATAAACTCGTGATCCCAGAGTCACTTCCTAAAGTTAAAACTAATAGGGAACAACCTGTATTATGATTTAATTGTAAAGGTAAAAGCTATCAAGGCCGGTTCTGTAACGACGAGAAGGCGGAAAAGAACAATTTAATACGACTAGATATTTAGTTCTTGAGGCACTATGCATGTCATTCTTGTTAATTGAAATCCTGTACTCTGGAAAACAAGAGGAAAGTTGTATTATTGATTCTGTTAGAAAAGATCCAGTATGAAAAAAATTAATGTCCTTACTATTTGTCTGCTTGCCCTATTCTTGATTATTGCACCAGATAGCAGCTACGCTCAGAAAAAATCAAAACAATCAACTGAAGCTAAACACCCCTTGGATGAACTCTCTGTCTCTGGGATGAAATTTAGATGTGTTGGTCCAGCAATCACTTCAGGTCGAATTGCAGATATCGCTTTCAATCCACAAAACCCTTTTGAATATTATGTGGCAGTGGCGAGTGGTGGCGTATGGAAAACAATTAATAATGGGACAACATTCGATCCTGTGTTTGATGCGCAAGGTTCGTATTCGATTGGATGCGTTACGATTGATCCTCTGAATTCAAATACGATATGGGTTGGTTCTGGAGAGAATAATGGGCAGCGGAGTGTAGCTTATGGTGATGGTGTCTACAAGTCAAATGACGGTGGTCAGACATGGACAAATATGGGTTTAAAAACTTCAGAGCATATTGGGAAGGTGATTGTGCATCCAGATAATTCAGACAAGGTATTTGTCGCAGCGATTGGCCCCTTATGGAATAGCGGTGGCGATAGAGGTGTCTATATGACAAACGACGGTGGCAAAACGTGGTCTACTTCTTTGTCCATTGATCAGCACACAGGCGTATCTGATCTAGTGATGGATCCCAGAAATCCTGATGTCATGTATGCTGCTGCACATCAACGTCGTAGGCATGTATTCACATATCTCGGTGGTGGTCCATCCTCTAGTCTATATAAAACAATTGATGGGGGCGCGACATGGAATAAAATCAATACAGGATTACCCAAAGTTGACTTGGGCAGAATTGGTCTAGCGATCAGCCCTGCAAATCCTGAGATCATTTATGCGATCGTCGAAGCAGCAGAAGGAAAGGGAGGCTTTTATCGCTCTACAACTGGAGGCATGAGTTGGGAAAAACAAGGGTCTTATTCTACTAGTGGAAACTATTATCAAGAAATCATTGCAGACCCCATTGAGGAGAATACGGTGTATGCTATGGATTCGTGGATGAAGGTGTCAAAAGATGGTGGCAAGACCTTTAATAATGTTGGTGAGGATTATAAGCATATCGACAATCACAGTATGTGGATAGATCCAACTAACAACAAACACTATATCGTCGGCTGTGACGGAGGTATTTATGAGACATGGGATGCTGCAAAAAATTGGGACTTCAAGGCCAACCTACCCGTCACCCAGTTTTATAAAGTCGCTGTCGATAATGACGAACCATTTTACAATATCTATGGAGGCACACAGGACAATTTTAGTATTGGCGGCCCTTCGAGAACAATAACAAAACACGGTATCACAAATCGAGATTGGTTTATCACGAATGGCGGAGATGGCTTTGAATCACAGGTTGATCCTGAGAATCCGGACATCGTGTATGCTCAATCCCAATATGGTGTTTTGGTCAGATACGATCGTAAGAGTGGTGAGAATCTAGGCATACAACCAAAACCAGCGAAAGGAGAAAATGCCTTTAGATGGAATTGGGATGCGCCGTTGGCAGTGAGTCATCATCAGAGTGGCAGACTTTATTTCGCAGCTAATAAATTATTTCGATCAGATGACTATGGCAACAGTTGGGAAACAATCAGTGAGGACTTAACATCCCAGACCGACCGAAACACATTAAAGGTGATGGATAAACTATGGAGTCTGGATGCGGTTGCAAAAAATCGATCGACGTCTCCATACGGTACTATTGTAGCTTTTTCAGAATCTCCACTTGATCAAAATTTATTAGTTGTGGGCACAGATGATGGCTTAATTCAAATCTCAGAAAACGGAGGCAGCGACTGGCGAAAAACAAATACAATTAGTGGTGTCCCTCAGCGCAGTTATGTGAATGCTGTTTATTGTTCGCAGCATGATGCCAATGTAATCTATGCTGCCTTTAATCATCATAAGTATGGAGATTTTAAACCGTATCTATTCAAGAGTGTAAATAAGGGTTTGACTTGGCAAAATATAAGCAGCAACTTGCCAGCGCGAGGATCTGTGTATGCGTTTGATCAAGATCATGTCAATAAAGATTTGTTGTTTGTTGGGACAGAGTTCGGTGTATTCTTTTCTACAAATGGAGGCGCTCACTGGAAGCAATTTAAAAGTGGCCTACCGACAATAGCTGTACGAGATATTGCAATACAGAAGAGAGAGAATGATCTCGTCTTGGGTACCTTTGGGCGAGGGTTTTATGTCTTGGATGATTACAGTGCATTGCGGTCTATCACTGCTCAGGGTCAAGTTGAAGAAAGTCAGATTTTAACGATACGAGATGCGTTACTCTATGAACAAAGCACACCATTAGGGCTGCCAGGCAGATCGTTTCAAGGAGATAGTTATTACTCTGCAGACAACTTGGATCCAGTGGCGATTATCCCCTATTATTTTAATGAGGATATTAAAAGCCTAAAAGATCAAAGAAAAGAGAAACAGAAAAAAACGAATGCCTCAGCATCAGGCACAGCTTATCCCAGTTATGAGGAGCTGCAGGCAGAAGCAGAAGAACTGGCTCCAGAATTAATCTTTACTATAACGGACGACACCGACAAAATTGTAAAACGAATAAGTCAAAAACCAACAAAAGGGATCAATCGATTTCAATGGGATTTACGCTATAATTCTAAAGATGCAATTAGCTTAAAAGGACCAGATTTTTACAATCCCTTTGGAGGAGAGTCGGTCGGCACCTTGGTTTCACCAGGTACGTATACAGTACAAATGTCCAAGTACATAAACGGAGAAAGCATACCTATTGGAGACACAAAATCCTTTATCGTCAAAGCACTAAATAACACAACAATGCCTGCGTCAGATAAAAAAGCAAAAGTGGCATTTCAAAAAGATGTCGCTCAGCTATCTCGTACGATGGATGGAGCACGAGCAGCAGTGTCTGAGATGAAAAACAAAATGAAGTACATCGATAAAGCAGTCATGATGATAGAAACGCCTGCCGATGACATCCTCAAAAATGTATTGAGCCTCAAGAAAGATATCAAAGCGATAGATGTCCAAATGAGTGGGGATAGAGTTAAGCGACAATTAGATATAGATCAGCCTCCGACTCCATTTAGAAGGTTAGGCGCATTGGACTGGGAGCAATCTGGCTCGACTGCTGCCCCAACAAAAACACATATGGAGCAATATAACATTGCGAAAGAAGAATTTGAGCCGATCCTTAATACGATTAAGGGAGCACTTCAGGATTTAAAACATTTGGAGGACAAGTTGGAGGATGCAGATGCGCCATATACGCCAGGCAGAGTGATTCGGTTGTTGCAAGGGAATTAGATTGACAAAGTCTTTGTCAAAGGCAATCGCAATGCTATTAAGTTTTAGCTAAAAAACTCAAACAACAAGAAAATCACTAAAAATGGTGATGCTTTCATTTTATCAAGATATTATTTTTACCGCTCATCTGAATTGTATCATAAATCAATTAATATGAAAGAATGGCAACAACCAATGTTAATATCCCTTAACAATAACTCAGTGCAAAGTGGTGGTACTACTTATTATAGATTTGAGCAAGTTATTTTAGCAGGAACGAGGTGCGGAGTCGCTGCGACTTTTACAGGTACGGCGAATTCGCGAATTGTATCTTTCTGTGGGCCCAATGAAAATTGCTTTTCTGTATATACAGTTTACGCTGTGAGCACAGGTAATCCGAATCCGGCACGTCGTAGTGGAGGCGTCTGCTCCTAGAAAAGAATTGAAACTAATTCCGTTGTTGGTCTTGAGACCAATACGCCTAGCAGAGTGATTCGGTTGTAGCAGGGAAATTAGAAAACAAAATCAATGGCAATGGCAATGGCAATGGCAATGAAAAAAAGCAAAATCAAAATCAACAGCAAAAGCAAAAAACTACGTCGTTGTTTATTTAACAAACAGGTTTTTCAAATACATGATGTGGTATAAATGTTATACACTTTCCTCGTTCATAAGATAGCATTCTATAAATTAATTTATATTTACAAAGATATCTGTAATGACTTTACAATCACACCAGGTATTCAAATAGTATAATTAGAAAATAGAAATACATTAAAGTAATACTTAATATATATCTCACTTATATTCAGTGTTTTAAGTAGTAATAATCAATACATTAAATAAATATTATATATGTATTTTACTGATAATCAATAATGAATCAAGATGGCATTTATATTAAATAATATACTATATGTATAATCTTGTATATTAATTATTTAAACATTAAATATTTTTATAATATATATGAAAAACTGGAACGTAAGAAGCAGTATGTGTAAGACAATATATTAAATAATTACTAATGTATAATTAACTGATATGTAGTTTATTATAAACAAACAGGACAATATATTACTAAATTTTATTATATGTATACAACTGATAGTCAGAATTCAAATAAAAATAACATATTAAATTATTTAATAATACATATGTCCCTATTATTCAGTTATTTAAAATAAAAATATAACACATTAAAAAAATATTTAATACATATCTAATTGATAAACAATTACTTAGTAAAATGAATTGAAGAGATAGAGATAGAGATAGAGATAGAAATAAAACTAATACATATCTATATGATAATCAGTTATCTAAATTGTTAAGCCGTAACACATTAAAATGTCATTTAATATATATTCAATTGATATACAATACTTAATGAAATATAATAAACATATAAAAATAATACTAATTCATATTTAATTGATATTCAATTATTTAAATGATATGACTAAAACACATTAAATTATTACTTAATATATATTTCTCTAATATTCAAATACTTAATAAAATAAAAATATAAAAATAATTCCTAGTGTATATATATGGTATTCAGCTATTTAAAATGATAAGATCAATACATTACATAAATTTATAATGCATATTTAATTGATATTCAATATTTTAATACATAAAACTAACACATTATAAAGATGTTTAATATATAACTAACTGGAACATATAACTCAGCCTAAACACTAGAATACATATTAACTATTATAATAATACATATTAAATTGATAATCAATTTATTGACAAAACATCTTGAAAGAACAGCTTATGTTGCACAACTACACTTATGAAATCGCATTAGGAAAAATTCCTCTGGTCGGACCTATAGTCGCTAAAACGCTGATGAGCTACTGTGGCAGTGCCGAGCAGGTCTTCAGCCAAAAGAAATCACAATTATTAAAGATCCCTCAAATTGGTGAAAAGATTGCAAAAAACATTCTTAGCGCAGAGCCTGAGCGACTCGCCAAACAAGAGCTTGACTTCATCAAAAAGCACGACATCCAAGTGATCAGCTATCTTGATGATGCCTATCCGCAGCGCTTATTGCAGTACGAGCAATCTCCCCTCCTACTCTTCTTTAAAGGCCAGCTCGACCTCAATGCCCCACGCCATGTTGCCATCATCGGCACACGTAAACCAACCGATTATGGCAAGGCACAAGTAGACAAACTGGTCAGTGATTTGATCAAATACAAACCCACCATCATCAGCGGCTTGGCCTATGGTATCGATACCTGCGCTCATCGCGCCGCTGTCAAAGAAGGCTTACCAACAGTTGGCGTTTTAGGTCATGGACTTGATCGCTTATACCCTGCTCAAAACAAACGCCTAGCTAAAGACATGCTCACCACTGGTGGACTATTAACAGAATTTCCAAGCGGCACCAATCCTGACGCTGTCAACTTCCCCATGCGCAATCGAATCATCGCCGCTCTTGCAGATGTCGTGGTCGTAGCTGAGTCCGGCTTTAAAGGCGGCTCCGTCATCACTGCAGAATTTGCCAATGCTTACCACAAAGATGTATTTGCCTTCCCAGGCAAAACTACAGACAAAGCATCCGCGGGCTGCAACAAACTCATCAAACAACACAAAGCCTCCCTCATCGAATCCGCTGCTGATATCGCCTACATCATGCGTTGGGAGGAATCTGATCTCACACAACCGATCCAACCAAAACTCTTTTTAGATTTGACCGATAAAGAGCAATGTGTTTATGATTACCTCACTGATAAGTCAGAGTCTGCCTTTGATGACATTCATCAAGATATGCCCTTTGCGATAGGACAGTTATCGTCACTCTTATTAGAGATGGAATTTAAAGGTGTGGTGCGTTCATTGCCTGGGAAGCGGTACGTATTGGTATGAGCTATCTATCCATTTGTAAGGTCTCAAAAGCCTGACATATGTAGTATACTTCCAAAGCTTGTCCAGCAAACTACATTCTATATTCTTTACAGCTCACACATCTTGGAGATATGTCAGGAAATTAAACTATCCGTAAGATCTCCAAAAAAATAAAGGGTTCTTACTCTGTAGCAAGAACCCTTCAAAATTTACAAAAATGTTATCATTTAATGTGAACCATCTGTTTTGTTATTCGCCGTGTTCCATCACTTATGGTATAGAATAACAGACCTTCACTATCTATATCTTTCGCATCTATTTGCAACTGGTGGCTTCCTTTCGTATACTCTCTTTCGGTACTCCAGACTAGCCTACCTTCACTGTTATATATAGAAACAAAAACAATACCAGACTGTGCAACTTGCAACGGAATTATCGTGAAATCTGAAAATGGATTTGGAGCATTTTGGTAGACTTCGAATCCACCATCCTCGCCTTCAAACTCTATGGCAACATCATGAATGTCTAGATATGAACTGACATAGGCTTCTGCTTTTGTGAATCCTGAAATGATAGCCATAGACTCTGACAATCTTACATCAAGCTCAGCTTTTACTTCTATTGTAAATAAAACATCGTCAGCATGACTAGACACTGCCTCTGATTCAAACCATGAAAATGTTGATTCTCCTTGTCCCACTCCAAATGCATCTACCGATACATCAAGCGTACCCGCACTCACGTCGATCAACTCGAGTCCAGCATGCGCTAATGTGAATTGCATACCATACACATCATTAAAATCTTTAGATCGTATATCGATACGTCTTGTCTCTCCCGCTTGTAAATCTGTGTTGTTTATGCTCAACTCAATTTGACCAGATGATCTTGTCTCCACAGTGGAGAATTCATCTAACTGCGCCGACGCATTCACATCACCAATTTTGATCCCAATAAAATCTTCTGTTAAGTGATGAGCCTGAAGATCAGAAATCGCTATAGCTTTTGTAAATGGCCAAGGATTCGTGTCATCTATAAATTCTTGATCAGCTTTAATAAATGACCACGCTCCTGTTTTATCTAATCCTTCAGATACACCAAGAATCAATCGCTTCAATTCTACTAGATCTACTGCTGACAATCTGCCATCTCCATTGGCATCAGCCGCAATGATTTGGTAAGGACTCATAAAGCCACTCTCCCCTATTATTTGTTGAGATATTAATACTAAGTCCAAGGTGCTGACACCGTTCGTCGCATCATCCTCTTTATTGGCAACTAATGAATAATTATAGCCTTCAGGATTCTCATTAAATGCATAATGACCTTCGTCAAATGCAGTCCAACTTTTTGGGTATTCAGACAAACCTGTACTAATGGTCACCTCTACATCATTGATCACAAGTCCCGCCTCAGTATAGACATCACCTGCTATAATAAAATTACTAGCAAAGCTTGTGTCTACAGACATCGAGTCAATTACCATTGTATCAACCACCATTGTATCCATTACCATCGTATCAATCACCATAGTGTCAACTTGCCCACAGACTGACCCATTATTGCCAATCAATAACGTAGCATCACAAAACGATCCATTGCCATCAGCATCCCAAACCCACATATTTAATTCTGCAAACGAAGTAAACTCCTCACAGCTAAACATGATCCTGCTCTGCTCCTCGAATCCATCATCACCTGGTCTCAATGGTGGCTGTTCATCCGGAACAATTGTAAATCGTAAATCTGTCAAACTTGTACAATTATCATAACTACCAAAGTCCATATCCTTAGCCCATACTTCTACCATACCATCAGTCACACCATAGCTCGTCGTCGCTCCAAACAAGCAAATTGGCGTCGGTGCAACATTATCAGTAAAGACAATCTGTGTTGTATCTCTCGTCACATTCCCACACGCATCCTTTACAAGCCAATCCACAAGTCTCGTCTCTCCAGCTTCTCCCGTAACTCGCATGTCTGCATTCGCTCCATTTGCAATTTTTTCTGCTTGCTCTACCCCATCCAAGAGTACTCGAATCGTCCACTCTAACTGGCTAACACTTGTCATATTACCTCCACAAAAATCACTTGCTGTTGCAGATACAGTGATCTCGCCTTCGCAAGGAGTTGGTTCTTCTTTATCGGGATCACCGTCTACTGTTTCTACCGTAGCAGATTGTAAAACATCAAGTATTGGTGCCGTATCATCAGCGATATAAATGATTTGCTCATAGGTATAATAGCCATCCAAATCGACTTCTTGATATCTAAAATAAACATCATCATAAGGCCTATCCTCATTCGTACATGTTTCACACTCTCGCCCATGACTTGCATCAACTGCCTCCAGTCGATCACCCACATTATCTTCTTGCTGATTGACATCATACGTACACCAGTCAATCACTGCCCATGTTCTTACTATTTTATTGCAGGCATCATCCACACTGAGTGTTTCTTCATCCATACTATACCCGACTAGATTACAAGCTGATTCACACCAACTTGGCATGAACTGCGTATTCGATGGATTGCAGATCAATGGTTCTCCCATATCAATAGCTGCTCTTTCTTCTGAAATTCCATTGTCTTCACAATGAAGTTTCACACCGACTTGCACTGCGCCATCATAACTCTTAGGCCACTTAATCGTATACGGATCGAATACTGTACCTCCACTTACTAACAAGCGTTGCTTACAATATGAATCTCCTTGGTTAAAACTACCGCTGCCATCAAGATCAACATACCACTCTCTTATAATTGTCCCACCACTACATGCGGCTGTTGTCGCTGTTTCATTTAACAATTCAATGACATAATTATCTGATTGACAATTTGCAGCCAACATATTTGGTAATTCTAATTGGTCACCTTCTGTACAATCCACAACCTGATCTTCACAGACCATAATTGGTGCTGTTTTATTAATCACCTGCACTGGCACGCGACATGTATTTCGATTACCCGAATCATCCGTTACAATCAGGATGACATATAATTCTTGACCAATATCTGCACAACAAAACTTAGCATATTCGCCTGGTTGTGTGACTTGAATTGTTTCTTCTCCACATTCCTTTGTATCAAATTCTAAAGCAGTTGTTTGTGGATCACAGCTCACTGGTTTGAATCCGACTCGTTCGCCTTGGCAATTCAATACCTGCTCTGACCAATCTTCTTCTCTAACTACCGTCAATGTAATATTGCCACATGACAGATCATTACTCCCTGCATCAAAATGTTGAGCCAAGGCTTTTGCCACTGCTTCATTTGAATCAGGAAGAGTTATTAAAACGACTTGTGCTCTTTCCTCACAAACAACAACTGGCGCGACATCATCTTTGACAATAGCTGTAAAGCTGACGTTGGATTCATTCCCACAATCATCTGTAACAATACCTTCAATTAATAACGGTGAATCTGCAGGCGTTACATTTAATACAAAACCATCTTCTATGACATGGTAATCAGTTAACCATTCGACATCTATTGCTGTTGTACAATCATCCTCAACCATTAATTCTGGGAGTTTGACATTTGACGAACATAACCAGGGATCAATTAGAGAAACAATATCATCCAATGTGGTGATAGGCATGCCGTCCTCATTTGTGACAACTGGCGCATGGCTATCTTTGATATAAATATTTTGAGTACCCTGACGTTGGATGCTGGAATCACACCAGTCAATCACTGTCCAGTCTCTGACGATTTTCAACCCGCCACCGCACAATTCAAATTCAATATCTGAATAAGCAGTTTGTAGATTACATACCTGTTCGATAATTGGAATTTCAGGATGTGTCATACCTAACACGACTGTATCGAAAACCATTTTTTCTTCGTACACTTTATCAACTATAGTAACCAAAATCCATTCTGGCATCCCGTCACCATCCACATCCTGCTGAATAAAATCTTTGCGATGCATTGTATCAACTTCTACATGTTCAATTATGGTATCAATCCTAATTAAGTCAACTAATTGATGTTGGTCAATGTAAAAGCTAAAGGCTAAACTGCCACTACCTGTTGCAGCATAAATCGATTCAGGTGATCCCAATGCTAATTCTTCATCTGTATCTATTCCATTTAGATAATCACAATCTAATGTGACATTTCGAGGAAAACCAAAATTGGAATTAAATTCGGCTTCGGATAAATCAATATCTAATTTTTCAATAGAATAGCGCTGGCATAATAATTCAATCTCTTCAATTTCGCCGTGCCGTTCTATTTTTATAGTATACACTAATTCTACAACTTCACCTCCTTCTGAACAGAGGTCTCCTATTTTATTTTCTTTGACAGAAATATTACCAACGATTCTGGGTCCACAATCTCCATAGATCTGCAAGGCTTCTTCTGGAGTGACTATGGCGTCAGGGATACCAGTACCACACCAATATTGACAAGCGTCTGGAATCTTTCCTGTCTCATCGCATGCACATGGTGCTGGAATCTCAGGAATCACATTAGATTCTAATTCTACTGTACCCCAGCAGCTATTCCCTCCACAGAGGACTTTATAATTAATCGTCTCTCCAACATCGCTTGCGAAGAGCGTATCATTTCTCAAGAATTCACCAGAATTATTATATAGTTCTATATGATAAGCTCCATTAGAAAATGGGTTTTCTAAAATCATATCAGCTGTAACGAGTAAAGTACATTCACTCAAACTAACTTGGACATTTGAATTACAAGCTAAAGCTAGGCAATTACCAATCGGTGTTGTCGTCAAATCATCAGGTGTACCTAAATTGTCAAAGGGATTACCACTGTCAGAATCATCAGAAACCGATTCTCCGTAAGGTGGATCAGCTGTTACCACTGCTTGATTCGTGATCACACTTGCAGTTATATCTGCTTGGGTAATCGCATAAAAAGCGATGGCGGTTCCTTCCTCTCCTGGACCAATTGTCACCGGTGTCACTGCAGACGGTGTAGGCAAATTACCAGTCCCAGTGAAGGTAGTTAGCGACTCTGTAATGTCTAGATTAGTCAATGTCAGTTGTCCACAATTTCTAACGACATATGTATAGGTGACAACATCACCAGGACTAGATAGAAAATCATCTCCCAACTCAAACGAAGAACTTTTTTCGAGTTCGACACAGGCGAATGCCGGTATTGGTGTCACTGTTGGATCGTCAGGATCTCCTGTTTCATCTAAAGGATTCCCACTATCAGAATTATCTGTTACATCCGTACCTGATCCTGTTGTGCCACTTGCGAGGGCTTGATTCGTTACGCCACCTGCATCTATGTCCATTTGACTAATACTGTAAATAGCATTAAATACTTCTAAATCGCCAGGTACAAGTGTCAGATTTGGTTGATTTACAATAGTAGGTAGGCCATTGGTGCCTGTAAACTGAGATGCAATTTCAGTAACTTCAACAGTTGTGAGTGTGACGTTACCACAGTTGATAACTTCATATTGATATACAATCTGATCTCCAGGATTTGATCTAGACTCGATACCTTGATCAAGGACAGAACTTTTAATCAATTCAATACAAGGCATTTGTGGAATGATCGTCACCGTCGGGTCATCATCTTCTCCTGTATCACCTAGTGGATTCCCACTATCAGAGTCGTCTGTAATCGGATTTCCTCCAGGATCATTAGCTGTAGCGACAGCTGAATTCGTAACAGATCCTTGGTCTATATCTTCTTGTGTCATGATATAAATAGCTGTAGCAAAACCAGTATCACCAGAAGCCAAACTTGGAGGATTGACAGGCGAGACTTGAGGTAATTCTCCAAATCCGCTAAAGCCAGCATTAGCTTCAATGACTGCTATATCTGATAGTGTGACATTACCACAATTCATGATCTCATAACTATATAGGATTTGATCTCCTGGATTCGCAATCCCATCAGAACCTAAGTCTATGGTAGAGCTTTTTATAATTTCGATACATGGATTAGAAGGAAGCAATGTGACTGTTGGATCTTCAGGACTGCCTGTTTCATCAGCAGGATTACCACTATCAGAATTATCAGATACATCCTCACCATTTGGATCTTGCCCAATGACAATCGCTTGATTAGAGACTGATCCCTGATCAATATCAAATTGCGAAATAGAATAACTTGCTGTTCCAGATCCTGTCAATCCGGGACCTAATGTTGTTGGATTAAGATTAGTTGGAATCGGCAATGTATTGCTACCCGTAAATAAGTTTTGTAGTTCTACGATAGAAATATTTTCCAGAGTTACATTCCCACAATTGACAAACTCATAACTGTATGTAATCATGTCTCCAACTGAAGCCATGTTATCATCTCCTAAGTCCAAGACAGAGGATTTAATTAATTCAATACATGGGTCGTTGTCAATAGGTGTCACTGTCGGATCATCTCCCCCACCTGTTTCGTCGGCAGGATTATCACTATCAGAATTATCGGTCACTGTATCTCCAGCAGGATTAGTGCCTGTGGCAACAGCTTGATTTGTAACACCTCCATTATTAATGTCTTCTTGCGTAATCGCGTAAGTCGCAGATGAAGTTGCAATACCATCCGGAGCCAAGGTTACTTGAGTCGGAGTACTTGGGATAGGCAAATCACCTGTTCCTGAAAACAATGCCACTGACTCAGTCACAGCCACATTGTTTAAGGTAACATTTCCACAGTTTGTAATCGTGTAGTTATACGTAATAATATCTCCTGGGCTCGCAAGATTATCAGCTCCCAAATCAAGGCTTGAACCTTTAATGATATTGATACATGGTTCTACTAAGATTGGTGTTTCAGTTGGATCATCAGCACCTGTTAAGCTCTGATCTAGTGGATTGCCACTATCAGAATCATCAGTGATTGTTGCGCCAGTTGGATCAATACCATTCGCCACAGCTTGGTTCGTGACACCACCATTATTTATATCTTCTTGTATGACTATATAACTGGCTGTTGCAAAACCAGATTCGCCAGGGTTCAGGTTTGGAGGATCTACAGGAGATGGGATTGGTAATGTCCCTGCGCCAGAAAATAAATTCTGCAATTCTGTCACCGCAACTGCTGCTAGTCTGACATTGCCACAATTGATCACTTCATAAGTATAGTTAATGATATCACCGACACTTGCTACTCCATCAGCACCTAGATCATAGCTCGAACTTTTTATAATTTCTATACACGGATCAGAGTTGATTGGCGTTTGCGTAGGATCATCATTACCTCCTGTATCATCAGCGGGATTTCCACTATCTGAGTCGTCAACCACATCGTTTCCAGCAGGATCTTGGCCTGTAGCGACAGCTTGATTGGTAACGCCACCAGTATTGATGTCTTCTTGTGTTATTGTGTATGTTGCCGTTGCTGTTGCCATATCACCAGGGTCTAAATTATTAGATGGGCTTAGTGCTGATGGTGTCGGCAGTTGACCTGATCCAGAAAACAAGGCATCTAATTCGGTGACTGTAACATTACTCAGACTTACATTCCCTGTATTCGTAACTATATAAGTATAGTTAATAATATCGCCTTCGTTTGCGATGCCATCTGCACCTAAATCAAGTTCTGATGATTTTATAATTGTTAAACTTGGATCACGATCTATTGGTGTAACGGTTGGGTCTTCTTGAGTGCCTTGATCATCTACTGGGTTACCACTATCAGAAATATCAGTCACATCATTCCCACTTGGATCTTGGCCTATGGCGATGGCTTGATTCGTGACAGTGCCAGCGTTGATATCTTCTTGTGTGAGGACATAGGGTGCAAAAGCAAAACCCACATCTCCAGGATTCAAATTGAGAGGCGTCACAAATGTTGTTGGAATAGGCAGGTTACCAAACCCAGAAAAAAGTGCCATTGATTCTTCAACTGTCACATTTTGTAGTAATACATCACCACAGTTGTTGATCCTATAGTTATATATAATTGAATCACCGACGTTAGCCACACCATCAGGCCCTAAACTTAAAAATGAGCTTTTAACAATTTCAATACATGAGCCACAAGTGACTTCATTACTGACAACAGGAGCTGAATTTTCACTGATGCATCCGTCAAGACTACTATCGACACATCTTGCAATCACTTCATTGCCAGTGTTCGGATACGTTGGCATTGTTAGGGTCCAATTTAAACCGTTATCGATTGAATATTCTAATGTTGTTTCAGCTGGACAATCTGTCACAACTGTAAACATGCCATCTGTCAACGGGTTACATACATTATCTGTTACAGCAAGAACAGGTGCTGCAGGCTGAACGCAGCAAGCAATTGGAGATGTCATCGTTGTGAGTGTATCACTGATACATATTTCTTGTGGAACACATATTTCAAAGGTGGTGATTGTATATGAGCCACCTCCTGTTCCATTCCAATCATAAAATAAAATTTCAAGTTGATCAATTGGCGAAGGAAAACATACTTCAACTGCTCCTTGTAGAGAATTACCCACATTACCGACACCACCGAAACACTGTGATTCGAATGTATTGTTATTTGTGAATGCAGGACAAGCGCCCATGCCAAAGGGAAAACTGTAATCTGCGGCAGTCAAAGCAATTGGTGCTCCACCGCCTAATGAACCATTAATAACAGCTGCATCATTTTGATCCAGGTCATTTAAAATGATACAAAAATCTGCCATCGGACCAGAAAAGGTGAACGTTGCGGTTTGATTATTTGCTAAACCATCTCCATTTTCCACACCTAATTTAGGACCAAACGCTCCAGCTAAATGGTCATCACTGATTTCAAAATCATCTTGTGTTGCTGATCCATTATTAACGACAGCAAGACTTACTAATGTGATACCATTTGCATTCAATCCCGCATTATTAATATCTGTCACTGGATCTGTACTAGGCGCAAGAGATTCGAAATCAAAAAACTCTAAGAGGCATTGAGCTTCATCCTCTACACATCTTGATAAGATTGTCAAATTTGTATTTGGATCGTATAAAGGCAATGTCGTAGACCAAGTGATCCCATTATCAATAGAATATTCAGCTGTAGTTCCATCTTCACAATCGGTGGTTAATACGACACTTCCAGCTTGAATAGGCGCACAGACATTATCAGTCACTGTCACGGTTGGTGGACCAAATTCACAAGCCACTACTCTCAAGGCATCTAAAAAATCTTGGCCTTCGATACGCTGGCCTGGTAGAGTCGTTCCTTTTATGATGTTATCATTAATATCATCAATGTCTTTAATTGACCGATAGCCTATTGGATCTATTTCTATAATGGTGAATGGGCCGGGCATGATAGACACTTCAAAAGTGCCATTAGCTTGAGTCGTGATATAGTGTCTTTCATCTTCCTGATCAATAACAATCATTTCTGTATCAGCCATTGGAATATCAGCTTCAGCATCAAAGTCCATATCCTGCATGACCTTGCCCGATACAATTGCATTTTGTGCATCAATAAAATCGAGCTCATCCAATTGCTCGTTGACTTCTATTTCACCTTTTATTTTATTATTATTTTTTCCTTGTGCATCAGCCATTGAAGAATAGCCGTCTGGGTCAGTCTCTACAACAGTAAATTTTCCAGGAGCAATCTCAAATGAATAATACCCAGTATCATCTGTATATGCCTCTTGCTCTACCTCACTAGCATCCGTAACGGTAAGTAAAACATTAGGTATACCGATATTTCCCTTCTTGTCTCCAGATGTATCTGCATACACATAGCCTGAAATCGTTTGGATTTGTGCTGGCTGCTTCATCTCTATAAAATCATTACCGGAGATATAATCACCAGCCATCATAACCCCATTAATGAAGTTATCATTTTGTCCTTGTGTGTCCGAAACCGATCTATAACCAATCGGCTGTTCTTGTATAATCGTGAATGGTCCTGGCACAACCCGGTCAAAGGTATAAAAGCCATTGTCATCAGACGAAGTCACCTGCGTTTCTCCTGATGCATCTATGAGAGCTAGGCTTACATTTTCTATTCCTTGATCTCCTAAGTCATCACCATCTACATCCTCGAGTACACTACCTGAAACCATACCTGGTTGGATAACAGCAACAATTGACATATCTGAGTCCGTCGGATTACCTAAACCAGGAATATCTGTCCCGTCTGAAAAAACAGGATTTCCATTAACAATACCAATCGTCGTGAGGTTGGTTCTAACACTACTAACCGTTAGGCTATATGTCCATAATTCATCCGTATCTAAAATCTTATCACCATCAATATCGCCAGACTCAAAAACACCACTAAATAGCTCACCTGCAATCATAATGCTGCCATGAGGATTATCCATAAGGCTAATTGAGCCAAGATCTGTATCTCCAATATTAGATACACGATACGTATAGCTCACATCATCTCCATTGTAAATCTCTAAAGTGCCTCCATCGGCTACGTTGCCAGCAGTCTTGATCACTGAAATAGCTGGTTGGTAAACCTTTACACTCGCTGCAGCGGAAGCTGTTACATTAGGTAGACCAATCAAGTCAGCTCCAAACTCATTCACGGGGTTGGCAGTAACAGTAGCAATATTGTTCACATCAAGCGTGATGGTCGATGCTTTAAAGGTATATGTCCAAATCTCATTTGGATTAAGGATTAAGTCATTATTCTCGTCACCATGAGTCAAATTACCTAGAGATAGGATGTCTCCATAGCTATCGTCCTGTATCGAATTGATATTAAGATGAGATGTTCCGGTATTGTTTATCACATAACTATAGCTAACATCGTCACCATAATTTATGGCAAGTGTTTCTCCTTGTCCAGCTGACGCTGCAATAAGGGTCAACTCTATACCTCCGTTGGCTTGAGCTGTATGATTGTCAAGCGCATATACACCTAACGGTACTGAGATATGTAGGGAAAAGAATAACAGACATGTTATCCAATGAGGGAAATTAAAGAAGTTCAGACACCTGTTCGAGGGCATCTGAGTGCTACATTTCCTGTAAATTGATAATTGACTCACGAGTTCGGATTTTGGATTGAGTTACAAAGTCCTTCTCAGGTTCAATACAATTACGAGCAAAAATTGAGCCTAACTAGTGGATTATTAAGGTTTTATAAATAATATTTTATGATAATATTTTAAATGCTATTAATCAATAGCTTATACATATGATATATTAAATTCGTATGTATAATTAAAGAATGGGGATACAAATAGTACAGTGAATGCAAGGTCTATCTATGCAGAAACATGAAAATCAGTTCGTTTGATAAATTCAAAGATTCTGTGATTATTTATTTTTCAATTTCAGAGGAAACCCTATATAATCAAGATTGGAAATTATTAATTTTACATTTACTTCTAAATCCCATTTACACATAAATAACATAAACACAACAGTTTTAACATGCATCGGTTTTTAATTTTGTGCTCATTATATGGGATTATCGTAGGTATATGCTCATGCACACATGAACCATTTGAAGGAGCAGAAGACATTATCCCAAATAAGTCCGCAACGACTGTAGAATGGACAGCTTATAAGTATTCAAGTAAATTAGCGGTTAGTGGTCAGTTTAATCATGTCGAATTAATATTACCACCAAATAGTACTAAAGGAATTGAAGCTCTTGAAGGACTTGAAATCTTTATCCATACAAAAAGCCTTGATAGCCAATCATCCGAAAGGAATCAAAACATTATTGATTATTATTTTTCATATCTGGTGGATTCTGAAGTGATTTATGGTCGGCTGGAATCAATCAATGAAGATGGAACTGCGCAAGTTTTGATCTCTTTAAATGGTATTGAACAAAGCATGCCCTTTGACTTCGAGCTGTATGAATCTGAACAGAGAATCATGTTTAGCGCAACCTTAGACTTAGAAGAATGGAGTGCTGCAACAGCACTTAAACATTTTGATTCATGTTGTATTTCATATCATACTGGTGATGATGGTATAAACTTGGTGTGGCCAATTATTGACATTAAAGTAAGCGCGTCTCTTGATGACTTATGAGCCATGGAACTACGATTCCATGATTTATTTTTTTAAAAAATTCCTCATATGGAACTATCATATTTTTTTAGCGAATAAACCCTCTAGATAGATGCAATCGCTACAAATTATTAAATGCTTCATTCTTCTAACATCCATATTGGCAGGTTGCTACTATGATGTTGAGGAAGAATTATATGGAACAACTGAGTGCACAACGACAGATATAAGTTATGTTCAGGATATCGTACCAATTTTAAGAGTTGACTGTTACGAATGTCACAGTGTTGAAGCAAATTTTGGGAATATCACAATAGAAGGTCATAGTCAGATTACTGAGTATGTGAATGATGGGAGTTTATTGGGATCGATTAATTATGAAGCTGGCTATTCGCCGATGCCGCAGGGTGGAAGTCAATTGCTTGATTGTGAAATCGCCAAAATAGAAAAATGGATTATTGATGGTGCCCCAAACAATTAATTAATAGTATGAAAAAAATATTATTTGCTGGTCTTTTAATAGGCATTATTGCTTTTGGCCTAGCCTATTATATGTTTAATAAATCGCCAACTAAAATAGATAGTATGGCCTCTGATTTTCAACTGACAGCAAGCACCTTATTGTCGTCATTTGAAGATGATGAAACGACTGCGAATGAAACATACCTTGACAAAGTGATAGAGGTTACAGGCAAGGTTGCCAAATCAGTTACCGAAAATGATAAAACAACTATTTATCTAAATACCGGTAATGCTCTTTCTCAAATCATCTGTCAATTAGAAGGCAAAGACTCAACCATTAAAGAGGGCGATCAAGTAACTATGAAAGGCATTTGCACAGGTTACCTTATGGATGTTGTACTTGTCAGAGCTACAAAAATTAAAAATTAACATCAATGAAAAATAGTATTTTACTTATTACAATTCTCACACTCTTTTCAGTCTCATTATTTAGTCAGAAATATTATAGTAAGACTGGTGAAATATCTTTTTTTAGTAAAACGCCGATAGAGGATATTGAGGCCGTCAGCCGAACCGCATCTACCGTTGTTGATATGGCTAGTGGTAAAATCCAATTTGCAGTCTTGATTAAATCTTTTGAATTTGAAAAGGCATTGATGCAAGAGCACTTCAATGAAAATTATATGGAAAGCTCTAAATTTCCAAAAGCAAAATTTAAAGGGAGTATTGGTAATTTTGATACCATAGACCTAAATATAGATGGGGAGTACGCAGCTGATGTAGCAGGTATTCTAGAGCTACATGGAGTTGAGCAGGATATAACAACCAAAGCGACATTTAAGGTAACCAACAACAAGATCACCGCAACAAGTCAAATAAATATAGCACTCACCGACTTTAATATTGAGATCCCTTCTGTTGTAAAAGAAAACATAGCAAAAGAAATAGCGGTCCGCCTAAACATCAATTATGAACCTTTGGAAAAACCCTAATCTCAGGTATTTAATTATAGTCCTCTTTTTACATTTCATTCCAATGTTGAGTTGGGCGCAGGAAGAGGAAGAAGACCTTCTGGCATTGTTGGGTGAGGAAGAAACGACAGACTATACCATTGCAACGTTTAAAGCCAATAGGATTATAAATCTGCATTCAATTGAGAATACTTCGAGAGGCGTTTTAGATTTCAAGATTTCTCACAGGTTTGGATTTATTAACGGTGGCATATCAGAACTTTTTGGGCTGGACCAGGCATCCATTCGGATTGGTGCGGACTACGGTATCACAGATAGATTAATGGTTGGATTTGGACGAAGCAGTTTTGAAAAGACCTATGATGGATTTGCTAAAGTTAAAATACTTCGTCAAAGTTCAGGTGCGAAAACAATGCCTTTCACAGTTTCTCTTTTCGGAAGCATGGTAGCTAAAACCGTTGAGTTTAGAGATCCTGATAGAGAAAATTATTTTTCATCAAGATTATACTATTCGTTTCAAGGACTTATAGGCCGTAAACTGAACGAGTCAATTTCATTGCAATTATCTCCAACATTGGTTCATCGAAATTTGGTCAGAACGAATTCAGAGTCGAACGATGTCCTAAGTTTAGGCATAGGAGGCCGATTTAAACTCAACAAGCGAATTTCCTTAAATGCTGAATATATTTATGTTTTTCCTGATCAATTAGCGCCAGGATATAGAAATTCAATGAGTGTTGGATTTGATATTGAAACTGGTGGCCATGTGTTTCAATTGCATTTCACAAATAGCACTTCCATGATCGAGAAAGGCTACATAACAGAAACCATTGGCAATTGGTTTGATGGAGACATTCACTTTGGGTTCAATGTGAGTCGGGTATTTACAATAAAGAGTAAGGATAAGAGCTTGTTAAATTTAGAACAGGAGGACCATGCCATGATGGTAGATCAAGTTAATCATCCATCTACAAACAAGCCGAATCAAACTCATATAGAGTCTACAATTGAAGAGAAATCATTGCCCCAAACTGTCGTGATTGATTCTGAACAAGAACCTTCTTCTAAGCAAGGCATAAGTCAAAAGTCTAAGTTGCAACAGAATCGGCAAGCCACGCTTGATCGCCTTAACCGCATGTCTACACAATTAGACAAGCTTAAAAAGGAGAATAGGATTCATCCGTCTCACTACGCAAAAAAGATGGCTTATATTCAGTCGGTGAGAGATAAGATCAAGAAGGAGATTCAAGAATAATCGACAGGGTACACCTCCTCCTAGTACTCTACGAATCTCAGCCCTTCAGGCTGATGACATGATTTTGACTTTCTCTAGGGGCCATGCCCCTAGTTTTGGAATCTCAGCCCTTCAGGCTGATGACACTATTTTGCCTATTTCTAAGGGCCGGCCATACCCTGTAGATTTGGCCTATCAAGCTGATGAGGCTTGGTAGCCTGAAGGGCTAGAACTTCTATAACTAGGGGCATCGCCCCTAGTCTGTATACTAGAATTAATCTGCAGCCTGAAGGGCTGCGACTCTTTTTTTAGAGACTAAGATCAAGTTAAGTTTTTCAATAGAAAGTGAAAGACATTCTCACTATTTCTAGGCCCCATGTCCATAGCTTTGGAATCTCAGCCCTTCAGGCTGTAATGCTTGGTAGCCTGAAGGGCTATGACTTCTATAATTAGGGGCATCGCCCCTACTCTTTGTATTGCAATTAATCTGCAGCCTGAAGGGTTGCGACTTTATTATTATTTTTTTTTTAAATTGCTATTATTATGGGACAATCATTATCACAACTTTATGTACATCTTATATTTGGTACAAAAGGAAGAAAAGCTCACATAAAAAAAGTCATTAGAGATCAACTGAACGCATATATTGTTGGAACATTAAAAGCACATTCCTGCCCATCATTGAGCACAAATTGTGTCGAAGATCATGTTCATATCTTATTTAGACTTTCCAAAAATATGGCTCTTGCAAAAGTTGTGGAAGAAGTAAAGAAACAATCATCAAAGTGGCTTAAACAAATAGACAACGGTCATCAGGCATTTGAATGGCAAATTGGGTACGCTGCTTTTTCAGTTAGTGCATCTAAAGTAGAAATCGTTAAGCAGTATATTACCAACCAAGAGGTCCATCACAACAAAATTTCATTTCAAGAAGAAGTTGAAACGTTTATGAAGGAATATGATGTGATTACTTATGATGAACAATACTTTTGGAAATAGTCGAATCTCAGCCCTTCAGGCTGATGACCTTATTCTACCTTTTCCTAGGGGCGAGATGCCCCTAGCTTTGGAATCTCAGCCCTTCAGGCTGATGACCTTATTCTACCTTTTCCTAGGGGCGCGATGCCCCTAGCTTTGGAATCTCAGCCCTTCAGGCTGATGACTTATTCTACCTTTTCCTAGGGGCGATGCCCCTAGCTTTGGAATCTCAGCCCTTCAGGCTGATGACTTATTCTACCTTTTCCTAGGGGCGATGCCCCTAGCTTTGGAATCTCAGCCCTTCAGGCTGATGACCTGTTTCACCTTTTTCTATGGACCTTGTCACAATTTCTAGGGGCCGTGCCCCTAGCTTTGGGATCTCAGCCCTTCAGGCTGATGACGCTTTTACCTTTTTCTATGGATCTTGTCACTATTTCTAGGGGTGATGCCCCCTGGATTTGGGGTCTCAGGCTATCAGGCTGAATAAGGCTTCGTAGCCTGAAGGGCTAAGACTTCTAGAACTAGGGGCATCGCCCCTAGTCTGTATACTGTAATTAATCTGCAGCCTGAAGGGTTGCGACTCTTTTTTTTAGAGACTAAGATCGGGGTAAGCTTTTAAGTAGAAAGTGAAAGCTCTTATTTTGCTATTCTCATGATTCCATTTGTCTTATATTGTGCTATGTTTTCAAATGTCATTGGACAGCAAAAAATAATCACACAATTGCTCAGTTTTGAACAGCAATCAAAGACGCCACATGCTTTGATGATTTCTGGACAGTCGGGTCGTGGTGGGCTGGCAATCGCTATTTCTTTCGCTCAATACCTGTTATGTACGAATAAGAATGAACGGACGAGTTGTGGTGAATGCTCTTCTTGCCAAAAATCACATCAACTCATACATCCTGACTTGCATTTCAGTTTTCCTGTGGTCAAATACGGTAAAAAAAAGCGTGATGCTACCTTTTCAGATGACTTCATAAAAGACTGGAGAAAAATCGTGTTAGACCGGCCATATTTTTCATATTCGGCATGGCTAGATCACATAGAAGCTTCTGAAAAACAGGGAGATATCAATGTTACTGAATGTAACGAGATTAGTAAAAAATTGGCATTAAAGTCGTTTGCGGGTGGCAAAAAGATACTGATCCTATGGTTACCTGAATATTTAGGACAGAATGCGAATCGGTTATTAAAACTTATTGAAGAGCCACCTGAAGGGACTCATCTTATTTTCGTTACTCAGCAAGAAGAAGCCCTATTAAAGACAATCACTTCCCGGTTTCAGATTATCAAAATCCCCCCAATTGACGAAAAGGCATTAAGTGAGGCCCTAGTTGCGGAGTTTGAGATAGATTATGACGATGCAAAACGGCTGAGCCAAGTTACAGAAGGTAATTATTTAGAAGCAAAAACCTTAGTTTCGGGGGCAAACGAGGACACTATAGATCTGATTATCAAATGGTTACGTATTTGTTATCAACAAAATTCAGCACAATTATTAGACTGGACCGAAAATTTTGGTAATTACCCAAAGGAGCAACAAAAACAACTGCTTTCATATACTTTATTTATCTTGAGGGAGTTTATCAAGTTGACTTGCTTAGGGAGTGAACAAATATCACTCAATAAACAGGAATTTGAAAAATTAAAAGGCTTAGCGAATGTCTTAACTCTAGACAAAGCTGAAGAAATAGCCAGTATCATCAATGAATCCATGTATTCGATTCAGAGAAATGCCAATGTGAGGATCTTGATGATGGCGGATAGTTTGACAATAGGTCGTGTACTCCGCCGAAAAAATGAGGTTTCTATCATATAGGAATAGCCTACAGAGCTTATTCCACAAAGTATTTGAAGTTATGGGTTGTGCAACATGTGGTAATTCAAAGGACGGTGTTCCATCAGGATGTGGAAGTAATGGACACTGTTTGACGGGCGGATGCAATAAAATGAACACATTTGATTGGTTGTCAAATATGGACATTTATGATCCTGCCCCATATAATATAGTTGAAATCAGTTTTCACAAAGGGTCTCGAAAGGATTTTTTCCAAATACAACACGGTAGATATGACACTGGAGATATGGTTGTCGTTGATACAGGTAGTGGTTATGATATTGGAAAGATTTCTTTGTCTGGAGAACTTGTAAGACTCCAAATTCGTAAAAAGAAAATTCCAAAAGACAGATTATTTAGAAAAGTCATTCGTCCAGCGAATGAGCGTGATCTAGAGAAACTAGATGAAGCTCGTCGAAGCGAAAAAGGAATTCTCGTGCGCTCAAGAGCGATAGTCAATACGCTAGACCTTCGCATGAAGATCGGCGATATTGAATATCAAGGAGATAAGCGAAAAATAACATTTTACTATACGGCTGATGGCCGAGTGGATTTTAGAGAGCTGGTAAGAAATTATGCTAAAGAGTTTAGAGTCAAAATAGAAATGAGGCAAATCGGCTCTCGTCAAGAGTCTGCGCGCATCGGTGGAATCGGGTCATGCGGACGAGAATTGTGTTGCTCAACATGGTTATCGGATTTTAGATCAGTCAGCACTGCTGCAGCACGATATCAAAACATCGCTATTAATCAAACTAAATTATCAGGACAATGCGGTCGTCTCAAATGTTGTCTAAATTATGAGCTTGATAGTTATATGGAAGCATTGGCTACATTTCCAAAACGAGTCGATTACATTAAAACACAGAAAGGAGAAGCACACCTTATTAAAACCGATATTTTCAAAGGGATCATGTATTATGCATACACAGATCCAAAATTAAGGGGGCCAATGGTGCGCGTGCCCAAAGATCGCGTCGCTGAGATCAAGGAGATGAACAAGCGAAAAGAATACCCTGAAGAATTGTTAGCAGCTATTCCATTGTCTGAAGTTCAAGCAGAAATCTCCTTTGAAGATGATGTGACTGGATTCATTGAATTACCAGCTGAAAAACGAAAAAAGAGAAGAAAAGGAAAAGGGAAAGGAAGAGGTAATAATTCAAGATCAAGAGGTAGCAAATCTACCAACAATAAATCTAATAACCCGCAGGGTAAAGACAAACCGAACAACAAGCAAGGAAATAGAAAACCGAATAACAAGAAGGGCAAGGCTAAAACCAACAACCCAGAGGCTAAAGAGAGAAATAAAAACAGGCAGCCCAAGAATAAAGCTAAAAGCACTCAAGCTAATAAAAAAACTCAAAGTTCGTCAACCGATGCTAAGTGGGATGAGGCTCCGAAGAAAGACTAGTGCCTCAAGAACTAAATATCTAGTCTTATTAAATTGTTCTTTTACGCCTTCTCGTCGTTACAGAACCAGCCATGATAGCTATTCTATTGGCTATCAGACCGAACCTGTGCCTTGAGTAGACGAAAAACAACTGCTTTCATACAACCATTTATTTAGTGCTTGAGACACTAGTGCTCTCGTTGTTCGCAACCTGCCTGCCCTTTAGTATTGTAATTGATTATTTATAATCACATTACTATTACTACTATGTATATTTTCTTTTTGCTTCTTTTTCTTTTGTTAGTTTAACATCTTAATTGTTAATAAAGTAGCGGAAGTGAACTATCTGCCTGTCTAA
>CALGLU010000087.1 GCA_937959275.1 uncultured Saprospiraceae bacterium | reverse complement strand
TTGTAATAAATGTTTTTAGATTAAATGACTATAAAAGCATTAAGTATGCGATTAATAAGTTTACAAATAGGTTGGACAAATGCTACGACCTTATTGAAGAAAAACATATATGTATAACTTAGAAGTGTGCAGCCCTGCCCTGCGCCCTCGTTGGACTCCGATCCAACGAGTTTATTATGGCTTTTTGCCATTGGTTCGGAGACCAACGGCGGCTTTTGGTGACTAAAATCTCCAGCCCTCGTTGGACTTCGATCCAACAAGTTATCGTCATTTGAAAAAAATAAGCTCAACATCTTTCATATAAAACTAATCTCTATATTTGCGCACATTACTCCATAAGGATTAAAAAAGACGAATGCCTCGAGATAACTCCATTAAATCCGTTCTCATCATAGGGAGCGGTCCTATTGTCATAGGTCAAGCTTGCGAATTTGATTATTCTGGTACGCAAGCCTCCAGATCATTAAAAGAAGAAGGGATAGAAGTTAGCCTGATCAATTCGAATCCGGCGACGATTATGACAGATCCTGTCACCGCAGATCATATTTATTTGAAGCCACTGACTGTCGAGAGTATCATAGAGATACTGGAAGAGAGACAGATCGATGCTGTGCTTGCGACCATGGGAGGTCAGACGGCATTGAATCTTGCCATCGAAACAGAGAAGCAAGGTGTATGGAAAAAGTATGGTGTGAAAATGATTGGCGTAGATGTAGAGGCGATTGAGTTGGCTGAGAACAGAGAAGCATTCCGTCAGCATACCTTAAGTTTGGGTTTAGATGCTGCGCCATCCATTATAGCAAATTCATTTTTAGAAGGAAAAGAAGCAGCACAGGAAATAGGATTTCCGCTAGTTATCCGGCCTTCCTATACCCTTGGGGGCACAGGAGGTGGAATCTGTATGGTCAAAGAAGATTTTGATGAGGCCCTTAAAAGAGGGTTGAATGCATCACCGACACATGAAGTTCTTATCGACCAGGCTGTATTGGGATGGAAGGAGTACGAACTTGAGTTATTGCGTGATGACAATAATAACGTAGTCATTATCTGTACAGTAGAGAATCTTGATCCGATGGGTATTCACACGGGAGATTCGATTACGGTTGCTCCTGCTATGACGATGTCTGACACAGCATATCAGGACATGAGAAATCAGGCGATCATACTGATGCGGTCTATGGGTAATTTTGCTGGAGGTTGTAATGTTCAATTTGCACAAGATCCAGAAACTGAGAAATTGATCGTCATTGAAATCAATCCACGGGTTTCTCGATCGTCTGCATTAGCGAGTAAGGCAACAGGCTATCCAATTGCTAAAATTGCAACTAAGTTGGCAATTGGCTATACGCTGGATGAACTCAAAAATCAGATTACAAAAACAACCTCAGCTTTCTTTGAGCCTACACTGGATTATGTCATTGTAAAAATGCCGCGATGGAATTTTGAAAAGTTTCAAGGTTCGGAAAATAAGTTAGGCTTACAGATGAAGTCAGTAGGAGAAGTCATGGCAATAGGTCGGACCTTCCTAGAAGCTCTTCAGAAAGCTTGTCAATCGATGGAGAATAGTCGGGATGGACTTGGAGCAGATAAGAAGGAGTGGATCAGGACTCAGGATATCCTTGAGCGATTAGAGGTCGTAGGTGACGATCGGATTTTTAGAGTAAAGGATGCGCTGCGATTAGGGGTGCCTACTAAAACAATTCAAAAGCTCACCAGAATTGACCCTTGGTATATCAATCAAATAAAACGCCTTGTTGAGTTTGAAAATCAATTGTTGAAATTTAATGTCGCCGAAGATCTGCCTGAACCTTTCCTCAGACAACTAAAAGAAGTTGGTTACAGTGATGCACAAATAGCTTGGACGATGCGTATCAAAGAAGAGGAAGTTCGAGAGCATAGAAAGAGTCTAGGCATTGTCAGAACATTCAAAATGGTTGATACCTGTGCTGCCGAATTTGAAGCGAAAACACCATACTTCTATTCTACCTTCGATAGGGAAAACGAGAGCATCTGCTCTGATAAGAAAAAGATAATCGTATTAGGCTCAGGCCCAAACAGAATTGGGCAAGGTATTGAATTTGACTATTGCTGTGTACATGGATTGCTCGCTATTAAGGAAGCGGGCTATGAAGCGATTATGATTAATTGTAATCCAGAAACGGTATCGACAGATTTTGATATGGCAGACAAGCTCTACTTCGAACCTGTGTATTGGGAGCACATTGAAGAAATTGTGGCTTTAGAAAAACCAGATGGCATCATTGTTCAATTAGGCGGACAAACGGCGTTGAAATTAGCGGAGACCTTCCACAAAAAAGGCATTCCTATTATTGGTACTCAATTTCCTGATATGGATCTGGCAGAAGATCGGGGATCGTTTTCAGATTTATTGAAAGAATTAGAAATTCCTTATCCTAGATATGGCGTTGCTGTAGATGTAGAAGCTGCACTCGCAGTTGCAAAGGAAGTCAGTTATCCTGTATTGGTTAGGCCATCCTATGTCCTTGGTGGACAACGGATGCGTATCGTAATTAATGACGCTGAATTAGAGACACATGTCCTGACAATATTCAAACATATGCCAGATAACAAGGTCTTGATTGATCAGTTTTTAGAGCGTGCGCGCGAAGCGGAGATCGATGCGATATGCGACGGCGAGGATGTGCATATTATGGGTGTAATGGAGCATGTCGAGCCTGCGGGGATTCACTCAGGAGATAGTTCTGCATTATTACCTACCTATAGTTTATCTGATGAGACTGTGGAGACAATGAAAGTCTACGCCAAGAAAATAGCATTGGCATTAAAAATAAAAGGCTTATTAAATATTCAGTTTGCCATTGCGATTGACAAAGAAACAAAAGCCGAGACCGTCTATGTGATTGAAGCCAATCCACGTGCGTCTCGAACAACACCATTTATAGCAAAAGCGTACCAAGTGCCCTATTTAAATATCGCGACCCAAGTCATGCTAGGCGAAAAGAAATTAAAAGAATTTGACATTGTCAAAAAATTAAAAGGTTACGCGATCAAGGTGCCTGTGTTCTCTTTTGATAAATTTCCGAATGTTGATAAACGTCTTGGCCCAGAAATGAAGTCAACAGGTGAAGCAATACACTTTATTGATGACTTAACAGATCCATTCTTTAGGGAGCTGGATCGGAATCGGTCGATGTATTTGTATCAGTAGGCTGGTGGTTATCCAAATGCAGTAGTACTTTTTTTTGGTTAGTTTGTATTTCAAGATACGTATGAATTTGGTGGGATTGATCACATAACAATTTCTAAGCGCATACTTGCTAGCTAATACCTTAGATTGAGCGATGACAATTACGATTAATTACTTTTAAATTGAGTGTAATTCAAATTTTATGCACCAAGCTTAAGAGAGAGTCTAACATGACTATCAATTTGTTTATCTTCGGATTGATTTTACAATATTATTTAATGGAGCGATTACTCGATATTTGGAATATATGCGTTTCCAGTTGGGATTAATGGGAAGAAAAATTGGAATGGAAGTGGTATAAACTCGTCTAAGCAATTATTATAAATGACTCAAAATGTGGTACGATTTAAAATATGAACTTGCAGAAATTATTAGTACTAAACTTTCTGACTATAAGGAGAATTTTAATAAAGAAGGTATGTCTATACCAACATGGGTTGATGCTAATAATCCTAAAGAAAAATATACAGACGAAGAAGTGAAAGAGTTATCAAAACTATGGAATAACGAATTGGACTATATGATTAACTCATTTAAACAAATTCTTGAGTATAACTCAAAACAACAAACTACTAGCTTTAATGAAAGCCATGTGCAAGATGGGTTAGATAAGTTTTCAAAACATTTTCTTAGTTTATGGGATTGAATTATAATATGGCAGCTCATCAATTTTTCATAGCAGTTTTACCTAAAAGTAATAAGCATAAACTAAGTATAGTTGATCAATTAATTAGTCCTAAATGCCATCAGATTATCGATAATTAGCAAAAAATAATTAACGTCTAAAGAGTAAATATTAAAAAATTAAATATGAAGATTATTTTTCAAATATTCATTTTGATAACCCTATGTCAACCTGTATTCGGGCAGCTGAAAAAGTACAATTATAAAAGTAAGAAAGAACCAAATTCAAAATACTTAGTACGCGATTACAATTTTACAATGGAAAAAATGAAAGATGGTAGCGTAATAGCAAAATTTTACTACCCTGAGAACAAAATGATCACAACTTTTTACACTTTGAAATCAAGAAAATCTGGTATTAAACATGGATTATCATATAACCAATCAGATGATGGAGAATTACTAACTAAAGGATCATATTATAATGATAAAAAGGAAGGGCCTTGGTTTGAGCATGGGTCACAAGGAGAATATAAAATTGGAATAAAAACTGGAAAATGGATCACTAAGGAAGGTGACTATTTAATTAGAGAAGAAAATTATTCAAATGGGGTTTTAGATCATGATTTTTACGAATATGACACCTTAGGAAATATAACAATCCACAGATTATATGATAATGGGAACTTGCTAAATGAGCAAATAGATTCAACATACTATATTCACAAAATTCCAGCAAGATTTAATGAATGCAATGAATTGAATATTGCTGGTGAAGAATTAGCAAAATGCTCAACAAAGAAAATGCTACAATTCATATACTCAAGAATTGAGTATCCAAAAAATGCTCGAAAGCAAGAAATTGATGGAGTGGCATTAGCGGTTTTAACGATAGATGAAAAAGGAAAAGTATCTGACATTCATATGAAAAGAGCCCTGTCAATAGATATTAAAAAAGAGTGTGAAAGAGTTCTTTCTTTGATGCCTGATTGGTTGCCAGCATCAGAGAATGGGAAAGCCATTACTTCTAAAATTGAAGTCCCAATTAGATTCGAATTGAAATAACTATCAGTAATAGATGATGACATCGTCTCTGCTACGAAGAAGTAGGAGCCGCTGCATATTATTATTCATTAATCGCAACCGAAAACGCAAAGAACGCAGAATAACGCCAAAAAACAACAAACAGAAAAATGGATTCCTTAATTGAAACTGAAAATTTATTCTTACGAGAAATTACCTTCGATGACAAAGAGGAATTGTTTCAGTTACACTCTGATCCGCATGTGCAACAGTGGACAGGAGAGCCTGTAGTTAAATCAATGAAAGAAATCGAACAGTCTATAAGGGGAAGACGGAATGACTATCGTAACTATGGATATGGACGATTAGCGGTAATCCAAAAGGAAACAAATGAATTTATCGGTTGGGCTGGGTTAAGCTATTTACCAGAATTTGATCAAGTGGATCTTGGGTACAGACTCAAAAAGAAATACTGGGGCAGGGGCATTGCAACTGAGGCCTCCAAAGCTATTATTGAATACGGCTTTAATGTGCTTAATCTTGATGAAATCATAGCGATAGCATTAGCTGAAAATAAGACTTCCATCAGGGTAATGGAAAAGATAGGTATGACATACGATAAACAAGCTCCTTATGATGAAGTGATACAAGACGCAATCTGGTATAGAATAGAAAGAGAAAATTATTTAGCAGGAGTGGTAAAAACTGTCTAAATCACGGATTAAAATGGATTAGAAGATTACGCGGATCAACTTATGGTAGAATTAAAATATAAGGATATAACAGAGAAAATCATTGGAGCATCCTTTGATGTTCATGGATTTCTGGGCAACGGGTTTCAAGAAGTGATTTACCAAAGGGCTTTGGCTTGGGAAATGGGACAAAGAGGGTTGACATTTTCTCGAGAGATAGAGCAAGATATTTATTATAAAAACTTGCCAGAACCCATAGGTACTAGACGTGCGGATTTTGTGGTAGAGGATAAAGTCTTGGTAGAAATAAAAGCCACCATTCAATTACAAGATGTCCATCTAGCTCAGACACTCAACTACCTAAAAGCATATAAGCTTGAAGTTGGATTGCTGATAAACTTTGGAAGCAAATCTTTAACATTTAAACGTTTGGTATTAACCAAATGAATCCGTGAGATCCCATAATCCAATTAAAATCCGCGATTCTGACAGGTGAAATGGATTAGAAGATTACACAGATTAACTTATGGTGATAGAGGAAAAAGTCTTGGTAGAAATAAAAAACAGTTGGTATTAACCAAATGAATCCGTGAAATCCCTTAATCCGATTAAAATCCGCGATTCTGACGGATTAAATGGAAGATTTCACAGATTAACTTATGGCGGTGGAGGCACAGTCTTGGTAGAAATAAAAAACGTTTGGTACTAACCAAATGAATCCGTGAAATCCCTTAATCCGATTAAAATCCGCGATTCTGACAGTGGAAGGTTTCGAATCCAATGAATCCTAATGCGCGCAATGAATGCCAAGTATTACAACTTGTTGGCAATGATTCGCTACTGATAACTATCAGCCTAAATCATCACATTTACCACCTATCACACGTTATAATAAGTGATAATTAATGTCTATACTTATTCACTGTATGCGTCTTATTTTTCTTGTTTCAGTTTTTCTTTTTTTTCAGCTAAGCAGTCTTTGTGCACAACAAAGAGATAGCCTGCACTTTGTGTTGTATGATAATGAGACTGGCCAGGCGATTGAAGATGCGTTTATCTTTATCGAAAATACCACAATTGGGACAAGTACAGATCAGAATGGGAAGGCCGCGCTATACACATCGGGCCTTTCAACATTTAATGTTGTGATCACTCACATCAATTATGAAAATTATTATGCTGGAAAAGACCTATTAGTAGATGATAATATCATTCGATTAGAGAAGCGAGTGTTGACACTTGAGCTGATTACAGTTAAAAGTAAAAAGCTAAGTAAAAAGCTAAGTAAAAAGAAGAGAAAGAAATGGATGAAGAGATTTGAAAAAGCTTTTCTTGGAGATAAGCTATCTAAGAAAAAGGTAAAAATTCTTAATCCTGAAGTGATTTGGTTTGAAGAAAAGGACGAGATTCTTTATGCCTATGTAGTAGATAATATTAAAATTAAAAATGATGTCATAGGCTATGAAACGCAAGTGGCACTAGATTATTTTTCTTTGGATCTAAATGAGGATGTCAGGTATGAAGCTAAGGTGTTTTACAATGATGTCATTGATAAGCAAAAGAAGAAGGAAAAAATAGAGGAAACTAGAAGCAGTAGTTTTCTTAATTCGAGACAATTGTTTTATAAGGCACTTGTTTTTGAACACCCCATTTTAGAAAAGCAATTTGATTTTGGAACGACCTCAATGATAGCTGATAGTGGGCTCGTCTACCAAAGGATGAGTCATCATGAATTAGATTGGAGAAGAACCTTAGCAGAGGATATTTTATTTATTGACAGCTCAGACTATTTAACTGTTATAAAAAAAGATGTCATTACAAAATCCTATGATAGAAAAGATGGACCAAGCGGATCATATAGTATTCGACCTGCAACGTCTTTTTTAAAATCAAGAACGGGTCAATTTATTTTTAATAAGCAAGGTGAATTATTAAATAAAACGGATATCGAAGAATCTGGATACTGGACAAACTTTAGAATGGCAAAGGAATTACCAGTCGAGTACACAGGGTCTATTTCTATTGAAAAAGAGCAGAATGCAACAATTTCTAAATTGGTAAATTACGAAGTTCAGTATAGCCCAGAAAAGATTTATTTACATACAGATAAAGACATCTATTTCCCATATGAACGCATTTGGTTTAAAGCCTACTTGCTTAATGCAATTGATCATACACCTAGCGTACGCAGTGATATGATGTATATCGAGCTATTAGATCCCGAACATTCAATTGTGCATTCGTGCATACTCCATAAGGACAATGGCTATACAGGAGATTTTTTATGGAGACCGAACCTTGTGTCAGGTAATTATTTGGTACGTGCCTACACGAATTATATGCGGAATGACAGCACCAATACATTTTTTGAAAAAGCTGTAGTATTCAAAAATCCAATTGATAGTGTTCAAATACAGAATATGGATTCGGCAGATTCTTTACGTATTCATTTCTATCCCGAAGCTGGTGATTTAATCGATGGCGTATCTTCAAGTGTTGCTATAAAGACTACCAACACAAACGGACATTTTATTAATATCGAAGGGCAATTAATGAATCAATCCGGTACGGTCATCACGGACTATCAATCAATGCATAAGGGCATGGGATTGTTACATTTCATACCAAAAGCAGACAGTCTATATTATTTAAAAACAATGTATAACAATAAGGAATATGTCATTGAATTGCCCAAGGCGATGCACTCGGGAATTACAATGCAAGTCAATCCGACTGAAAGTGATTATATATTTGTTGACATTGCAGCTTCGGATACGCTCGGTCTGAAGGGATCATATTTGGTAGGTCATGTGAGAGGTGCTGTGTTTGCATACATCACACAATTAGATAAACGGCAATTTAAATTGGCTAAATCTACGATTCCGACGGGCATTGTTCAGTTTACAGTATTTGATGATCAAGACAGACCACAAGCAGAACGACTTGTCTTTAATGAATATGGCTATGATAAGGTTTTACTACATGATGATGATTCGACATCCTATACTCTCTCTGAGCATTATAAGCTGTCTATCGATAGTACCTTGATGGATGAAACACTTGACTTATCCGTCAGTGTCGTAGAAGTAAAAAACAATCTTGATGATCGCTATGATTCAGATATTAAAAGTTATGTATTCCTTCAATCAGATTTGGATACAGAGATCCCAGGCATACAGGAGTATCTAACTCATCTTGATAAATCCAATTTGTTCTTTTTGGATCTGTACATGAGATCATCGTTTTGGAGACGATTTAAATGGAAGGATTTACAAGCAGGAAAGGATTTGAAATTAGATTTTCATGCTGAAAAACATTTTAGTATTCAGGGATATACGAGTAAAGCCGATAAAGAAGAGGGCGTCGCATCAACCATCATGTTCAATACATTAGAAAATGATATTCTTTCTGCACAACAGACCACTTCAGCCGATGGCAAGTTTACATTTTTAGACATTCCCTTACCAGACAGCACGGATATTTTTCTGCAAGCCAGACTTGGGCAGAAGGCTGCATCACAAATGGAATATGAAGCCGCGCTAAAAGGTAACCGCTTGGTAGATATACATCTCGAACCATTCAATACCGAACATCTTGCTAAAAAGGAAAAGTATTTTGCAAAACAGCAACTGTCCATAGCATTAGAAGAAGATGACTTAGAGGCACTCAATGACGATTTTTTCTTAAGACAACGTCAGGATTCCACCTTGTGGCAAATTGGTCTTGATGCAGTAGAAATTAGTCGGAGTCGAACCACCACATATAATGGCACCAGCGCTTTAAAGTATGTGAACTTTGAGGAAGCGAATTGGATTGCTCCAGAAACACATGGCGTCCAATTAATTAATAAGGTTGCACCGAATTTAAGGTTTACAAAAGGAGCGGAAGCCAAATTGATACAAATCACATACAATTTGAGAGGTGAGGTTATCTATGTCCCTATGCAGGTTATCATAGATGGCGTGGGCTATAATCCAGAAAGGTCTAATGCCAGTCGGTTTTTTGCAATGCCGGCAGACAATATTCAATCGATGACTGTCGCTGGAAATGCTATTTTAGTTACAACCAGAGACATACCACGAAGTACAGAGAAATATTTAAAAAGTGGGATTCTGACAATCACTCATCCTGGTTATCATAAAGCAAGAGAATTTTCAAGAGAACAGATCTCTACATCTCCTGTACTATCTACCATCCATTGGGATCCTGAACTAGCTATAACTGATACAGGCGAAGTCATCATACCTATTGATAAGGAGAATCAAGATTCGAAATTAAGACTGGTGATTCAAGGTGTATCACAATCTGGAAAAGTTGTGAGTTATATCAAATACTTGGGGAGTCAATAGGAGCTCTGTTTGTAAATTATTAATATTTTTTAATACACTCTTACCAAGAACGATATATCATGCTTCTGAATTTCCCTATTTTTACAAAAAGCATCACATATGAAGACCTTAATATTCTGTACATCCCTTTGTCTAATTTCCATAACTGGGTTTTCCCAAAATGACATCTCCCAAATCATTGGCACCTTGTTAGCTGACACACCTCTCGAAGAAGATTTGCAAGAATTATGTGATGACATTGGAGGTCGTGTCACTGGATCAAGAGCGAATGAAGCTGCTGTAGAATGGGCCTTACAAAAATTTAAAGACGCTGGAGTAGCTGCCCAGAAAGAAGCCTTTACGATGCCTGTCCTCTGGTTAGAGAAATCAACAACGGCTAGTGTTACTGGTGATATAGAGTTTCGCCCAACGGTAGTCTCCAAGTACCAATCACCGCCACAGCGCTATGCTGGTGAACTCATTTATGTAGGGAGCGGCAGTGTAGAAGATTTTGAAAACGCGAGTGGAACGATCAAGGGCAACTTCGTCATTGTTGACCAAGATTTATGTTTTGACATCGATGGTTTATTCGCTGAATATGCAGCTGCAGCAAACGCCGAAATTCTAGCTAGAGAGTCTGGCGCGAAAGGAATTGTGTTCATGTCCTCACGCCCTAATGGATTACTATACCGCTTTATTGGTATGAAAACCGCCGAAAATGATATGCCTCAAATTGTTATGGCCAGAGAGGATGCCAAGCGATGCATCCGCAGTTTGCAAAATGGTCAAACACTTCATCTTGATTTGCATATCGATGCAGAGGTTGGTGGAGAATTCGTCGCGCATAATGTCATGGCTGAAATTCAAGGCAGTGAAAAGCCAGAGGAAGTTATCCTCATTGGTGCCCATATTGATTCTTGGGCTTTGGGTACTGGGGCGAATGACAATGGATCGAATGTCAGCATGTTGATTGACGTGGCAAGACAAATGAAAAGCCTAGGCATACGACCTAAACGAACAATCCGCTTTGCGCTGTGGAACGGTGAAGAGCAAGGGTACTTTGGCTCATGGGCGTATACAAGGGATAATCAAAAGACTTTAGATAATCATTTGATGGCCTACTCCATTGATATAGGCAGTGGTGCGATCACTGGATTTTTCACGAATGGCAATGAAGCTTTGGTCCCAGTGATGGATAAATTATTGCAGCCAGTAGCAGCGCTTGGAGACTTCACGAATATTAATGCACCGATTGTTGGTACAGATAATTTTGATTTTATGTTAGAAGGTGTTGGCAATTTGGTGGGCAATCACCTGCCTCAAGTCTATGGGCAGAATTATCATGCCTCATCGGATACGTATGACAAAGTCGATTTAAAACAATTGAAAGTCAATTCAGCGATTGTGGCTGCGGTGATTTTGGGAGCGGCTAACATGGAGGAAGAAGACATCACGTGGAAGAGGCAGTCTCGCCCAGAAATTCAGGAGATGTTTGAGTCGTTTAATTTAGAGTTTACGATGCGGATGTTTAATGTGTGGGATACGTGGATGTCGGGAGAGCGTGGGAGGAAGTAGTCGCATCTAAATGTTCAGTTTATAGTAAATTTTATTAAATCTCAATTTAGCCTAACGTACATCAGATAAGGCCATCGTGCTGAACTTATACTTTTTATGACCCACGTACAAAAGATATATAATCTAATTGTTGGTGATCTTCAACTAGTGCTCTGTCAAGATATACCTGACTAGTGCTTTTGGCGTATTTTGCACATGCACGTCGTTACAGAACCGGCCCTGATAGCTAGGCTATCAGACCGAACCTGCGCCTATTTCATGAACAAACTACGCTCAAATTCAACCAGTCAATATATACTTGACAAAGCACTAGCAGGTGACAATAGTCCTTATGTTGCCGATGCCAATGAACCAGATGATCGCTATAAAAGTTATGGTGTTCGCGCTAAAGGCAAAAAGGAAATTATTTCTAAACATAAAAAGGACATTCGTGACCTTTCGCAGTCGCAACAAATTAAACTCGCAACAAAGCTCATTCAGTCACGTTATGGGGAGGAACAAAGTGTTGCACTTTTCATTCTGGAAAATATCTCTAATTATTATTCACCTAAAAATTTCTATGAGTTGGATGTTTTAATTCGGTGTATTCATGGCTGGAGTAAAGTCGACTCGTATAGCGGAACATTATTGCGAGATATTCTATTCAATCATCCTGTGAATTTTATCCAACTTGTTAAACAATGGAATCAAGATGATGATAGGTGGCTTAAACGGTTTAGTGTCGTTTTGTTTACTCGAAAAGTTGCTGACTCTGGTCAATTCACATCAATCGGATTAGACATGTGCGATAGACTACTATTTGATAACGAACCTCTTGTATTGAAAGGAGTTGTCTGGGCACTTAAAGACTTAATGAAGACAGAAAAAAAATTAATTTTAGACTACATAAAAGGGTTGAGAAAAAAGGGAGTCTCAAGTCTTGTGACGCTTTACGCAATAAAAGATTTGAAAGAAGAAGAACGAAATGAAGTCCTATCAATAAAAAAGAAAAGGCTGTAATATCAAGTCACAGCACTACACTTTAGTGCGCATAAATAGCCAAACTCACACCACGAATGTGCTTCAAAGCTTCATCTCTAGAATGTTGATTCAACACAATGGTGTGTTCACCAGCTTCTTTGAATTTTAAGGCTTGCTGGAGATAGACGCGGATTCGTTTTTGATCAGATCCTTTCCCGACCCAATGACCATCTTCTCCCAGCAAGGGAATGGAAATCTCATCTGTGATATCAGTCGCATCTGGGAAAACGGTTTGCAATTGGATGTATAGATTTTCATAAGCATATGACTCATCATGAATGACATCAAGTATTAAGTCATATCGATTTGATGTATCAGGAGCGGAAAACGTGATCGATTTGGGATCATCATAAGACCACACGGCTGGCTCAAATTCAAAGCTTTGTTCAAATATTGGACTGGGTCCACAAGAGACAAATAAAACTAAACACACATAAAGGAAGTATCTCATGTAAGTGAGTTTAAATCTGGTTTACATCACTCCACTCAATTAAAATAATCTTTCATCCGCTCAAAGAACCCTTTATCTGACTTACCAGGATTGGGCGCAAAGTTTTTGGAGCTTCTAAGTTTCTCTAGAATCTTTTCTTCTTCAGCAGAGACTTTCTTAGGTGTCCAGATATTGACATTAATTAACTGATCGCCTTTTCCATAGCTCTGCACTGAAGGCAAACCCTTGCCCCGCAATCTAAATATCTTGCCTGCCTGAGTACCTGCAGGAATTTTTATTTTAACCTTCCCGCCCAATGTCGGCACTTCTACCGAAGTCCCTAATGCAGCATCCGCAAAATTTAAAAACAAATCATAAATCACATTCTGCCCATCCCGCGCCAAACTCTCATGCTCCTTCTCGATGATATTGATCAGTAAGTCTCCTGACGGCCCGCCATTCTTCCCCGCATTTCCATTCCCACGCATTGACAGCTGCATCCCTTCCTCTACACCGGCTGGGATTTCGATTTCGATTGTCTCTTCATTATATTTTCTACCCTCACCTTTACACGAACCACAACTCGCCGTGATCATCTGACCAGAACCATTACAAGACGGACAGGCTGCAGTCGTTTGCATTTGACCTAGAAATGTACTTTTCACCTGACGCACATAGCCAGAACCACTACAGGTCGAACATGTCTTAACAGATGAGCTATCTTTCGCACCTGATCCACTACAGGTCTTACACTCTGACTGCTTTTTGACTTTTATTTTCTTAGTCACTCCATTGGCAATTTCCTCCATGGTCAGTGACACTTTGATGCGTAAGTTAGATCCGCGCTGCCCTGTCCGCTGACCGCCACTACGCCGACTGCCGCCACCAAAGAAACTCTCAAACGGACTCCCTGAATTACCAAAGACATCCCCAAATTGATCAAAGATATCCTCCATCGTCATACCGCCTCTAAAGCCGCCACCGCCGCCCATATTCGGATCTACGCCAGCATGGCCGAGCCGATCATACCTAGCCTTCTTATCTGCATCACTCAAGATCTCATAGGCTTCTGCCGCCTCCTTAAATTTATCTTCTGCAGAGCTATCATCTGGATTACGATCGGGATGATACTTCATAGCCACCTTTCGGTAGGCCTTTTTTATTTCATCATCACTAGCGCCTTTGGTTACGCCCAGCACCTCATAAAAATCTCGTTTAGCCATAATAGGGTTTATTGTAAATCAGAGTGGTTTGTAACATGGTACTATTTACCAACAACGACTTTCGCGTGTCTTATAATTTTATCTTTTAGGGTATAGCCCTTTTCTACAGTATCTATGACTTTGCCCTTCATGTCATCAGACGGTGCAGGAATCTCAGTAATGGCTTCATGCAGCTCTGCATCAAATGCCTCACCCGTTGATTCCATAGCTTCAAGGCCTTGTCCTTTCAAGACGTTAAAGATCTTATTGTAAATCATAACGACACCTTCTGTAAAATGCTCATCAGTAGAGTCATCATCCGCCACCTTCTTAGCGCGGTCAAAATCATCGAGTACAGGCAACATAGCCTTGATCGCCTCAGCAGAAGCCGTCTTCATATAATCGATCTTCTCCTTCAGCGTCCGCTTCTTGTAGTTGTCAAATTCAGCAAATAGGCGCAGATGTTTATCTTTTGATTCATTGAGTTGAATTGTCAATTCATCAATCTGCTCCTGCAATTTGTCTGTCTTTGACTGTTTTTTTGAAGATTTCTTCTTTGGATCTTTCACCTCTTCGGTAGATCCATCGTCTGCTTTCGCATTTTCTTTTTTCGCCATGTTCAAAATTTTACCAAACATACTTTCTAGTATCAATAGTGCTGCCATTTAGCTTTCTCAGCCATAATGTCAGATTTTGACCGCGAAGGTATGATGAATTGGCTGAATATTGATATTCATGACGAAAAACTGCCTACAGACATTGTGGGAGTAAGGCGGACATCTGTCTGCCGAACAGGGCAGAGACGCATTGCAATGCGTCTTTGGACTATCGTGAATCGACTATCGACAAAAAAAGGAGTTGCCTACCAAAAGACAACTCCTACGATCAAATTATAGCTTTACTGTTAGATCTATTTTTTATTACTCTTTGAAGTCTTAGGTCCATCTGATCCAGTAGCCCCTTCATTCCTTGATAGAATCCCACAGCCATCCATATATGCATGAAAGACCGCACCTAAGCCAACTTCAAATCCGCTATTTAAATGAATAGCCTCTGTTGGACCTGTACCAATATCAGGACCAGCACTAAAGTCAACAGCACTGACTCCAGTTATTTTATTTGTGGCATAGATCGACTTATTCGTTGGAAAGATAAATGCAGCTCCTGGTATATCATCATCAGGACTGACTAAGACGATATCTTCTTCGCAAGGATCTGTGCAGGCCAGGGATAAATTAAATGTACTTTGGGATCTCTCCCATCCTCTGACTATGATGTAATACTGCTCACCTACAGTTGCTGAATACGTTATGCTTTCATCAACATTACCAAAATCGGCAGATACATCTAAGCAGATTTCATCACAAGGACTACCGTTTCTTAAAATTATGTCTAAATCCTCACCCACTTCAATGTTTGTTAAATCGATAGTCACATCACCATCAGCTAGAGGAGTAAAACTATAGATTTGAGCGTAACCAAAAAAGGCTCCGTCAGAATCAAGGCCAATACAATCGCCACTCACATCCACTTCTTGAAATAGTCCAGCATTTGTTCCTGTTATTATCTCCCCACAAAATATTGGAAGTGTATTGTCACAAGCAAGTGGAGGGACTGGACAAACAGCATCTAGTGAATAAGTACTCTCATTATTATCAGCACCCCAGACTAGTATGTAATACGTTGTGCCCGCAGTCACTGTATAATCTATCATTTCAGCTGCGTTGCCTGGGTTTATGCTAGACGCGAGAGCAGGACACGTACTGCCACAGACATTATCGTATAAAAACAATTGAAGGTTATCTGTAAAACTATGCAGACTCAAATTCAAGTTTCCGCTGGATTGAGGTGTATATTCAAACATCTGTGCAGGATTTTGAACTCCACAGCCAAGATAAAGAAGTGTACCTGAAAGGTCTCCTACTGATGCCCCACAAGTCAATGGTAGGAGTGCATCACAAGCAGCTGTGGTCGCCCGATGCTCATAGGCACCTATATCGCAAGCATCATTCGATGGGCGCGCTACACCATTAGCACCACTACCTATAGCATTTGTATTAATCTCAAGACAATCTGCCGCACCGTCAAATGCATCTCCCCAAGGAAGAATTTCTACACTTTGGGCTATCCTAGAAATTGGACTTACCAAGCTGCCAAAAGCGGGATCAGCTCCAAATAGATCACTAGGATCACTATTAAATATATTTGTACCTCCCCCTATATCAAAAAGATTACTTCCATAAGACTCGAAGGTCCCAACAATGTTAAAATTATTAGTATTGCTATTCGCTGTATTGCCATAATAAATACTAGCCTTAGAATTAACGATGTTTCCTTCTTCATAAATGGCGCCGCCGGCATTCGTTGTGGCAGTATTAGAATAAAATGTATTAAAATTAAACGTCATATCATGACCCAAACCAAAGGATGCAATAGCGCCACCAACATTGTTAGCCGTATTATTATAAAATGTAGTATTAATCGTCAATAAATTACCTGTCGTCCCAATTGTGACAATGGCACCACCATTTGCAGCTGCAACATTGTCATAAAATGATACATTATAGAAAACTAAGTTGCAATTGGTACAATTCACAGCACCCCCATTAGCTGGTGAAGAATTGCCATAAAAGTTGCAGTTAAACATATAGATGCCCGCATTATCTAAGCTAATCGCACTATCATTTCCACCCGTAAAATTAATAGCGTTAAAATCTGGAGTGAATGCGCCAGTTATATTAAATAATCTAGTCACCCCTCCACCAGAAATCGTGGATCCGACTCCTGAATTACTACTACGAATCGTCATGTCTTTCATGATTTCAATCGGACTAGTCAAATCTATTGTCAATCCAGCATCAATTGTAATTACCCCATCGACACAAATTCTTGCCACTGCTTCTCTCAAACTACCAGGACCACTATTAGCACTAGATGAAACAGTAATTGCATTCATACAACCACACGGCGACGTAAGCAATCCTGGTCGGCTTGCTGTGATTGCAGCAAGCATTCTGTCTTTTTGCCCAGTTGTAAATAGATTCATACAGTCATCTGTTGAGTAATCCATATAATTTTGGAACATGTCAGGGAGATCTCCTGCAGTACCAGCTCCACAAGTGTTTGGTCCTGGATAAGTACATGGAGCGCCAGTATAATTGGGCGCACCATGAGGGTGAGTATCAACTACACCATCATCTGCTGCGCATGTTGAACTATTACCCCAGATATGAGATAAATTGAGCCAGTGGCCTACTTCATGTGTTCCTGTTCTTCCCTTACCATACACGCCACCAGCTGGATTTGGAGTTGCAATGGATCCTAGGCTAGAGTAAACGCAAACAACTGCATCTCTATTTGCAGTTGTTCCTGGCAAAAAGGCATATCCTAAGAGGCCTGCACAAGGATCATTTTGAATAGCACCATTCACTTTTACAAATGAATAATAATTCAAATATAGATCTCTATCCCATATCGTAGGAGCCACAAAATTAGGTGTGAGATAACTTTGATTCCAGCACTGCGATTCATCACCACCGTAATCATTGATATTGTACCGATTGATTCCAGTAGTTGGTGCACCATTAGGATCAAATTCTGCAAGACAAAACTGAATTTCAGTATCTGCAGCAACGCCAGTAAAGTCACTTGGTGTATTCCCTACATCTGAATTGGTCCTTCTGAAATCATCATTCAATTGATCGAGTTGAGCTTGAATTATTGCATCAGATAGGTTTTCTCCAGACCCTACAGCATCACCATTATGAAAGATATGGAATACAATAGGTATAGAAATAACAGATCCATTTTGCTCTCTACCACTGGCAAGGATTTCTTGGGTTCTCTCTTCAATTTGTCTTCTGTTTTCAAGATAAGTAGGATCAGTCTTCATTAGATGTTCGTGGATTACGTCTTGACCACAAGTACGTCCACTTTGTGCAATTGAAGCAGAAAACGTACACGAGAGCATCAAAATTGTCAAAACAAAACTTGCAACAGCAGCCTTATTTTTAATTTTAAAAATGCCAGTTTCAAAAGCGATTCGGATAAGTCCAGCTGTATTCCTGGCATTTAATTTTTTCATTAGATTTTTTCTGTGCGAATGTGCTGTTTCGTAACTCACAAATAATTCATGAGCGATTTCTTTAGTCTTTCGTTCGTGGGCGATGAGGTGTAGGACCTGCTTCTCGCGCGCTGAGATTGGGGTTGTAGTGTCTAGATTAAGGTTTTCCATATTTTTAAAATTTTGGAAGTAAAAAAATGTAACAAGAGATTTAATTCATACAAGAGGTATATATGATGTGTATGGGCATAAGCAGACTCATCTCAGCTCGTGCCTTGGCACAACGAATTGTAAACACAAAATTTAAAAGAGATAAGGCGACTATTTCACGCCAAAAGTATCGAGCTTATTAAGCTTAGAAGTTGGTCTTTTCAAACCAATAGATTTAAGTGTAACATAGTTGGAAATTTTAGATTCTTTAAAATGATTTTGGAACCTGCTCTTTCGAATCTTTATTCGGAAGAGTTTGTTTTATCAAAGATAAAACAATGACTTCATTGAATTTGTCACATAAACATGTGACATGGAATCCTTTCGAATTCAAAACAAACTGTGGTTAAGGAAAGTTATTAGCTCTCATGTCAAGGAAGTTTAGGTGAAGCAATAGTTTTTTAAAACAGTAGATTTAAATGAATCCGATTAAACGAATCCTAATGCCTTTGCAGAATGGAATTGTCCAATCATCGTAAAAGTAATGTATCCTTTTAACCTGTGGTATCCCCCAAATGGGGGGTTTTCAATTTTTGGGGACTCGGGAGTTGATGCTATAGGTCTTAGGTTGAAAGACGATTAAATAGGAAATGTTGAGCCTGTCCCGCGAGGCAAGCTATGTTGTGAACGGGACCTACCTCGGTTGATTGTTGAGAGCTTGAAGTAAGAATCCTGTAGTTGGAGCTTGCAGCAGAGATGTGTTATCAACTTATCAAAAAGCATCTATCGTTAATGACCATTGACGTAAGAAAGATCGACTCACCAAAAAAGGAGCTGCCTATATAAGACAACCCCCATTATCAAATTGTGGCTATTTCTTATTTTACTCTTTTCTGAAGTCTTAGGTCTATCTGAGTGCACCAGGGCTTTATCACATCGCAGAATGGAATTGTTTTCTTGAGTAGTAAAAGTAGTCCATCTTTTTGATCTGTGGTATCCCCCAAATGGGTGAATATTGATATTCATGACGAAAAACTGTCTTCGACAATGTGAGAGTAAGGCGGACATCTGTCTGTCGAACATGGCAGAGACCCATTGCAATGCGTCTTTGTACCAATAAAGATTCCTAAAATCTCAACATCCTAAGAACCTGTCTGCCGAACAGGCAAGTCCTGTTCAGACAGTTAAGAATAAGCAGACAATTGGAATTCGTTGGATCGGAGTCCAACGAATGCGTAGAGATTGATCTTTATTGTCTCTAGTCCTTATCCTTTTTCTTAAAATCGCCATTCCGCCAGGCATCAATGAATTTCTTCCAAGCAAAGGGATTGAAGATTGGCTGTGGTCTGAATTGACCTTCGTGATAATAATTTTGTGCTGTCTGGCGCAAGGTAGCTCTCGCGACTTCTGTACCATCTACTGGTAATGTTTCAAGGATATCCTGCATCAATCCTGAAGAGAGATTTTCTCTTGCTCTATCACCAAATGGATCAACGACTTCCATAGCTAAGAATTCTATTTTGAAAAACTCTCGACTTGGTATATTGTAAATAGTAACCTGAGGCAGATCGATCGCATCTGGCGTCATGGTCAAGATGATATTGTCATAGGTGCGAGCCTCATCCCATATCTTAATTTCTTCCGTTTTAAATCCAAGAAAGCGAATCTGTAAGACTTCTCCCTTTTGAACTACAATTGAAAAGAAGCCATCTATACCTGTTGAGGTACCTCGATTTGTACCTTTTACGGTGATCGTCGCACCTGGAAGAGGCATGATGTCATTCCCGTCTTGGAATGTAATCACACCAGAAAACTGTACGATATTCTGTTGGTCGTCCTGTGCGAAAGCAGTCCCTAAGCAAGCTAGTACAAGGATTAAAGAGAAGAAAAGATATTTATTGAACATAGAGTCAATAGTTAAGTGACCAAATCTACAATAAAAACCTTCTTTTGGAGGAGATGCATTCTATGAAAGGTGGATTTAACATGGCTTTAACCTCCTACCAATTACTAGGATTTTATGATTTTGCGGTGTTGATTGTGGCCAAATCAGTATCAGCCTTCTAATTAAGGGCTACATCTATTACCTCTGTCATCTGCTCTACATAGACAAACTTCATATCTTTTATATAGGATTTATCAATCTGGCGTACTAATTTTTCATTTTCTGCACACATGATAATTGTCTTTATGCCTGCTCGTTTGGCTGCTAAGATTTTTTCCTTGATACCTCCAACTGGTAATACCTTACCTCGAAGTGTAATCTCGCCTGTCATCGCAATACTTGGATTTATTGGCTTATTACGGAAGACAGAACACAGCGCTGTCACCATCGTGATCCCTGCACTTGGCCCATCTTTGGGTGTCGCCCCTTGAGGTACGTGGATGTGTACATCATTCGTTTCAAAGAGGGTGTGATCAATGCCGAGTTGCTCGTGATTTGCCTTGATATAACTCATAGCCGTTGTGGCCGACTCTTTCATGACATCTCCTAAGTTACCAGTCAAGGTTAATTTACCTTTGCCTTTACTTAAGCTGGCTTCAATAAATAATATATCGCCACCCACACGAGTCCAAGCTAGACCAACTGCAACACCAGGCGTTTTTATCCGTTTGTATAAATCCTTACTATATTTTTCTGGCCCTAACTTATCTTCTAATTCTTCATCCTGAACAGAGACATTATAAGGCTCATCCATTGCCACATGCTTGGCGATATTTCTCATCACGCCTGCTATCCTCCTATCTAGGGAGCGCACGCCTGATTCTCTTGTGTATTTTTCAATAATGGATCGAAGTACTTTATCGGACAGCTTGACATGTTTGGCTTTGAGCCCATGCTCTAAGCGCTGCTCTGGGATGAGGTGCTTTTTAGCGATTTCTATTTTTTCTTCTGTTGAGTACCCACTGATTTCAATGATCTCCATTCTATCCAACAAGGCAGGTTGAATGGTACTCAGTGAGTTTGCAGTGGCTATGAATAAGACCTTAGATAAGTCATATTCTAGGTCTAGGTAGTTATCAAAAAAGGTAGAATTTTGTTCTGGATCTAGGACTTCTAAGAGCGCTGAAGATGGATCACCCCGAAAGTCTTTGCCAATTTTATCAATCTCATCTAAAATAAAAACAGGATTGGATGACTTGGCTTTTTTAAGTGATTTGACGATGCGGCCTGGCATAGCTCCTATATAAGTCTTTCTATGTCCACGGATTTCACTTTCATCATGTAGACCGCCTAAGGACATTCTAGTAAACTTGCGTTTTAAGGCATTGGCTATGGATTTGCCCAAGCTCGTTTTTCCAACGCCTGGAGGTCCGACAAGGCAAATGATAGGCGCCTTCATGTCGCCCTTCAATTTGAGTACAGCCAAGTGCTCTATGATTCTATCTTTGACATCATTGAGGCCATGGTGATCTGCATCTAAGACTTTTCTGACATTTTGTAAGTCAAAATTATCGTCAGTATACTCTTCCCACGGGAGATCGAGTAACATCTCTAAATAATTGAGCGTGACAGAATATTCTGCCATTTGAGGATTGATCCGTTTTGCTTTATTAAGCTCTTTTTCAAAAGCCTCTTTCGCATGACTTGGCCATTTTTTATCCTTAGCCTTTGTCTCTAGATCATTTAATTCTTCTTTGGCAGGATTATCTCCTAGCTCTTCTTGTATTGTTTTGAGTTGTTGATTTAAAAAATAGTCGCGCTGTTGTTTTTCAATATCACCTCTGACTTTATTTTCAATTTTAGTTCTTAGAGTAAGCATTTGTAATTCGGCAGTCAGATATTTCAAAACAGAAGAAGCCTTCTCCGTTAAAGAATCCACCTCGAGTAATTCTTGTTTTTGAGGCACTTCCAGATTCAGATTTGAGGCAATGAAGTTAAGCAAGAACGCATCGCGCTTAATGTTTTGCAACATCATCACAGCTTCACTAGGAATATTAGGCGACAGCTCAATAATCTGTTTTGCCATTTCTTTAATGGAGGCCATTTTTGCTGTATGTTCTATATCATCCGATACAGATCCGTCTGGTTTGAAGTCGACCACACCTTTTAGATAGGGTTCTTCTTGAAGCATATGCAACAATGTAAACCTTCTTCGGCCTTGCAGAATGGCTGTTGAGCTACCATCTGGCATTTTGAGAAGTTTAATGACTCTAGCAACTGTTCCTGTCTTATGCAGGTCTATTGTACTAGGTTCTTCTTCATGTTGATCTAATTGGGAAAGTACACCTATATATTTATTGCCGTTGTAGGCTTCTTGTACAGCTTTGATCGATTTATCTCTACCAATCGTAATCGGTATGACGACACCTGGATAAAGCACAGTGTTTTTTAGTGCTAAGAGAGGCAGTTCATCTGGTAAGCCAGATATGTCATCAGTTTTTTCGTCATCTTCGTCAACAATGGAAAACATAGGTACAAACTCGCCTTCATCCCTGGGATTACTCATTCTTATATATTCTTCAAACATTCAATCTCTTGTTTAGTCAATTACTCAATGATCGCAAAAGCGATACCAATGGAGAATAACTGCTCTTATGACCGAATTTCGAGATAATCGTCTCATATTCCAAGTCATTCTGTCAGATGTTATTCACAATTAAACAATTTCTGACATAAGACTTTGCATCGGATCATTTAGAAGTCTGAAGACTAAGCGCATACTGCCGCAAGGTTGATCTACTTGTATGCTATGTAACTCAGTGGTTAGAGGTGTCTTATATATTAACTATTATTTTCTTGTGATGTAGCAGAATCATTAGGTTGGCCTTAAGTTTTCTTAGTATAGCTGTAATAGCCGGATTTTACAATGTTGTATGTAGGAGAATTGTAATTGAAAAAATTTATTCAAGGTTAGCATCAAAACAATAGTCGACGTAACTTGCTTGAGTTTTCTCTATAGACTTTCTTTTTAACTTTATACAAGCGGTTTTAATCTAAGTATGTCAAATAAGCGAAAACTATTGTTAAATGTGTTTTTTCTGTGCAGCAATGTGGCTTTATCTTTTAGTTCATTGACGCTCAGCCCTGACTATATTTCAAGTTTAAGTTGTAGCGCGCTTGATAGCATTGTCTATGATATTTTTGACAATGATAGATTACATGATCCAGCAGTAAAATTGATAGTGGATGAGCTGGTTAAACAACTAAAAGAAAAGGATTGTACGACCATTGCCCAAGGATTAAATCTGAGTGGGTTTCAGTACTACACTGAGAATGAAATCATAACGGCAAGAAAATTATTTTTAGAAGCTGAACAGATATCCAGAAACACCTCGAGTCTGCAGCATGTGTATGCTCATAATCAGATCTTACTCGGGCTAACTCATGTGACAGAATTGCAATACAATGTTGCCAAACTCTATTTCGAAAGGGCGAAAGATATCTATTCTTCAATTGACAATACGATTGGCGTCGTTGATGCTCTTCAAAATATTGGATTGGTAAAGATAGAAGATGGAAAATTAGAAGAGGCAGTACAAAATTTAAAAGAAGCAGAGGACATTTGCAAACAGGATGAATATTGTACGCATCTCGGGTATATCTACCATAATCTATCTCGGGCTTTACTCAAATCAGGGAATATGAATGAAGCTGTGAAATACTTAGATCTCGCTGAAACGATTTGGACGAATAATAGTTTTCATCAAGGTCTATTTTTTGTTGCCATGAGTCGTGCAGATTTATACCAACAACAAGGAGACAATGATAGTCAAATTTTTTTTATGAAAAAGGCTATTGATTTGTCTGAACGCTACCACTTGGATCTGAGAAAACACGAGCCTTATAAACGTATCGGGAATATTTATCTATCACTACATCAAGCGCATAATGCAAATGAATACTACCTTAAAGCTCTAGATTTTAGCATCGAAATGTCTGATGCAGATTTAGAAGAAATCTCTTCTAAGGTGATTAATTATTACAAGCGAAACAATAAGGGAGCCAAACTCGAAGAAGTATATGAAAGATTAATTGACTTTTATAGAGAAAGAGAATTAATAGCCAACAGTAAATCTGATATTATTTTCAACGTAGAGAAAAATGTAAATCAACGAGACGATCAAAATAGCGAGCTCATGACTACATTGGGTAATCAGAAAACAGTGCTCACTTTTGTGTCACTTATTTTAGGCTTAATTAGTTTTTTTTTAATTGTCATTTATTCTGAAAATAAAAAACGTAAAGCACTTTTACAACAAGTAGAATCTCAGAATGTAAAACTCAATAATATAAATAACCAATTAGCCAAATCAACACAAACTATAAGCACTCAAAACAAACAATTAGAAATTCAAAATGAGAGTTTAAAGAATTTTGCTTCCATTGCCTCCCATGATTTAAAATCTCCAGCTAGAACAATTAAAAGTTTTGTTGGCTTACTAAGAAAAAAGCTTGGTGCACAATTGGATACGTCCACCTCATCAATATTAGATGTTATAGATCAGACAAGTCATAATATGTATGATTTAATTCAAGACATATTAAATTTTTCAATGGTTGAAAATGATGCGATAAAAATAACTGCATGTAAGGTTACCGATGTATTAGGTGGTGTCCTTTCTGATATGTCCAATGATATTACAGAAAATAATATTAACATTGAAATCAGAAAAATGCCTTCTTCTATTCAAGCAGATAAAAGTAAATTGAAACAACTATTTGCTAATCTTGTTTCAAACTCGATTAAGTATCGACACCCTGAAAGAGATTGTATCATTGAAGTGACCCATGAGGAGAATGATGCATTCCACAGCTTTTCTGTGAGCGATAACGGGATAGGCATTGAAAAGGATTTTCAGGAAAAAGTATTTATTATGTTTGAAAAAAGAACTGATAATAGAAATATCGCGAGCAATGGTATTGGCTTAGCGATCTGTAAGAAAATTGTTGAAATACATAAAGGGACAATTACTGTTAAATCTGTCGCAGGGGAGGGTAGTAACTTTTCCTTTACGATCGCAAAAGATTTGCTTAAAGAAGTGAAATAGGAATTCCAATTCAAATACACCTTAAGCCATACAATTATTCTTGATTTAGAATTGCTTGTATTCTTTGCTGTACATCAGCATAATGATAAGCAGATATTGAATTACCCTTTGATTTCTTTTTACTCTGCTTATCTATATTGGCAAGCTTAGCGCGCAGTACTGGAATCGCATCGGTATGTATTAATTCATTTGGATTCTCTGTAGTGCTTGCTTGGATTAGACTTGTGATTCTATCAATATAATTCCGTTGTAATATACGTTGGATATGATGCGATTGTGTTCCTGAATGCCAAATAGATTTATCAAGATCATCCAATAAGTTTTGCACTGTATAGGCATTCGCCCCTCGCTGGAATTCATCTTCAATCATTCGTTTTAATCGACTCTCTGATAACAGCGAATTCAAGATTCTTGTTTTTCGTTGAGCGATCATATCCAAGGTTCCATCAGCACTAATACGTGACGAAATCTCATTTGGAATTAACCAAGATTGAGGCGTAAATGCATGACGATTTAGAAAATCAATCGCTCGTTTCTGGTCTTGCTTTGAGACCGGTGAATACACGACTCCTGCTTGATCACTGGATTTCAATTCTTCATTTACACCGCCAATATTGGTGACAACATGGTTAATGTAGCGATGCCAAACACTCAAGAATTCACCATATAGTTCTTCTAGATCGTCATAATTTTCATTGGGACTTGTTGTCCAGTTTAGTAATTGCTTAGCAACGACTTTTAAATTTTTAATTCCATATTCGCTGGCTTTCATATTGTCATCTCCAATACTTTCTGTCTGTGATCTCGGATCCATTCTACCTCTACCAGAGCCAAACATGTACATCGGGTCTCCTTCTTTTTCAGCAATCCACGATTTTAATATTGGTATTTCAGACTTTGTATCTTCCCCAGGAATGTACCGATAGCCATAATTGATGGAATAATGATCATAGGGTCCTAGCTGTCTGATGAATCGAATATTCTCATCCCCAGGCTGAGCGATATAATTATATCTGGCATAATCCATGATCGTAGTTGCAATCCCATATTCTTGTGAGAATTTACCTGACCTCAGGGAATCAACGGGGTAGGCTGCACTGGCTTTCATATTGTGAGGTAAGCCAAGCGCATGGCCGATCTCATGTGAGATGACACGACGCATCATTTCACCTATTTCGCTTTCAGGTGTGTCGATGCCTCTCGCTTTTGTATTAGCAGCGCCTGTTTCCAACATATATCTGTTTCGATAAGACCTAAGATGATTGTGGTACCAGATGATATCACTTTCAATGATTTCTCCAGTGCGTGGATCAGAGACGCTTGGACCAACAGCATTTCTGGTTTCACTGGCAACATAGCGCACTGTACTATAGCGAGCATCCTCTGGACTAAAGTCTGGATCTTCTTCTTGAGATGGTGGATCTAGTGCAACGACAACATTTTTAAATCCAGCGGTTGCAAAACAATCATTCCAATCTTCGATACCTTTTTTGAAATAAGGTCGCCATTTTAATGGGGTTGCCGGATCCAGATAGTACACTATCTGTTTTACAGGTTCTACAAGCTCACCTCTTTTATAGGCTTCTATATCTTTAGGTACCAAATTCCATCTGCGGATATATCTTTTTTCATCAGCCTTTAATGCATCAGAACTATAATCAATTTGACTAAGGCTAAACCAACCCACACGTTCGTCATATATTCTAGATTGCATTTTGTCTTCAGGCAACTTGATAAACGATTGATTCATCAAGAGAGATAGAGTCTCAGTCTTTGACTTTGATGGTGGCTCTGAGGCATCGAAGGTTGTGATATGTTGTATTTCTACATTTATCGGAAAACTCTTGGCACTCTGGATGAGACTTCTGTCTTTGTCCATTCCTTTGACCTTATATTCTTTGCGAATTCTTGAAGATAATCCTGACAGCGCTTTAATGTCTTTCTTAAATAGAGATGTCACGTCAATCAAAGAATTTGTAGAATCCTGATTCATGGCCTCTATGTCGAAGGCCGCAATAATTGGCTCAAAATTATTTGCACTCACCGAGAGATGTATTGGATCGGATTCGTCTGACAGGCTTTGATATGATTTCACTCTCAACAGAATTTTATCTCCCATCTTTTGCCAACTAACTAATTGTTCTCCAGTCTTCGAACCAGCATTAATATAGGGGCTCAAATCTGTTGGAATCTTTACGATCCGTGTCACTAATAGTAGATCCTTACCTATGACGGAATCTGGTATTTCAAAATATAATTTGTCACTGGCTCTGTGCACTGAAAATAAACCATCATCAGAAATGGCCTCATCTGTTATGATATCAGAGATATGTTTTGGTTCATCCTCTTTTTTATCCGAGTCATCTTTTTGAGAATGAAGACAAACAGAACCAGCCAAACAAATCAGAATGAGAATAAGGTTTAAAAACTTCATCCTTCAAAATATGAAGTTCTAAAGAATATTTCCATTTCTATAGATCATTACATTTCTATTAACATATAACATACTGCCGTTGTTGGTCTCCGAACCAACGACACCGAGTTACCCGTTGTTAGTGTTATAACCAACGACACCGAGTTACCCGCTGTTAGTGTTATCACTATCAACATCTGCATAGACTTAAAGTGTGGGCCGTGGCACAATCCCAGTACGCTTAGCCCATACCATCCACATACCCGCCATCTCTTTCACCAAGTCCGGATGCTCTACTGCTATATCATCCATTTCTGTTCTGTCCTTTTCCATATCGAATAATTCCCAATCCTCAATAGCCAACTCATCTGTTTTATCCCAAATAAAAGATCGCTTTTTATTGGCTTTGGATATTAATTTCCATTTGCCCATCCGCACTGCGCGATTACCTTCGTGTTCCCAATAAATAGCTTCTCTGTCTAGCTCTTTATTTTCAAAAACAGGTACTAAACTTTTACCTTCCAAGGGCTGTATTTGGTTTGCGTTATAGCTGGTTGGGTACGGGCCTCCCGCTACATCTATGCAGGTAGCCATGATATCAATAATATGAGAAGGCTGGCTTCTAACGCCTCCTTGTTTTATGCCAGCCGGCCAATGGACAATAAGTGGGGTAGCGATGCCACCTTCATGCACCCAATGTTTGTATTCGCGAAACGGAGTATTGCTGACGTTAGCCCAGTTAAGGCCGTAAGCTGTATAGCCTTCTGGAGGACCTGGCCAGGCATCTTTCATGAGTTGTATTGGTTTGCCGTCTCTTGTGATCGTTGGTACCATTTCGGTTTGTAGCTCACCTGGCTGCATCGGCACTAAGTCGGTTTGCGCAGGCCTGTCTCCGACCCATTGTAATTCCTCAGCACAGGCACCGTTGTCTTGTAGAAAGAAAATTAAGGTATTGTCCAATTGGCCATTTGCTTTGAGTAAATCCACGAGTTGACCGATGCCTTCATCCATGAGAGTTGTCATGGCTGCATAGGTTTCCATGTTGGCTAGTTCCCAGTCTTTGTCAGGGATGTCATCAGTCCATTCCTGTACAAATGAGTCTCTAGGTGTGAGCGCCCAATCGGGTTGGAACAAGCCCATCTTTTGCATGCGCTGATATCGGGCCTTGCGAGTTTCATCCCAGCCTTGATTATAGTGCCCTTTATATTTAGCGATTGCCTCAGCAGGAGCGTGCATTGGCCAATGGGCAACCATGTAGGACAAGTACATAAAAAATGGTTGTTCAGACTTGTGTTCTTTGATGCATTTTATTGCATAATTAGTAAAATCTGTAGTAGAATAAAATCCATCTCTTGGTGCTACATATTCATTGTCTTCTGTTAAAGATCGAGGATCATATAAACTGCCTGCACCTGAGATCATGCCGAAAAATTTGTCAAAGCCCCGTTGCCGTGGCCAATTGTGTTTATCGGGATTCTCAATAACATAAGGCGTCACGTGCCACTTACCTGATAGATAGTTTTTGTAGCCTGCTCCTTTCAAGGCTTCTGCAATGGTGACGGCGTTTTGACTGAGGTCTCCTTTAAATGCGGGCGTGCCTCTATCATCTACCATGTGGCCAACACCTGCTTGCTGTGGATACAGACCAGTTAATAAAGAAGCACGAGTTGGGCAGCATCTTGCCGTATTATAAAATTGGGTAAACCGCAAGCCGTTTGTAGCTAACTCGTCTAGTCTTGGGGTTCTGATTTCTCCACCATAACAACCTAGGTCTGAGTAACCCATGTCGTCGCCCATGATGAGAATGATATTGGGCGGACTTGGTTTTTGATTTGCTGCTGTTTCATTTTGACAGCCAATACCTAACAACGTGAGAATCAAATAAAAAAGATAAGTTGATTTATTCATTATTCTTTGTTAAAGAAATAAATGAAGATAATTTTTCTGATTGGAATGTGCAGCTATAATTTCAAATCTCATAAGCGAATAGATTAGTATGTATCTTGATTTTCCTCCAATGGGTCATGACCCATTGCAATTGGTTTGTCAAGCAATGGGTCATGACCCATTGGAGAGATATACTGGAGATTTAGATGAATGTAGATAAACGTTTACAATCAAAATCATCCTACAGTCGCTTGTTTCAATTTCCGCTTCCAAGCCCGATACCCATAAATGGCAATGATCGTAAAGACAAAATACTGAAGACTAGAAAATACTAAACCTTTATATAGATATAAAGGCACAGAAATAATATCTCCAATAATCCAGAAAAT
>CALGLU010000086.1 GCA_937959275.1 uncultured Saprospiraceae bacterium | reverse complement strand
ATCAGAATAGTATATACACCCGTTCATTGTTCTTGGTTAAATCCCATAGAAAATTGGTTTGGTGTATTGGAAAGACGAGTAATCAAAAATGGTAATTTTGAATCTATAGAAAACTTAAAGGAAAAAATAACAGCATACATCTACTATCACAATTTACACAACAAGAAAACTACCAAATGGAAATTTAAAGGCTTCACTAAAAATAAAAAATTAAGGTGTTGTAAACTTGCTTCTTGATGCACTAGGGCGACTAGAAATTCTTATCAATGCAATTCGTGAAGAATTTGATAATCCAACACTTCCATTTGTTGCGGGTCAATTATTTGAAAATGAAAATCGTCATACCTTTAATCAAATGATACTGCAATTGCCTGATTTCATAAAACATTCTGGAGTTGTGATTTCAGACGGGACAAGTGCTAGCGACGGTACGCATTTTGATTCTGAAAGTGCCATTATATTGGGGGATCGCTATGCCGCAGAAATGAAAAGAATTCTTACAAAATCCTGAGATTGTCTTAAAATTATGTAAGCATTGTGAGCAATGCTTTGATGATTCCAAAAAAACTATTTTATAAATCAAACCGCTCAATAAGAAAATAATATGTTCAATATTTAATGAAAACAGAAATCAATTTACTAGTATGAGGGAAGTCATAGCCGCGTTAATAATGCTTGGAATGCTTAGTACTTGTAAAACGCAAGAATCTATTACAAGTCAACCAGCTGAATCCTTTCAAAGCTTCAGCGAGGATGGTGCTTGGTGTTGGTTTTCTGATCCGAGAGCTGTTTATCTTAATGGAAAAATATATGCTGGATGGGTATCATCTGATGGTAGTATTATGGTCGCCAGTTACAACGAAAAGACCGGTGAAAAAAAGGAAGTCAATATATTCTCTGAATTTAATAAAGACGATCATGCCAATCCCTCCTTTCTCATACTTCCAGACAAAAGAATTATGGTATTCTTTTCCGCACATTCAACCCTTGGAAGAGGAGAAACTAAGGCAGCAATAACATATGCAACGACTAAAAACCCTGAAGATATAACCGCATGGGAAGTTCAGAAACGCTTAGAAAAAAATGCTGAGGGACCAAGAAAATTTTGTTACAACAATCCTGTGATGCTTTCTGAGGAGAATAATAGAATTTATATTTTTTGGCGTGGCGGAGATTGGAAACCTACCTTTTGCTATACTGATGATTTTGGAAAGACATGGTCCACCGTTTTTTCATTAATAAAGTCATCCGTAAGCAACTATAAAAGACCGTATGTCAAAGTGTCGAGTAATGGTGAAGATGAAATTCACTTTGCATTTACCGACGGGCATCCACGTGTCGAGGCATTGAATAGTATCTATTATATGAAATATAAAGATGGTAAGTTCTACAAGGCAAATGGAGATATAATAGGGACAATGGATTCACTACCTATCGAGCATGAAGAGTGTGATATTGTCTATGATGCTTATGCAGAATATTTAGAAACCCGAAATGGTGTTAGAGGGTGGATCTGGGATGTTGCTTTTAGAAAGGATGGTAATCCTGTGATCGCCTATGCGCAGTTGCCAGAAGAGTCGAGTCATGATTATTTCTACGCTTCATGGGATGGCAAGAAGTGGATCAATTCTAAAATTTGTGATGCAGGTGCATTCTTTCCACGATTTGAGAAATTAAAAGATGCTCGAGAGCCTGAGCCTCACTATTCTGGTGGCGTTTATATAGATCATGAGAATGTTGATGTTGTTTATTATTCGAGGCCAATTGGAGATATTTTTGAAATATTCAAAGCAGAAACTAAGGATAATGGTTTGACTTGGAAGGAACAGAGTATCACATCTAATAGTAAGAAAGATAATGTTCGGCCTTTTGCGATTCGTAGTGCAGGAGAGAAGGCAAAAAGTCAAGTGCTCTGGATGTATAATGAGACATACACTCATTACAAGGATTATGATACTCGAATTAAAATAGACCGTTAGTCATGAAGACTTCATTTGGTACTGTACTTAAACCCTAGTTAGCGAACGATAGATTTTGACTCGTGGACTTACAAATTAAAGTGATCGAAGGGACTACTAAGCTCGACCAAAGGGAGAGATTGGTAAGCCCGATTTAATTGCTTTTGGCGTATTTTATAACGGACATTGCAGTGTATAGAAATATGAGATACAAATTTTCGACAAGTGAGGTCCTTGAAAATAGATAATACACCAAGTCATTGGATGCAAATCAATATCCAGAACTTCGCTAAATTGGTTAAGTCAATTGGGTGAAAAAAGTCATAACAGTCTATTTCACATTTTGTCTACGCATTCACACAGGACCAATGGTAGCATAAATTAGTGCGTAACTACCGGAGCAGTAGCCTTCGCGGCCCGCATCCGATCATACTCACCAGTTCCTAACATATTCAACATCTTATAATGGCTCTTAAGCGCACGATAAAATGTAGTGTGCTGATGATAAGGGACATCGAAATCAGCTGCAGTATCCCGAACAGAAACTAATCGTCGTGACTCTGGTCAATTTATGGCAAGCCAAGACTGGTGATTTGGCGTTTAGATTAGCGAATCAGTTATTGTCAAGACAGACAATAGAGAATAGTAAGAACTAATATCGGCGATACTATGCGGGCAAATAAAAATTCCAGAGACAATTGGTCTCTGGAATTTTTGTAACTAAGATTTTAAGGATTCGGTTTTTATTTAGATGATTTTAATTCTTCAATCATCGCACGCAGAGAGGCCATTTCTGATTTAAGCATTTTATAATCAGTAATTTTTTTCTCGATGAGATGCTGCTGATCTTGAATGGCACCAATTAATACAGGAATTAATTCTGTGTAAGCAATTCCTAGGTAGTCAGTTCCGTCTTCTTCTTTTTCGGTGATGTGACTGACGACATCTGGCAGTATCTTTTGCACTTCTTGTGCTATGAGGCCAAGACTGTATTCTTGATTTTCTACTTCATAATCATTGAACTGATATCTTGTCGGCCTTAGTTTCATGACCTTTTCTAATTGGTTCTCAAGTGTTGTAATGTTCTTTTTTAATCGAATGTCTGAATTATTCGTGTATACTCCATCAGCAGAATTAAATGTTCCTCTCAATATCGGATTAATTGCATCTTGCGTATTGCTATCATAATATAATCTCAAATCGCCACCTGAAGAAGTGCGTGTATAGAATGTCCAACTATCTGAATTACTTGTATTCTCAAGATTAAATCCATATCTACTTCCAACAGAGTTATCTGGACTTCCAGATCTGTGGTCTACAGAAAAGGTGTATTCAGGAGTATCATCTCTTATCCCTGTGCGTTCATTTTTACCATCAAAAGCTGCGACACTAAGTTCTGTTGTGTTATTAAAGTAATTAATATCCATTATACCAGTAGAAGAAGCATTTGTAGAGACACCTGGTTTGCCATGGATTTCCCAATGGCTATCATTACTGTTTGTAAAATGCATTCTCCCACCTTGGCTATTATTATTTTCTCTTAATTCTAGGTGAGCAGGAATTACTGTGTTTCCCGCATTTGCTTTTATAGTCATTTGTGATGTTAGATCATTTTCTTCATTCACTCCGACTCTATCATCATTGTCGATGTTTACTGCTCCGTTTATTGTACTTGTTCCCATTCTCAACATGTCTTCACTAGAGTCGTACCAAATTCTTGAATCACCAGTCCCGCCATTGTCACCAAATAAAATAGCTGGATCTCCAGTTGCATCGCTACTTAATATCAAGTCAGGATCAACACCACTAATTGTCACATCCTCATCAATTACTTCAACAGCAGAAGTAAAATTCGTTTTATTTCCATCACCATCAATATTGATAATGTTTACGCCCGATGTCCCATCGTCATAATAAATATTAAAATCGTCATCTGTTGTGCCTGAGCCATTGCGCGCGGCTAGAGTCCAAAAACCAGGTAGTGTATTCTGCATAGTTAATCGACTAAAACCTCCTCCTGTGCCGGATTCTTTCAATAATAACTGTGGGTCACCGCCATTTGAGTCATATTCGATTTCGGTGTGTTGTGCTTGTACAGCAGAAGAGAAAATTAATAGCATGGTAAAGACCATCCATGTGTTTGTGTGTTTAGTTTTCATCATTTGAAATTTTTTAGAAATTGTTATTAAATTAGTAGCTCAAGAATGAGACAACTCTATGGAAATCAAGGAAGTTTATTTTTATAATTTCTTAAGTAGTATGTTTAAATAAGGAGAGATGATTCACGTCTCTCCTTATTTGGGTACAAGAGATTTTTTGGATAGCTTATTAATTATTGGATGCCATTTTTTTAATTAATATTTTCTGAGAGGCCATTTCTTTTTGAAGGTCAGTAATAATGTCTTGCTGATCTTGGATTGCTCTAATTAACACTGGGATTAATTCAGAATAGGAAATACCCAAATGATCAGTCCCATGTTCTTCGATAGAAGTAATTTGGCTTACAACTTCTGGGATCACTTTCTGAACCTCTTGTGCGATTAATCCTAGACTATATTCTTGATTATCTGGATCTACATTTTTAAACTGATATCTTGTTGGGCGTAACTGCATGACTTTATCCAGTTGACTATCTAGGGTCGTAATATTTTTCTTTAGCCGTATATCTGAGTTATTTGTATATGCACCATTACCTGAATCAAATGTTCCTCTTAGAATCGGGTTTAAAATATCTTGCGTATTTGGATCATGAAATATTTGGAGATCGCCAGTACTTGTACGTGTGTAAAAAGTCCAGCTATCAGAATTTGAGCTATTTTCAATGTTGAAACCATGGTCAGAACCCGCACTTGGACTACCTGAAGCATGATCAACAGACAAGGTATATTCCGGTGTTGTATCTTCGATTCCTATACGTTCATCATCTCCATCAACAGAAAGAACAGCTGAACCATTAAAACCTAAATCCAATCTTGGGCTGCTACTTCCAGGATTGGCAGCAATATTGAATCGATTTGCAGGTACAGATTGATTTGTAAAAAATAATCGAACAAAATCTGAAGTGCCTTCTTCGATGAGTCTGAGGGTTGGTGAATCGGAAGTTGAATTATGAACAACTCTCAATCTTCCTCCTCCACCAGCTCCACTTCCAAGTTCTCCCGGACCGAATGTACTGGATGATCCACCAAACATAGACAGATAATTATTGCCACCAGGAGCTTTTATCTCAAAATAGGATGGAACAGCTGTTCCTCCTTGTTGGGCGAAATATTTAAAGTAACCTCCAATTCCACTTCCGCCATTCGCTTCAAAGTTGATATAAGCAGAATTTTTGTCTTCCACATCAAAGGTCATGATAGGTTCTGTTAAATGATTGTTAATCTTAATGTCGGATTCATAGGTTGTTCTCCTATTGTCACCATCAATATTGATAACATTACCGACGTTACCACCTAAATCATCAAAATAAATATTAAAGTCATCATCATTAGTTCCGGGACCATTGCGAGCTGCTAATGTCCATTCTCCTTTTTCTTTATTTTTCATTGTTAATCTGCCATAACTCGTAGAAGCTTCAGTAAGTAATAATTGGGGACTTGTGCCAGTTGAAGTGTGCTCAATCTCAGTTTGCTGTGCTTGTAAACTCACACAGAATGCAAAGCATGTTGCAAATAATAGAATGGTTTGTTTAGAAGTTTTCATTGTATTTTTTTTAAAGGTTAAAGATTGTTTTAGCCCTTGCAGAGCAGGACGATTTTTAAGTGATATAAAAAATTTGGTTTTACGACTAACTTATGCTGCGTGTACCTTAGGAAGATGTAAGAGCTTAGTTTCAAAAGCTCGGCGAATCATCCCCGCAGTATTTTTAACTTTTAGTTTTTGCATTAAACTCTTGCGATGAGAGACGACTGTGTGAGGACTAATAAATAATTTATTGGCGATCTCATTAATTGTGAGTTCCCATGCGATAAGCATTAGAATTTGTCTTTCTCTTTCGGAGATGGAAGTTGATGTATTCATACTAGAGGTTTTTTCTTTTTCCAAAGATGGCGCATAACAAAACCTAATTACCTACCCAATTGGGTAGTATATTGAGCTGATTCGGAGTTGTTTATCCCTAAAAACATGGATAGAGTTAGATAAGTATATACTATACGGATTTGGATTAGACTTGTTTAATGTGAGGCTATTTTTATAAGATCAAGTCACAAAACGTAGAAATAGTGGGGCTATTCCGAGTCTTTGTAGCGCAGAGATTGAAAAAATAGACAGCACGAAATAGGTCAAATTCAAGTGCGTTGTGTATGCACATGAAATGGCAGATTCACAGACCTACTTTTGTATCGTGAGAGCTAAAAAATCCTGAGGCCAGCATTTCCTAGTCAATGAGTCAGTTGCTGAATCAATATGGAGCTTAGTAAGATCTGAAGTGTATTAATAAAATGCTCCAGAGACATAAGTGCCTCTGGAATATATGTTCACATGTAGATTTTAAGGTGTGCGTTTTATTTGTTTGATTTGATATCTTCTATCATCGCACGGAGAGAGGCCATTTCAGATTTTAAATTATTGATGTCTTTGACTTTATCTTCAATAATGTTTTGCTGTTCTTGGATAGCTTTAATTGCGATCACATTTATCGCCGCATAATTTAAACTATATTGATCAGCTTCAACATCATAAAGGACGAGCTCCGGTGAAATTTCATTAATGTCTTGTGCAATAAATCCGATGCTCTTCTGTTCGTCTTTTTTATCCGATTTATAATGGTATCTCTTGGCATTCATTTTCATAACTTCCTTAAGTCCATAGGGAGCTTCTTCGATATCTCTTTTTAACCTACTATCACTAGCTGTGTAAGTGCCGTTTGTTGCAAAGGTCCCAACATTAGAATTAGGACTTGCACTATTTCTGAAAGACAATGTGCCATTACCATCAGAGACATACATTTTCCACCAGTGATTATTTGATCCTTCGTGTTCAATTCTAAAACCGTGGCCGGTGATGCCATTTTTATGTACAAGATGTAAGTCAGTCAGTGGAGCACCAGTTCTAATACCAACTCTTTCATCTTTTGAATTCGTTAGACTTATACCCGTGTGGTCTCTATATGCATACAGAGCAGAGAAGATGGTCCTTTTATTAATGCCATCCTCTGAAAAATTTATTCTATAATCTGCATTTCCTGCAATTGCACTGCTATATTGATTATTCACTTCGGTAGTAAAGGACCCTGGGACATTGGTATTTGTATAGCGAAGAACAGAATAACCAGTCGTGTTATTTTCTGCGAGTTCTAGAGTTGAAGGGTTGAGTGTAGTGCCAGCGTCAGTAAGAACTTCAACACCAGAGTCAAAAGTCGTTTTATTATTGGGTCCATTAACGTTGATGATATCTTTGCCGTTGGTACCATTATGATAATAAACAATGAAATCAGAAATATTGCCAGTACGACCAGCAAGTGTCTAGAAACCTGTGTTGTTATTTTCAAAATTCAATCTTGAAAACCCACCATCGGTTTCTTTCAATAATAATTGTGGGTTAAAAATTCCAGAATCGTATTCTATTTCTGTCTGTTGAGCTTCTAAGTCAATGGAAAACAGTGGAAGGAGAACAAGGATAACAAGTGTTTTTAAATAAAAAGTTTTCATTTTAATTTTTTTAAAAGGTTAAAGATTGTTTAGGCCCTGACTTGGCAGGACGGGTTTTTAAATGATATAAAATTTGGTTTTGCGACTAATTTATGCTGAATGTACTTTAGGGAGACGCAAGAGTTTAGTTTCAAAAGCTCGGCGAATCATCCCCGCAGTATTTTTTACTTTTAATTTTTGCATTAAATGCCTGCGATGAGAGATGACTGTGTGCGGACTGATAAATAGTTTATTCGCGATCTCATTAATGGTTAACTCCCATGCGATGAGCATTAGAATTTGTCTTTCTCTTTTGGATATTGAAGTTGGCGGATTCATGCTTGTGGTTTTTCTTTTTCCAAAGTTGGCGCATAACAAAGCCTATTTACTACCCGATAGTATAGTATTTTGAGGTATTTTCTATTTGTACATTTCTAAAAACATGGAGAGAGATAGATATATATACCCAACGGATTTGGTTTTGACCTGTTTAATGTGAGGATATTTTTTTAAGATCAAGGCACAAAACGTTGACATAGTGGTGCTATTACGAGGCTTTGTAACGCAGATATTGAAAAAATAGGCAGCAGTAAATAGGTCAAATTCAAGTGCGTTGGGGATACACATGAAATTGCAGATTCAAAGACCTACTTTTGCACTGTGAGAGCTAAAAAATCCTACGGCCAGCATTTCCTAGTCAATGAATCCCTTGCTGAAGCAATTGTTAGACTTGCCATTGAAAAAGCAGATGGTCTTCCGATTCTTGAAGTGGGGCCGGGCAAGGGTGTGTTGACAAAACATTTAATTGGCCAAGAGATAGACTTTAAAGCCGTGGATGCAGATCGAGATATGATTGCCTATTTAAAAAGAGAATTCAAAGGCATTAAAGACCGATTGATATCGGGTGATTTTTTAAAGCAGCGCCTTGACACCATGTTTGATGAAAAGGAGTTTGTCCTCCTTGGAAACTTTCCGTACAACATTTCTAGCCAGATTATCTTTCAATCTATTTTATACCAAAACCATATCCCATGGATCATCGGGATGTTTCAAAAAGAAATGGCTGATCGGATCATTGCGCCTCATGGATCTAAGACCTACGGAGCGATCAGTGTATTGACTCAAGTTTATTATCAAGGCAAAACTGTCTTTAAAGTCTCGCCAGGCTCTTTCAGTCCACCTCCAAAAGTGAATTCCAGTGTTTTGTTATTCGAACGCAATCCTATTCTTCCTAAAGAGGTGAATACTGGGCAATTCAGATCGGTGGTCAAGTCATCATTCGGCCAACGTAGAAAAATGCTCCGCAACACCTTAAAGCCAATGATAGAGGATGAAAAACTTCTTGAGGATGCTATTTTTAGAAAGCGTCCTGAACAATTGAGCGTTCAAAACTTTATAGAATTAACATTAATGATTCAAAATCAATAGTATGAGTTTAGAGAAAAGACTAATAGGAGACCTGAAAGAGGCGATGAAAGCAAAAGATCAGGCCAAATTAAGAAGTATCCGTGCTGCCAAAGCAGCCCTTCTCATCATGAAAACAGATGGAACAGGCAGCGAGATCACTGAAGATCGAGAAATCAAACTCATCCAAAAGTTAGTTAAGCAACGTAAAGAATCTTTAGATATCTATGTCAAACAGGGTCGAGAAGACCTTGCCGTGGTTGAACGCGAAGAAATAGCAGTCTTAGAGACCTACCTGCCAGAACAAATGGATGAAACTGAACTTAAATCTGTCATTTCAGGTATTATCGACAAGCTTGGTGCTAGCTCGATGGCTGATATGGGCAAGGTGATGGGGGCTGCTTCCGCAGAATTAGCTGGTAAGGCAGATGGAAAGGCAATTTCAGTCTTAGTCAAGCAAATGTTATCAAATTAGATTGACGTAGTCATTGTTAATCGTTAGTGAAAATGATGAAGTGGTATGGTCTGGACATCATTATTTGAAAGTATTTAACATAATTTTATTAATGAAGTAACTAGTGTAAACCCTTGACTTACAGGTATAAAACTACGATATTGGCGACTTGATTGCGATATAGCCCGTATCAGTAGACTAATTGATGGTTTTTCATCCTTAAAGATGTAAAAGAGTGTAACGTAAATGAAAGGAAATTATCACCTTCTGATTGAAAAGCTTGATCGATTCATTCGTAAGTATTATGCGAATAAACTGATCAAAGGAGCACTGTTTACCACAGCACTGGTGCTTATTCTCTTCTTAGCATTCAACTTCTTAGAATATCAATTCTATTTAGGCAAAGGAGTAAGAAAATTCATGTTCTTCGGATTTTTGTTGACAAGCCTAGCAGCATTGGGCTTTTGGGTCTTTCTCCCTTTACTCAATTATTTCAAGCTAGGTAAAATTATCAATCATCAACAAGCAGCCTCTATTATAGGAGATCATTTTGGTGATGTGGAGGATAAACTGCTTAATGTATTACAACTTAAAGAGCAAAGCCAATCTTCGACACAGCGAAACCTTATCGAAGCGAGTATCAATCAAAAAGCTGAAAAAATAAGTGTCGTTCCATTTCGATCAGCAATCGATTTGCAAAAAAATAGAAAGTATTTACGATATGCCTTGCCACCCTTAATGGTCCTGCTATTTATTTTATTTGCGGCACCTAGTATCATTAAGGATAGTACGTATCGGATTATTAATAACAATACTGAATTTGAGAAAGCTGCGCCTTTCCACTTCAATGTTGTACAAGAGGATTTAGAGGTTCTACAACATCAAGATTTTAATATTGATGTGCGCATTGATGGAGATGCGTTGCCCGATGTAGTGTTTATCGATGTAGAGAACTATCAATATCGGATGACTCGTGAAGAGAATGATCGATTCAGGTATACCTTTAAAAATGTTCAGAAGCCAATTAATTTTAGTTTTTACTCTGGTAAAATAAATTCGAAGGCATACGAACTCAATGTATTGCCAAAGCCTAATTTATTAGATTTTGGTCTTCGCTTGGATTATCCATCATACACTGGTAGAACGGACGAATCCATTGCTAACATAGGTGATGTCATTGTTCCCGTAGGTACACGTATATCGTGGGATTTTAATACAAGCCACACTGATGAATTAATTCTGAGTTTTAATAGCAAACAAGTGAATGCAGATCCAAATGGAGATAATGCATACAGCTACAAGAAGACTCAATACAGAGATGAGATTTATAAGGTCTATATCTCAAATCAATTTATGCCTCAGGGCGATTCAGTCAGCTATTCTATTAATGTGATTCCAGATAATCATCCGTCAATAAATGTCACTCCTTTTCAAGATAGTGTCGAGCAAGATGTCATTTATTTTGTGGGTCAGGCTTCAGATGATTATGGAATGAATAAACTCCATTTTCATTATACAGTCACCAATGAGAACGGAAAGGAAATTGCAAAAGAAGCAAAGCCTTTGGAAATTAAAGGGCAGTTAGAGACGCCTTACGATTACCTCTTCGACATCGCGGCCCTAGACATTAAGCCAGGGTATCAAGTGAGTTACTACTTTGAGGTATTTGATAATGATGCTGTCAATGGGAATAAATCTGCGAAGACGGGCATTATGAATTTCATCTTACCGACATTAGATGAGATTGATGATTTGGAAGATGAGAATGAAGAAGAGATAAAAAAGAATCTGGAGGAATCAATAAAAGAGATGAAAAAACTCCGAGAACGAATGAAGGAGTTAAGAGAGAAATTGCTCAATGAAAAAGAGATGGATTGGCAAGACAAGAAGGAGCTAGAGAAAATGATGGAAGAGCAAAAAGAACTGCAGAAAAAATTAGATGAAGCCAAAAAGAAATTAGAAGAGAATCTTGAGAACCAAGAGGAATTTAAAGATCGTGACGAGCAGTTAGAGAAAAAACAGGAGAAGCTCCAAGAAATGTTGGAAGATGTGATGTCAGAAGAGCAGCAAGAATTGATGGAGAAGATAGAAGAGCTGATGCAAGAATTGAATAAAGAAGAATCTATTGAGATGATGGAGCAAATGGAGATGTCCGATGAGCAAATGGAGCAGGACATGGAAAGAATGCTTGAGTTGTTCAAACAATTAGAGGTAGAGAAGGAAGTCCAAGATCAGATCGAAGAATTAGAAAAACTAGCAGAGCAGCAAGAGCAGCTAAGTGAGGAGACAGAAAAGGAAGAAAAATCTGATGAAGAGCTTAAAAAAGAACAAGAAGAAATCAATGAAAAATTCGAAGAGATAAAAGAAAAGCAGGAAGAAATAGAAGAGAAAAACGAAGAGCTGGAATTTCCTAAAGACTTAGGTGATGAAACAGAAGAGCAGATGGAAGATATCCAGGAAGACTTGGATGATTCTGAAGAACAATTAGAACAGGATCAAAAGTCTGGTGCCGCTAAATCGCAAAAAAGTGCTGCAGGTAAAATGATGCAGATGGCTCAGCAGATGGAGGAGCAAATGGAATCTAGCGAAGAGGAGCAATTAGAAGAGGATATTAAAGCGCTCAGACAATTGTTAGAAAACATCGTGACATTATCATTTGATCAAGAAGACTTAGTATCTAATCTAAATCGGACAAACGTTGTGACGCCTAGGTTTCGAGATTTAGTACAGGACCAGTTTAAAATCAAAGATGACTTCCAACTCGTACAGGATAGTCTCGAAGCATTGAGTAAACGACAAATGGCAATCGAATCTTTTGTTACAGAAAAAGTGACGGAGATTAAATATAATTTTAAAACCTCCCTCAGTAATCTAGAAGAGCGAGAAAAAGCAGTGGCGAATCAGAACCAACGATTTGCAATGAAAAACCTAAATGATCTAGCCTTGATGTTGGCAGAAGCCATGGATCAAATGCAACAGCAAATGGGTAGTATGATGGCAGGTAGCCAGATGTGTAATAATCCTGGCCAGGGTGAGAAAGGGAAAAAGAAGGGTAAAAAAGGAGGAAAAGGAGGCGAGCCAAAAGATAAAATTACAGAAGGGCAGAAGGGACTGAATGGAGACTTACAGAAAATGGCCCAAGAATTGAAAGAAGGTAAGGGTAAAGGCGCTAAGGAATGGGCTCAAGCAGCTGCAAGGCAAGCAGCAATGAGAAAAGCATTGGAAGAAATGCAGCAACAGCGAGGTGAAGAAGGCAAAGGGATGTCAGAAGAGTTAAAAGAGATTATCGAACAGATGAATGAGACTGAAACAGATCTCGTCAATAAGCGATTAGATCGAGAGACATTGATGCGTCAAAATCAGATCGAGACGCGATTACTAGAGGTTGAAAAGGCTGATAAACAACGAGAATTTGATAATAAGAGAAAGGGGGAAACGGCTCTTCAAATGGAGAGAAAGTTGCCACCATCAATTGAGGAATATATCAAAAAGAGGGAAGCAGAGGTAGAGATGTATAAGACGATTTCGCCTTCTTTGAGACCATATTATAGACAGCTTGTTGAGGAATATTACAACGAGTTGAAATCTAATTAATAACACCTGCGACTAACTAAAATGATTAAACTGATGTTAAGACTTCCTTCATGTCCGTCTAGTATTGCAGAGCTTGAGCCTTTTGTGACTAGTCTCACACAAGAGCACAACGTCAATCAAGACTTATATCCTAACATTTTGATTAGTTTAACGGAGGCAGTCAATAATGCGATTGAGCATGGTAACTGTCTCGATAAATCCAAGCAAGTCAACATCCACACAATAGTTAACGGCAAAGGCATAACAGTCAAAGTAACAGATGAAGGTCACGGCTTTTGTCATCACTCATTACCAGATCCAACACATCCAGAACACATAGAAACTTGCGGTGGTCGAGGTGTCTTTTTAATTAAGCAATTGTGTGATGAAGTTCAGTTCACAGACAACGGCGCAAGTGTGGAAATGTACTTCAATTTCAAACAACAATAAGACACTTGGCTGAAGAGGCGTTCATCCTATTTCATGCTGAAGGCATAGAGTTTCAACTCGATACAGAAGATACGATTAGAAGATGGCTTCAACGCATCACCCAATTAGAAGGAGTGAAGCATGGAGACATTAACTTTGTTTTTATGTCTGACGATGATCTGCTTGCTAAGAATATTGAATTCCTGAATCACGATTATTATACAGACATCATTTCCTTTCAAATGAATGATGATCCCATCGAAGGTGATATTTTTATTTCTATTGACAGAGTCAAAGAAAATGCATTAAACTTTTCGTCGTCATTTGATACTGAACTCAGAAGAGTTTTGGCTCATGGTGTTCTTCATTTTATAGGGTATGGAGATAAGACAGCAGATGAGGCTAAGCAGATGAGAGCTAAGGAGGATGCGTATTTGGCATTGTTTGTTGAGCAATTTGAATTACCTAAGGATTAGCTTAGTACATATAAAAAGGCAAGCCACTTAGAGTAACTTGCCTTCCTAAAAATGTACTGGGACTGCTAAGCTCGCAGCTTGCGGAGAGATTAGTAAGCCCGCTCGCGGAGAGATTAATAAGTCCGCAGCTTACGGAGAGATTAATAAGCCCGCAGCTTACGGAGAGGTTAATAAGCCCGCAAGAAGTTATTCATTTCTTTGTTCACCCACCTCATGTTTACGTCTTGATATAGGGATGTCTGGTTGTTTAAGCATGATAACATCGACATTGCGGTCATTAATTATCGTACTTGATGTTTTCAAAGTAGTCTCAATGCTCGGTGCAGTGAAAAGTACACCGTATTCTCCTATAACCGCTTCGAACACTGCACCTAATTTGACTTCAAATCCATCTGTGCCATGTTGAGTGTTGATTGATAAAATGCTGTTAATCAATAGATTACATGTTTCCATTACATTTAGAACGCTTTTTTGGTGTTTGACTATAACAAAACCGTCCGCATTAGAATTTTGCCCTGAATCAAAAGATTTGTCCCAAGTCCATTACTTTAGCTAACGATGTTGCAAAATATATCTCATCGCCATTTTTATTATGCAGGACTGCATGGCCTAGTCTGGTCAATTTTATTTTCTAAAGCTGGGATATCTATATTGATTGGCCTTTTAGTCTTGTTAAGCATCGTTCGGATCCAATCAATCTCACCTGTCAAGACCTACTTGAATAAAGCCTTTTTTTCAACAAGCACCTACCGCCAATCAAAGTGGTATTATGCATTATTTGTTGGCTTTTTTTTACTGACATGTTTTTCCTATTTCAATTCGGAGAACACATCAGAGTGGTGGCATTTTATAAAATTAAAAATGCCTTATCTCCTGCTGCCTATTGTGTTTATGAATCATCAGTCGCTGGACAGACATGTGTATCATCAATTGTACTTGAGTTTAATCATAGCAGTTGCGGCTGCCGCTGTATGGGTTATGATACACTACGTTTTAGACTGGGCAGCAATAACTGATTCGATCGGCTATGGTAAATCAATTGCGACGCCGCTTAGCCATGTTAAGTTTAGCGTGCTGATGACATTGGCCTGTATGGCGAGTGTGGTCTTGTCTCAATTGGCGAGATTTAATAAAGGACTGATGTTAGCGATAGCAGCCTTTTTATGCATTAGCCTGCATGTGTTAGCAGTCCGGTCTGGTTTGGTTGTGTTGTATCTAGTCGGTGCGACTTTGCTGATGTATTATTATTGGAAGATGGGGCGTAAGCTGATGATTGGCTTCATTGTGTTGGCTTTTCTAGCTGTACCAGTGATATCTTATTATACTATTCCAAGTGTACATCAAAAAGTCCATTATGTAAAGTATGATCTCAGGATGATGCAGCAGGGGAATACGGCCAACTACTCAGATGGTGAGAGAGTACGGTCTTTACAAATCGGCTGGGATATAATCCAAAAAAATCTTGTCTTTGGTGCTGGCATCGGTGATATCAGAGATATTGTTAATGAATATTATACTGACTGGTTTCCAGACAGTTCAAAAAAAATATTGCCTCATAATCAATATTTGCTTGCCTGGGCGAGCTATGGTTTGATAGGCTTGCTTCTGTTTCTTTTGTGTTTGATTGGGGTACTGTACGGTAGAAGGATTATCAATGAGCCTTTGCTGTATTGTCTTGTATTGACCATAGTTATTTATGGACTTGTTGAGAAGCCATTGGATGAATATGTATTTGTAGCTGTCCATGCTTTATTTGGCTGTGCGGCCATTAGTACATTCAGTGTTACACATAATAAAAACCAAAACTGAGTATGCTGATCAAGACCAGAGGTATTATTTTAAAAAGTATAAAGTATGGAGAGTCTAGCTTGATTCAAGATATTTATACAGAAGAACTCGGTCTAAAATCTTATATCATCAGTGGGGTACGTAATAAAAAGAAAGGGAATAAGGCGGGCATCCTTCAGGTAATGAGTTTGGTAGAGATCGTCGCTTACAATAAAAACTCAGATGGCTTAAATCGGATTAAGGAAGTCAAAGCAGAACGAGTGTATCAATCACTGCCATTTGATATTGTAAAATCGTCAATTGGATTATTCATTACTGAAGTGACAAGGAGAAGCATTAGTCAAAATGAGCAACATGCCTCTTTATTTAGTTTACTTCACGATAGCTTTATTCATCTCGAAGAGTGCAGCGGCTCTATTTCGGTATTTCCTATCCTATTTCTATTAAAATTATCGTCGGAATTAGGCTTTGCACCAGCTAATAATTTTACAGAAGCCAGACCAGTTTTTGATATTTTGGAAGGTGAATATCAAAAAGCAGATCATCGATCAGAATACACGATAAGCGTAGACGCGAGCCAATATCTATATAGCTTACAATTTGAAGAATTTGGCATTTCTGAGCATTTCAAAGTCCCTAAAACTATACGCTTAGAATTATTGAATAAGCTTGTCGATTTTTATCGATTGCATGTTGACAATTTTGGTAAAATTAAAAGCCTTGACATTTTACATGAACTCTTTTCTTAAACACAAAGAGGATTCAATTAGATCGTTTTGATGTGTAATGCGGAGATCAGTTTACGTTGACAAAGGATTGATACTGCAATCAAACTATGTGCTGATCTTACTATGTGGTTCAAATAAAAAATGATAATGTGTTGATGTGGCGATATGTCTACTTTGATAAATGCATTCATAATGCCATCAACTAGGTGCCCTATCTTTCTATATGGTTCAAATAAAAAGTGATAATGTGTTGATGTGGCGATATGTCTACTTTGATAAATGCATTCATAATGCCATCAACTATGTGCCCTATCTTACTATGTGGTTCAAATAAAATGTGCTGGTGTCCTATGGATATTTGATACATCTAATGCTATGGCCAGATAATCATTAGAAAATGACCGTTAAATAAGTTGCGCCTCTTAATCTTTTACATCCATTGTGAAGAGACTACTTTTATTCAAATCATCAATCATAATTATGAAAAAGTCAATATATCTAATACTCTTCGTTGCTATCACATCTTGTTCATTTTCTTGGGCTCAAGAACTTGAAGTAGAAGGCAAACTTAAGGTCACTGATATGCCTCTAGACAATAATGTGCAGGATATTGTTGTCCAACAGCCAGATGGTACTTTGGGTACAAGACAAGCATCATCTATTGCTGGCGGCGGCGGCTTTGATACGACGCGTAATTTAGCAACAGACTTTGAGCTGGCTAAGCATTTATGTCAGTGCGGTCCTGATTTACCACCCTTTATGATTCAATCTATGCTGGATCAAGGCTTTACTGAAGATGAGCTGATTGCCGCGGGTGTACCCTATACGAGTATACAAGATACACGGCCAATCGTTGATGGTGATGGCAATGTGTACACCACGATTAAGATTGGCAATGATGTGTGGCTCAGAGAAAATCTAAAAACTAAAAGTTATAATGATGGTACACCAATTACTTATGCATCAAGTGGGATTGATTGGCAGATTGCAGGCAACTCCCAAATACCTGCCTTCTGTTGGCCGTATGGAGACAACAATAATGCTATTGAATTTGGCGCTTTATACAATGGCTATGTTGTCGGAGCTTTTACTGGTCAAAATAAAAATGTCTGCCCTACAGGATTTAGAGTTGCTAGTTCAAGTGATTTTCAAGAATTTAATAATAACTATCCATTAGCAGCAAATGCGATTGCATCTAGAGATCCCAATCACCATTATCCAGGGAGACACCTCACTGCTACAAATGAATCAGGTTTTTCAGCTGTTGGTTCTTCATACAGGGCTATTGATGGCACATTCGGACCATACTTAGAGAGTTATTATTTTTGGAATTTTGATATACAATCAGGAAATAGATTTAGATCTGGGTGTTTTGGTCAACAACAAGGGGTCTTTATTGACTATTTAGCTGGGCAAGGACGGTCAATAATTGAAGCCAAACTGATTATGTTAGTTGTAATCCATGCTTCGTACTGACCAAAGTCGCGAGATCCTTTTCCAATCGTTTTATCATTCATAGATACAATAAGCATATTCGTCGATTCGATATTCAGACTTGCAACGTTCTATGAGTGTCCACGTCTTTGTATTAGAAACGAAATCCCCTTATCTTGACCTCGAAAAACTAACTTCAATGCCCTTTAAGCAGATTCGAAAAATACCATCATATGTTGCGCAGCTTGTAGAAGTTTTGCCCTTGCATATTGTAGCCAATGATTTCATCAAAACGAATCATTTGTGGAAAGGCTTATTCAAGTTGAAATGGGTATTCTGGCTGGCTCTGCTGATGTCCGTCATCATTTCATTCGAATTTATTGCTGTTTTTTATGAATGGGTTCGTGATATTTTTTTAGGACAGCACCATGGGTCTGTATTAGTCACAAGTTCTGCTATGTTCTCTAATCTGCAGTTCTTTGGTGAGGAGTTATATATCGGCGGCGGGGTAAAGTACCTGATTTTCATTTTTGCAGAAGTGATCATCTTTCACTGTACTGTAAACACATTAAATATCTTATCAGGCAATAATCGCAAACCGTCTTTCAAAGATTTTATTGATGCTGAGAAGAGAATGATTCAAGTGAGTTTGATGGCATGGTTTATGGAGATAATCGTGAGTTTTATTGCTACAACGATCCTATCAATCTTCGGCCTCCATTTTTTAAAGAGCATTGCCAAATTCATTATCCAGTGTTATTTTATTGGCCATTTATTTCTTGATAATTACAACGAGCAATATGGATTGACAGTCAAGGAAAGTTTTAAATTAGTCGGCCAACACGCAGGCGCTTCTCTTGGTATCGGATTTATAGCCTACATCTTATTTTTAATTCCGCTCTTTGGGATGATCGCGGCACCTGTATTGGGAGCTGTGACAGCAGCATTGTATATGTACACCCATGAAGTGAATCGAGATCGGGAGCGACTGTACGAATTAGTTTAGTTAACAGTCTCATGGCGCATTAGCATATACTTCCTTAATGGTTTGCTCTGCATTCTTATGATTAACTCTTAGTAGGTAATGCCAGATAAAACAAAAAAAATAGGGGGTTTTTACTGATACAAGGAAGAGTTATTGCTTGTAATATTGTAGTATTATTGTGATTATAATGATGAATCAATTCTTTAGATGTATTCTTATTTTAAATCTGTTTATGTTATTGACCGAGTCCTCTTACGGTCAAGTATATGAAGACTACCTAGGTGCAGGCCAGAATGTAGGTATTTCAGTAAGCAGTTCTACACCATCCAATTCCGATACAAGTTTATATACAATTTCAGGGACGACCAACATTCCTGATTTAGCTGGAGCTTCAAGATTTCTTTCGCAGGCTACTTTAGGTACTAATTATGAAGAGATTGAGCTAGTCAGTACAATAGGAATAAATGCATGGCTTGATGCTCAGTTTGCCTTGCCAGTAAATTCCTTTATGACTAGATATGATGAAATTTATGCGGCAACCCAACTTGTTTTAACCAATAGCGTACATTTTAACCAGTATACAAGTTTTACTTTCTACGACTTTATCTTTAAAGATCCAGATTTTTTAAGGCAAAAGGTAGCTTTTGCGCTTTCGCAAATTTTTGTAATAAGTAAAGATGGAGTTTTGTCTCAAGATCCTGATGCAACAATGACCTATTATGATATATTATATCAAGGTGCATTTGGGAATTACAGGGATATGTTAGGTGATATTGCATATAGCACAGCGATGTCTCAATACTTAAGTCATTTTCAAAATCAAAGAGAAGACGTTATTGGAAATACCTCACCTGATGAAAATTTTTCAAGAGAAGTCATGCAGCTTTTTTCTATAGGTTTAAATAAACTCAATATTGATGGAAGACAAATTAAAGATGAATCTGGAAAAATTATACCAACTTATGATATAGAAGATGTGGCAGAGATGGCTAAAATCTTTACTGGTTTAGGAGGAAAATTAGATGATGACGGTTCAGAAAATCAAAATTTCTTTAATACGACAATAGATCTTCGTTCGGGGACAAAGATGTTTGATGACTATCATTCGATTGGAGATAAACAAATCTTTGATGATATCATTATTCAAGAGCGTGATGCCGGAGTTGATGAAATTGAAGACGCTTTGGATGCGATTTTTAACCACGAAAATGTTGGACCATTTATTGGAATGAGACTTATTCAGCAACTCGTAAAATCAAATCCTACACCATCTTATATTAAAAGGATAGCTACGGTGTTCAATGATAATGGTACAGGTGTAAGAGGTGACATGAAAGCAGTAATTAAAGCCATATTGCTAGACCCAGAGGCAAGAAACTGCGATTGGATTGAACATCCTGAAAACGGAAAACTAATTCAGCCTATCGAGAGATTTACAACCTTGTTTAAAGCTTTTGATGTCTTTTCATTATCCGATACACTTTGGTTGAATGATGGAGAGGATTATAGTCCTAAGCTATTGCAAGGATTTATAAACTCTCCTACAGTTTTTAATTTTTATAGTCCTTTTTATGCAGAAGAAGAATTTATTGCGCCTTTAAATTTGGTGTCACCTGAATTCCAAATATTGAATGAAATTACGTCTATTGAGTATTTAAATGAAATGGAAGATGCGCTGAAAATAAAACCTTTTTCCAACCGTACGAAACCTGGAATTAATGCTGGCACATTAGGCAATAATGATAATGATGAACCAATTTTAGACTTTACAGATGAAATTACTATTTATAACCAAGATGGGTTACAGTCTCTTTTAGATAGATTAGATATTCTTATTTGTAGAGGACAATTATCACAAGAGCTTAGAGGTATTATAACAAGTACGATTGAAGCTAATATTCTTAATGTAAATAATTATGATGTAAATGATATCATCAATGATGTATTGTATTATATCTTTTTATCTCCAGATTACATAATCCAAAAGTGAATTGAAAACGTGATAAAGATGAGAAAGAATTTAAGCAGAAGACATTTTATAAATAAACTAGGCATGGGCTGTGCTCATGTAGGTGCTGTTTCATTTCTATCTGGAATGACAAATATGGGTTTGCTTCAAGCAGCAGCTTCTGCTAATAGATCATGGGTTAGTGCTTCTCCATTAAATGTAAATTATAAAGCGTTGGTTTGTATTTTATTGTCGGGTGGTAACGATAGCTATAATATGTTGGTGCCAAAAGACAATGATTCATATAACGATTATGCAGTATCAAGAACAAACCTTGCCATTCCACAAGCAGATCTTCTAGGGATAAATCCATTAAATATTTCTGGAGGAAATGAATTTGGCTTACATCCTAGCATGACCAATATTCAACAACTTTTCGAAGACCAAAAGCTTTCTTTTGTTTCAAATGTGGGTGCATTGGTAAGACCGACTAACTTAAACGACTATTTTTCTCAAAAAGATTTGCCTGTTGGGCTATATTCACATCCTGACCAAGCTGCTCATTGGCAGACATCGGTTCCAAACGATAGAAACGCTTTTGGTTGGGGAGGTAGACTTGCTGATATTCTTCAATCAAACAATAACAACCAAGATATCTCAATGAACATATCTTTGGATGGTCAAAATATATTTCAAAGAGGGAATCAAATTCTTCCTTATGCTGCCGCTGTAAATTCCAATGGAAGTGTATTATTAAATGGTGCTACTAATACTGGGTTTTATCAAACACTAAAAAGAGAAACCATAGATGATATTCTTGAATTAAGTTATTCAAATGCGCTTGAACAGGCATATGCTGGTGTTGTTAAAAATTCAAAATCTAGTTCTATGGATTTTAATAACGCTGTAGTAAATGGTACGCCTATAGCAACAGTGTTTGACGAAACTGATAGTTTACAAAAGCAACTCAAAATGGCTGCCCGTATAATGGCATCAAGAAATATATTAAATGTATGTAACCAAACGTTTTTTATTCATCTAAAAGGCTTTGATCAACATGATAATAACCTAACAGTACATGCTAAGCTTTTACAACAAATAGATGAAGGCTTAAATACTTTCCAACTTGCATTAGAAGAGCTAGGCATAGCAGATAATGTAACAACCTTTACCATTTCAGATTTTGGTAGGAAACTAGTTTCGAACGGGGATGGGTCAGATCATGCATGGGGTGGAAATGCTATTGTTATGGGTGGAGCGGTTAATGGAAAAAGAATCTTTGGTGACTATCCAGAACTTTATTTGGGTAACTCATTAGATACAGGAGGAGGTAGATTTATTCCTACCACTTCTACAGATGAATTCTTTGCAGAATTAGCTTTATGGTTTGGTGCCTCCGAATCAGACCTTCCGAATATATTACCTAATCTTTCAAATTTTTGGATTCCAGGACAAGGAACGTCTCCTCTTGGATTCATGATTTAATATATGAGTAAGAACAGAATACATATTATCTTACTGTTGGCATTTTGCTTTATATATATTAAGGCAAATAGCCAATGTATAGATAACGGTAATTATTGGATCGAAAGCTGGACTTCTTGTGAAGTATCTTCAAATCCCAATGCAGTAAGAGCTGACTCATACTGGGTCTTATTCGAATTTTCAGAACCACAGGCAATTTCAACTACACATATTTGGAATGCGAACAGGATGGGAGAAAGTGGACATGGAGCAAAAACAGTATTTATAGATGTATCAACAGATGGAATAAGTTGGACTCAAGTTGGCGCTGGATCAAGCACTTGGCCACAAGCGACAGAGTTAGAAAATTATATAGGATTTGATGGGCCGAATTTACAATCATTTGGATTCATAGAAAAGATACTAATCACCATTGTAGACAATCATGATAATTCAGCCTGTGTTTCAATTAGCGAGTTGAGGTTTGATATAGACCCCACAGCTTGTTATGGAGAGCTTGATGATTGCGGGGTTTGTGATGGCCCAGGTCTTGTTACATATTTTGAAGATGCCGACGGGGATGGATTAGGTAACCCCGATTCCAGTATTGAGTCTTGCGATATTCCTTCAGGATTTGTTGAAAATAATGAAGATAACTGTGATAATGGATTGATTGGTTGGGATGATATTGGATATATTTTTTCAAATAATGGATGTACAGGTTGTCATGGTGGTCCTGCACCTTTGGGAAATCTTAACCTGACAACTTTTGAAGGAATTGCTGCTGGAGGTGATTTATGTGGATCGAATATATTAACTGGAACAGTACTAGTAGATATTATCAATATCTCCAACTATGATGGTTGCTCAACAACAATTCCTTTTCCATCAATGAATGAAAGAGTAGGGGATGCAATAGACTCGGATGAAATTCAATTAATACAAACTTGGATTGATGATGGTGCGTTGAATGATTGCAATTGTCCTACAGGTTCACCGGACAGTGATTCTGATGGAACTTGTGATGCCTCAGACCTTTGTAATGGATTGGATGATGCTTTGATAGGTACATCTTGCGATGATGGAGATCCTTGTACTATATCTGATGTGATTACTTCTAATTGTACGTGTGTTGGTTTACCTGCTCTTGATTCTGATTCTGATGGTGTTTGTGATGTATTGGATCTTGCCATTAATGATCCTTGTACTGCGGATGGAATTATTGGTTATCCTGAACCTGCGGATTGGGTTAATAATGAAAATAATGACTGTGACTTAGATGGTGTATTAGTTTCGGAAGGTGATCTTAATGACTTTAATGAATGTATCAATCACTTAGGAGCATCTTTAAAACCGGAATGTGCATGTCCAGGAAATGAAACCATAGGTGGAGGGACACTTGCGGGGTCGTTGGGAGGTGGTAGTGAACATAATAGTGTTGGAGTTCCTGATGGTGCATTTACTAACCAGTTTAGCCTTGGTGATTATTTAGATTTAGAATATCCATATATGGAATTAGGAACAGAAATTTGTTTCACTGTGGGTATAGGAAGTCCGGCGGGCGGTATTCAATTTGAAGTCAATGAGCGAGGGTTTTATAGATTTCCCAATCCTGAACCCAGTTTGCCCGGCTTTACACCACAAGAGATTTGTTTTCCGACTTTTATGGCAGGGCCACAACAGATTAGAGTCTCCAGATATATATTTGGTACTGTGAAAATAGATGGCTCAACTTATAGCTATTGCCCTTGTACAGATAGTGATCCCAATAACTTGTTTGCATCTTGTGCTTGTCCAAATGGTCAAACTGAAGTAGCTGGCACTTATGTAGATTCATATGGAATTACTAATGCACAAGAGGGAGGAGGAGCTTCAGATGGCATTCTTACAGGTAGAATTCATGAGGGTGATTCTTTGACACTTAGTTACTCTGCATCTTCTGAAAATTATGAAATTTGTATAGATGTTTTGTTTTCTGTGGTTTTTGGTAGAGTCTCTTTTGATCTAAACAACGAAAATATAACGATTACGAATCCTGCAGGTATCGGAGAAAATGGTCAAATTCAAAATATTTGCTTCAAAACAAATTCCAACGAAAGTCAAACCTTAATCATTAAAGATGTTGGCTCTGGATATATTCAAGTTGATGGATCTGGTTCGGTTTTCTGTAATCCGTGCGCCGCGGATGGCGATTCAGATGGTGTTTGTGATGTTGATGATCTTTGCCTGACTGGCGATGATTCATTAGATCAAGATGGTGATGGAATTCCTGATGCATGCGACAACTGTAATGGCAATATTATTGGAACATCATGTGATGATAATGATAATTGTACCATCGATGACATATATGATTCCAATTGTAATTGCGCGGGCATTCCATTGTATTATGAGTCAGTTGTTGGTCTTCAGGGGCCACTTGATCTTCAAACAATAGATTCTATTTCCTTGTCTGGTGACTTTGAGATTTTGTCGGATGGATACTTTCGGGCGGGTAAACAAATCACGATTCATCCAGAGTTTGAAACCAAGGAATCTATAACTCTAGAGATACAAATTGAACAATGTTCCCCCGGGAATTAGAAAGTGCTTGTAAAGTAAGGGCTCTCAAATTCAAAAGAATAAATTCATTAGAACCTTATTTATGAAGAGAAGAAATTGTATTTCAATTTATATCACAGCAAGGCTATCCTTTTGGAATTTAAGGCGCGCGGAGGAAAGTAAACTATAAGCAAATGCAAATTGTTTACTCACAATAATTTGTATGACGATCATATCTCCTAGTAGATCCGCCGAATACTTTCATCCTCGCCATTTCTATCTTTAAATAGGAGCCGTTCCTCTTATCTTTTTCCAGGGGAATATTGCTCCTTAGCCCTTGCCAACACATCTTCCTTGTAGTAAGGCACATCCTTAAACTTTTGATCAGCATATAATTGCGCCTGATCATAAAAGTGTGGTGAAGAAGGATCACCACTTTGGCCTCCTGCGAGAAGAGACTTCGCTTTGACTGTATCTCCGAATTCAACAACTGCTACAAAGCTGTTGCCGCGGGTTCCATATATCTTTTTAGTCTTTTGTTTTGTCCGCATGCCATATGCTGCTAATGCTCCCCAACGAGATGTTGACATACCAACTGGTATACTTGGTGCATCATCATCAAACTGCAGGTCTATATCGCCATTGGCTCTTTGAAATCTACAGATATCGCCCCACGGCGTATTCCAAGACCCAAAATCCTCAGTCAGTTTATTGACTGCCGATTCTAAAAATGTCAATCGCATATCATAAGGAGCATTCTTGCCGATGTATTCTATTTTGTCCATCGATCCAAGACCGTCAGGGAAGGTGCCATCACGAAGAAATCCTTCACAATAAAAATGTGCCAATGACATACCAACTGACTCCTTAGAAACGGCATAATCATAATTTCGCAAGACCTCAATTACTCCAGCTAAGTCAGCGCTTTTTGATTTAGACTTATCATACGCCTGTATAACTCCTGGAATTGCAATTTCAAATGCTGGCAAATAAGGATCATAAGCCATATCAATTAATTTATCCAAGGTCAATCCACTTGCCTTTTTCAACAATCGAATCGCATGTACACCTCGAAAATTTTCGCGATTGATAGACATATAGCTAGGATAGTCACTTGCTTTGGGGCTATACTCATCAGCACTTGTGAATGGCGTAGAATTACAATTTTGAATCCAACCATTTGGAGGATTAACGACTGTGATGATTTCATCCAACGTATGTAATCCTTTCCAATCCGTCGCTGGATCGCTACCATCAACTGGTTTTGAAAAATCAAATCGCTCATCTCTTTTGGGAATAAAATCCCCATGATAATAGGCGATTGTGCCATCCGCATCCGCATAGACAGTATTGTTAGAAGAATTGGTTCTGATATCCATCATTTGTCTAAACTCTTCGTGACCACTCAACTTTGTACGAGTGAACGATTGAATCAAGGCATTGACCGGGTCCCACATCATATTTGTCGCTACCCATTTACCATCGATAGATTGTGTGATTGGTCCATGGTGCGTTCTATACATTGTAAATTCCTTCTCATCAAGTCCGCCATTTGTTTCAACGCTCAGCTTCACCTCTATTTCTTCAATGGGTCTTTGTTCATCTCCATAAGTATACGTATACCCATTTTCTGACTTAATAATTGTCTCTAGATAATCATCCATGATGTCAGTGTATGTAGAGGTGTGCATCCATCCGGTTTTCTCATTGAATCCTTGATACACAAAAAATTGTCCCCAGGTGACAGCACCATATGCATTTAAACCTTCCTCACTAACAACATGCACCTCTCCACGAAAATAGAATGATGTATGAGGATTGATTAGGAGCATTGCTTTGCCAGATGCTGTTAGCTCGCCTGCAATAGCAAAGCCATTAGAACCTTTGGGCTCTAATTCTTCTGGGTTCAATTCTGCCTCTTCGATGTAGCCAATGCTTCCTCCTATTTGCTGCTCATAAAAATCGTGAATCTTCTTTATAGACACTCTTTCGATATCACCACCAATCGATCCTTCACTAAAGTACATGGGCATCCAAGGCTCAAAATGGGTCAATAAGCGAGGTGTAACATCTGGGTGGGTATAGAGATAATAATTGATGCCATCTGCAAAAGCATGACAAAGCTCCTTGAGCCATTCGGGGCTGTTATTATAATTCGCTATCGCCTCTTCTTGTGTCATAAATAATTTCGCTCTGAGGTCACTATATAGTGCTTCCTCACCATCGACTTCAGCTAAGCGACCGATTGCCCAGATATAGTTTTGTTCGACTCTCTTAAAATCATCTTCGCACTGTGCATACAACAAGCCAAACACGGCATCCGCATCTGTTTTTCCATAAATATGAGGGACGCCATAATCGTCACGAATGATCTCAACTTGTGATGCTTGGGCTTCCCAGCGAGCTTGCTCAGTGGAGACCGATTGCTGCTTGCAAGCGAATAAAAGAACAATAAATAAAATGCTGAAATATCTCATAGCTTAAAGGGTTGAAGACTATTGGTTAACAAGATAGCGAATCTGTCAGTAAACCTTTGCTGCCATTCCTTCACAAGGGAAGAAACCACCTCGTCATCCACCAGTTGGTGGCTCCGCATTATGCGGAGATGAGGTGGTCATACAAGTAATCAATCACGGCCAATATTCCTTTACATGAATACACAAATATGCAATAACCACCAATCCCAGAATTGCCTAACACTAACCATAAAAAGGAGACTTTTTCCATTTACTTCAGTGACTTGTAATCTGATAAATAGCTGTTCAAAATTAATTGTGAATTTATATTTACCAATAAAATATAATCACATCGCTTATCAAGCCATAACTTTGTTACTAAATGACTATTTTAGTTAACACGACATCAAACTAAATAGTCATTTACAAAATGATCATACTCTTAAGTCATTGGATATTCGAATTCATTGGACGATTCCACTTGCTGGCACTCCACTTTCCCATTGGTTTATTTATAGGTGCTTTTATATTAGAACTCATCTCGAAATATAAAAAACAAGACAGTCAGCTCAGTGGTATGATCTATTTAGCTACAGTGTCCGCGATAGTAGCGGCAACCATGGGGCAGCTATTATTTCAGTCTGGGTCCTATTCGGGAGAGCTAATTGAAAGACATCAATGGTTGGGCTGGTTGACAGCATGTCTCTCAATTGTAACTTCAATTGTATACTGGAATCGGTCTCGTGTAAGTAAGCATGTACCTGTATACATGTTAGCAGTGCTGTGCATAAGTATAGGATTTGCAGGGCATTTTGGCGCATCAGTCACACATGGACCAAACTATTTGTCAGCAGCGGCAGTGTCAAGTAACACACCCATTAATATAGCGAAATGGAATGCTCAAGATAGTTTTTCCAAAGACATGCACGATGAACTTAACCTCGAAATTCGAGCAATATTTGCCCACAATTGCTACCAATGCCACAGCACGGCAAAGCGAAAAGGAGGTTTGGCCCTTGACCATGAAGAAGGTGTCTTTGCCGGTGGAGACAATGGTCCCATTTTAATCAAAGGAGCAGCCAACCAAAGCGAAATCATTAGACGATTGGAATTACCTAGAGAGCATGAAGATGCCATGCCACCCAAAGGAAAAATCTTATCGCCAGAATCGATTGACCTCATTGCCCTTTGGATTAACCAAGGCGCTCCATGGGCGGAGCAAGGCCTTAAAGTCTTTCGCGAAGCTCCCTTAGCATTAACAAAACCAAACATCCCAAATCCAGAGAATGGATTGGATCATCCCATTGATTTATTTGTCAATCAATATTTTGAAGAAAAAGGAATCGCTTGGCCAAAACTCATTAATGACTATCAATTTATGCGGAGAGCCTATCTAGATGTCACGGGACTATTACCACCGCCAGAAGCCATCCAAGCCTTTTCTACGAATACAGGGCCAAATAAAAGATATACACTCATTCAAGAATTATTATCGGACAACGAAAGTTACACCTTGCATTGGTTGAGTTTTTGGAATGACCTTTTGCGTAATGATTATTCTGGTCCCGGCTTTATTACCAATGGCAGAAAGCAAATCACGAATTGGCTGTACACGTCATTACTAGAGTCTAAACCATATAGTGAAATGGTCAAAGAACTCATTAGTCCGACTCCAGAATCTGAAGGTTTTATAAAGGGCATCCAGTGGCGCGGATTTGTCAATGCAAGTCAACGAACAGAATTACAAGCCGCACAAAATATTTCTCAATCCTTGTTAGGTCTAAATTTAAAATGTGCCTCTTGTCATAACAGTTTCATTAATAATCTGACTCTTGATCAAGCCTATGGCTTTGCGAATATTTTTGCAGATAGCTCCTTACAGATTTTTCGATGTGATAAGCCAACTGGTCGATATACAGAGACTTCATTTATCTATCCAGAATTAGGTGAGGTCCTTGCCGATAGTTTGGTAGATCGTCTGCGCTTATTGGCAGATGTCATTGTGAAGCCAGAGAATGGTAGACTCTACCGAACACTTGTCAACCGGTTTTGGGATCGATTGTTTGGGCGAGGCATTGTGGCTCCAGTAGATGAAATGGACAAGCTACCGTGGAGTCAGGACTTATTAGATTGGTTAGCATCAGACTTTGTAGACAGTGGGTATGATCTCAAGCATGTCTTGGCGACAATGATGAGTTCCCAAACATATCAATTGCCAGCAGTGGATTACGGCTCTCCGTACCAAGTGGCTTCTGAATCATTTGTATTTAAAGGACCGACTCCACGGCGGATGACAGCAGAGCAGTTTGCTGACGCGGTAAGCCAAACGATTAATCCATTATATTATAGTGCGTCCTATTTGCCACATGATCCACCTTTCCCTGCCCAATGGATCTGGCATCAGGATATTGAACTCGATCGCAATAGTTTACCGAAGCCAGGCGAGCGCTACTTCAAAAAGAACTTTGACTTGCAACACTCGACTTTCAGCTCAGCAGATATTTTGATTACGGCAGATCATTCTTTTGAGTGTTATGTAAATGGTCAAAAATTAGGGCAGGGTTCTGATTGGAGGATAGTGCATCGGTTTAGTTTATCTGAAACTGATCTGATGCGTAAGAATAGTATCGCTATAAAAGGAGTCAATGATGGAGATATTCCCAACCCTGCAGGCCTATTGTTTGCCTTGCGGATTGTATATGAAGATGAAACAGAACAATATATTTATTCTGATAAAACCTGGTTGTCTACAGACAGTAAGCCAACAGACGATTGGACAGATTTAAATTTTGAATTATCAGATTGGAAAGATGTGTCTAGAAGAGGCGCTGGGAATTCTTATTGGGGTAAATTATATGATTTTGCCTATGAAAGGGGTACAGAAGATATACCTTTTGTAAGAGCATCTCTCGTAAAACAAGATCCCTTTCTGAAAAGCTTAGGAAGGCCTAGTCGAGAAAATGTCGCAACAACTAGAGAGTCCGATGCTAATTTATTGCAGGCAATGATGCTCAGCAATAACCAGTTTTTATATCAAAATATTGAAGAAGGAACGAATAAGCTATTAGCAGATAGTGATCAGGATATGGAGACAATGGTCAGGCAATTATATCAGAATATATTAGGCCGTCAGCCAAGTCAGAAGGAACAAAAAATGATTCTGGCAGAACTCGACAAGGGGCCAGTCGAGACAGGTATCCAGGATTTGATTTGGTCGATAATCTTACTACCAGAATTTCAATTTATTTAAAACACAAGATGTCAGTGAAGCAGACTAAAGATATAAAACGTCGACAATTTTTACAGAAGATGCAGCAAGCAAGCTTGGCAGCGATGGCTGCTTCTGTTTCAACGACGCCGTTTATTTCTTCTTGTGCACCTCGTCGAGCAGCCACTGCTGATGCTGTGATTCTACTATGGATGGCTGGCGGCATGTGTCATACAGAAACCTTCGACCCAAAGACATTCACACCTTTTGATAAAGGAATGGAAAGCAAGCGAGTCATCAGCACATTCCCATCCATACCCACAGCTCTTGATGGTGTTTCCTTTTCAAAAGGACTCGAGAATATTGCTGATGTGATTGATAAGGGTACCTTAATTCGTTCTTACCGTGCAGCAGATCTTGGGCATATATTACATACGCGACATCAGTATCATTGGCATACTGCATATGAGCCTCCGCAATCAGTTCAGCCGCCACATATCGGTGCCTGGATAGCCAAGGAGTTAGGTCCCAAAAATCCAGTGATTCCACCATTCATTGATATTGGTCAGCGCTTTACTGTCGGCGAAGCAGAGGAGTTAAAAGCATTCCATTCAGCAGGTTTTCTTGGCAGTGAATTTGGTCCATTCATTATTCCTGAACCTGATAAAGGACTTGAAAGTGTCTCGCCTCCAAAGGGAATGGACTTAAAGCGATTTGAAAGTAGAAATAAATTGTATCGAGATTTAGTCAGTAAAAGTCCAATGGGGAAAGAGGGCAGTCATTACCAACAAGAATCTTTAGTGAGGTCCTTAGAAGGAGCTTACGCCTTACTCAAATCTCCAGAAGCTCAAGCCTTTGACCTTAGTCGTGAACCAAAAGAAATTTATGATGTCTATAACACAGGTCGTTTTGGCTTAGGTTGTTTGCAAGCGCGTCGCTTAGTCGAAGAAGGAGCTCGGTTTATTAGCGTTACGACAGAATACGTCCCTTTTTTCGGATGGGACACTCATGAAAATGGACACACACGATTGATCGATATGAAAGCGCAGATAGATCGGCCGATAGCTCAGTTGATCAAAGATCTGGAAGAGCGTGGCTTGTTAGATCGGACGCTAGTTATTCTGGCAAGTGAATTTAGTCGAGACATGTTGGTTGAGGGACGCCCTGGGTTAACTGTGAAAGACCAGGTGCAGGTTCCTGACAACATAGATAATATTAAGCAGTATGGTATGCACCGTCATTTTACGGATGGTTGCTCTTTGTTGATGTGGGGAGGTGGCATAAAAAAGGGATTCGTGCACGGCGTGACTGCCGATGAACGTCCATTTAAAGCCATCACAGAACCAGTGAAGATTGATCAAATTCATCAAACGATTTATCATGCGCTTGGTATTCCACCTGAGACAAATTATGAGATTGAGCAGCGACCTTTTTATACGACGCCTGATGGTCATGGCACGGTGATAAATGAAATTTTGGCTTGATATTTATTTGAACCACATAAGACACATTAGCTATATATTACTTATACAAGACACATAAGATCAATCATAGACTATCACAACTTAATAATCCGTCTTAATAGACTTATCAAACGGCACTTTAAATTGATACCACACATCCTCATCTAAGGAATCATCCAATACATCTAATCCATAGACAATCTTTTTAGGATCATCATAGACAAGTGTTCCAAAGAGACGATCCCAAACAGAAAAGATATTTCCAAAATTGGTATCTGTCCATGGGCGCTCAAAATGATGATGAAACTTATGCATGTTTGGAGTTACTATGACATAGCTTAAGGCTTTATCCAAACCTACAGGCAAAGAGATATTTGCATGTGTAAAGTAAGCAAAGAAGACAGATAAAATTCTATAAAATAAATAATAGGCGATCGGAATTCCAAAAATCAAAATGGCGATCAAAGCAAACACCTCGCGCATCACATAATCTCCGGGATGATGTCTAGTCCCTGTCGTCGCATCCACTTTAGAATCACTGTGATGCACCATATGAAAGCGCCACATGAAGCCTACTTTATGCAGCAATCTATGAATCACATACTGCGCCATGAAATCCAAAAACATCACAGCAAGGATGAGCTCTGCCCAAATCGGTAAATCTATCATGTTAAGCAAACCAAACTGACTCGTTGCAGACCAAGCAAATATGCCAACCGTTGCTAAGCCGAATAATACATTAATCGACAAATCAGAAATGAGAAAAATGATATTTTTACCAGCATGCCGCCATTTCTTATAGTTCATCTTAAAGAGTGGGGAGCCTGCTTCTATTAACCAATTTAGGTTTAAGCAGATGAGGATCCACAACAGTTTTTGCCAACTCGGCATCGTTTCGAAAAAGCTAAGGAAGGATTCCATTTAGGGTTATTTGTGGTCGCAAATTATGAAATCTTTTTATAATGAAGGTGGTTATTGCACATCACTATGAGATGAACAAAAAAGAATGCCCTTTTTGGACTCCGATCCAACGAGATAGATTCAGTCGCTAGTCATTTCTTGATTTCATCACTTTCCAAATTATTTCCGCATGGCAACACCTTCATATCGACCATTGTGTTTTGTCCATTTGAGACGCCATCAAAGCCTGGTGTGAGTTCGATTGATTTTCCTGCAGTCATTATGATATTAGGATTCGCTACTGTAGGGTTGTGTGCAATAATTTTGTTGCTAGCGAAATAGTCGCCAGATGGAATCGGGTTGCTTGTAATGTTGAGCGTTGATACGCCTTGACAAGGATTATTAATTGGGTAGTATGTAGCGGCAAATCCATAAGAGGTAGTTGCACCATCAGTTGTAAAATGGACTAACATTGAACCTGTAGAGGTTGTCAATGTAGGAGGCAAATTCCCTACCCCCGTAAACGTTCCGAGTAAAGGCGCTGAAGTTGTCGAACCGTCATAAACTCTAATGAAGTCATAGTTGGTTTCAAGAAAAAATGACGTGAATTCTAAGGAAAAGGAGTTGATTCCTGTTGGCTGAATGATCCATTTACAATTTGAATTATCACCATATTCGGGAGCCCCGCTACCATCGTTAAATGTTCCAGATGCACTAGCCAATACTTGTGTGCCAGAACAATAAATACAATCCCCATTTGACATCGTTGTGGCAGAAGCATTATAGTTTATAGCATTAGGATCAGTACAACCAATAACGGTACAAGCGCCATTGACAGCAAAATGTGATACTCTGTCCAGATCGAAAGAAGTATGCATTCTGCTAATTTGTGAAGTCGTAAATTGATCTATACAATTTTGACCGGCGTATGACATGAGGTTAGTTGTTAATGGATTATAAGTAATACCACAGTCATCTGTTTGAGAGCTAGCAAGAACACATATTCCAGACGTCCAATTATTATTATCCGCAGGCGTATCACAAAGCATGTCTCCTTCTACATTACAATTCCAACAGGGGTCTATATTACTTCTAGTTACATTCTCATTTCCTTGGTGCGTATGATATAAATCAAACCAATGCCCTGTCTCATGAGCAAATACACTTTTAATGGGATCTTCTGCTTGAGAATTTCTCATCACAATCCAATCTCTATCTGGATTATCTGGGAAAGCTGCCCATGATGCATTATTGCCATTAGCTAGTACTGCATTTTCACAAAAGAACACATTTAAAGCACCTGCAACTTTATGCGTATTTGCCATCTGTTGTTCGTTGGAATTAGGATCTACAGACTTTTGGATTAGCGCATGATAGATATCAACGTCGATGTAATTTATTATTCCACATTGAAAAAAATTAAAAGTAGTTGCTGAATAAAAGTCGTTTGCTTGTGTTATGTTATCTATGGCAAGGGCTGCGCTTAAACCACCGGTCCCAGCTGCACTCCGGACGATATGAATTTTGACAGGTACATTTCGTGTCATATTTTGACGTGTCGTATTATTATTGCGACGACCTTTATCTCTTTCAATCACTCGTTGGGCTTGTTCAGGACTTAATTCCATTGGACATATCCATGGAGAAGTCTGGGCTTTAATATCGAATGTTAAGAGCAACATGCAAATGAATATGAAAACGACGGCGTTTATTTTATTAATCCTTTTAAGAGACATATAAAATTGAGAAGTCATCGAGCAGTTGTTGTATGTTGGCATAGTCAGAATATATACGACTAAAGCTAATGAATTTTGATAAACTACTCACTTGTTGGCGCGTGTATGATAAATTGCATTTCTTAATATTTAGATATTCTTGCACGCGTCTTAAATTCCAAAAGGATTCCTGCGCTGCTTTCTCTTTAAGCACCATAGGACGAACAAATTAAATGTCGGATATTATGATATTAAAAATACAATTTAAATTACACACCAATTTGGTTGCTGCTATGACTCGTAGTAGAATCATTTAGACATTTTGATGTTGGATTTATTACGAATATGAATAGGAATAGCATCTTTATGAACTAAGATTGAAATCGTTTTTAAGAGTAGAGCGTTTTTAGACATATAGATAAACCCATTCATCTCATTTTTTCCTTCAGAATTTTTTAACACATAGTATGTCTTGTTATTTTGGTCTTTCGCTTTTCCTATAATATGCATATTGTGATCATCAGTCGTCGATTCATCTTCAAACGTTGACTGTCTTAATGCTTGACTGATCGTGATCATTTCTAGCTCAGTTGACAATTTGAGAATTCCAGCATCAAAATCAAAATCGGGTTCTGTCGCATCGCCATCCCAAGCTAAACTATAGCCTTCCTCCAAGGCCGAATCAATGACATGTTCAAAATCTCGAATAGGTAGGTTTAGGTATTTATTTTGATTCCAATTTGCTGGTATATTTAATGCAAATAGTTCATAAAAAGGATGATCAGTATAGCTTGTAATTTCTACGTAATCATCGGGATTAATACCGACATATTCTTTTGCGAATGATAGCGGTGTGTACAGTTTATCTCTATAAATAAATGTTGCTGGTGGACTTCCTAAATATGCTTTTAGTACACCTTCGATTGCCAGTCTCCAACTGAAGGGCTTAATCCTACCGTATCCTGAATTGCCTACAGATTCCACCATTGACAAGAGTAAGTTGTCCATCTCTAAATGATCGTGTTGCCAATCTTCTGCTGGTATACCATTAAAGATTGATTCGGGTATGGCGCCATATTTATTATAGGCATCCAAGACACTAAAGGTTAAATCTCCTGGAGCAAAATAACTGCTTCCTTCAGTTTGTATATATTTTTCTGCTTTTGCTAAATATGTTGGAGTCACGTAAAACATAGGAGAAATAGAAATCGAGTCCTTTCCTAATCGCAATGCTTCTGTCTCCAAAAAAGAGGTACTTGCAAAACTCCAACATGTTCCAGAAGATTCTTGGTCTTTTAGTGGGCTTGTCTTTACTTCGAGAACAACATTGAAATCTTCACTTTTCTGAGCAGTTATTCCTGATATGAGGCAATACAGTATAAGGATCGATATGGATTTATTCATTTTTCACTAGTATCAATGTTGGACTAATATGCAGCCTAAAAATGCTGTGTAGTGAATAAGAAAGTCGATTCAAATCCTGTGGTGAAGACTGTTTCATTTTGATGTAAATAATTAATTAACCAGAGGTCATACTTGCTATTTATGGCCGATTACAATTTGATCAGGTGTCTGAGAATGCAAGCTATTCAAAATAGAAAGTAGACATATCGAAATAGTTAGAAGAGATTTGGTCATGTTCATTTTTATATTAACGATTAATCAAATTTAACATCACGTTATTCCAGCATGCCGCCACGTCTTATAATTCATCTTAAATAGAGAAGAGCCTGCATTAAGCGATTTTTAAAATTTTACCATTTTTTTAGAAATATCAGTTCCATTCAAATTCATGTGAATTATAAAAAGACCACTTTCCTGTTGTGATAGGTCAATTGTAATTTCACCTTGATCTAGATTTTCATCTATCCTGGTCAGTATCTTTCTACCGGAGATATCCATGACCGAAATGTCAGAAATTATACCAGCATAAGCGATCTGAAATTTATCATGAGTTGGGTTAGGATAAAGGGATAATTCTTGATCATCAAAGCTGGGGAAATCTCTAGTTTCACTTTGAGTATTGATAAAACCAGTGCAAGTATAGTCTGCTACCAAATCTGTTAAGCCATAAAGTGATACACAATTGTAAGATTCAGTTTGTGCACAATAAAAAGTCCCGTCTTGAAAGTAAAGTGCCGACTCATTACCGTTGTCGATTAAGAAAAATCTAAATATGCCATCCACATAGACTTGTATTGAACCAGTTGTACAAGTTGGACTTATGATTGTTGATATCCATGAATATTCAGAAAATAAATCTGTAGTACTCTCATTGGTATTTTCATTCTCATCATCACTTTGATCGTCGCCACAGTTCCAAGTATTGGATATGTCAGATACACCTAAATTATACAAAGCGAGACAATCCATAGTTTCTGAATTTCTGCAATAGAATGTTCCATCCTCAAAATAAAGGAAACCTTGATCGGCATCTTGCAAAAATAAAAATGAAAAGGCGCCAAGGTTATATTCTTGAATACTCAATGACCCACAATCAAATGATGTTATAGCTTGAGTTATCCAAGGATACTCTTCAATTGGTAGCGCATTTTCATTCTCCTCTTCGCTCTCATTCTCCACTTCACTCTCGTTCTCATTTTGACTACCTTGTTCATCTCCTTCGTCACAGCTTAAAAAATTTTTAATTTGACTAGAGTGCAAACCATACAATGCTCGACAATCTCTAATCTCACTATCTTGACACCAAAACGTCCCATCTTCGAAAAACAATCGACCATCGGATATGTAGACAAATGAAAATGCACCACGATCATATTCTGTAATCGAAAGTGAAGAACAATCTGAGGAGGATAATTCACTATCTAACCAAGGATAGATATTGGATGAAACAGTCTCAATAATAATTTCTTCGATTTCAATCTGACTTCCATCAATACAATTCCACTTATTGGAAATTTTATCGTTTGAATATCTATTAAACCCGATACAACTAAATGTTTCGGTAGATTGGCATTCCAATCTGCCATCACTTAAAAATAAGCGACCATCCGAAAAATAGATTATTTTATACCTACCGAAGTCATATTCTGTGATTTCTAAGTTAGGACAGTCTTCATCAGAAATGCGACCAGACAGCCAAGGATATAGTTCTAAATATGGTAAATCTGAAGTTGGCTCAGTGATCAGGTCGGAGAGATCAGCATCAAGTGTCAAGTTGAGTGAAGAAATTTTTCTTTCATTGAGATATAAGATATAATCATGTTCAATTTCCATTTCTATAAAGTCTTTCCAAATTATATAACCATAAAAGGAAACAATACATGAATCAGCAGGTAAATCAAATTTTGTATTTCCAGCTTCGTTTTCTATTATTCCTCTATCGAAAAATGATTTGACTTCTAAATTGAATAGGTCTGTGGTTCCAGTGTTACAGGTTTCAACATCGATTACATATTGATCACCAATCCTAAGAGGACTAAATAGGGGAATTGCACTAAACTTAAAACTAATATCTTCTTCACTAAAGTGCGAAGCAACTCCCGATAAGGATGCGTATTTGCTATTCGGAGAAGATTGACCAATTAGCGAGATTGACAGGCAGAGTAGGTATAGAGTAAGTCTTGTCTTTTGTATGTTATTCATTGTGATTCTTTATGAATCAAACATAGCGAATTTTCACAAAATTAGACGTACCACGAATACGGCAGTTGTATCTGTCAGCTTCCCTTAATGTTAACTTAGTGCCTAATATCAACTGATTGATTCCCCTAGACTTCTGCACCGGATTTATGCCCAATAATCTGAAGGAATAAGTTCAATTTTTAGATTACCCATCAATCAATTTCACAAACACTGGCTCCCGATACGTCCCATTCCCAGTCAACGATGCATACTGCACCTCACATCGATACACCGGCTCAATCCACACTGTCCGCGACTCCTCTTCTATTGTTTCAGTAATCGGCTTCACTGTTTTATTAACATCAGAAAATAAGGCAAAATATTTTTTCAAGGTCGCCATGTCAAAGCCAGTCCCGACTTTCCCTTTATACGTTATGCCTTCAGTTGTAATGTGGGCAACATGCAATGCGCCAAACACAGCAACCCGATCTCCCTTCCCTTTTGTATAGCCAATAATATAACATTCCTCATTAGACCTCACTTTGATTTTCAACCAATGCCGACAGCGAGTGCCCGGCAAATACGGCGCACTTTTTTCCTTCGCCATGATACCTTCCATGCCCTGCGCTTTTATGGCTTCAAATAAGCCTTTCCCATCTGGAAAATCTTGACTAAATCGATAATACTCGCCACTCTTCAATACACAATCAAGCAACTCTCGTCGTCGGAAATTGCTTTCCTTATAATATTCCTTCCCATCCAATTGCACCATGTCATATAAATAACAAGCCACTGGTTTTGATTTACTCGCACGATGTATACCGCCCTCTCCAGCCGTATGCATCCGACTAATCACATCTGCAAAAATGGGAACACCCTGCTTATTTAAAACAACAATCTCCCCATCAAATAAGCCTTGCTCTGCTTTAAATCGTTCCCTATCCCACAATTCCGGAAACTGCTTAGTGATGTCCCGTCCACTCCGACTGATGATCTTAATCTTATCTTTTTTTAACTCAATGAAGACACGTATCCCATCCCACTTAACTTCATAGGTGTAGTCTTTGGGGTTAGGAATTGTCTTGCCCGCATCCGCAAGCATCGGCTTAGGAATCTCTAAGGCTCCTCGATCTGTGCTCGCCTCAATCAACCATTGGTTGTCCTTCGTTCTAAATAAATTGTACTCAATATCTTTGCGCTTGCTAAGCACAAATTTATATTTCTTCTCAGATTTTTCTTTCCACTCAATCGTGCCTTTTTCGACGACCCACATACTGCCTGCTCCATATTGCCCTTTTGGAATGATCCCTTCAAAATCAAGATATTTGATCGGATGATCTTCAGTGCGTATGGCCATGCGTTTCATCCCGTTGCTAGTTGGCAAACATTTAGGAACAGCCCATGATAGCAAAACGCCATTTTGCTCTAGCCGCAAATCATAATGTAAATTACTGGCATCATGCAGCTGGATACAATAGCGTTTTTGATCTCCTGCTGGGACTTCTGGAATTGGCTCCGGTGTATTGCTAAAATCTCTTTTGGATAAATACGTTTTGAGTTTGCTTGTGTCCGTAAGAGCAATCGCTTCTTTTATTTTTTGATCATGAAGCCCTGCTTGCTTTGTACGCCAGTCAGCCCAAGCATTGCCATGCATATCTAAATACTCTTGATAATTGTGAATCGTATAAGCAGCTGATTTTTCTAAATCCTCAACATGCTCCCAGTGAATTGGCAAAGATACTGGCGCACCCACCTTCCCTCGTAAGCTGAACGGCGCCACACAGGTATTTGACAAATGGTTGCGGTAAATATCAATCAGGACTTTCCCCTTTCTTTTCGCTTTTGGTATTTGTAAGGTGTATTCGCTAGAGTAATTCGAGACGAATAGTCCAGCCAAACTTTTGACAGTTGCGGTTAGTGTATCAAATGGCCACATGGGTTCAATCGGCACATAGATATGCAAACCCTTTCCACCCGATGTTTTAATGTATGGAGTGTAACCATATTGCTCAAGGAATGGCTTGAGTCGCAAGGCTGCCTGTTTTACGACATCAAAACCGAGTGCTTCATCTGGATCAAGGTCAAAGATGAAATGATCCGGATTTGGCTGATTTTTCATCATGTACTGAATGGGATGCAATTCAAGGCAGGCTAGATTGGCAAGCCAACACAAACTAGCAGCATCATCACAAATCACATAGTTTATACTTTTTTCATCATGTTTGATAAGAGCACTGCTTATCCAATCAGGAGTCCACTTTGGCTTGTCTTTTGAGTAGAAACTTTGCTTGTCAATGCCATCTGGAAATCGAATCACCGTCAATGGCCTGTCGACTAAATGAGGAAGGATATAAGGTGCTATACCCATGTAATACTGTATTATTTCAGCTTTTGTTGCATTAACACTAGGGTATATGACCTTATTTAGATTGCTGAGTTTTATCTTACGACCTTCTACCTCAGTATGGATGTATTGTTTAGCCATTGAGGTGATAGTTTTGTACCATACTGTGAAAATAAGTCATAATTTTGCAGTTAGGCTTATCTCTATTAATAAATACGATACCGTGAAAATGATTATGAGAAATCTCTTCTTAATATGTACCATTCAATGTATATGTCAAATTGCCTTTGGGCAACTCAGCTTTGAAGGTACAATCTATGAATCTGATGGTGCGACACCAATCCAATATGCGACCATAACAGATTTGGGTACGACGACCACAACTATGACGGATGCCAGAGGTCAGTTTAAGCTGAATACGTCAAGTTTCCCTGTGGACATAAGAGTTTCATCCTTTGGTTATAAAGACATTGTCGTCTCTACATCTGAAATTCCGTTTGACATTCAAATGCAACAGGACCCTCTACTTCTAGAAAGCATAGTGATTACAGATTATCAGAATCAGCAAAATCTGTTAAGATCTAAAAATGCAATTAGTTTAATTGCAAATCCTCTTGATAAATCATTAACCGGTATATCGAGTTTGATTGAGGAAGTGCCTGGTGTGTTTATTGATGGATCATTAGGAGAAGTATACACTCGTGTCTATACAAGAGGTATCTCTGCTTCTGCTGAAGATGATATCGGATGGTTTTATCAGTCCCTCCAGGAAGACGGCTTGCCGATGACGGCGATACAGTATAATTATTTCACACCTGACTTCTTCCAACGAAGTGATTTATTGACACAACGAATGGAAGCATTAAGAGGAGGGAAAGCAGGTATTTTATTTCAAAATGCACCTGGTGGAGCGTTTAATTTTATTTCGGGATCAGCAACATCAGGGCAACATGGTATTAAAATGACCTATGGACAAGTCGGTGATCAAAATCCATATTATAGGGTGGACGGATTAGTCAGTATACCGATTGATGACGACTGGGGTTTGGCTTTGAGTGGTTTTTATCGACATGATGAAGGACATCGAAATGTAGATTATCCTTGGAATAGAGGAGGCCAATTAAAAGCTAAGCTGCAGCATAATTTTTCAAAGGGTGTTTTTTCCACTACAGTTAAATATTTAAATGATCATGTCAATAGGCATACTGGATTATCAGCAACCAATTGGCAAAATCCAACTGCGGCGTTCGGTCAGAATTTTAATTATACCGCATTAATGTTACCCGAATTTAATAGTAACATTCCAGGACCAGCGGGATATGATTTTAAAGCTTCCAATGGCATTCATGTTAAAGATATCGCCATTCAACCAAAATTAAATGTTGGTTTTTCTGGCTGGAATCTAGATGTCAATTCAAAATATTCTTACAAGGATACAGACTGGAATACCTCTTTTGCGAATCAGCCATTGGGACTAGAAAGCTTTTTACCATACTTTTTAAGTGGAGGTCAATTTCCGTTTGGACTGGTTTCATTCCAAGATATCAATACAGGAGAGCTATTAGCAACGGTTAATAATGCTGGGGCATTAAGTGCTTTTGAAGGGCTCCCGCCAAGCTTCGAATACGTGGAAGGCTCTTTGCCCAATGATGCTCTAATGGGTATCGCGCCGTGGAGAAAAAAAGATAAGCTCCACGAAGTTATGGGGCAAATTGGTTTGTCGAAAGCAGTTGGTAAGCATGATATTAATGTAGGTGCTTTTCTGTCCTATTCGGATCTAACGTATGCGACGAATGCGAGTTATGCCTTCGCTACATTTGAACCAGAGCCAAGATTACTACAAGCGACTCTATCTGATTTTGAGGGGAATACTGTAGCACTTTCTGATCGAAATGGCTTGTCGAATCTAGGAGGCCTATTTTTTGAAAGTGGTTCATTTGATGTCAATCAGCTTGCTCTTTATGCAAATGATAATGTACAGATAACAGATAAACTAAGCCTAGATGTTGGGCTGCGGTATGAACACATAAATCATCAAGGCCTGTTAGATGTGCCTGCACCGATTGAACAATTTGGAGGATTAGACGGGAATCCAATGACCGATTATGATAATGGACAGCAAGCACCGAGTGGCTTGCAGGAGTCATTAGATTTCACCTATGACTATCTTTCATTTTCTGGTGCCTTAGGTTATTCTTTATCTGAAAAACAGGAAATATTTATTCGTTATACACAATCAAATAAGGCCCCAGAACTAAATACATATATTCAAAATTTTTCTGGATTACCAATTACAGAATCTGGTCAGGTTCAAGGGATCAATCAACTAGAGGCAAGTTATCGGATAAGCAACTCATCTATAGGGGCATCGATCACAGCATTTTCAAGTGCCTTAACAAATGTCGCGGTTTCAGACTTTCTATTTGATCAACAGACGAATGAAATATTTTACTCACCCGTACAATTAAATAATACAAGGACAACAGGCTTAGAGTTGGAATGGTCTCTATTGTTATCCGATAGATTGATCATCCGTGGGAATCAAACTTTCCAACGATCAGATGCAAGTACGTTAACCGTCTATAATGCAAATGGCTCAGCAGATACAATAGATGATACAGTCCTTGATTTTTCAGGCAATGAACAAGCGCATACACCGAAAGTTATGAGTCGTGTGTCAGCAGAATTGTCAATTCACCCTATTACCGCCACTGCCGCATGGCAACATATGGGCACAAGATTTGGGAATGCAGAAAATTCATTCACCCTTTCGGCATACAATACATTTAATATTCAATTGAACTCAAAGATAGGTAAGAGAATGTCATTAGGGATTGAAGGTAAAAACATATTTAACTCAGCAGGTTTAATGAATTTCTTTGGACCCAATGAGTTTGGTAGCAGTGCAAATGCAGCTACGGAGGAGTTCATTCAAAATAATCCAGAGGCATCATTTGTCGTATTCCCTATTTTACCTCGGTCATATTTTGTGACATTGACGATTGATCTATAGGTAAAAAAAAATAGAGGAATCCTACAAAGCAGAATCTCCTCTATAATCTGTGAGCGTCAATAAATCTTAAACCGCAAAATCATATAGAAGGCATATAGGTCCACTGGCCTATCGTTACAGTCTCATCATCTGAGGTTGTTTTTAATTCTAAAAAATTGAAAGTGAAGCCAACCCCTTTGAGCCAGCTTCAACCTTCTGTGGGCGTCATTTTTCTTATTCACAGATTAAAAAATTAGTTTGCGCCACACTGTTTTTCCATTTGATGACGTAGAAAAAATCTAGGCCATTTAGCTTATTATCGTGAAATCGAATACATGGACCTGTCAGGAATCCATATATAGTAAGCGTAATCAAACACTTGATTTCTATTAACTTAAAAACGGAGAAGATTTGTAAAGCTTTGGAAAAATAGAGGGATCCTAAATAAATAGGATCACCTCTAAAAATCTGTGAGCGTCAATAAATCTTAAACCGCAAAATCATATAGAGACTCAGATAGAAGGCGTATAGGTCCACCGGCTATCGTTACAGTCTCTTCATCAGAGATTATTTTTAATTCTAAAAATTTGAAAGTGAAGCCAACCCCTTTGAGCCAGCTTCAACCTTCTGTGGGCGTCATTTTTCTTATTCACAGATTAAAAAATTAGTTTACGCCACACTGTTTTTTGCATTGATGACCTAGAAAAAATCTAGGCCATTTAGCTTATTGTCGTGAAATCTAATACAAGGACCTGTCAGGAATCCATATATAGTAAGCGTTATCAAACACTTGATTTCTATTAACTTAAAAACGGAGAAGATTTGTAAAGCTTTGGAAAAATAGAGGGATCCTAAACAAATAGGATCACCTCTAAGAAATCTGTGAGCGTCAATAAATCTTAAACCGCGAAAACTGTCTAGAGACTCAGATAGAAGGCGTATAGGTCCACCGGCTATCGTTACAGTCTCTTCATCAGAGATTATTTTTTAATTCTAAAATTGAAAGTGAAGCCAACCCCTTTGAGTCAGCTTCAACCTTCTGTGGGCGTCATTTTTCTTATTCACAGATTAAAAAATCACACTACGCCGCACTGTTTTGCATTGATTACTTAGAAAAATTTAAGTCATTTAGGTAAGTATCGTGTAACCTAATGCATGGAACTGTCAGGACTCCATTTATTTATAGCGTATACAAACGCATATATTCTTATTAACTTAAGGGTGTGGAAGATTTGCTAAGGCTTTTAAAAAAAATTGTTTGTTTCTAAATACATTACAAATATAGGATGCAAATAGATATGCTAAAACCTACAGTCCTTCTACATATAATTAAATAAAGACCACAGAAAACTTATAAAACCCTAAACAACATGAAAAGAAGGCAGTTTTTTATGGAAACGAGTGCTACTTTGATTGCACTACATTGGCAATCATGCCAACCATCTAGAAGTCAAATGAAGGCTACAGCCCTGAATTTGAGTGAGTTAACAATAGATAACATTCAGGGCTTATTAAAAGAGAAGTCAATAACGATCGAACAATTGATTCAAGCTTATCTTGAACGAATTGAAGAGATTGATACCAATGGACCTTCCATAAACTCGATTATTCATATCAATGAACAGGCGCTGGAGATTGCTCGAGCATTAGATAAAGAACGTGCTGCTGGTAAATCTAGAGGTCCATTGCATGGGATTCCAGTTTTGCTCAAAGACAATATAGATACTAAGGACATGCCAACCACAGCTGGTTCTCGTGCATTGGCCGGCTCGATGCCTCCAGACGATAGTCATCTTGTCATGCGACTTAAAGAAGCAGGCGCTGTGATTTTGGGTAAGGCGAATCTGAGTGAATGGGCTAATTTTAGAGGTGAACCATCGACGAGTGGATGGAGTGGGCTGGGAGGCTTGACTAAAAACCCGTATGTGCTAGATCGCAATACTTGTGGTTCGAGTGCGGGATCGGGTGCGGCGGTCGCGGCAAACTTGTGTGTGATTGCCATTGGGACAGAGACAAATGGGTCTATCGTTTGTCCGTCGCAAACCTGTGGGATAGTAGGCATTAAACCTACGGTGGGCTTAGTAAGCAGAGATGGGATCATACCTATATCTTCTACTCAAGATACGGCTGGACCTATGGCTAGGACTGTTACAGATGCAGCTATTTGTTTGACGGCTTTGGCAGGACGAGATCGTTCAGATACGAAGACGCTTCAAGAGGGTGCAACATTTGGGATTGATTACTCTAGCTTTTTAAAACGGGATGGCTTGACAGGCAAGCGTTTGGGTGTTTACCACTCAAGTCGAGGAAACCATCCTAAAGTGGATCGCGTGTTTGACAAAGCTTTGGAGGATTTGAGGGCGGGTGGCGTAGAGTTAATTGAGCTAGACGCTATTATGGATAGTTCTGTCAGGCGACATTCATTTAATATTATGCTCTTTGAATATAAAGAAGGATTGAATAGCTATTTCCAATCCTTAGGGCCGGATGCTAAGATTTCGTCATTAGAAGAGCTTATTGAATTTAATGAAAGAGATGAGATTGAATTAGAACATCATGATCAGGTTTATTTAAAAAGTGCGCTGGAGAAAGGGAGTCTTGAGAGTGATGAATATCTGGACTCCTTGTCAAAGGCCATGAAGGGGAGTCGAGCGGATGGGATTGATCGAGTGATGGATGAGCATCAATTGGATGGTATTGTATCTCCATCGGGTGGCCCTGCCTGGAAAACTGATTTGACGAATGGAGATCATTTTTCTTTGGGCAGTTCATCTGCAGCAGCAATTTCTGGGTATCCTAATATTACTGTACCGATGGGTTTTGTCAATGAGTTACCAGTAGGTATTTCGATATATGGTAAGGCATGGAGCGAAGGTCAACTTATTGAAATTGCTTATGGGTTTGAGCAAAAGACTCAGCATAGACAGGCACCTAAATTTTTACGTAGCTGAGTTTGTGTTCTTATCGCTTTGGCTCAAAACCTTAGCTTCATTTAACCAGCGTTCTATTGGTGCGATTGTTTTACAAACTTTCAAGGTCTTTTGAATAACTAGCTGATCTTTCAACGTCTGATCATCTAAGGCTTCGACCCAATCTCTATTATATCTAGAAAAAGGAGAATCCACAATTTGACATTGATACATCTTGTAAGATTCAAGGCTCACATCGTAGATACATAGAATAATGGTTTGAGAATTTGACAATGTCTCGATCACCAAAATAACGGGATCATCTACATATTTCATCGGGAAAAACTCTATAATATTGGCATCTATAAAAGCATTTTGATAGATCCTACTATCATAGGTCTCATTGAGTTTTGAGTGTAAGGCCTTTAGCTTTCTACGTACGACCTTAATTGGAGTTTGGTCATATTCAAATGCATCAAAACATATCCATTCTCTTGTTTTAAAATCTAAATATTCTATGTTTCCGACACGTAATTTATAGTCAAATCTAGGATTGCCTGGAATAAAATAACCTATATAATACGCTTCCATCTCATGCTGGATCGCATACTCAATTTCCAAAAGCATCGTATAAAGACCTAAGCTCATAACACTATATGAAGGGTCATAAAATCCAAAAATACTGGCTAATGTGTTCTCGCCTTGATCAAAAATGCTACACGCAATTAGTTGTTCACCTTCATATACTTTAACCAAATAGGTATCATAAATACCTAAGCCTAGACTATTCATCATATACTCGTCTAGACTATCAGGTAAATTACCTTTGAACGTATGCCTGTATTTTTGATACAAATCATCTAACTCTTTAGAATATTTAAAAGGTACGACTACATGTGTCAAGCTTGATCCATTTTTACGAAGTAATTTTTTTAAGCTTTTTGAGTATGTATACTGTTTTAAAGGTGTTCTTAACCAAATAGTAGACAATAGCTGATTCTCATAAAAGATATAAAAAATGCTAAAAATAGTAGGCCCCATACGATACCACCCCATAGCCAAAAAGTTATCCAGCTCAGATCCCTTAATCTCATCTAAGTAGAGGCTTTGAGCTGTCTTTTTATATTTTTCAGGCATAGACTATCTTTCTCTTTTAGGAGGGGTCAATATTTTGCTAAGAAAAGGATTTTGTCCGACTCATTAAAACTGCATACTTCAAATCTCTTCAATACATATCATTTATACTGATAGTTCTTATGATGATTGCCTAGAACCAGATTAGGGATTAGATTGAGCAAAACGGCTTTGACCTCTTTGCTTGAGATAGACAAAGAAGCTTGATTTCGGAGATATTGCAACCAATTCAGAAATGTAGTGGTCTCTATTAATGAGTAACCAGCACAGTTTTTCAAACATACCCAACGGATTTGGGTTTGATCTGTTGAAATCGAGGATAAAATAGGCAGAAAGGAATAGGTCAAATTCAAGTGCGTTGGGTATATCAAGGGATTAAACCATTAATACTCGATTAATTATGAAAAAATATACGATCGTTTTTCTTGTCTTTCTTACCTATAGCTGTAATAAAGAACTAATAAAACCAGATAAAAATCTATCCGGTAAGGAAGTATTGCTAATTGGGACATTCCATTATAATAATCCTGGTGCGGATGTCGTAAAAACCAAATCCTTTGATATCTTAAAAGAAGAAACTCAATTTGAATTACAGCAAATGTCAACGCGAATTAAAGAATATAACCCGACCAAAATATTCGTAGAGTGGCCACACAATTAACAAAATGAATTGGATTCATTGTATCAACTATATACTGAAGATCTATACTTTGCAAACGATAGTCTTTCAGATTTTTACCTTAAGAATGAAATATTTCAGTTAGCATTTAGAACAGCAAAGGAGAATAATCTTGAAAGAGTGTATGCCATTGACTACAATGAAACAGATTTTCCATTTGAGGCTGTTATGACTGACATGAGAAAAAATAACCAATCTGAACTCATAGAAGAGATTGAAGATGGTATTAAAGTGATGATATCAGAATTTGATAGCAAAATAGAATCTGGAATATCACTTATTGAACTTACCTATTATCTTAATAGCCCAGAATTGCGTAGCTTTTCTAATCAATTTCATAATAATTTAATGTTATTGGCTGGTGGGACAAGCGATTTCAATGGACCATTCTTAAGCTCAGAATGGTTTAAGAGAAATCTATATATGTGGTCATTAATTCAAAAACATACGCTGGAATCTGATGACAGAATTATGGTCTTAGCTGGGTCAAGTCATATAGCAATGTTTGAGTTATTTATCAATAGAAATGATAATTGGAAGGTTAAAGAATTGCGAGAAGTTATGGAAGAAAAATGATCGTCTAAAACTAGGATTGAAATTCAATTGAGCAAAAGGCTTTGACCTCTTTTCTTGAACAACACATTAGCAATCTAACCAGTTTTTAAAATCCTTCACTTTTTCTCTACTGACAATTAGCTCAATGTCATGTTTTGTTTTCAGATCAATTTTAAGCCGATTATTAAAATATTGATGAATCATCTTAATTTGATCTAGACAGACAATATACTTCCGATTAATTCTGAAAAATGATTCTGGATTTAGAATCTCTTCAATTTTGTCTAACGTTTTGTCCAACACATATTTTTTATCATCATGATGGATTGCAAAACTTAATCCGTCTTCTGAGAAAATATATTTTATTTTATCCGTTTTTAAATAAGAATAAGCACTACCGGTTTTAACTAAAAATCTGGATTTGTATTTTTCTTTTTCTTTCAACAAGGAATGACTTAGTGTGCTCCAGTCAAATTCAGAATTTCCATCAGCGTAGATAGACTTATATTTTTTAATGGCTTTTGTAAAGTGTTCTTCTTCAATTGGTTTCAATAAATAGTCTATACTATTGACCTTAAACGCCTGAATAGCATATTCATCATAAGCAGTTGTAAATATAATGGGACATCTTAAGGTAACAGCTTTAAAAATTTGAAAACTGAGACCATCTGCCAATTGAATATCCATAAAGATTAAGTTTGGTTCAACATGACTTGATAGCCAGTCAATGGCGTGCTCAACAGTATCTATGACTTCAAGAATTCTACCTTCAGGAATAATGTCTTGAATTAGGGTCTCTAATCTCTTTGAAGCGTAGTGCTCATCTTCAATGATTAATATGCGCATGATCCCTATTTTTTATGATTGGAAGCTTAACTATAAATGTATGTTCATCTTGAATCACTTCTATTTTACTATCTGCTAATAATTGATATCGTGATTTTATATTTGCTAAACCAATTTTTGTTGAATTAAACTGTTGGTCTTTTTTTTGTAAATTATTTTTTACAATAATGAATTCTTCAGTATTGTATATTTCAATCTTTAATGGTTTTGCCTTAGAGGTGACATTGTGCTTCACAGCATTTTCAATTAGTATTTGAAGAGACAAAGGAATAATAAAATGATTTTTGATATCCTCTTCGATTGTATCCAAAATTTGAATTTTGCCTTGAAATCTCGTTTTGAGTAAATAGATGTATGAGGATAGAGCAGTCAGTTCCATCTCAATCGTAATGAGTTTTTCATCACGAACTTCTAAAATACTTCGATACGATTTTGATAATTCTTGTACAAAACTAACAGCCAAGGTTGGTTCTTCTGGAATAATCGTAACAAGGGTGTTTAAGCTGTTAAATAAGAAATGTGGGTTTACCTGATTCTTTAATGTATCCAGTTTTTGCTCTGCAGACAATCTTTCTAATTTGTTTTTCTCTATTTCTGTTAATCTTGATTTATTAAAATAATAAATGCCTTCGTACAAGAAAAACATCAATAAAATCATAAGTGCTGATGAGATCGCTTCGGCAGTTGGATTGGGGTTTGTCATTCCATGAAAAAAGAACACGATATTTCCAACGATTAGCCTAACACCGAAGTAAATTACAATTAGCCAAAAAATAACAAAAGCTAACCTTTTAATGTTGAACGTATAGTTTTGGAATCGCTTGTGGTACTCAATAATCAATTGTCTTACACTAAACCAATAGGTTATAGTAAATAGGAAACATGTTGAAAGACAGGTTGTTGGACTAGCCAACATATTATTTATACCAAAGATCATTATAGATATGATGACTGTGATTGTGGGAATTCCCATTAAAGCCAACCACCAGTCATCAAAACCTAAATATTTTTTTGCTCTTGTCAATGCCTAAAATTCTATTTTGTACATAAAGTTAGGAAAGAATCCAATTTGGTATATATCATTAACTTGATTCGTTAGGCGGTTATATGATTTACTAAATATATTTTCTCGATTTGTTACATTTTGAATGTCGAAATAGAAGGATTGACTAAATTTTCGTTTTGTACTATTTAGTTTGACACCAAATTTGATGTCCCATCTAAAATAGCCGTCATGTTGTTCAGAGAAGGCATTCTCATAATCAAAGACTTCAATTTCATTGATCATTGAAGCTGCTAAGTCCACAGGAGTATAATACCTTCCACCAGCAGTGGTGACTTTGGTGTCAATTGTAAATCGATGTTGTTTTTGTTTACCCCAATTAAATTCTTTTCCAGCAAGTAGATTGAAAACATATTGATTATTGAAGGCGGTATTCCGTTCTATTCCATCACTGGCAACATACTTTGATTCGAAAACCGATCCAGTGGCTAACATATAATAGCCTCGATTAAAGAATTTTTCTATAGTCAACTCGACCCCGCGATTGCTGCCAGTTCCTTCACTAACTAAATCGGTTTTGTCTAGAGGAAACCCAAAATCTGCACCAACGTTTAAAATGGAGAATGTACTTGGTATAGCATCAACTGGCGCATTTGAAATGTCTTGGTAATAGATTTCAATCTTTGATCGCCAATTCGCATTTATTTTGTAATCATGGCCAAGTACGAATTGATTACTTCGAGTAAAACCAAGGTCAATGTTTGAATTTATATCAATATCCCCAATTTGTTTAGTTGTTAATTGGATAGGCAAGGGCTGTGTCTGATGATGAAGGCCATATCCAATATTTATTCTATGCTTTTCATTCACAGACCAATTCATTGCGAGTCTTGGTTCTAATGCGAAATCTCCGTTTAGTTGATAATACAGTGCATGCAAACCTGCATTCAATGTCCAGTTTTCATTTATCCTATATTGCGATTGGGTATAGGCTTGTGTTGTTGTCGTGCTCTCATTGAAATTATAGACTGATATGAGATCAAATATGCCATCTTGGTTTTGATCTATTCCAAATTCTCCACTTAGTTGATCCAAGTTTACATTGACTCTTTCAATCAAAATTCCTGTTCGCGATGTTAATCTATTCGTATGTTTTTTATTGTAGAAGGAAGACAGTGTGATTCTACGTAATCCATCATCTGCTCGTACAAAAGGTGATACAAATTCTTGTGCGGTATCTTGATTATAATACCTGTCTCTCGAGAAAACCACACTGTTTCCTGAATAACCAAGAATCGTTCGAACATAGCTTTTGTTATCAATCAATAGATTATGTTTTAATCCGATGACTCCAAATTGTGAATCAGCTCTAGAATCTTCATCATCTGCGGCAAATAGATCCGTATCATCGACTTCATCATGAAGAAAATCTATATCACTTGTCCCATACACTCCAAAGAGAGAAAAATTGCCTAAATCAGTTTGACCAAAATCTAATTTGAAAGAAAGGTCTGAATAATTGGGAGTCGCATTTGTACCAATATCTAAACCAACAGCTTGAGCAATACCCAAAAACGAATACCGATAGCCAATGACAAAACTTCCTCCATTCTCTTTTAAAAGCGGACCTTCTATCATGCCTTCGATTCCTGTAACAGCGCCTACTTGCACCATGTATTCCATATTGTCTTTATTGCCATTTCTAAAGCCGATATCAAAAACACCAGAGGTCGCATTGCCATACTCTGCTGGAAATGCACTTGTCATGAAATCAGAATTTTTAAGAAAGTTGGTGTTTAGTGCACTCACTGGCCCACCTGTGGTACCGACAGTTGAAAAATGGTTAGGAGAGGGTATAGGAATGCCTTCCAATCTCCAAAGCAGGCCTGTTGGGCTATTCCCTCGAATGACAATGTCATTTCTACTATCGTCAGCTGTACTCACTCCTGCAAAATTACCAGCTAATCGACCAACATCGCTACGGCCTCCCGAAAACCGATTCACTTCTTCCATGCTAAACTGCCGTGTAGAAATTGTTGCCATTTCATTAATAGATCGATCTTTACTAACTGTACCAACGATAGTAACTTCGTCAAGTTGAACTAAAGACTCAGTCATCTCAATATTTAATTCTATCTCTTTACCTGCTCCCACATCTACATTGGGGATTACGATTTTCTCGTAACCGAGATAACTCACTTCAAATGCCTGTCTTCCAAGAGGTACATTGTAAATGGTAAACCTACCGTCTAAGTCTGTCACCGCAGCAATCGTCTCATCGGCTGCTACTAGTTGTATTGTCGCTCCAATGAGCGGTAGTTCCGATTGTTGGTCAGTGATTTTACCTTTTACATTTTGCAAACCATTTTGTGCCATTAATACTTGATAGCTGAAACAGAGCAGGAGAAGTGAGAGGAAAGTGAGCTTCATTTTCATGATTTTTATACAAATGTGTATGCAAAAAGTAATCGTAACCAGCTAATTCTGGTGAACCGTCACTTTTCTTGGTTGAATTGTATTTGTAAAGAGTTGAATCTTAAGAGGCATACAGATCTCTATAGCTATACTGTGATCGTACTAAGCCAAAAAGGTATTTGACAAATTCAAAGGATCAAGATCAAATGATTTTTAAAGTCGTTGACTAAAATGTTCTTCTTTTGGAATGGGTTTCGTGATATAAGTCCCTTACTCGCCTAAGATCAGCTCTCTATAGGGGATAATTGTTTCATAGCCCTTATTCTTAAAGTAGGCCATCGTTTCTTTAACCGGTTGGTCAGAAGTTGCTAATATAAAGTCACCGCCCCAAGCACCTAAAGATTTGACACTACCCCAGAAGTTTGAAAAGAGTTGCTTTTTTATCGGCTCACGTTTTAGTATTGACCCAATAATCTCTTCATGAGTATGTAAGTGTTGTTCAAATTTTCCAAAGGATTTACTAGAAGCGATTTTTTCTGTTAGATCTGAAATCTGGTTGATTTGAGCTTTGGTTACTTTTATAGTTTTTAAATATTGCTCAACCTCTAAAGCGCTATCTTGCTTTTGACCCAGATATATAAAAAATAACTTGTCTTTAAATTTAGGGTCAAAGTCAGATTGTGAAATGCTTAACTGGTCATCATTGAACATATACTCAATTGGCCCTTCTGCTCCAGCACAGGCTACATCATAGCCGCTACCATTACTTACTTTGAAGTGTAAGAAGTATGGATTGACTTCTGCCCATTCAGCTACGTTGTAGATTAAAGTCGAACTTGATCCGAGCCCCCAGTCCTTATCAAATTCTAACGTTGTCTCTACTTTGAAGCCATTCCATTTATCTAAAAATTCAGAATTCAAACGAACAGCACTTTTTAAGACTTTACCAATATAGGCTGCCTTCGTTTCGTCTGTCGATTTTATCGGTGTAAAATCAAGTAAGGATATCTGAGCTTCAAACCATTTATTCCCTTCTGTGTCTTTGGCAACCCAAATCAAATCTGATCCACGAGATGGCTTGACAGTCATTGCTTGGCCTAGTTTAGTAGGCAGAGCTAATGCTTTGGCTCCATTCAAGACGAGGTATTCTCCTGTCAGCAATAATTTACCGTGACCGTAAAATGTCTTTTTGATAATACTAATAGTTCGTTGACGTTAATATTTTGATTTATATTAAAACAGGCTTTTGGGAAACTGAAAAAACACATCTTAAACCAATAAGATATGTGTTTACAGAAGAAAGGGATAATAACTCCTCTAATTTACACACTCATTTCTTTATCGCCTCGTATTTGCTCTAAAAATTCACGTACTGTGGAAAAAGAAATGATTTCTGTGCTGAAATGGACCATTGCACGTTTTATTTCCTTCTCTGTAGCTTCTAATTGTTGAAGAATATTAAGAAGGTGCATTTTCATATGCCCTTTTTGAATACCGGTCGTGACCAGTGATCGGATGGCTCCGAAATTTTGCGCTAGTCCCGTAGAAGCAATAATTTGCATGAGTTGTTCTGCACTTGGGTTACCCAGTAACTCTAATGAACGCTTCGCCATTGGATGTAGAGTTGTCAATCCTCCAACAGTACCTATAGCTAATGGAATGTCAAGCCAAAAGCGAAATTCATCATTTTCAATTGTGCAAAAACTCAAACTTCTATACTGACCATCACGAGATGCAAATGTATGACCACAAGACTCTATCGCTCTAAAATCATTTCCAGTTGCTAAAACGACAGCATCAATACCATTAAAAATTCCTTTGTTGTGTGTTGTCGCTCTAAACGGATCAATTCTAGCAATGTCAACTGCACGTTTGAACCGATTAGCAAAGTCTTCGGCTGAAACATTTTTAGTCACTCCTTCTAACGCTGCTACCGGACAAGACACTTCTGCCCGAACAAGACAATCTGGTGTATAATTAGAAAGAATGGCCATGACTATTTCAACAGAATCTGAGTCCTCAAATAATTCAGTTGATGATTGGACAAATGATGTCAACTCTTCTCCAAATTTTTCTAAAACGGTATTGATGAAATTAGCACCCATTGAATCACAAGTTTCAAAAGTGCATTTCAATTGAAATAAATGAGCAAGCTCTGATGTTAAGTCCAGTAATTCGATCTCTGTTATGCCACCTCCTCGTTGTTGCATATTGTCAGTAAGGTCTTGGGTCGCAGACAATAAATGCCTTTTTATTTTAGGGAAAGCTGTTTGTAATCGGCTATGATCACCCTTCCAGTTAAAGTGAAGTTGACCTATTTTTTGTGTACCTAGAACTTTAGTTTTAAAGCCTCCCCGCGACATCCAAAATTTAGCCGCATTTGAAGCTGCTGCAACAACTGAACTTTCTTCAATGACCATCGGGACACAAAAAGTCTCTCCATTGATGACAAAGTTTGGAGCGACTCCGTAAGGCATTGGAAAATTAGTGATCGTATTCTCACTAAAGCCATCTAAGATTTTTTGTTGGTCCTCATTGCTGTGCCAATAACTCATCAACTCACGAATGACTGATTCACGGTCTTTGAAAAAGTTTTCGACTATCCATTTGATTTTACCTCGCTTGGATAATTTAGAAAATCCGGAAATTGATCGGTTGGTACTTCTCATCTCTTTCTACTTATTTCGAAGGTAAGCGCTAGCAAATGTAAAGCCCTCAATTTGAAGCTTGACAAATTGCCTAAGGTCTTCATAATCTCCTTGTGCATGTTTTAAAAACCCAGAAGCCTGTCCATAAATTGCATTGTGTTTTAATGCATTGATCAAATAATAGCCATCAAGATAATCTTGCACTCCTCCTGATATGATAAAGTTGCGACAATTTACCTCCGGACCCATTTCTGGGATTAGGGTGTTAATGATATCAATCATATTGCCAGCATCATGTCCTATTGTTGCAAATCCCTCAAATGCATTTTTCTTCTGTGGACATCCTCTCAACATTTCTAACATCGAAAAATTAGTACCACCACTCGATGCAAACTCGATAGCGTCTATTGGTAATTTTAATAATTCTCTCAGAGAAGCAGGGCCCATTCCTTGGCCGACCTCCTTGACGATAATGGACAGATCCAATTCTTTAATGACAGTTTTGATCGTATCCAGTGGACTTGCATGAATGTCGTCACCTTCTTCTTGAAGCCACTCTTGTAGCGGATTGACATGGATAATGAGTCCATCGGCCTTTAATCTTTGAATCATGTCATTGACAATTGACAAGCTGCCTTTGTTCACTAACTCCTCTAATTGCGCAATGCCTAAGTTGGCATAGAAAGGTTGGTCTCCAATGAAGTCTCGCATAGCAAAATCTTCAATTCTATCATTACTTTCTAGCAGAGATCGACAAGAACCTAAGCCCATACCTAGGCCAAATTCTGCGCAAGCTGTCGCTAGATTACGATTAATCGTTTTTGCTTTTTCGGTGCCACCTGTCATACTACTGACCCAAATGGGAGCCTGCAATTGTTTATTTAAAAACGATTTGGGGTAGCCAGCGATAGCTTTGGGATGAGCTGATAACATCGGTTCGTAATTGAATCGAGGGTCAAGTTTAGCAATCTCCACCCGCGAAGCAAAGGCCAAATCGATGTGATCCTTTTTGCGGGATGCTGCTGTTGGGTCTTCCTTCATGTTTGAATTTAACATTCTCTTAGCAGAAACAAATGTACTTTAAATTAGTTTTCCCTGTTATTATCTTACAAAACTTGTCTATTCAGAAGCTATACACGATTGATTTTTAGATTGTTACAATTCAATATAACACAACTATGAAAGTTAGTATATCGCTTTTGCTTCTCAGCTTTGCTCTTACTGTATCAGGCCAGAGTAAAAAACATGCCATCGAACATTTTAACACAGCAATTGATGCGTTCAACAATAAGGAATACCAGATAGCTGTAGATGAATATAGCTCTGCTCTTGATTACAATCCAAATTATGCGAAGGCGTATTATAATCGCGCCAATGCCTTACTCAATTTAAAGCAGTATCCTGAGGCCATTTCAGATTTTAAAAAAGCATTGAATCTTGATCCGGAAATGACTAAAGCCTATTTCTATTTAGGGTATGCCTATAAACAGTCAGGAGAAGAGACAAATGCACTTGTTAATTATTCTCGAGCCATAAAGCACAATCCAGAAATGGATCTAGCCTATAGTTATCGCGCTGCAATTATGATGTCTCGAAAAAAATATGATAAAGCCATTCAAGATTTCTCAAAAGCTATCCAGCTAAAATCTGGTCAATATAAGTGGCATCTGAATCGAGGCTTGTCTTATTTGCAACTCAAAAATTATGAAGATGCCATTTCAGACTTTACGACTGTCTTAGAGCTCAAACCGACCTTAACTGATGTATACATTCATCGTGCGAAAGCCAATTTGAAGAGTGAACAATTCCAAGATGCAATTGCGGACTTTTCAACTGTGATAGAGAGTGGTCAGGCAGATCATGAAGATTATTTTTATCGTGCCTATGCGCAATTTATTTTAAAAGATATCGAAGCAGCAAATCAAGGCTTCAAACAGGCTTTAGAGTTAAAGGCTGATCATAAACCTTCGATATTGAATAAAGCAATGACGAGTTTACAGCTGCAGCTGTATGAAGAGACAATTAAGGATCACGATTTGGTGATTTCACTAGAGCCCAATAATCCAAAACATTTTGTGAATCGTGGTATTGCACATATGAATCTCGAACACTATGCAGAAGCAGAGCAAGACTTTGATCAGGCCATCACCTTAAAAGATGATTTTGCCTTGGCATGGTTTAATCGAGCAAATGCACGAAATATGCTGGAACGCCCAGATGATGCTTGTTCAGATATGCGTCAAGCTGCAAGACTAGGCTATAAAAGCGCCTTCGACTATATCCCCAGTTTGTGCGATGATTTTAATATGGCAACAAAAAAATAAGCTTACAAATTCCTGATCCGAAATAGGCTGCTCACTTGGTTAGATATAAGAATCAGGAAGCAAGTCTTATTCAAAAAGCAAGCTTTTGCCGCATATAACCTTGTGGAGCTTGCCATTATTTTACAAGAATCTAAGCTTTAATATACTTCAGAAAAAAGTAAAGTTGTTCATGATTTTTTATCTTGACGATTAAACAGCATATCAATTGGCTTATGAGTGATTGGTGTGTGAGATATTTACAATTATGAAGTATTTATGTTTCCTTTTGTCGATGAGTATGATAGTCTCTTGTAGCACCAAACAATTAGCCGTAGACGAAGTGGTTGCGACTCCCGCTGAAAAAATGAAAGTATTGATTATTGATGGTGAAAATAATCATGGGATCTGGCCAAAGACGACAGCCATGATGAAAGACTTTATGGAACAAACCGATTTATTTACAGTAAAAGTCAATCGGACAAATTTTACTTGGCAAGGACCACATTACGATAAAAGTATTGGCTTAGCCGATATTACTGAATTATTAGACATGTATCCGCTTGAAGGCATTTCTAATCATACAATTCCAGTAGAAGAACCTCGAAAAGATCCAGCATTTAATCCTGACTTTAGTCAATATGATGTCGTGATCTCGAATATGGGATGGAAGGCCTCAGATTGGGATACGGAGTTGAAGAATAGACTTGAATCTTACATTGCAGAAGGTGGAGGATTTGTCGTTGTCCATGCAGCAAATAATTCGTGGGGAAATTGGCCAGCATATAATAAATTGATTGGCTTGGGAGGCTGGGGCGGTCGATCGGTTGAGACAGGACCTTATGTATATTATAATACTGATGGAGAGTTGATTTATGATAAAGGTGAGGGCACTTGTGGTTCGCACGGAGCAATACAAGAATTTGTCGTGACGACGCGTGCATCAGACCATCCCATTATGAAAGGCTTGCCAAAGGAGTGGATGCATGCGAAAGATGAAATTTATGATCGACTACGAGGACCTGCAGAGGGTATGACAGTTTTAGCTACAGCATATTCAGATAAAGAGGGTAATGGTCCTCCTTGGGATAAAAGTATGTCTGGTACAGGTCGACACGAACCGATGTTGATGGCGATGGAATATGGGAAAGGAAGATCTTTTCACACGACCATGGGGCACATGGGTTATTCTATGGAGTGTGTAGGATTTATGACCACATTTTTAAGAGGTGTCGAGTGGGCAGCCAGTGGTCAGGTGACACAAAAAGTACCTCAAGATTTCCCAGGTGCAGATGTAGTAAGTATAAGACCATGGAATAAATAAGAATGAGTTCGAAGATAAAGAGCATACGCAAAGCAAAATATTATTTTTATAAATATGGTATCCATCGACTCCTGCCAAAGTATAAACTAAATTTTCTTGGTCATTTATCAGGCTTGTCAAAATGGATTTCTGAACATCGTGATTTAGACTATTCGACATTTCCATCAAAAGAGTTTTCGTATAATAATAGAATTGGCTTACATCAGTACATTATTGACCATGTCATCAAGGATGTCCCTATAGACTATTTAGAATTTGGTGTTTCAAAAGGGAGATCATTTAAGTGGTGGATCAAGAACAGTATACACCCGGAATCATTTTTTTACGGTTTTGATACGTTTACTGGTCTGCCTGAGGACTGGGGTCATTTCAAAAAAGGAGACATGTCTAATGGGAATGAACCACCTCAGATTGACGATCCAAGGCATCAATTTTTTCAAGGGATCTTTCAAAGCACATTGCACCCTTTTTTAAAAAATTATAGGTCTGAAAAATTAAAAGTGATTCATATGGATGCGGATATTTATTCTGCTACACTTTTTGTGTTAAGTTCCATTTCACCATTTTTAAATAAGGGGGATATTATCTTATTTGATGAGTTTAATGTGCCATTGCACGAATTCAAAGCATTTTCTGATTGGGTTAGTTCTTATTATATTAATTATGAAGTAATTGGTGAAACGAATAACTACTATCAACTTGCAATTAAAATCAGCTAGGCTAAATTTCCAGATTTTAGTTTGATGCTTTAGAGTATGTATTTAATTATGAACGCCGTTTACGTTTAGAGAGTCGGCATACATTACTCTATGATGAATTCTTAGATCGTGATCCTAGGCTGAAGAAGTAAGTAATCAGAATGTGATTTGAGATATAGTCTATTTTGCTCTTTTATCCTTTGCCTTTTCTCTAATGTTTTGTCATGATCAAAAAATGAAGAAGTCCTCATTAGAAGTAGAAAAATTTGGAGTAGCTATAATTCAAGCTTTAAAGTCAGGTAGAGCGTTTTTATAGATGGAATCTATAGGCTTCCCTGAGGTACAGTGATATATCCTTGGTTAAATTACGTTTTACATGTAGAACAATGCACTCTTGTAGAAAACGTTAAGACATAATATTTGTATAGGAAGGTATATATTTATGTCGGACTTGGATCTAAAAATTTACTAATGGAAAATGTAATTGTCACACCGAAATCATGATTTCTACTAATGGATATTTCACCATTATGCTCCTTGACATACTTAGAGCAGATGGCAAGGCCTAAACCAGTACCTTCATATTTGCTTTTACTATTGAGACGAGAAAATTTTTCAAATATCTCATCAAAATATTCTTCCTCTACACCTATCCCATTATCCTTTACTGAGATAATCACATGCTCTTTCTCTTGCTTAGCTTCTACCACAACACGTGGTGCTCTATTTTCATCTATGAATTTTAGAGCATTACTCAATAGATTTTGAAGTATCTGTTTCATTTTTATTTGGTCCGCATGAATCATAAAATCACAATTTATCATCTCTATCTCACCATTGACCTGAGTCAGACTAAAATCTAATAGCTGAATTATTTCCTCTAATAAATTTTTAAAATTAAACTGATGAATATTTAGTTTTTTGGTGTTGGATTTAGAGTACTCTAACAAATCGTCAATTAGAATATTTAAACTAGATGTGCCTTTCATAATAAAGTCAAAATACACTCTATGCTTATCTTCTGCTACATCATAAAACTTCTCCTTGAGAATACTTGCAAAACTCTGAATGGTTCTGAGTGGGGCCTTAATATCATGTGATGCGATGTATGCAAATTGTTCCAGTTCTACATTAAGATCAATATATTTTTGCATCTCCTTATTACTTTCAGATAGATGCGCTTCTGTCTTTTGGAGGGCAATATTATTAACCATAAGTTTCTGCTTTGCTCTTGATGTCTTCTTATAGGCTCTGTAGATCAAAAGACCACTTAACAACACAATGAGGACTAAGCCCATGAGTAAAAGAATTACTTTATTCTGATAAGCCAGTTTATTCGAAAGGACTTCCTTCGATTTTTCGATTTCCATTCTTCTCTTATCAGTCTCAAAGCGATGTTTTTCATTTAGACTCCTCAGTTGTAAGAGTAACTCTTTATCTGTAATGCTGTCCTGTAATTGATTAGCATTTACATAGTGGACATTAGCCTTTTCGTATTGGCCTAACATAGTAAGTGCTTCAGCCATAGCACTGGTGCTAAATTGCTGTAACTGTAAATCTTGATTTTGCCTTCCTATTTCTAATGCGTCGTCATACTCTGATAATAATGTTTTGTCTTTTGTCTTAATAAAATTTAATTTGGCGATAAACAAACGACAATAAGCAGCATAGTTAGTGTTATTTTCTTTTTCATAGATCGAGAGGGCTTTTTCAAAATTGGCCCGGGCTTCATCGACAAACCCGAGTTCCATCTGACAATAGCCCTTAGATTTCAATAGAGCACCCATGAGAGCATAAATTTTTTGTCCTTTGGATAATGTTAAAGCTGATTCATACTCTATTAGTGCTTTTTCGTATTCCTTTCTTTTCAAATAGTTTTCACCTGTGTTATTATAACACACAATTAAATTAAAATAATTATTAGACTTAATAAAGTATGGCTTTGCCTCATTCAGTATTTCAATGCTTAAAGCATAATCACCTACTTCGGTAAAAACATAAGCGATAGTCAGAAGTATAGATGCCTTTTTATCGAATTCTGATTCATCAAGAAGGTTTAGGGCTTGATTAAAATAATCTATTGACTCATAAAACTCTTTGTATTGAATTTTTACAAAGCCCTTAAATTCTAATAGTTTTGAGTGTTTTAGTCGAAAGTCATTCCCATCAGATGAAGCATGCTGCTTGATTAAGTTGATCCCCTTATCTAATTCTTCATTAGTTTTAGCATATCTTTTTTGAGTATAATACAGCCTAGATAAGTATATAATACTTTCAAGTTGGCCACCTAAATAATCATTTTTAACTGCTAAGTTATAAGCAATATCTATATATTTTTTTTGCTGTACAGTATCCTTCTTATCCAGAGTACTAATTTCATTGTAAATGTCTACTATGGATTCACCTAATGAAGTTTGGTCAATTAGTGCTAAAAGACTATCTCTTTGGAAATCAAGACTATCTTGTCCAATACATATAGGGCTTGCAGTTAATAGGCACAATAGGAAAATGTATAAATAAGATCTTTCAGAATTATACATGATACGTCAATAGTTAATATAGCTAAGTGATTTCTAAATATCGCATTTTACTTCTCGACTATGTTGTTTACGGAACATTTTATTTTAACAATCTTTACTTTTGTAAAGTGAACATTGCTTGATTGCATCCTTGATTGCATAGTAGCCTTCCTCAAGTTCCATGGCTTTAGCTAATCCTTTCTCATCACAAGTTTCTGCTAAAGTTTCAACTACAATGAAAGACCATACAACGCTATCTTAACTTCTTCCATTCTGCTTTTAATAAGGATATCGTCGAGTTATATAAAAAAGGTGCAGCTCTATTCGAATCTAAACGTTTTGAAAAAGGATTCTCTCTGATTCGATATACAGTAAATTTAACGATAAAATACCAGAATCAAAGTTATTAGAAAGATTTATCAATGATGAAATCTCATCAAATGTAGCCTATGGTTGAAGGTTCAATTCAAGTAATAATGACTTTTTAGATCTAATAAAATAGTGCAACGAAAGATCGAATTACGCGTAAGCAAAATTGTCTTGATTGGTGATAGCCATAACTATCATGGCCGGTTCTGTAACGACGAGAAGCCGGAAAAGAACAATTTAAGACGACTAGATAGTTAGTTCTTGAGGCACTAGCAGCTTCTAGGTAGAATTATAAATTAATAGCCTCATCGGAGACCAATCTCACTCTTTCAATAAGCATGACAGAAGGAGAATAGTACTGCGAGTTTGAAAGTGATCAAAAATTAGAAATAATAGAAGAGTATACAAGACAGATATAAGGAACACTAAACATAAAGACCATTCATTTCTACTAAAAGAGCCTTGCGATTTAATTTACTTCATTATATTTACTACTGACCTAACCTTCAGTACGTATTAAAATATTTACATGATCAGAATTTATGCCTGTTTGTCTATAGGTCTGTTCTTTTTATCTTGCCTTCCCGACGAATCAATTTCAGATAACCCAAAAACTGAAGACAAGATAATCGAATCGCTTCCACCAATCCCCTTGAAAGTGGGCCAACTCCCTAGCAATTGGCAGCAAGCCTCAGCTATCAGCGCGCATCCCACCTCAGATACTGGATTCTCAATTCAAGATGGTGAAGGCATTATCCTTTGCGCATCCAATGGAGATCATTATAATACAGGAATCGAACATGGAGATATCGAATTAGACATTGAGTTTATGGTACCCAAAGGCTCTAATTCAGGCATCTACTTTCAAGGGCGATATGAGGTTCAGATTTTTGATAGCTGGGGAAATACCTCTGTCACTGAGCAAGACTGTGGGGCGATTTATGATGCCTATGATGAAGAGAAAAATATGGTAACACATAAGGGCTCTCCGCCAATGTCAAACGCTTCGCGTGCGCCAGGGCTTTGGCAGAATTACAACATCCTATTTAGAGCACCAAGGTTTGATTCAGATGGGAATAAGACGGCCAACGCTAAATTTGAACATGTCTATCTTAATGGACATCTCGTACAAAAAGATGTGGAAGTACCTTTGCCTACCAGAGCGCATATGCTAGCTGGTGAAAAATCCTTTGGCCCTTTGATGATTCAAGGTGATCATGGTCAAGTGGCATTCAGAGAGATCAAATACAAAAAAATGGGCAGTGATACTGTTACCATTTCTAATATCAGATATAAAATGTTTGATCGTAAAATGGATTACATTCCTGATTTTGATACGATGACGGTAACTAAATCAGGTATAGCAAAGAACTTTGACAAACTAGAAGACCTAGCCGGCCAACAAGATGGATTTGCTCTTATTTTTGATGCGGATATTGATATTCCAAAAGATGGTGAATATTTATTTACTACGATGATAGATGATGGTGGCGACTTATACATTGATGATAAATTACTAGTCCATAATTTAGGAGAGCCTGGTATGGGGATAGAACGGGGGTTAATGAATTTGACGAAAGGACAACATGCATTAAAACTCACATATTTTGAAGAGGTTTGGAGCGCACGTGCTATTGTCTATGTTGAGGGCCCAGAAATGCCATCAAGGGCATTAGCGTCTACTGATATAGTTAAAGAAAGACAATCAAGGGGTAATACCAGAAATAGTCTTTTAGTAGATGCCATAGACGGAGTGGAGATCGTGAGAGGTTATATAAATCACAAAGACAAAAAGGAAACTCATGCACTATCCGTTGGGGATCCATCTAATATCCACTATAGTTATGATTTAGTGGATGGCACATTATTACGTGCATGGCGTGGAGACTTCGCAGATGTAACAAATATGTGGCAAAACCGAGGACAATCGCAACTCCTAATGGCAAGGAATGCTACTGTCGAATTTGACGACGGAGTTCCATTTGCTGAATTGAGTTCTGAAAGTGGCAAGTGGCCAACAGATAGACCCACTGCTTATAAAAATAAAGGCTATCGAATCGATGCTTCAGGACGACCAATATTTTTGAGCTCTTATGAGGATATAGAAATAGAAGACACTGTCAAACCATCTACTGGCGGTAATTTGCAGCGCAATGTCAAGATCGGAAAAGGGACAGGTGAATCGATTTGGATGAGTGCATCAAAAGCAAAGTCAATTAAAGAAATTGAGGAAGGACTTATCAGTGTAAATGCGGACTATTATATTAAACTGCCAAAAGGTTCATCTTATACCATTCGCCAAAATGGTGGGCAAGACCAATTATTACTTTCAATAGAAAATGAAGCCAACTATGAAATCATTTGGTAAGTTGACCAATTATATAAAATTAAGAGATTACGGACTTGTACTTTTATGTACGATGATTGGTCTATTTAGCTATGCACAATCTACTTCACCTTATTATGCTATTTCAACTGTACCGATTCCTGAAGGTATCGTACTTGAGGTAGGAGGAATTGCATTTAATGAAACAGGTGTATTAGCAGCAAGCACGCGGCGTGGAGAAGTATGGCGAGTAGAAAATCCTCAGAGCAAATCTCCAAAATTTACGCGTTTTGCCAGAGGCTTACATGAACCATTAGGCTTGGCCTATAAAGATGGATCGTATTATTTAGCTCAGCGAGGAGAGCTCACTAAATTGACTGACGAGGATAATGATGGCAAAGCCGATTTATATGAAACAATTTTTAATTGGCCACTAGCTGCCAACTACCATGAATATGCCTATGGTCCTGTCTTTTTGCCGAATGGAGATATGCTAATCAATTTAAATTTGAGTTGGGTTGGTCGAGGCGCAAGTCTAGCAAAGTGGCAAGGATGGACACTTAAAGTGACACCAGATGGTGAGATGACGCCCTATGCTACAGGTCTTAGATCTCCAGCAGGCTTAGCTCTTAATAAAAATGGAGATGTATTTTACACAGAAAATCAAGGTGACTGGGTAGGTAGCGGACGCATGACGCATTTGAGGTCAGGTGATTTTGCTGGGCACCCAGAAGGCTTAAAGTGGAGTGGAGAAGAAGGTTCTCCTGTGTCTTTGACGATGGCCGATATTAAGGATGATGACTTCTCGACACTGTATGATTATGCAAAAACGACTGAAGGTGTAAAGCCTCCCTCGATATGGTTCCCTCATACGTTGATGGGAATTTCAACTTCTGATATTGAATTGATCCCTAATAATTTTGGACCATTTGAAGGCCAGTTATTAGTCGGGGATCAAGGGCATAGTAAAATCATGCGCGTGTTTCAAGAACAGGTTAATGGAGAATACCAAGGAGCTTGCTTCCCTTTTGTCGAGGGGTTTTCATCCGGTGTGCTACGTATGGAATGGGGGCCAGATCAAACACTTTATGTCGGGATGACTAACAGAGGATGGGCTTCAACAGGTAAAGCTCCTTTTGGCTTACAGAGACTAAACTGGACTGGCAAGACACCTTTTGAAATGAAAACGATAGAGGTGGAAGAAGATGGCTTTACGATCAGGTTTACAGAGGAGCTTGACAAGCGAACAGCCGCCAATCCTGATTCGTATGAAGTGACAGATTTTAATTATATCTATCACCATGTGTATGGCTCAGACGCTTTATTAATGGAGGAGCGGACGGTATATAAAGTGAATGTTGCTCAAGATGGTATGAGTGCACGCATCTATCTGGATGGTATGAGACCTGGTTTTGTCTATGAAATCAAAACTCCTGGAGTCAGAAATGATAGAAACGAATCGCTTCTTCACGATTTTGCGTTTTATACCTTAAATAATATCCCAGGAGAGGGGACATATAACTCAGAAGGGTTGGAAAGTCCAGATTTAACTAAAACAGTCAATGTCATTTCAGCAAAGAGAATCACAGAACGGCCAAGTTCTTGGACAAATGGGCCTGATCAAGAAATTACGATTACAGCAATAGCAGGGATGAAATATGATAAGCAAGAAGTGAGAGTAAAGGCTGGTTCGAAGATTAAGTTAACCTTAGATAATCCTGATGATATGATGCATAATCTCCTGATTGTCAATCCGAAAACGGCAGACAAAATGGGAATCGAAGCCTTAAAACTCGGCTTAAAAGGGCAAGGTATGGGATATATCCCAGACTCAGACGATGTTTTGGCACATACAAACCTATTGGCGCCCTTGAGTAAAGATGTGATTTATTTTACGGCACCGACAACAAAAGGTAAGTATCAATTCGTCTGTACTTTTCCAGCGCATGCTCAAACGATGCGAGGTTTGTTCATTGTAGAGTAAAAAGTAAACTTTTGTATAGAATTTCTATTGTATAGCCTGTAATTATAGAAAACCTAAATACTTTTTATCTTTATGTCAAACTGCGTTCTAAAATACTTCTTTATTCACTTATTCACTAGATCACTTCCGTGTTATTAAATTGTGCAACTACTTAATATGGTAAACGTAATATGATTGATATAAGCCTCCTTAGCCGCATTTGTAAAGTTCCGGGTGCTCCTGGGTTTGAACAACGCGTGCGAGAATTAATTACAGAAGAACTTGATGGGTATG
>CALGLU010000085.1 GCA_937959275.1 uncultured Saprospiraceae bacterium | reverse complement strand
TTGGTACATGCCAGATGCATGGTGTTAATCCACGAACATGGCTTCAAGAAACATTGGAGCAAATAAAGGAGCAGCCTGTAAATAGATTAGAGGAATTGCTACCAGGATTTAGTGAGAGGTAGTTGCTGGCACGCTTACTTTAATACTGCGTAACAAGCTTTAATTGTCTTGTCGTAAGTGAGTCGCGTTGTATCGGAGTCCGACGAGGGCAAGAAACAAGAATCGAAGTTAAAAAAGAGGCCGTCGTTGGTCTCTGAACCAACGGCTTTTATCTCACCAGTATTCTAATCACCAGTTCACCAATAATCAAATCACCAATTCACCAATAATCAAATCACCAATTCACCAATCACGCCTTCTCAATTTTCACATTCAAATTAAACACAGCCCACTCATCAGATAATTTTGCTGAAACTTCTCGCTCTGTTTGCCCTGATCTCGTCTTACCAATTCCTGTTTGTATAAATTGAAAATAATCCAACTCTTCAGAAGTAACTAATAGTTTAAAATGGCAATTGAGTGATTCATTTGGTGCAGGACCTAAGCCCTTGTACTCTTTCCACAGATTTAACTCCAGTGTTCTGATGTCATCTGGCAGCACGTCTTGCCTTGGAGCTAAGGTGATTTGTGAAGCATGAAAGTCTTCAGGGTCATTTGGATTGGTTTCATCCCCAGATACAGCTTGTCCATCTGGGCCTACCATTTCATCTTTGTCAGTCACTCCATCTCCATCTGAATCACCATCGAAAATAATTTCTTCTTCGGGACACTCTATAGCGTAATCAGGTTTTAGATAGAACAAGTAGAAAAATAAGTCTTGATTTATTTGTTGAATTGTCACCTTTGGCATGATACCAAATGCGCCATCTCGGCTATTCGATGCGTTCGCATGGAGAACAATTTCATTAATGTCTTGACCTTTGAATGACTTGAGATCATTATTCGCATCAAGTACTTCAATATAAAAACCCATCCCTTGTTGGATTTTAGAATGCTGGTCAGTATTTCGCAATTCAAGGAATCGATACCAATGAATGATTTTCTCAATGGTTTGATTGATGTCTGCTATGTCCGTAGATTCTAATACAGTTTGCTGAGTATTTAAGTCAATGAGTTTATAATTATCTGTTATTTGCAATTCTAAATGACGCGAATCAACTTGATCTGTTGATAAAGAAATATTTTTATCCGAGTTCCAATTTCGAATAAACTCATCTATTTGTTGCGCTTGTCCTGAAAGAAAGACGGTTTCATTGTTAACAGGTAAGGAATGAAAAATACCCCTATAATTTATGTCTTCTGAGACTAAGGATTGTAGTGTTGATTTTAATGAAAACTCTAAATCCATTTTTAATTCACTTTCTTGACTGCCGACAGAGATGATATTTGCATCCCCAATTTTTTTGGCATCTGGTGCTGGCGTGTGAATTTCAATGTCAATTTTTTCGTCCAAGTTCGTTGGTATGCCATGAATGGCTCCGCATTTGATATACCATCTGCCTTTCTTAAAATACACTTCATATTGATCAGGTGTACCCATTGATGCACCATTTAAGAATTCTGTGTAAGGATTTATATTTGAAATAAACGAGAATTTTGGGTTTTGATTTTTTCTGATTTTTCTGACTGTAGCTCTTGTCCTAAGGTAGAGGTCAGGGTAGTTGATTTTGCCATTAGAATGCTCTAAAGCTCTGATCAGACCGGTAGTAAATGCACCTCCTCCATCTAGATCGCCTGCTTGTTCGTCTCGTTCGCAAGCTGATAAGACAATATGTGGACAGGATGGAATTGTTAAGTTATCCTTGTCTTGAGTAGTGTAATATCCATCAGCATAACTATCTAGTTTTCGCTCTGTTCCAAATGATCTTGTGTTTCGAACACCAACGTACTCATTCGTCCGCGTACTCCGTGTCCCGGAACCTGAATGGCAGCAATCCAAAGAAATGATGATATGTGGAGGAGCGGATTTTATTGATCCATCGGGAAATTCATTAGCGACAGAATTCAGCAAAACAGCAAGCTCTTTATCAGCTAGATTTTGCATCTCTCCAGGTCTGCTGTCATAGCACAACATTGTCTGATCTTTACCTGTTGAATCAAACGGTAAGAACTCAGGTGCTGATTTTTCCTCAGAACCATGACCACTGAAATGAAACCAGACGATATCATTCTCGTTCGCCTGAGCCAAGTGTTTCTTGAATGATTCGTTTATGTTAGCATAGCTTGCGTTTTCATTCAAGAGCGTCTTAATTTGCAGTTGCTTTGTGTCAGCATATTGTTTTTTAATAAAGTGTTCTAGGTTTTTGACATCATCAACACAACCCAATAAAGGTTTTACCGGGTCACGGTATTCATTGATGCCTACAAGAAGTGCAAAAATGGATTTCATTCTTTTTAGATTATATATGAATTTATAATTTATAGAGATGGAATAGTGTTTTTGCTTCAAAGCTCTATTCCATTCTCTTTTTAGTTGGTATTAATTAATCGTCGCCTCCATGTCCTCCTCCACCTCTAGATGGTTCAGGTCCAAAATATAAGGCGATTGCTACAGCTGTAATCAATGTCAGAATGAAATTAAAAACACCGTCGACCATCACTTCAGACGATGATACATTCATAAGTGTAGCATACCTGAATAAGGCAGTCGCGACAACTGCTAAAATACCGATGAGACTACCGTATTGAATGGCTTGACCCACGATTGGCATCTCTTCATTGAAGCACAGTTGATATAGTCTGCAAAATGCAAAGCTATACAGCAAGGTGCCTAAAATAATTAGGGGGAATAGAACAGGGTCTCTAGTAACTCCTGGAGTAGATGTAAAAAAATCACCCATTAGGATCTCATACCATAAATAACTGGCACCAAATGAGATAAGGGTAGCAATAAGCGTTGCAATAAACAATTTCTTGTTAAACATAGTGGAAGGTTTAGAAGTTTGAACTTAATATATCATTATAAAGATATTGAATTTTAACCGTATTCATTGTGATGCCTGTCGTATATTTGTATTCATAGATCGAAAAAAATGGCTCAACTTCCACAGCGCAAATTAGCAGTCATCATGTTTATGGACATTGTTGGCTATACCTCTATGGTACAGGAAAGTGAGCAAAGGGCCTTAGAGTTTGTCCGGATTCATATGGAGACTGTTGAGAAGTATTCCGAAAAATATAACGGGAAAGTCATTAACTATTATGGAGATGCGAGTATGTCCATGTTTGATAGCGCTGTCGATGCGGTTAACTGTGCAGTAGAACTCCAAAGAGCCTATCACAATACCTATCAGTTGCCCATGAGGATTGGTTTGCATCTGGGCGATGTTGTTTTAGAAAATGAAACCATTTATGGTAATGGTGTGAATATAGCTGCACGATTAGAATCTTTAGGTATCCCTGGAAGTGTCTTGATTTCAGGCTCTATCAATACGGAGTTGGACAATCAAGATGAATTTAGAACAAAGTTATTAGGTGAATATAAGTTTAAAAATGTTGCGGACAATGTAAAAGTGTATGCAATTAGTGATACCCAACTCGTCATTCCTGAGTCTAAGGAATTAAGAAGCGACAAGGGATATTTTGTCAATACCAAAAGAAAAATAATTCTTGCTGGTATGATATTGTTGAGTTTCTGTTTCGTTGCTTTTATGCTTTTTACATTTATCAGTCGGAATAAAGATAACGTTTCGACCATTCTTCAAGAGAAAATTGTGGTGCCTCCTTTTAAAAATTTTACTGGAAATGTTGATCATGATTTTGTTGGTGAAATGGTCGCTCATCGAATTACAAAGGAGTTATTTGAAATTGAAGGAGCTGACGTTATTGATTTTCAGACAAGCGATCAAATCGCGGATGTTAAATATATGTCTTTTGGAAACTCCATGGAAGGCTACACAAGTCAATCAGGGGCAGTCAATATTTTAGAAGGAAATTTCTCCAAATATGGAACAGATAGTTTAATGTTTTCTGTAGTCATCAAGAGACTAAAAGGTGATGCCATAGTGCACACTTTCGATGACGTCTATTTTGCAGCTGATGACCCTGTTTCAGGTATTTCAGATTTGACAAGTTATATCAATGGATATTGGACATCTAAAAGTGAAAATTTATTATCATTCCCAAAATTAGCTGCTTATAAATTGTATTTGAAAGCTAAAAGTTCATGGTATGAGGATGATGAATTAACACAAAAATATTTATTGGAAGCTATAGAGATTGATTCCGATTTTTACGATGCCTATGATCTTATTTTAACTCATTATTACAATATAGGGGAAAGTGAAAAGGCAATTGCCTTATTAGAAGATCTAACACCAAGATTGGATGAGATGACCATTAAGGAACAAAATGCTATACATCTGATGATCGCTATTTTTAATGGAGACAATAGAAATGTGTATAAGTTCTCTAAAATCCAATATGAATCTAATCGAAAGGATTTATTTATGAACACTGGATTTATGGCATTTAGTAACGATTTTGTTCATGATTTTAATTCTACGATTGTGGCATTTGATGATATTGATATAAATGAACTAAATATCCAAGAGTGTTTTTATTGTCAGATTAGGTTAAATATTGCCATTATTTCATATTTAAGTACTGGTAATTTAAAAAAATCAAATGATCTTATACAGCTACTTCCTAATATTCCCAAGAATAGCAGAAGCCATTCAATTCAGCTTAGATTTTATGCTATGACAAGGAATATGGATATGATTTATGAACTTTTTGATAATGCAAAAGATGGAATGCTGGTTAGTGATTTGAATACATTGCGATATGTTGCGGCTAGAGAATTATATTTAGAAGGAATGGTAACGGAATCAATTGATATTGCTACTGACTTATTGAATGACGATAAGAGCATTAATCACCGTACGAATTGGGGACATTATTTCAAAGGTGATTTAGATGAATCTGAAAAGGGGTTTCTGGCTTCGATTGACGGTTATAGAGATGGCCGCGATTTTAGCCAGCTTGGAGTCATCGCTGCTAAGAAAGGAGATACAGAGAAAGCGTGGCAATATATTGCAGATATTGAGGACCTAGAGGAATTTAATTTTGGAGATACTGAATACTACCAAGCAAGAATCTATTTGCACTTAGGCGATAAAGAAAAGGCACTTCAATTATTAGACGCCGCCGTCAACGAAGGCGCTCGATTTTACGCATTTAATGTATTCGAAAATGACCCTGACCTCATTAGCCTCAGAGATGATCCAGAATTTAATAGAATTATTTTTCCCATGAATATTAAAGCTAACTAGTCCTAAATTAATCTGTCAGATTTAGTTGCTTTGGTAGAATTCCTTAGTTAAGATATTTATTGAATTTTTTAAATTAATAATTCAAGGAAAGTGATACCATGTGCATCACTATCCTTGAATTATTTAAAATTTAGGACTTAGTCTTCACCACCGCCGCTCATGCCACCAGTAAAGTTGTCACCGCCACTGGTCATACCGCCGGTAAAGAATGATCTGTAAAGTCTTAGTAAAAAATCCATTTTTATATATTTAGTTGTTAAAAAAAAAGTATTCTTGTTTGTTAAGTAAAGTAATCTTGTTTGCTCTTATAACAAATTTTAAAAAAAAAAACATTTAATAAAACAAAATATTATTTTATGTCAAAATTAGGTGTGATTTTATTTCTAATTAAGAAATAGAGAAGAGCAATTCAATTATTAAATGCTGCTGTAAAAGAAGAGGAAAATTCTATACATTCAACGTTTTTGAAAATGACCCTGACCTCGTCAGTCTTAGAGATGATCCAGAATTTAATCGGATTATCTTTCCTATGAATTAGAATGATGGAAATGAGGAATTGGTGAAAAGGGATTAAACACATAAGGTACATAAGATTATGGTTTGTTGTTCAAGGCACATAAGATTTGTCGTACTTATAGAATCGCATGCCTCTAATTTTTCACAAATCGAGGGTTCGAAAATTTAGGTGTTAGACCTTAGCGATTAGATCTTATGTGCCTCATGTGGTTCACTTTTGTGTCTTATGTGTTTCCATTAACTGCAGATTTGAATTAAAGAATGACAGACTATTTATATATCTTAGAACAACAAACTGAATACAGATGAATCGAAGAGACTTTGTTAATCAATCAAGCATGTTTGGTGCTGGCGCGATGTTCATTCCTCACTTAAAAGAATACTCGCCCGCGAATAAATTAAATCTAGCTTTTATTGGGGTTGGAGGCCGTGGATCAAAGAATATAAAAGGCTGTGCTCAAATTTCTGAAGGAGGTGTTACCGCACATAATATTGTCGCTCTTTGTGATGTTGATGATCAGCGAGCAGCTAAAGGGTATGAGACATTTCCGAATGCCAAACGCTTTCGTGATTGGAGAAAGATGTTTGATGCCATGGCAAATGAAATAGATGCTGTCGTCATTTCTACTCCTGACCATACTCATTTTCCTGCTACCATTGCGGCCATGCAATTAGGCAAACATGTTTATGTCGAAAAACCATTGGCTCACAATGTGTGGGAATTAAGGACGCTGAAAAAAGCACAAGCACATTATGGCCTCGTTACTCAAATGGGCAATCAAGGCCATACGACTAATGGCATTCGCAAAATAAAGGAATGGTATGAAGCTGGCGTTTTAGGACAAGTGAGAGAAGTGATCGCTTGGTTTAATGGACCAAGTTTTAGCGAGAAAGGCTATTTTAATCATCCAGATGTCTATCCTCCTAACGGAGAGAGCGTACCAGATCACTTAGATTGGGATTCATGGTTGGGTCCACGACTAGATCGTCCATATAGCCATTACTATTTACCTAAATGGTGGAGGGGTTGGCACGACTTCGGGAATGCAGAGCTCGGAGATTGGTGCTGCCATACCTTGGATGCACCATTTTGGACCTTGGACTTAGGGATGCCGACGTCTGTTGATTCTGTGTTTCGGCTACCAGAACCTCAGGGCAGACACTTTGTGTCTAGTCAATCGCAATTACAATTCAATTTCCCGCAACGTGGAGATAAAGCTGCTGTCAGACTGAATTGGTTTGAAGGTGGTATTAAACCTGCGAATCGACCAGAGTGGGGATTAACAGAGTTGCCCAAGTCAGGCATGATTATGGTCGGAGATAAAGCATCGTTGATGACAGGTGGCCGACCTAACAAACCTCAATTGCTAGGTAATCCTGATATGGTGGCAGATTTTAATGCAAATATGCCAGAGCAAACGATCGCAAGAGTAGGAGAGGAAGATCCCCAAGGTGAGTTTGTCAATGCGATAACTGGAATCGGTCCAAAGACTGGCTCTCCATTTAGTTACGGTGCAGAGCTAACAGAAATGGCTTTGGTTGGAGTGCTAGCTCAACGATTCCATACAACAATAGAATATGATACTGTCAATATGAAAGTAACAAATCATGATGACATGGATCAATACATTAAGGAGCCAGTGCGAGAAGGGTGGTCGTATGGAGAAGACTTGTGGTAGATAGTGGACTGATAGTGGATAGTGGATAGTGGATAGTGGATAGTGGATAGTGGATAGTGGATAGTGGATAGTGGATAGTGGATAGTAGATAGTAGATAGTAGATAGTGGATAGTGGATAGTGGATAGTAGATAGTTGGCAGTGGATAGTTGTAGCGAAGCGGAAATCTTCGTGTTGAGCAAAGCGAACGTCGGAATGGATAGTGGATAGTCGATCGTTGATAGTTGATAGTTGATAGTTGATAGTGTGAAGCCCCATGATATACGTTGACAGGATAGTTTAAACTTTAAACCTCTTTGTTGGCAACTTTTCAAAGTTAATAAATAAAATTATTTCAATTTGCTTTTGGTCATATAAGCGGACAAGGGCTCTGCTGGGAAG
>CALGLU010000084.1 GCA_937959275.1 uncultured Saprospiraceae bacterium | reverse complement strand
GTGCGACATTATTGTAGCGCGGTACGAAGTGCCGCGTGGAATGGTTAAAGAAAGTCTCCAATTGGCGGGATTTTTGGTAAAAATCATGACAATTGGATTTTCAAATGATAATACCTCTAACACTAACTAAACGACATTGGGTTAAAACCACTTGGAGGGAGCAATCTTCATGGTTTACTAAGTCCAAGGTACTTTAGTGCCTTGAATGTTCACTTTATATTTCTTTCATAATAGTTATGACAAAACCTATTGAATTCAAAAGGACGATAGTTCCTAACTGGAGTGGTTCGTATGTCAGTACTTAAAATAGGATGACTCCTATAAGTTGAGATCCCGAATCGAGACATCCTACCTGCTGGCTGATTCAGGATCAAGGTTAAAAAAATAGCATGACGTTCTCAACAACTCCTCTCCTGAGAATCCAACAAACTCTCAATCAACACATCAAACTCCATCCTGCCATTCTCTGTAAAGTGCGGTAATATCTGACTCCAGACCATTTCTTTAAATCCTCGTTCGCTGTCCTGTAGATTCTTCTCATCAAGAGGACGGGATAAATAAAACGTAATGATCATCCAGATTGTCTGTGAGATAATAGAATAGTGACCTGGTCGTGGCTCTTCTTTCAATAAGCCATTTTTTTCATTTTGGATCAACCAGTTATAAATCTGATGTATGATTTCGTTTGTAGTCGCTTCTCGTGACTGGTATTGGTTAGGGTAGTTGCGTTGGATCTCTACAAGGTCAGTAAAAAAAAATGAATACTGAACTAGCAAATGATAATAGCGGGCAAGCTGTGTATCAAAATCTAATAATCCGGGAAATTCTTTATGCTCATTAATGATCGGCTTTAAAATATCAGATAGCTGTTCGACGATACTATTAATAATAGCTTCTTTACTATAAAAATGATAGGCTAGATTACCAACACTGATTCCAACTTCATCCGCAATGTGCTGCAACCGCACATTCACCATGCCTTGATGATTAAATAAAGCGATACTGCTCCGAACTATTTTTTCTTTTGTCGTCATGGATTCTCAATTAACAGATTCGAGGTAATTGATTACCCACCATCATATTCACAACGCGCTTTCCGCCTATGCCGCTCTTTAGAAGAACTTGCTTTGGATGCTGCACAACGACATGACCAATTATTGAAGCCTGTTCACAATGGTCCAAGCTTCTCATATGTGTCACCACCTCATCAGCACAACGACTGTCCACGATACTTATAAAAATTCCTTCATTCGCCACATATAGGGGATCTAGTCCTAAAATTTCACAAGCTGCTTTTACTTGCTCATTGATCGGTATATGTTTCTCTTCGAGCAAAATTCCTTTTTGACTATCTCTTGCAATTTCATTTAAGACAGAAGCGACTCCTCCTCTTGTTGGATCTTTTAATAGTTTAATTTGATCACCAAATTGATTGATCAATGAGGTAGTTGCCTGATGCAATGGCCGCGTATCACTTAATATATCACTATCAAACTCTAAACCCTCTCGCAGTGACATAATCGCAATACCATGCGAGGCAATTACATCAGAGATAATAATAGCATCCCCCACCTCAACTCGATTAATGTCTATCGCTGCAGCATCTAACACTTGGCCAATCCCTGTCGTATTAATAAATATCTTATCTCCCTTCCCATGCTCTACCACCTTGGTATCTCCTGTAATGATCTTCACTCCTGTATGCTCACAAGCAGATTTTATAGACACAAGAATGCGCCAAAAATCCTCCATCATCAAGCCCTCTTCAATAATAAAACTAAGTGACAAATACTTAGGCACCGCACCGCACATCGCCAAATCATTCACCGTCCCGTGAATCGCTAATTCGCCAATATCGCCCCCAGGAAAAAAGATCGGAGAAATCACAAAACTATCTGTTGTGAACGCCGTTCTACCCTGCCAATCAAAGACAGCCCCATCATGATGTGTATCTAATAAGTCATTGCCTAGTAGATCAAATACACCAGTAGCTAATAATGTATTCGTTAGCGTGCCTCCACCTCCATGGCCAAGACTAATTCTATCAAAATCCAATTTAGGCATTGGACAACTCAATTTCATGTTTGGCATAGGTGACATTGAAGTGATTTAAGAATGTAGATTAAAATAGTTTGTATGTGCTTGGTTTTCAAAACGATGCTCTTTTGGAGGTGCATAGCCTTAGCTATGGGTCGAGAAAAAGCAGAAGTATTGAGAATCAATGACATGCAAAATAATTAACTATATATTTTTAAATTACTTCATTATGAAGGTATCTCAATAGATTCGGCAGCTTGAGAAAAATGGTAGTAAGCGGCACAAGCCCCTTCCGAACTAACCATCGGTGCACCCAATGGAAATTCTGGTTTGCAGCCTTTGCCAAATTCCGGACAATCCTTTGGCTTTTTTATCCCCTTAAGGACCTGCCCAGCTATGCAGGCTTTATTTTCAGGCTCTTCTATAATATCCACTTGAAATTTCAAATTGGCATCATAGGCTTGAAACGCTGGCTTTAATTCGTAACCGCTTTCTGGAATAGAACCAATGCCACGCCAAACTCGATCCTGCACTTCAAAGACTTGCTTAATTAAATCTATAGCATTTATATTGCCTTCCCGTTTAACAACTCGACTATATTGATTCTCTAATTTAAATTCTCCTTTTTCTAATTGTCTAACAGTCATTAAAATACCATGCAATAAATCGATGGGCTCAAAGCCTGTCACCACAATCGGCATTTTATAGGCATCGACTAATGGTTGATATTCTGATATCCCCATGATCGTACAGACATGACCTGCCGCTAAAAAGCCATCGATCTGGCATTCGTCATCATTCATCACAGCTTCAATCGCGGGTGGGACAAGCACATGTGAAGTGAGAATTGAAAAGTTAGGTATGTCTAAACTGTGTGCCTGCATCACCGACATCGCATTTGCTGGTGCTGTTGTTTCAAAACCAACCGCAAAAAAAACAATCTCTCGATCTGGATTCTGCTTTGCGAGTTGTACTGCTTCTAATGGCGAATACAAGATTCGAATATCCGCTCCTTTCGCTTTTGAATCCAACAAATTAGTCCTAGATCCTGGCACGCGAAGCATATCACCAAAGGAACAAAGGATGACATTTTTCTCTTCCGCTAAGTGAATGGCCTTATCGATTAAATATATAGGCGTAACACAAACTGGACACCCTGGACCATGAATCATGTTTACCTCATCTGGCAATAATTCGATGATACCGTTTTTAACCAAACTGTGTGTTTGACCACCACACACCTCCATAATATTCCAAGGTTGGGTGACGACATCAGTGATCTCACCAAGTAATTTTTGTGCTAGCTCTCCATCTCTGTATTCAGTAATGAACTTCATATCAACCTGTGCTTAATCCATTAATTTAGTTCTTTTCCTCCAGTTTATTCTGAATCCGATAATATATATTCTGGCCATAGGATATGTTCTCATCATTAGGCGATAACTCTTCGTGGAAATATAAAGTGAAGTCATTTTTACATTTTGCACAGATTAAATCAACCAGAACTGCATTTTGAAAAACACCCCCACTAAAGGCTAAGCGTTTACAATCTTCTAGCTTAGCTACGGATAGAATCCATTTAATTAGAGTCATGTGAAATTTAGCAGCAATGTAGGCACATTCTTTTTCGAGATGTAAATCTCTTAGTATAAGCTTCAATAGTTGCTGTGGAGAAAAAGATCTCCCGACTAACTCATCATGGATGTAAGGGTCAAGCTGCTTGCTACCATTTTTTGTCAAGTATGTCCTTGCTTTTACTTCCAAAAGCATAGCAGCTTCGCCTTCATATGTCTGGACATCCGATAGGCCTAAGACACAAGCGACAGCATCAAATAATCTACCCATGCTAGACGTCTGTAGGCTCTTATCCTTCTCCAAAAGGGCAAGATAAATCCTCCATTCTTCCTCAGAAAATTTAGTTTTTAAAACAGATACTGCTTCATCCATGGAATGACAAATCGCAAGCGCAGCAATCCGTGGTTCCTTCGCCATCTTGTCCTGCAAGAAGTGACTATAATAAGATAGTTGTGCACATCTAGTCATCTTATATTGCTCATACCTGAAAAAATCACCGCCCCAAATCATCCCATCTGCACCATAGCCTGTCCCATCCCATATCACGCCCAAAACAGCTTCATCTGTATCCACTAAATTATGCTCACCCAAAATAGCGGCGAAATGTGCTTCATGGTGCTGTACGCTAAGAACAGGAATGTGCCAACGCTCTGCTAATTCAGCAGCATAACCACTTACGAAATAATCGGGATGACTATCTGTGCAAATCATCTCGGGTCGAATTGATAACAATTCCAAAAAATGATTCAACAATATGTTGTACTGCTGCTGAGTCTCATACTGTTCTAAATTACCAATATACTGGCTCACAATTAACTTGTCCTCATAAGACAAACAAAGCGTACTTTTCAGTTGTGAGCCCATGCAGAGAACAGCCCTGTCTTGTTCTTCAACAGGTAGTTGAGCACAATAAGGTGCTAAGCCTCGAGACCTGCGCAAAATAATTTTTTGTGACGCTTGCTCGCTAAATCTGACCACACTATCATCTTGTGGCAAGACGATATCTCGATCATTGACAAGGATATAATCCGCAATCAACTTCAGATCTGAAAGGGCCTTTTCATTTCGATAGCTGATTGGTTGTTGTGTCAGATTGCCACTCGTCGCTACAATCGAACGTTTAAAGTTATCCAGCAACAATTGAAAGATGGGTGCATAGGGAATCATCACACCTATAGAATCTAGCCCATCTGCGATCCCATCTAATGGATCTTCTATCAACTCCTTTTGTACAAGGACAATTGGAGAAACATGGTCATTTAGTGCTTCTTGAATTGCTATATCGTTGCCCATCATTGGATAATATTCACTGTGCGGAAGCATGATGGCGAATGGCTTAGATGGTCGTTGTTTCCTTGATCTCAACGTTTTGATCGCCTCTTGATTTTGAGCATCGCAGGTTAGCAAGAATCCACCAATGCCCTTGACCGCTACTATTTTGCCCATCGACCAATATTGCCCAATCAGTCGAACAATGTCGGACATCACAGTTGATATCACTTCCCCAGATGATGAGTGCAATTGTAGTTGAATTCCACATACTTGACACGATTGTGTTTGAGCATAAAAGCGTCTATCATTTGGATCACCATATTCACATTGACATGTGCTGCACAAGGTATAAGAAGCCATCTCTGTTAAATGACGATCATATGGTAAAGCGTTTACAATCGAATATCGAGGCCCGCATTGGCTACAGGATATAAATGGATACTGATGTCGTCTATTTGCATCATCCCTTAACTCTTGTCTACAAGTCTCACACAGTGCAACATCCGGACTCACACTGAATGTTGATTGTTGACCTGTCGTCTCCTGTATGATTTGAAATCCAATAAAATCCTCTGCGGGAATTTCATTAAGTACGACTTTATCAATTTTGGCTAATTGTGGCTTTGATTGTTGAGTGATCATATCCACGAAGGCTTTCGCTAGCTCTTGAGAAGCATTAAAACAAACATGTAATCCATCAACATCATTTTTGACCCAACCTGTGATGAGATGTTGTCTCGCGATGTTGTATACGAGTGGTCGGTATCCGACACCCTGCACCCGACCGGTGATATGAAGATGCCAAGAAGATATGGGTTCTGCCATAGTGATACTATCTCAATGTAAGGTATCTCCTATAGAATGACCAAATCTAAACTTGAATCTCTGCAAAATCTACAGGAGTGAATGCACAAGAATGCTGCCTTTAGTCAACAGAGTACAAATTTTATAATGGTGTAAATGAATCTGTTAAAACGAAGTCTATAGTAGCGATGTATAGACAATTTTATATTTATGCAACTGGTGCTCTGTCAAGATATAATTGATAGAACACTAGTGCTCTGTCAAGCATGAACTAGGCGCAGGTTCGGTCTGATAGCCTAGCTATCAAGGCCGGTTCTGTAACGACGTACATGTGCAAAATACGCCAAAAGCACGAGTCAGTTGTATCTTGACAGAACACTAGTTGTGTCGTTGTATTATATTTTGAAATAACTGAGTAAGTTGTCATCAACCCAATGCGGAATTTCTTCTTGCAAGATTTCAATGCTTTCACCATTTGTAACCTCTAAAATCAATTCTGCCAAGTCTTCAGAATTATCAAATATGAATGCTCGATAGCAAAACGGGATTGCATCTTTCAATAGCTTAAGTGAATTCTTGTACCTAGAAACTATTTTTTTAGGATCTACAGGATGGCCGCCCTTCTTCACTCTAAGCTCTACTCGATTCACATTGATGTCGGAAGATTCTGTACAAATGAAATACAAATAAACTTTATAGCCTTGTTCTTTAGCCTTTTTAAAAAACTCTATTTTGGATTTATGGGACATGACTGTTTCAAAGGACATTTTCGTGCCCTGTGTGAGTAATTCAGTTCTAATGATATCTGCAATGAGTGCAGCTTCATATGAATGTGTCCTTTTATCAGGGTTAACTATTTTGTTACCCTCAAGTGTTATGTCGATGTTATATCCATCCTTTTTTGCTTTCTTGAGAAGAGTATGTTTCTGAAGTTGGCTCTGAAATTTCAATTTATCGAATTCATCAATTTTATATTCTAATAGATCTACAAAGCCCTTATCTCGGAGTTGTTGTTCTATTTCATATGCATTAATGTATACTCCTAAATCAAATGAATCTTCAATCATTTTAAGGATTGTCGTTTTACCTGATCCATTAGGGCCAGCAAAAATGCGTTGGCGTTTAACTTTTTTTGATGGTGAGTTTTGTGCCAACAGCTATTTTTCTTCGATTGTTAACTACTCTACCTATCTGTTTGATAGACCCATCAGCATGTTCTTGGACAATGGATTCACCTTTAAGGTATGTTACGGCTAGATCTTGTGCGTGTGCTTCTTCTACTGCAGCTTTGGTTGCTTTCTTAGCAATAGCATCAAGCTTCCCATGATGTTTGGGCGTATCTTCTATGTATGATAGATATTTAGCTCTCTTTGCCATTATATCAAAGATAACGAAATTGGATTAGACATAGTTCACAATTTGATGTTTATACAATTAATGTATAGTTACACGCACCCCATTTGTACTGATACAATGATTGTTTCTGGTTCTTAGTAAGTTCTACAATTAAATGGAGATTATCATTTCACAACAAACTCAGTTGCAAATTTCTCTTTTCGCTTCTTTTGTAATTGATCGCGTTCTTTGTCATTCACCAGAGTCGTTCCATCCCGATTGAATACATCTCTTAGGTACTCATCAACATCACCTTCAAAATTTCGTTTGATACCATCTTGAAATTCCTTTAACGTGCGGTGCTCTGTATGTTGTAATATGAAAAGCAAGTCAATTTTATGCGCATCTTCTTCATCTACCATCTTTACCCAATCCAATTTATTATTACCCTTAACTTCTCTAAAGACGGCGATAAAATCTTCTTCACCAATATTAGTATTGTCTTTACTGACACCATAGATGTCATAATAGCTAAAGATGTTAATGCCATTCGCAGATAGATATGTCAGAAAATTTTCAGTAGTATTTTCTTTCTGAGCATTTTTTATTTGTGTAAAGTATAGGATAGTGGAATAGGGAACCTTAAATGAATTGCCAAGATCAAGTATCTCTTCAACAGAAGTGTCATTTGTCTTTATCAGATTATCAATATATGAATTAGATTCAGCAGACAGTACCATTGAAAGGTCCTCTGAATTCGATTCGACGAGTGTTGTGTAATGATTTGTAAACTCCTGGATAAAATCCTCTTTTGGTGATGCACAAGAGATGCAAAATAGAAGTATGAATGTAAATGTCAATTTGTTATAAAGCATGTGTTCTTAGATTTTAGATAATCTGTAATTAATATCTAAAGATACTATTGCGGTTAAGCTTTTTAGTCTTTTCGGAATATTCTTTGATAGATTCTTGCCCTCCCTGCATCTAAGGTCTCATTGCTGAAACTGTTATGACACGAACAAAACGTCTTATTTATTTTTTTTCTTATTTCGTGTTAACCTATCTAATCTTCTGAATACTTCATGTTGTAACCAAAAAATAATACAATATGAAAACAACCGAAATAATATCTAAAAGAGAGCAAGAGGTATTGTCCTATATTTCTCATGGATTCAAAACAAAAGAGATTGCTGAACGGCTTTTTATTAGTCACTTTACTGTGAAAGACCATAGCAAAAACGCTAAGAAAAAACTGAGCGCAAAAAACATAGCCAACATGGTCTACTTGGCTTTTCAAAATGGACTCTTGCCTATTACAGAAATCGAATCCTAACTTTTATAAATTCTTCAAAGCACTTCCAATTTTGGAACACAACAAACTATTTCCAATTAATTTAAAATCAAAAATCATGTATAGTAAAAACACACTAACCAAAATTATTTTATTTGCCATACTCTTCACTCCCTTATTCACATTCGGCCAATCTAGAAATTTATATGTCGAAGGTGAAGGTGATCAAATGGGGACCATCCATACCATGGGTGAACTAGCCAAAAATGTGGGCCTCGAATTGGTCAGAGGAGATGGTAGTCAAAGACTTGCTGATTATCGTTTATTAAATAATGATGGGTCGTTTCGAATTCAATTTGAAACCGATAATTTTTTATCGAACCCAGGCACGAATCGATTTTCGATATTAGAGAATGGCAATACTGGCATTGGCTGTACCAATCCACAAGCCAAACTATCTATCTGTAGCGGCGAAATGGCATTCAGTAATTCATTATCAGAAACAGCCGGTGACAAAATTTCACTTGATGGCTATGCATTTAATAAAGCAGCTTTTGTAGGTCTTGGATATGAAACATCCACCATTGTGAATCCGTCTGGACAAATTTCAGAATTGAGAGACTTGTATTATAAAGCAGAAGGCACACACCGATGGTATAACAATACCAACGCAGATTTAGGTACTAGCGCCAGTATGGTCCTCAACCAAGATGGTAACCTTGGTATAGGCACCAATACACCAGATGCAAGATTGCATATCGAAACTGGAGCTGATGCTAGTTTTTCCAGCAATGGCTACATCATGACAGGTAGACTAGATAACCTCAATCTAATCATGGATAATAATGAAATTATGGCACGTGATGCTGGACAAGAAGCCATATTGCTGTTACAAAGAGATGGTGGTGGTGTCAGTGTTGGGATGCCTTCTGGAAACGTAGAGGCTTCATTTGCAGTACAAGGTAATGGAAGCCAAATTCATTTATCCAATGCAACAGAAACCACAAATGATTGGTTTTTAGGTGCATCAAATTCTAATTGGTTGATTGGTGGCGGTAAATTGATTATTAATTCTGGAGGCAATAGTACTAATAACATGATGTCCTTTGATCGAAATACTGACATCGTAGAAATTCAAAGAAATGGTGGAGATCTTATGCTGTGTAGTCAAGAAAATGGTCAGGTCGGTATCGGTATTAGCGATGCAGCAAACTTGCCTTCTGCAGAATATTTATTAGCAGTAGATGGCAGCATTATCGCAGAAGAAGTAAGAGTCGAATTATCAGGTAATTGGCCAGATTATGTATTTGCAGATGATTATAATCTCATGCCATTATCAGAAGTCGAAAAATCAATTCAGGAAAATAAACACCTTCCTGGTATTCCAAGTGCATCTATTGTAGAAACTGAAGGTATCGAACTAGGAGAAATGCAAAAGAAAATGATGGAAAAAATTGAAGAACTCACATTATACCTAATTCAACTAGAAAAGGATAATGATGAATTATCTAAAAGAGTACAGCAATTAGAGAAATAAATTTGGTTACAAAAACCCAAACAAAAAATCATGAAATATTTAATTTTTATACTGTCACTATTTTACGTCTCAAGTGTACAAGCTCAAGATTTCTATTACTATAAAAATGAGAAAATTAATTTGAATAAAATAGATAAACAATTTTATGTTGAGCTAGTACAAAACACTTCAGATCGCTTCATTGAAAACAATATAAATTCAAAAGCTTTTGAATCAGTCAACGCTTTGGGAATTGGGTTTACGATCCAAACGCCACAATCAAAGAGGGATTTGATTGAAAACCCAAGTGTCTCTATTGCAAATCCCATTTATATAAATAGCACCAATCAACGGTTTTCTTTTAAAAATGAAATCATTATTAAATTAAAGGAAGACACGCAGCTTGATAGATTGGAAAGCAAATTGAAAAAAACAGCTTGGACAATTTGCGCACAATATGAACATGGATATAATACCTACATTATTTGTGACGAATCTGGAAAAGGAGAAGATATACTTGTACTTGCTAATGAGTTATTCGAATCAGGACACTACGAGTTTGCAGAACCTAATTTCGTGGTAGAAAATCCTGAACTCTATGTGCCCAATGACCCTCAATTGGAACTCCAATATTCTGTTGATAATGACGGCAGTGCCTATGGTGGTGACTCAGGAGTCTTCGGTTCAGACATGAATGTTTTAGATGCTTGGGATTATACAACAGGATGCTCTGATATTGTCATTGCTATCATTGACAATGGCGTTAATTTAAACCATCCTGATCTAAGCCCTAACCTGATTGCAGGATTTGATGCCTTAGGACAAAGAACTGCCGGTGCAGCGACTGATGGTGATAATCATGGTACACCATGTGCAGGCACTGCTGCCGCACGAGGTGATAATAGTATTGGAGTAGCTGGTATCGCCTATAGTTGTTCGATTATGCCCGTTAGAGCTTTTGCTTCAGAAGTCAGTACAAGTAGCATACGATTTGCAAGTGCGATCGATTGGGCTTGGATGAATGGTGCCGATGTTTTGAGTAATTCTTGGAGTTGGTCTTCTAGTAGTGTTATTTCAGATGCTATTGAAAGAGCGGTTACTCAGGGGCGCAATGGACTTGGTTGTGTGGTTCTAGCCAGTTCAGGCAATAGTAATTTATCCACGACGCTTGGCTTTCCAGCGCGAGACCCAAATGTGATTGCTGTTGGCGCTTCTAACATGTGCAATGAACGAAAAAGTGGTGCTATCGATACAACAGGATGTTTTGATGTTGTCGTCACAAATTTAGCACCAGATATAACAGGTGGCGTTTCTTGTGATAACGATCGTTGCTGGGGAAGTAATTATGGTAATGATTTAGATATTATGGCACCAGGTATTTCTGTCAGAACAACATTTGGTACGAATGGTTATGGATGGTTTAGAGGTACCTCTGCAGCCTGTCCTAATGCTGCTGGCGTCGCTGCACTAATCCTTTCTGCCAATGATAATTTGACAAGCGCAGAAGCAAAAGACATATTACTTTCTACTGCAAATAAAGATGGTAATTATTCTTACAACAATAACCCAGCACATCCTAGCAGCTCATGGAATAATGAGATGGGACACGGTGTAGCAGATGCTGCCTCTGCTGTTTTGGCAGCGTTAGAATCTGCTTCCTTATTTATTCAAAATAGAATTTACTCTGTTGGAGCCTTTAGTTACCTTCTTAATTATGAAATTCGAGCTGGAGAAAATGTAACAAATTCGATTCCGAACGGTGATGTAGAAATACGCAATAATGCCTTGGTACATTTTAATGCAGGTAAAAGAATTTTATTAAAACCAGGATTTCAAGCACAAGCAGGATCTGACTTTAGAGCAAGGATTGTTTCTGTAGCGTGTCCAACTGATTTATAAATTTAATAGTAAGGGTATTAAAAGTCAATATAAAACTGCTAGCTATTCTTATAGTATATGGAATGGCTAGCAGTTTTGTTATATGATTTATTTGATTGTTCTTATGTGTCATGAACAAGAAACATTAGACTTATGTATCTTATGTGTTTTGCATCTGACTCATATTGAAACAACAAAAGATTGCGTATCTTACTGTAGTCAATAAAACTCTAGCATCATGGCCAAACTCTCACTTTCCATCAATGGACAATCACACGATATAGACGTTGATCCACAAATGCCACTCCTCTGGGCAATCAGAGATGTGGTCGGACTAACAGGCACTAAATATGGTTGTGGCATTGCGCAATGCGGTGCCTGTACCATTCATCTAAACGGTACACCAACCCGCTCTTGCGTCATCCCAACATCCGCAGCCAAAGGAAAAGAGATCACAACCATCGAAGGACTCTCAGACAACAATGATCATCCAGTCCAATTGGCTTGGATCGCAGAGCAAGTCCCTCAATGCGGCTATTGTCAATCAGGCCAAATCATGAGCGCAGCAGCCTTATTAAAAAAACATCCGAGTCCATCAGAAGACCAAATCGACCAAGCAATGAGTTCTGTACTCTGCCGCTGCGGTACTTATCCGAGAATTAAAAAAGCAATTCAGCAATCCATAAATAGTTAGCTATGCAAAATCCATCTCGCAGAAAATTTATTCAATTGTCTTCAGCTGCAGGGGCGTTTCTGGTTGTTGGTTGTGTGCCAGCCGCCGAGAATTCTAGCAAGGTCGTCGCAACTGTTGGTTCAGCTATCAAAGGGCTTGACTTAAATCAGTTTATTTCTATAGGGTCAGACAATAGTATCACACTATTTAACCATCGTCCAGAAATGGGACAAGGCACTTACGCTTCTATTCCCATGATTCTCGCAGAAGAATTGGAAGTTGATATCAACAACATTCACGTCAAACAGGCTGAAGCAAGTCGAGACCTCTATGGAAGTCAAATGGTTGTTGGGAGTCGAAGTATTCAAACAGAATTTGAAAAACTCAGAACAATGGGTGCCGCGGCTAGAGAAGTCTTGACGCAGGCGGCGGCGAATCAATGGAACATTAGCATTGATGATTGCACGGCTACAAATGGCACTGTCGTTAATACGAACGGTGATGTCTTGACTTATGGAGATTTAGTAGAAGAAGCCATCAAGCTGGATGCGCCAGAAAATCCAAGGCTAAAAAAGCCTGCTGATTTTAAAATTATTGGAACGTCTGTTGCGCGTAAAGACATACCTCTCAAAACGAATGGAGAAGCAAAGTTCGGTATTGATTTAACTACACCTGGAATGCTCCATGCGTCTGTGGAACGATCACCAGTATTTCTAGGGACAGTTGTTGATTTCGATGCATCTGAAACGCTGAATATCGCAGGTGTCAAACATGTATTCAAAACATCAAGACAAGTGTATGGCAGAACGAGAGAAGGCGTAGCTGTCTTAGCAGATAACTATTGGGCAGCAACTCAAGGACGGAAGCTATTAAAAGTAAACTGGGATACGAAGGATTTAGAAAGCATTTCTGGACAAACGGTCATGACCGATTCTTATGAAATGGCAAAGAAAGATGGAGACGAATTATTTGGCAAGGGCAATGCGAAAAAAGCGATTACAAACGCCAGTAATGTAATAGAAGCTGCTTACGAAACACCGTATCAAGCCCATGTCCCAATGGAGCCAATGAACGCTATGGTTAGTATTCGAAAGGACGGCGCAGAATTTTGGGGCTCAACACAAAACCCAAACGGCATCAAATCATTTATTGCTAAAACGTATGAATTACCAGAAGAGTCCGTCAAGATTAATTACACTTTTATGGGTGGTGGATTTGGGCGACGATCCATGACTGATGTTGTGGAAGAAGCAGCTGATCTTTCAGCTCAAGCAGGAGCTCCCGTAAAGGTCGTATGGACACGAGAGGATGATCTAACACAGGGACCATTTCGTGCGTGCAGCCTAAATATTTGCAAAGCCGTCTTAAACGATGCTGGCAAAATCAATGCACTCGAACACAAAATCGTCGCTCAAGAAATCAGAAACCAGACTGGTGATAATATGACAGCCGGTCGCCAACTCATGGGCGGTATAACCACAGATTACCTCATTCAGAATTTATCGGTGAAAGGTGTTTTACGAAAAAGACATGTCCCGATTTCATATTGGCGAGCAGTCTATCACTCTACGAATCCCTTTGCGCACGAAAGTTTTATTGATGAATTAGCCCATAAGGCAAATAAAGATCCTTTGACATTTAGATTGGATATGTTGGATCATCCTAGATACAGACGTGTGCTGACAGAAATAGCCAAAGTGACTGACTGGTATTCGCCTAGAGCAGCTGGCACAGGCAAGGGCGTTGCAATCGTCGAACGATCAGGTGCACATTTTGCGATGGTTGTAGAAGTAGCGAAAAAAGATAATCTAGTTGTACCAACAAAAATTACAACAGTTCTAGATCTAGGTATTTGTATTAATCCAGATACGGTTAGAGCACAGACGGAGGGTTCGATTGTGATGGGCTTAGGAGCCGTATACGCAGGGCTCACTTTAAAAAATGGAGCCATGACGGAGCAAAATTTTGATACATATCCGATACTTAAGATCAATCAATGTCCTGAAATAGAAACAATTATTTTAGAGAGCGAAGCACCACCTGATGGCGCGGGAGAATCAGGATTGCCAACAGTTGCGCCAGCATTAGCAAATGCGATCTTTGATTTGACGGGAAAGCGGATTCGTAAGTTGCCGATTGATATGGCGGCGATATTTTAATGAAGTAGAAAGTGGATTATTGTCCTTTATGTCTTCATTGATGATGGGACAGAAATAATCAAATCAAAGAAGCCTGAAATGTTGTAGTTTTCTGGTTATGCCCAAATTGTTGCTTAATGAACTATTCAAGAAAAATATCTAAATCGGAATTTAATTATAGACTTAGCGTCATAGTAAACGAGCTAAAATTAGAGAATTGGACAGTCGTACCGGTTCGAGAATATTTTAATTTACATTCATCAAAAGCTGGTAGTTTTTATGAAGTAGTTTTTGAAATCCCCTCTTATGAACCCTTTAACATTAAGACTTATACTGTCGTTTATTCTGGTCCCATTGAATACATTATAAAAGATTTTTTTCCCTTTCGAAAAAATCATGCAAAAGGACCATATGTACGACGAACATTTATTGAATCAGTCAGACTAGATAATGTTATGCTCCCTACAGCATTAGCTCAAGCTAATGATAATTCTCGTGAATTCTTTGACTTTGCATTACCAATTTGGAAGAGCCAGTGGGAAGAACTGCAAACAAGGCTGAAGAGTTTTGAGAATCTGGAAGAACTCTATAAGTATGCAAAAAAATGTGACTTATTGGATAAAACGAAATTAACCAGATCAAGAATGCTTATTCTCGCAAAGCTGATAAATGAGGAATATTATCTAAATGAAGTTGAAATAAATACGAAACTCATAGAAAGCCCAAACCTTCATGAAGATGATATAGACGTAAAGAAGAGTATGAAAAAAGTTATTGAATTTGTGAATGATTTCGATGCAAAAAAATACTTAACCGATCGTCCATGGGAATCAGTAACAGAAGATACTCTTCCAGAGCCACAAGTGAAAGAAGAGGTCGATCCTATCAACTTAGAGAATACAGGAATTATAGCCATATCAAAGGATTATTCAGGAAATAAGCTGAACACATTAGCCAAATTATTAGGGGGTAAAATATTAAGAGAATCAGCTTCATGCGAAGCCGGAGATATGGCACGAATGAGCTATGATCCAGCAGAGCAGGTAGATATATTACAACTCGCTCCCAGTACTCTCGTCTTCGTCCATAATCCAGCAATTTTGAATCGCTTTGATATAAAGAAAGCATCAGCCAATGGGGAGGCACTAGTGGTGATGACTGAGCTTGCCACGACTAATAGTGTGATGATCAGCTACTATCGTAATGGCAAGCCTGTCTACCAACACATGAGTAATGATGGGGTCATAATCGAAAATGAAAGTGGCGACGGATTTGAACGTGGCGATACAGACGTTTCAGTATTCATAGAGCAATTGTTTGAGCAGGTGACTGGTCGCCGACATCAAGATATACGCAGTGACGAAGAAGGCAGCACCTATATCTTTTAATCTACAGCCGTAATTAATATGCACCTAGATATCCTATACGAAAACCTCATCGTCATTTATAAACCCCACGGTCTCCTCGTCCAACGCACAAAGATGGCAACAGACGCCACAGAGATTGCCGTACAGATGCTGCGCGACCAAATCGGAGGTCAACACGTCTACCCCGTCCATCGCCTCGATCGCAAAACCGAAGGTGTTTTTTATTTGTCAAAACCAAGAAAGCCAATCAAGATGTCCACTTACTAATTGATTTTCTGCCAGTTCTATTTTAGTATGACGAATTTTAATCTAAAAATCAATTGGCCAAAATATCAAACGAACAATCAGCTAAAATATCCAGTCTTGCACCTAACTGAGTACACAGCGTTAAAATCTCTACATCTTCGACCACAATCGGATAAAATGGTCTGTCAGGTGGAATCAATACATCAGAATTAGCATCAGGCACTACGCCTCCCGCCCAATTGGCTGGATTGTCCCATTCTGTATCTTGTGGTCCTATCCACACATATAAACTATGATCATAAAACCCAAAATCGATGGTCATATTTCCTGCACCATCAGTATCAAACCAACAGTCTTCTGGGTCACCATCATTCAGTGGTTCACCGCCCAGTGTCAAATGTATAATCCCTGAAAAGATATCTGTAAAGGGTAATCCTGTCCCACTATTATCTAAATCAATATCAGTATTCGGATCAGCTTCAAATATCTCAGTTGACATAAATCCGTGTAGTGGCTCACCGACTCCCCAGTTATTCACCTGCCAGACAAAGGCACTATAAACTCCAGGCGCTAAGCCGCTAAAACTATAATTGCCATTTTCATCTGTCACACGTGAACCCATAAATCCACCATTACCATCTGGAATACCGTCGCCGTCTGGATCTCTCCATGCAGCGACTGACACGCCTGCTATACCAAGTTCGTTCGGGTCATTGATACCATCACGATCATAGTCATGCCAAACTCGATTGCCAAATGCAGTAGTCGTGGCTGGCACTGTTTGTCCATACTCATATTCAGATAATAAAACGGCATCATTCATAAAATTGGCTGCCGTAATATTGTGTCCAGCGAAATTGATATTACCAGCGGTATTATCTGTCGCATTACGTACACAAAATTGGCGTTCATACACTTCCACTTTTTGGATGTCTTTGTCTGCTGGAACCACCAAAGAAAAATTACTTAAGTCATAACGAAAGACATGAAAGCCATCAAGATATGGTTGTCTCGCATATGAATGAAATGGATTTAATGCATGTAAGAGGGTGCCGTCCTCATACGTTACCTTAATGGTTAAATCTCTAGGTGCATGCAAGTGGTTGGGTGAATTGATAAATTTCAGTTGATCAAACAAAGCTGGGTCTGTTGGATCAATGACTGGAGGCAATGTCCCATTAAATTTAACAGGCTTGTACACGATATTCCCTTGTACTTGCGTAGGGTGCGCTGTGCCATATATTAGGTAGACATCAGTATTCAAAATTTCTTCTCCTGGCATATCACGTGATTCTTCCCAATCTAAACTTTGTGGTTGCGAAGGGTCCCTTGTATATTCTCTTTCGCCATTAACCAATTTCATGTTTGGAAATCCATTCTGTACATTCAATTGAAAATCTTTTAATGCTCCACGGTCCATGACTTGACCAGAAGTAACGCTTGCTCCTACCATATAGCGATGCATCGCATGTGCAGAGAAAAGACCGTGACCATCCCAAGGACCATTCCCGCTGGGTCTGGTTTCTAGACAAGGATGATTGCGCTGCATGCAATCGCTTCTTTCCAAGCCTACATTTGGATTGCTGCTCACACTGCAAGTCGGGCTTACAAACTCATAGCTATCTTGGATAAAATTCCAGGTCTGCCCTCTTCCGCCACCATTACCCGTCTCACCACCGTAGGGATAATTATACTCATACATATTCGCAATCTCGTTGTCGTAGGAATTTCCCCAATGTGGCAAACTCAAGGCGTGACCTAATTCATGAATAAACACATCTGTAAAATCAAAACTGACAAATGACTTACCTCCACCCCAGCCTCCAGGAGCAAGATTTAATGTATTTCCAAAGTAAACAGTAGACAAATAATCATGAGTACTCTTTTGCATATTTGCCAGAGCCAAAACAGCAATTGAATTGATATGGCCATCATCCAATAAAGGATTACTCAGCACTTGGTTTTTACTTTGTAACCTGACGAGAGTTTCTGTATTATCGCTAGCAATCACCTCCGGATAAACCAAGGTTTCAGGAAAAATGCCAAAACGAATTTGACTCGCGGGAATAGAAGAGGCCATTTCTTCCAAAAAATCATCAAACACTGGCGTATTATGTGGACCTGTGTTGTAGTCCATCACATCCATATTGACCATGACCAGATTCATTTCTGTATACGGCCCAATGTTTAGTTCTTGAGAAAGTACTGTTCTTGTTTGATTGCCTGCTATAATGATAAGGTCCAAGCCATCCTGAATCCAAGCTTTGGGTAAGGTCACTGAAAAGTAGTTGTTAAAATCGGGTACTGAAATATCTAAGCTTGAAGATAAATTCGTAGGACCAGCTAAACAGAAAGTGCCAAGGCTGTTACCATTGAGTATCCCTTCTACAGTCACATCTGGAGAAGACCCTGTACCGATTACAGCGACCTGAAGTAACACTGGCCGATGACCAATCGTAAAAAACAGTGGGTGCCCAACTGCTTGGCGGTGAGTTTGGGACAAAAAGACCTCTTCTATGACAGCAGTGGCATTCGTACTGCCTGTGCATATGCCTTGATCATTCGGCTCTGCAAAAACATATTCCTTAAAATTATAAGAGTTCGGGAGCGCAACATTGGTATTGTTTTGAATCATACCTAATGAGTTGGCGTTACTCTTTTTTACTGTGGTACCTTTTACCTCTGTAGATGAGACATGTATCTGACATGCGTCGCCACAGACTGAATAGTCTGGACCAGACCTTTGGCTTTGTGCAATCGAAATTTGTTTGCAAATCAATAGCCCAACAAGTAGAAGTAAGAAGGTATGGACGTGTTTCATATTTACATTGATGTTGATGTTGTTTGGGAATACTATTTTTGAGTGAGTGTACGATTAAGGTTTAGCTTCTTTGCCTAACCAGAATTACGTTAGCAACTCTAAGCTCTAAAGTTATAGAGTCTTATTGACCTTTGGTATCCCCCATTTGGGCAGGGCTGCACAGTACTAAATTTAACATATGATTATTATTTACATATTATGTATAATTTTAATATGTTTGTCTAAAAATATGAAATCTTTAGTCTCCTTTCTTTCATTAATTCCTGATCATCGTCGAGCACAAGGACAA